>NZ_JBVVQL010000011.1:0-200515 GCF_055811195.1 Mesorhizobium sp. WSM4823
CCCCCCGCCCAAATACCACCATTCCCCCCCCCCCGCGGCCGGGCCCGGCCCCCCCCCCCCCCCCACCCCCCGCCCCCCCCCCCCCAAAAACCCCCCCCCCCCCCCCCCCCCCGGGGGCCCCCCCCACCCCCCCCCCCGGTCAATTCGTCAACGGCGCAGACCGAGCTTCTCGATCAGCGTCTGATAGCGCGCGTCATCCTTGCGCTTGAGATAGTCAAGCAGGCTGCGGCGCTGGGAGACGAGAGCGAGCAGACCACGGCGGGAATGGTTATCCTTCTTGTGGTCCTTGAAGTGGTCGGTCAGGTTCTTGATGCGCTCGGAAAGGATGGCCACCTGGACTTCCGGAGACCCGGTGTCGCCCTTGGCGGTTGCGAATTCACCCATCAATTCTTTTTTGCGCTCGGCAGTAATCGACATCGTGTTTTTCCTTATCTGTTTGAGGAAACGGGACGCCCTCAGCCGGGATGTCGTCCAGCAGGGGCCGGTACAAGCAACGTGTCATTGCACGATGCTGCGGCGCATATAGTGCAATTCAGGCAAAAACACCAGCCCAATTCACAAGCCGGCTTTTTGATGCACAAACGGAGATTTCCCTTCGGCTATAACCACTTCCTCCATCTGAAGAAAGCGATGAGCCCGAGCGCGATAAGCGCCATGAACACGAGCGCCGCCGGGTAGCCGTACTGGGCCTTCAATTCGGGCATGTTCCACGGCGAGCTTTCGGGGTCGAAATTCATGCCCCAGACGCCGACGAGAAAGGTGAGCGGGATGAAAATTGCCGAAATGATCGTCAGGACGCTGATGACGTCGCTGGTACGCGCCTGACTCAGCGACAGGTGCATCTCGATTAGGCCGGTCAGCATGTCGCGCTGGGTTTCGACCAGTTCGATGAGCCTGAGCGAGTGATCGAGCGTGTCGTTCAGGAAGACCTTGGTTTCAGCCTTCACATAAGGCACATCGTTGCGGATCAGCGTCGCCAGCGCATCGCGCATCGGCCAAAGCACCCCCTTCAGCACGTTGGCGTCGCGCCGCAACTCGTGAAGCCGCCGCATCTGGTGCTTGTCCGCCGCGCGCAGCATCTGGTCCTCGATGCTGTCGACCAATTCGCCGGCAGTCTCGATCGGCGGGAAATAGCTGTCGACGATGGCGTCGATCAGCGCATAGGCGAGATAGTCTGCGCCGCGTGCGCGCAACCGATTGGGCATCGAGCTTTCGATGCGCTTGCGCACGGGATCGAACGGATCGCCTTCGCGTTCCTGGAAGGTGACGACGAAGTTCTTGCCGAAGAAGACGGCGATCTGCTCGTAACGATGCGCGGTGACGTCGTCGATCATCCTGACGACGACAAAGGCATGGTCCTCGAAGAAGTCCACCTTCGGCCGCTGGCCGGTGTTGACGACGTCTTCAAGCGCCAGCGGATGCAAGCTGAAAATCCGGCCGATCTCCTCGATTAGCGGGATGTTGGCGAGACCGGTACAGTCGAGCCAGATGACCGGCCATGTGTCGCAACTGGCTTTGACGTCGTCGATGCTGGCATCTTCGATTGTCTCGAATTTGTCGGGCGACATCAGGGTCAGTCGCAGTTAGCTACGCCTCGCGGCCGGGTCGGCGATCAGCGTGCCCGGCGACGCGCCGACCGGCGGCCGCCGTGCTGTCACCGGCGCCCGCTTCTTGATCGTCTCGGCCTTTGCCATGTGCCCCCTCGGATGTTCGAGTCTCATCGAGACTAGACGACGGGGCTCACCCGGCAAAGACCCGCTTCGGCTTGAACATGCCTTGCTCGATGGCTCCGATGGCGACCAGTTTGCCGCGTGCCGTGGCGCAGGCTTCCTCGGCTTCCACCGGCGCGTCGCGGCCACGAATGATGACCGGATTGCCGAGGCGGATTTTTGTTGCCGCGTCGTCGCTGATCGCGATCTGCGGCAGGCAGTCGAGCGCGGCTGATGTATCGACCAGAAGCGCGTCGATTGCGTCGAAATCGACCGGCAGATCGGGAGCGTCAGATGCACCATCGGCCGTATCCGGATCCTCGTCGCCCCGTTCGCCAAAGCGGGCGGCTTCCAACTCGGCGATGGTGACGAAGTCTTCCTGCGTGAACGGCTCAACCTCGATCCGACGCAATTCGGCGATGTGACCGAAACAGCCGAGGTCGCGGCCCATGTCGCGGGCCAGCGAGCGCACATAGGTGCCCTTGCCGCATTCGACCTCGAAAATGCTGCGATCGGCATTGTGCTCGATTAGGTCGAGACGGCCAATCTCGACTTCCCGCGCCGGGATGTCGACCGTCGCGCCGTCGCGGGCAAGGTCATACGCACGCTCGCCTGCGATCTTGATGGCCGAGAACTGCGGCGGCGTCTGCATGATGACGCCGGTGTATGTCGGCATCAGCAAAAGCACATCGGCTTCTGCCGGACGCTGGTCGGAGCTTTTCGTCACCGGCCCTTCGAGATCATCGGTCGAACGCTCCTCACCCCAGGCAACGGTGAAGCGGTAGACCTTGGCGCCATCCTGGACATAGGGCACGGTCTTAGTCGCTTCACCGAGCGCGATCGGCAGCATGCCGGAAGCGAGCGGGTCGAGCGTGCCGGCATGACCGGCCTTTTCCGCCTGGAACAGCCATTTGATCTTGGAGACGGCTTCGGTCGAACCCATGCCGACGGGCTTGTCCAGCACCAGCCAGCCGGAGATCGGCCGGCCCTTCTTCTTGCCGCGACGCGCCACTATTTTTCGTCCTTGTCGTTGTCTTTATTCTGGTCGTCAATCTGGGCATCTGCGCCGAGATCACGCGCCACCTCTGGCGAGTGAAGCAATTCGTTGATCTTCTGGAAATTGTCGTAGCTGGTGTCGAGCCGGAAACGGAATTCCGGCATGTACTTCATCTGCCGGAGTGCGCCGGAGACGCGGCCGCGGACGAATTTCGCATGCCTGTTGAGCGCCTCGACCACCGCATCGGGATCACTTGCGCCGAGCGGCGAGACGAAGGCCGTGGCGATCTTCAGATCGGGCGACATGCGCACTTCGGAGACCGAAACCACGGCATTCTCGATCAGCGGATCGATGATCTCGCCGCGCTGCAAGGTTTCCGACAGTGCATGGCGCACCTGTTCGCCGACGCGCAGCATGCGCTGGGATGGGCCTGACGTGGTTGAACGGGGCATTTTTCTCTATCCTGAAATCGTGAAGCGCGGGATGGGACCGCGCCGCATGTCTCATATGGTTTGGGCGGCGGTCTTTCGACCACCGCCCGGTCTCAGTAGATGCTCGAACGCAAGATGCTCGAACTCAGAGCGTCCTGGTCACCATCTCGACGCGGAAGCACTCGATGACGTCACCGACGCGCATGTCTTCATAGTTCTGGAAAGCCATGCCGCATTCCTGGCCGCCCGGGACTTCCGCAACTTCGTCTTTAAAGCGCTTCAGAGTCTTCAGCGTGCCTTCGTGGATGACGACGTTGTCGCGGATCAGGCGAACGCCCGCGCCGCGCTCGACCTTGCCTTCGGTGACACGGCAGCCGGCGATCTTGCCGACCTTGGTGATGTCGAAGATCTCGAGGATCTCGGCATTACCGATGAAGGTCTCGCGACGCTCCGGCGAGAGCAGGCCGGAGAGCGCTGCCTTCACGTCATCCACGAGGTTGTAGATGATCGAGTAGTAGCGGATCTCGATGCCTGCCGCCGCGGCAGCCGCGCGCGCCTGCACATTGGCGCGAACGTTGAAGCCGATGATTGCGGCACCCGAGGTTTCCGCCAGCGACACATCGCTTTCGGTGATGCCGCCAGCACCCGCATGGACGATGCGCGCACGAACCTCGTCGGTGCCGAGCTTGTCCAGCGCCGCGTTGATTGCCTCGATCGAGCCCTGCACGTCGCCCTTGATGACCAGCGGGAATTCCTTCAGCCCGCTCGTCTGCAGTTGCGACATCATCTGTTCGAGCGAGCCACGCTGGCCGGCATGCCTGGCCACCGCCTTCTCGCGCGCCAGACGCTGGCGGTACTCGGTGATCTCGCGGGCGCGGGCCTCATTGTTGACCACGGCGAAACGGTCGCCGGCCTGCGGGGTTCCCTGCAGACCGAGCACTTCTACCGGCATCGCCGGAGGCGCTTCCTTGATCTGACCGCCACGGTCATTGACCAGCGCACGCACCCGGCCCCATTCGTTGCCGGCAACCAGGATGTCGCCAGGCATCAGCGTGCCGGTCTGGACCAGAACGGTGGCGACGGGACCGCGGCCCTTGTCGAGCTGGGCTTCGATGACGACGCCCTCGGCGGTACGGTCCGGATTTGCCTTCAGGTCGAGGATTTCGGCCTGCAGCAGGATCGCTTCGAGCAGCTTGTCGAGATTGGTGCCCTTGGTCGCCGACACTTCGACATCCAGCACCTCGCCGCCCATCGATTCGACGAAGACTTCGTGGCGCAACAGTTCCGAGCGCACCTTCTGCGGGTCGGCGTCATGCTTGTCGATCTTGTTGATCGCCACGATGATCGGAACGCCGGCCGCCTTGGCATGGCTGATCGATTCGATCGTCTGCGGCATCACGCTGTCGTCGGCCGCAACCACGAGGATGGCGATATCCGTCGCCTGAGCCCCGCGGGCGCGCATCGCCGTGAAGGCGGCGTGGCCGGGCGTGTCGATGAAGGTGATCTTGTGACCGTTCTTCTCGACCTGGTAGGCGCCGATATGCTGGGTGATGCCGCCGGCCTCGCCGGACACGACATTGGCATTGCGGATGGCATCGAGCAGCGACGTCTTGCCGTGGTCGACATGGCCCATGATGGTCACCACCGGCGGACGCGGCTCGAGATCTTCGGGACGATCGGCGATGTTGAACAGGCCTTCCTCGATGTCGGACTCGGCGACGCGGCGAACCGTGTGGCCGAATTCGGTGGCGACCAGCTCGGCCGTGTCGGCGTCGATGACGTCGCCCGGCTTGAGGATCTGGCCCTGTTTCATGAAGAACTTGACCACATCGACGGCGCGCTCGGACATGCGCTGCGCCAGTTCCTGGATGGTGATGGTTTCGGGCAGTATCACTTCGCGCATGACTTTCTCGCGCGGTTCGTTATGCAGCGCGCGCTTGAATTTCTCCTGGCGCCGACGCATCGACGACAGCGAACGTGCACGCGCATCCTCATCGGAAAGTGCGGCATTCAGCGTCAGCTTGCCGCGGCGGCGATCTTCTTCGCCCTTGGTCGGCTTGGCCGGGCGCGCCACTTCGGGCGTGACCGGACGGCGCACCGGGGCACCGGCGCCGGTCCGCTTCGGCTTGATGTCCTCGTCGTCGGCTGTCGCCAGTTCGGCGGCCAGCGGCGCGCGGCGGCGCGCCTCTTCTTCGGCCCGCCGGCGGGACTCGGCTTCGGCCTGCAGTCGGGCTTCTTCCTCGGCCTGGCGGCGCGCGGATTCCTCGCGCTCGCGACGGCGGCGCTCTTCATCCTCGGCGCGGCGCTTGGCCTCGTCGATGGCGCGCTGGCGATCCTCGACGTCGCGCACCTTCGAACCCTCCAGGGCCCTGCGGCGCGCCTCCATCTCATTGCGCGACAATTCGTTCAGCACCATGCCGCCGCGTTCAACAGGCGGCGGAGGCGGCGGCGCCTTGGGCGCTTCCTGCACGACAGGCGCTGCCGCAACCGGCGGCTTCGGCGTGAAGACAGACACAGGGGCAGCGGCCGGCTCCGGCTTGTCGCCGGGCAGCGAGAACTTGCGCTTCTTGGTCTCGACCACGACCGCCTTAGTGCGGCCATGCGAGAAGCTCTGGCGCACGATGCCCTGTTCCGTACCGGGGCGCTTCAGCGTCAAGGTCTTCTTCGGCGTCACACTCAACGTCTTGTCGTCGCCCGATTTCGTATCGCTCATTCCATATCCTCTGCGGCATCATCTTCGTCAGCAACGGCCGCAAGCATTGCCAGATCGTCCGGGGAACCGCCCCGATACCGGTCGAGCGCAACCATGCGCTTCTGGACCGCCCTGCCCGCGTCTCCCGCGAGAACGGCAGCATGTATCACATTTGTACCCCCCAATGCCAAGCTCAACTCGGCCTCGGAGAAAAGTTTGTAGGCAACGATGGCGGGGCCACCAAGGTGGACGGTTGCCCGTCGCGCCTGGCTGATCTTGCGGACGCCGTCATCTGACGCCTCGGTCGCATGCAACACGAAAAGCGCCAGCCCACCACGCACCGCGCTCTCGACCTTGGTGGCGCCGAGCGCGATCGCGCCTGCCTTGCGGGCAAGACCGAGCATGCCCAGAGCGGATCTGGAAAGCAGCCCGTCGACCATGCCGCCGAGATCGGTCGGCACGGTCACCTGCGCCTTGAAGGCGCGGGCGAACAGGTTTTTCGCTGCCGCCTTGTCGATATGTAGGCGGTCGGCCGTCACCCAGCAACCGCGGCCGGGCAGGTTTTTCTTGATATCCGGAACGACGGCCGAATCCGGGCCGACGACGAAACGGATCAGTTCATCCGGTTCGGCCTGTCTGCGCGTAACGATGCAAGTGCGATCGTTCATCTCGTCCAAGGGCGGGTTGTGTGCGATGCGGTTTCACCTCACGCACCAACGGCTTCGTCAGCCGGCACGTCTTCGGCTGCTAGCTCGTCTTCGGTGATCCAGCCGGCCTTGAGGCGGGCGGCCAGAACCATCTGCTCGGCATCGGCGCGCGACACGCCGTGGCTGGCGAGCACACCGGGGAACACCTTCGTCTCGCCGTCCTTGCGTTCCTTCCAGCCGGTCAGGTCGTCAGCCGCATAGCCGGCGAAATCCTCGATCGTCTTCACGCCGTCCTCGCCGAGCGTCACCATCATGGCGGTGGTCACGCCGGGAATCTCACGCAGCTCGTCCTCGACGCCCAGCGCCTTGCGCTTCTCGTCATGCTCGGCTTCGATCTTCTCCAGGTACTCGCGGGCGCGGGCCTGGATTTCCGAAGCGGTGTCCTCGTCGAAGCCGTCGATCGACGCGATCTCGTCGGCGTCGACATAGGCAACTTCCTCGACGCTGGTGAAGCCTTCGGAGGCCAGCACCTGGCCGACCATCTCGTCGACGTTGAGCGCATCCATGAACAGCGCCGAGCGTTCGACGAACTCCTTCTGGCGGCGCTCGCTCTCTTCCTGCTCGGTCAGGATGTCGATATCCCAGCCGGTGAGCTGCGAGGCAAGCCGGACGTTCTGGCCGCGACGGCCGATGGCCAGCGACAGCTGGTCGTCCGGCACCACGACCTCGATGCGTTCGGCGTCCTCGTCGAGCACGACCTTGGCGACTTCCGCCGGCTGCAGGGCGTTGACGATGAAGGACGCGGCCGAAGGCGACCACGGAATGATGTCGATCTTCTCGCCTTGCAATTCGCCGACCACCGCCTGAACGCGGCTGCCGCGCATACCGACGCAGGCGCCGACCGGATCGATGGAACTGTCACGCGAGATGACGGCGATCTTGGCGCGCGAACCCGGATCACGAGCGACCGACTTGATTTCGATGATGCCGTCGTAGATTTCGGGCACTTCCATGGTGAACAGCTTCGCCATGAACTGCGGATGGGTGCGCGACAGGAAGATCTGCGGGCCGCGCTGCTCGCGGCGCACGTCATAGACATAGGCGCGGACGCGATCGCCATATTTGTAGTTTTCGCGCGGGATCAGCTCGTCGCGACGGATGATCGCCTCGCCGCGGCCGAGATCAACGATGACGTTGCCATATTCGACGCGCTTGACGGTGCCGTTGACGATCTCGCCGATGCG
Organism: Mesorhizobium sp. WSM4823; assembly: GCF_055811195.1. NCBI lineage: Bacteria > Pseudomonadati > Pseudomonadota > Alphaproteobacteria > Hyphomicrobiales > Phyllobacteriaceae > Mesorhizobium > Mesorhizobium sp. WSM4823. Next base: position 7,721 of record NZ_JBVVQL010000011.1, read on the forward strand.
GTCCTTGTACTCGTCATACTGGCGGTCACGCTCGGCCTCGCGCACCTTCTGCACGATGACCTGCTTGGCCGACTGGGCCGCGATGCGGCCGAAATCCATGGGCGGCAGCTGTTCGGCAATGAAGTCGCCGAGCTGCGCGTCGGGATTGCGCTCGCGCGCCGAGGAAATGGCGATCTGCGTCGCATAGTCGTCGACCTTCTCGACCACTTCCATCAGCCGCTGCAGCTTCATCTCGCCGGTGTTCGGATTGATGTCGGCACGGATATTGGTTTCCTGGCCATAGCGCGAGCGCGCAGCCTTTTGGATCGCATCGGCCATGGCGGCGATGACGATCGACTTGTCGATCGACTTTTCACGCGCGACCGCGTCGGCGATCTGCAGCAGTTCAAGCCTGTTGGCGCTTACAACCATCTTTTTTCTCCCGAGCTTGTTGCCGAGCCTTTAGCGCCCCGGCAGCCCAATCACATTTCCTGTTCGGTTTCATCTTCCGCGCCCGCTTCCCCGCCCTCTGGCGTGTCTTCGGGTTCGCCGCGGCGCTTCTTGGCTTCCTTGCGTGCCCTGTTGTCCTTCGACAGTGCATCGCGAATAAGATCGTCGGTCAGGATCAGCCGCGCTTCAGCAATCGCATCATAGGGCACGCGCACTGTCGGCTCCTCGCCATAGGCCGGCTTGTCGCGCTCGATCAGCACGCCGTCTGCGTCGCTCTCGGCGATCTTGCCCTTGAAGCGTTTGCGGTCGGCGACAAGGACCGAGGTTTCCATCTTCACCAGATGGCCCGTCCAGGTTGCAAAATCCGATTTGCGGACCAGCGGCCGGTCGATACCCGGCGACGACACTTCAAGATGATACGCCTTTTCGATCGGATCATCGACATCGAGCGCCGGCGACACTGCCCGGCTGACCTCTTCGCAATCCTCGACGGTCATGGTGCCGTCCTCGCGTTCGGCCATGATCTGCAGCGTCAGCCCGTTCTGGCCCGTCAGATGTACCCTGACGAGGCGGAAGCCGATGGCACGCAGCACCGGCTGCACGATCAGCGCGATGCGCGCATCGATGCCGCTTTCGCGGATGATGCGGTCGTCGCTGTCGGTTGCCGTTGCAGTCATTCGATTCCTGTCGTGTCATTGGTGGTCGGAGGGTAATAAAAAAGAGCGGGACCGGGTGGACCCACTCTTCGCCATACCGACCAAGAATTTGAAGCTGATATAGACGATCGCCGCCGTCGTTTCAAGTCCGCATGCAGGGCAGGGCGAAAGTGCCGGAGGCGACAGCCTTGCACAGGACGCATGGCGGCCCTGCGGCAACGCCCCTGTGACATCAGGCAATACGCGCTTATCTATGTTGCGCTGCACAAATTCAATCACGCATTGCAGCAGGCGAAAGGGCATATCATGACCAACCGCAAGGTTTTCTCGGCCATCGGCGATTTCTTCGCCGTGTTCGGCAGCGCCGTCTCGGCTTCGCAGGCCGTCGAAGCCGGCCGCAAGCCGCGCGCGCACGATCTGCGCAATCTCGGCGTTGATCCGGCCGCCTTCGATAAGATCGGCCGCTTCTAAGACCGGTGACGCAGGCGAGGACATCCTTGGTCCTGGTTGACGGCGAAGCGCGCAATGCGCGCTGATTAACGCAACATACCTATCTTCGGACGAAGGTGAGATACGCCGGCCGGCGGCCTTCACGAATGGCCTTTGCCTCGTAGCGCGTGCCCGGCCAGCCCTCATAGGGCCGATACCAGTCGGCTGCCTCTTCGGCCTGCCACGCAAAGGCACCATGTACCCGGCAGTGCAGCAGCGTCCAGTTCACATAGCTATCGATATCGGAAGCAAAGCGGAATTTTCCGCCTGACTTCAGGACGCGCGCGAAACGGTCGAGATTGACCGGACTGACGAAGCGGCGCTTCCAGTGTTTCTTCTTCGGCCAGGGATCGGGATAGAGCAGGTCGATGCCGTCGAGTGAGGCTTGCGGGAGCCAGTCGAGCAGGCGCGTGGCGTCGTCGTCATAAACCCGAAGATTGGCAAGCGGCCGTTTCACGACCGCCATCATCATCTTGGCCATGCCATTGACGAAAGGCTCGACGCCGACAAAACCGGTCTCAGGAACCGCCGTCGCCCGATGCAGCAGGTGCTCGCCGCCACCGAAACCAATTTCAAGGTGAATGGCACGGACATCGGCGTCGAACAGGCTGCGCAGTTCGTGCGGCGGTCCGGCCGTCAGATCGAGCCGGTAGGTGCTGAAGCCGCTTTCCAATGCCGCCGCCTGCTGCGGTCGGATGGTCTTGCCGCGCCGGCGACCGAAAAACGCTTCGGTCGCGCGGCTTGGCCGATCTTTCGGATCCATGTCTTCGGATCCCGGCGCTGCGGCTAGGCCGCGACTGCTTCGGCTGTCGATTCTGCGAGTGCGTCCTTGAGCGCCTTGGCGAGGTCGGTCTTCTCCCAGGAGAAAGACCCGTCGCGGCCGGCCTTGCGGCCGAAATGGCCGTAGGATGACGTCTTGGCGTAAATCGGCTTGTTGAGATCGAGATGACGGCGGATGCCAGACGGCGACAGGTCCATCACGGTGCGAAGCGCTTGCTCGAGCTTCGCCTCATCGACCTTGCCGGTGCCGTGCAGGTCGACATAGACCGACAGCGGCTGGGCGACGCCAATGGCATAAGAAAGCTGGATGGTGCAGCGATCGGCGAGCTTCGCCGCCACCACGTTCTTGGCGAGGTAGCGCGCCGCATAGGCCGCGGAACGGTCGACCTTAGTGGTGTCCTTGCCGGAAAAAGCACCGCCGCCGTGAGGCGCCGCACCGCCGTAAGTGTCGACGATGATCTTGCGGCCGGTCAGACCGGCATCGCCGTCGGGCCCGCCAATGACAAACTTACCCGTCGGGTTGATGTACCAATTGCAGCTGTCGGCGATCTTCAGCTCGCCCAGCGCCTCGCGGATATAGGGCTCGACGACGTTGCGGACCTTCTTCGAATCCCAGCTGGCGTCGAGATGCTGGGTGGACAAGACAATCTGCGTCACTTCCGCCGCCTTGCCGTCGACATAACGGACGGTGACCTGGCTCTTGGCATCGGGCCCGAGCCGGCCGGCATCGCCGTTGCCCTCATGGCGCGCGGCGGCCAGCAATTCGAGGATCTTGTGGCTGTAGTAAATCGGCGCCGGCATCAGATCCGGTGTCTCGCGGCAGGCATAACCGAACATGATGCCCTGGTCGCCGGCCCCTTCCTCGCCTTGCCGATCGGAGGCATTGTCGACGCCCTGTCCGATATCCGGCGACTGGCCGTGCAGCAGAACCTCGATCTTTGCCGTCTTCCAGTGGAAACCGGCCTGTTCATAGCCGATTTCACGGATCGCCTTGCGAGCGGCCGACTTGAACTTCGCCGGGTTGACGAGCGGATGACCGGCGGCATCTATCAGGATGTTGCCGGCTTTGTCCTTCTTGAGCAGCGTCTCGGGAACGCGCACCTCGCCGGCGATGACGACGCGATTCGTGGTCGCCAGCGTTTCGCAGGCGACGCGAACCTTCCAGGGATCCATGCCGGTCTTTCTTGCCTCGCGATAGACCAGATCGACGATCTCGTCGGAGATGCGATCGCAGACTTTGTCGGGATGGCCCTCGGCAACGGATTCCGAGGTGAATAGATAGTTTTGCCGCGTCACGGGTGTCCCCTCTTGAAAAAATATCGGCAAGCTGCCGATTGGCGCGCCACGTGTTAACGGTGCCGGACGGCGCTCGTCAAGCGGTGCGGCCATTCTGGCATCAAAATCGCGCTATTATCTTGTGCCACTGTGACCGGCGGCAGGATGCCGCCAGCGGGCTAAGCTCCAACATTTTGATGAAAAGGGACTTTGAGTATGGGTATCGAGCAAAATCGATTCCATCTGCGGCCTGGCTGCCGGATCTAAATTCCTTGACACGCGAGATCGCGAGAATTGCGAGCCTGCTAAGACGGGCTCACCATTTTCCGGCTTTTAAACGGCCCGCCAAATCGATCGGCTCAGATCAACCTGCCCAGTCAATCGACTTCGTCGGCGGAAAGGGCCTTCACAAGCTCAATGATCTTGCGGCGTATCTTCACGTCGGCGATTTTGACGAAGGCCCGGTTGAGTTGGAGACCTTCAGGACTGCCGCAGAATTCGACGGCAAAAGCCATCGACGTATCTTCGGCAAATCCACGGTTGCCCACCGCTTCCTGGCCCGGCGCGTCCTCGAAAAAGAAAGCGACAGGCACGCCGAGTATCGAGGCGATTGCCTGCAAACGGCTGGCGCCTACGCGATTGGTCCCCTTCTCGTATTTCTGTATCTGCTGAAACGTTATGCCGAGGTTCTCGCCCAGCTTCTCCTGACTCATTCCCAACATGTTGCGGCGAAGTCTGATGCGACTCCCGACATGGATGTCGATAGGATTCGGCTTCTTCTTGTTCTCTTCTGTCATTTTTTCCTCGCCGAATTTTTCCGGCCTTGTGTTTTTTGCCCAAACAAAGCCGGCGGCCAGTGCCCCAACACAACGACGTACCGACTTCGAGAAATTTTAGGCCGTTACAGTATGAGTTTCTAATGTGTCGACTGTCAATTCACCCGTAGCCTTTGCCTTACATTCGAGGTGAAGGCAGCCAAGGCAAACAGCAACATGATCAGCAGTCCGTTAATGCGTCTTTGGCTGGAAGAAACGACGGCTTGATTGGAAATCGGCACATCGACATCGATGGCTCCGCGTGCGTCGATCGCCAGCGCATCGAGGATCTGCCCGCGCGGATCAACTACAGCGGAGATGCCGTTATTGGCTGCGCGCAACAAGGGCACCCCGTTCTCCACCGCACGAATCTGCGCCTGCCTGAAATGCTGGTATGGACCCGGCGTGTCACCGAACCACGCGTCGTTCGTGACATTCACAATAAGCTCAGCTGACGTAGCGTCAACCGCTACCAGATCGGGAAAGATGACTTCGTAGCAAATGAATGGAAGCGCGCGGATGCCGCCGGGCAGCGCGATGGGGTGCCGCTCATTGCCCGCCGCGTAGGTCATCGGCCCGGCGACGAGCTGTTTGAGCCCGAGGCGGCCAAGCAGGTCGGCAAAAGGCAGATATTCGCCAAAGGGCACCAGATGGACCTTGTCGACGGCGTCAGTGATTTCTCCCTTGTCGTCGATCGCCACCACCGAATTGTAGTACCGCCTGTCGGCGTTCGCCGCCGAGCCGCCCTCTTCCCGGACAACGCCGGCGATCAGCATTTGGCCGTCGCCAAGCATTTCTCCCAGCGCGGCCAGCGCATCGGGACGTTGGGCGAAAAAAAACGGCACGGAGGTTTCCGGCCACAGGATCAATTGCGGCTTGTCATGGCCAGCCTCAGGCGACTTGGCCGAAAGCCCCATCAGTGTGGCGAAGATCCGGTCGGGCACCGAAGCGTCCCATTTCTCGCTGAGATCGACGGCCGGCTGCACGATGCGGACGTCGATTGCGCGGGTTGCGGGCTCGACCTTGGCGGCAAGCCTGATAAAGCCGAAGCCGACATGGACGGCGACGAGAGCGACAAGCAGCGCTGCCCCCAGGCGGACATGCCGGCGCGCCGCAAGAAGAGCCGGCAATGCAAAGACGAAGACCGCCAGCGCGTTCATGCCGATCATGCCGGTCACCGACACGCTCTGCATGAGCAAAGGCACCGGCATCGCTGCGTAGCCGACGGCATTCCAGGGAAAGCCGGTGAACAGAAAATCGCGCAGCCATTCCGCCAGGCCGAAGCCGAAGGCAAGGGCAGCGATGCGGCCGATGTCGTTGCTCCACAGCAGCCGGGCAACCGCGGTCGCGAAGCCGTAGAAAAAGGCGAGCGCCAGCGGAATTCCGACGACGGCGAAGGGAAGTGCCCAGGCGAAACTGTCGGCCTCGACCAGAAGCGCCGAGCCGATCCACCACAGGCCGGCGAGAAAATAACCGAAGCCGAACCACCAGCCGATGGCGAAGGCCGGCCGCAAACGCCGGAACCAGCCGTCGGAGGCTTCGCCGGTCGCGCCGTCGAGGAGCCAGACCAGCAGCGGAAACGAAACGAAACAGACGGCGAAGAAATCGTAAGGCGCCTGGGCAAGAACCGCCAGCGCCCCAGCAAGAAATGCCACAAGCGCGCGGCGCCAGCCCCACAGCAGAATTATCCGGCCGGCCAGGCGCTTCATCAATGCTTCCGAGTCGTGCGAATCACGGAGCAAGATTTATCAGGCCGCAGTCCGCGCTCCAAACGGCCAGCGATTCAGCCGGCGCGCCGGATTGAATTTCGGCGCACGATCCCGAACGGAAGCCCGTTTGCGGCGAAACTGGTTGCGCAAGGGGCGAGTTCGCATATTCTCCTTGTGGGAGAAGATTTTGCAACTATGGGAGGAATAAATGTCCGACAACAAACTCTCGCGTCGTAGGTTCCTGGAAAAGTCCACCGCCATCACGGCCGGTGCGGCCGCAGCGACGACGCTCTCGGCCCCGGCCGTGCTGGCGCAGGCGCCGGTGACCATCAAGATGCAGACCTCCTGGCCCGCGTCGGACATCTGGATGGATTTCGCCCGGCTATACATAGAGCGCGTCGAAAAAATGTCGGGCGGCCGGTTGAAGTTCGAGCTCCTGCCCGCGGGTGCGGTCGTGGGCGCGTTCCAGGTGCTGGATGGCGTCAATGACGGGGTCATCGACGCCGCGCACACCGTCCCCGTCTACTGGTACGGCAAGCACAAGGCCGCGTCGCTATTCGGAACTGGCCCTGTGTTTGGCGGCAGCGCCACCACCATGCTCGCCTGGTTCCACCAGGGCGGCGGCAAAGACCTCTACCGCGAGCTGACGCAGGACATCATGGGGCTCAACGTGGTCGGCTTCTATGGCTTCCCGATGCCTGCGCAGCCGTTCGGCTGGTTCAAGAATCCTGTCACGACCACCTCGGAATTGCAGGGATTCAAGTACCGGACGGTGGGTCTTGCCGCCGATCTCATGCAAAACCTCGGCCTTAGCGTGGCGCAGCTGCCCGGCGGTGAAATCGTGCCCGCCATGGAGCGCGGAGTTATCGACGCTTTCGAATTCAACAATCCGTCATCCGACCTTCGCTTCGGTTCGCAGGACGTCGCCAAGAACTATATCTTGTCGTCCTATCATCAGGCGAGCGAGTCGTTCGAATTCCTGTTCAACAAGGACGTGTTCGACGACCTCGACGACGATTTGAAGGCCATTCTCGAATATGGCGTGGAGGCGGCCAGCACTGCGACCACCGCAGTCGCCCTCGACAACTATTCGGCCGACCTGCAGAAACTGCAGACCGAGCACGGTGTCGCCGTGCACCGCACCTCCAAGGAGATTCTCGACGCACAACTCCAGGCTTGGGACAAGATCATCCCGACGCTGGAGGCGGATGAGTTCATGAAGCGGGTGCTCGACAGCCAGCGCCAATGGGTCGAACGTGTTGTCTATTACGAGCTCATGAATTCAGCCGACCTGACACTGGCATATGAACATCATTTCCCCGGCAAGCTGAAGCTCTAATTCGCGCCTCCGCTTCGGCAGATCCGGCGGTCTTCCCGACCGCCGGATTGTACCTGACGGAACCCTGCACATGCTCCGTTACATTGCATTCGCCGATGAACTTTCGGCATGGTTTGGAAAGGTGTTCGCCTGGAGCGTCGTCATCATGACGCTCGGCGTGAGCTATGAAGTTGTCGTGCGATACCTGTTCAGCGCGCCGACCGCCTGGGCATTCGACCTCAGCTACATGCTCTATGGCACCATGTTCATGATGGCCGGCGCCTACACCCTGTCGCGAGACGGGCATGTGCGCGGCGACTTCATCTACCGTCTGTGGAAGCCGCGCACCCAGGCGGCGGTCGAACTTGTCCTCTACATCATCTTCTTCTTCCCAGGCGTGACGGCGCTGGTTCTGGCCGGATGGAAGTATGCCGCACGCAGTTTCCGCTATCTCGAGGTGAGCTCAAACAGTCCGGCCGGCATTCCGATCTTCCAGTTCAAGGCCGTAATCGTGGCGGCAGGCATCCTGCTCTTCGTGCAGGGGATTGCCCAGGTGTTCCGCTGCGTCGTCTGTCTACGGACCGGAACATGGCCTCGCGCGGCTGAAGACGTGGAAGAGACCGAGAAGGTGCTGATGGAAGCCAAGACGCTCGATGTTCTGCATCACGGTTCGGAAGCAGTCGACCTTCCATTCCTCCACCCCGACAATCAAACCCGCCGCGACGGAGAAGACAGATGAGCGATCCTCAGGTCGCCGTCGCGATGCTGCTCATTCTGCTTCTGGCGATCTTCCTTGGCTTCCCGGTTGCGTTCACTTTGATGGCGCTCGGGGTCGCCTTTGGCTACTATGCTTATTTCGATCCGGGGCGGATGTGGCGCCCCTACCAACGGGCGGTTGAGGATGGTGCCGACGCCTGGACGCTTACGGAGCATTGGATCGGCGGCTTCTTCAACAACCGCATTTTCGATCTGTTCGTGAATCAGACCTATTCCGTGATCTCGAACGACGTGCTGACCGCTATCCCGCTGTTCCTGTTCATGGGCTACATCGTCGAGCGGTCCAATATCATCGAGCGTCTTTTCGGCACCCTCTATATCGCTACCCGGCGCGTTCCTGGCTCCATGGCGGTCGCTGCCCTTATTACCTGCACCCTTTTTGCAACGGCCACAGGCATTGTCGGCGCGGTCGTGACACTCATGGGCTTGCTGGCGTTTCCCGCCATGCTGAAGGCGCGTTATGACGTCAGATATGCCTCGGGAGTGATCTGCGCGGGTGGGACCCTCGGCATCCTCATTCCGCCGTCCATCCTGCTCATCGTCTATGGCGCGACGGCGGGTGTGTCGGTGGTCCGTATGTATGCGGCAGCCCTGTTTCCAGGACTGCTGCTTGCCGGTCTCTATCTGATCTATGTGGTGGCGAAGGCGGTGCTGCAGCCACAGGTGGCGCCGAAGCCGACCAGAGACGAGGTAGGGCACTATTCGGTCGTGCAAATCAGCTGGATGCTGCTGACTTCCTTCGTACCCTTGGCGGTGCTGATCCTCGCGGTGCTCGGTGCTATTCTCTTCGGCTTCGCCACGCCTTCGGAGGCTGCCGCCATCGGCGCGCTCGGCGGCGTCATGCTGGCCGCCGCCTACCGGGCCCTGACATGGCAACGCCTGAAGGAGGCCGTCTATTTGACGGCGCGCACGACCGCGATGGTGTGCTGGCTGTTCGTCGGCTCCGCGACGTTCGCGTCGGTCTTTGCCTATCTGGGAGGCCAGCAACTGATCAGCGATTTCGTCACCGGCCTCGACATGTCGCCGCTGATGTTTCTGATCGTCGCCCAGATCATCATCTTCATCCTGGGCTGGCCGCTGGAATGGACAGAGATTATCGTGATCTTCGTTCCGATCTTCCTGCCGCTGTTGGCGCATTTCCAGATCGATCCGCTGTTTTTCGGCGTGCTCGTCGCAGTCAACCTTCAGACGGCCTTTCTGTCGCCACCCATGGCTATGTCGGCCTACTACCTCAAGGGCATTTCGCCGCCGCATGTCCAGCTTTCGGACATTTTCCGCGGAATGATGCCCTATATGCTGATCGTCATCCTGTGCATGGTCATCATCTACATCTTCCCGCAGATCGTGTACGGGCTGCCCAACCTGATCTACGGGGGCTGAGACGGGGATGCCGCGGCGAGTGGAGGACGACAGATGACCTTGAGCCGCATCCTGGCCATCCTGGCATTTGTTGTTTTCCTGGCGTTTTTCGGCGTCGTGATCCGGTTCGTCCCGCATCCCGATCTGGGCGTTGCAATCGGCATCGGCATCCTCCTCGCGGGCTACGATCTCTGGAGCCAACTGAGGTCTCGCGCGAAGTAATCGCCAGATTGGGGGCGGGGAAGCTGCGTGCTGCAGCGTCGATCAACTAGTGTGACGACGCCGAGAGTCCTGGCTTCCGAGTCGTGAGAGTCGCGGCAGAAGATTTTTCAGGCCGCGTCCACGCTCCAAACGGCCCACCGCCTCAGCCGGCGACCCATTCCAGTGCCCCTATGCCTTCAGCCAGCCGACTTTCCGCAGAATGGTTTCCGCAAGTTCCTGAGGCGCCTTGTCGTCCGTGGGGACGACCAACGCGCCTCCGGCATCTTCGCTCGCCATGCGCCTGGCTTGTCGAAGCGAGCGCTGCACCTGCTCTTGCGCCCCTGACCCAATCTCACGCTGCGCCAGACGCGCCAATATCGTGGGCTCCCTGGCGACCAAACGAACCACCGTGATCCGTGCATCAGGTATGGCAGCAAGAATCCACCGTCGGTCGAAATCAAGGTGTAACATTACGCCTGGCATAATCAGGCGCGAATGCCCGAGGGCGCGGTATGTCGACCAGATAGCGGCCAGGTTGATGCTGCTTACGTCGGTAGTTCCGGGCCAGATCCTCTCAAGATCCTCGGCACTGGGGCGCGGAAATACCCTATCAAGTTCATCCGTCTCGATGACGGCGTGGGCGACTTTCTCTGCGGCGAGTTGAGCGCCCATTTCCCAGCAGAGCGTCGACTTGCCTACACCCGCTGGCCCGGTAATCAACATGATCTGCACGTCGTCTCCATCATCAAAGCCCCAAGCGAAGACGTTTCCGCGAAAAAGGACGTCTGCCTGCGAAGCGCCGTCAAGTTATCGCGGTTTTTGGTGGGAAGCCACGGATCGACGTGACTTGAGCTAGGCCTGCTCGCGCGTTGCAACATCGAAAATGCGAGGGAAAAAATTCTTCGCCCTCCACGTTGAATCCATCAGTCTTCGCCGTCGCGCGATAGAAATTCGTTCAACCGCTCCAGAACGATATCCGGGGCTTCGAGTTGGGGTAAGTGACCGACGCCAGGCAATGTTTCGAACGATGCCTGCGGGATCAGCGCATGAAGCGCTTTGCCTCGCTCCAGCGGGATCCACGGATCGTCCTTGCCCCAGATTATCTTTACCGGACACCTGATATCCCCGAACGCCGGCTCGACTTCGGCGGTATATTTTTCGTCGGCTTGGGCGAATTGCCGATAGAAGCTTCCTCGTCCCTCCTCGGTAAGCCAGGGCTCGACAAGCTTCTCGAAATCTCCGGAATCGATGTCGTTTACGATCGCCCCTTTGATATAGGCCTCCACGACCGCTCTGTGGATATGCGGCGGCAGTCCCAGAAAGGCATTCACATGGCGACCGACATGATCGAAGAACTCCGATCCCCAAGGGCGCATGGCGACGACATTCATCAGAACGTACCGCTCAAACTCGCAGCCATGCAGCAAATGCGCCCGTAGCGTCGTCGCTCCGCCGAAATCATGGGCAACGACCATAGGCTGCTCAAGGTCCCAATGCGCAAGCATCTCGGCGAATATTTCTCCTTGCACATCGAGTGAGGTGCGCTGCTCCGCGGCTTTGTCGGATCGCCCGTATCCGGGCATATCGTACCAATGGACACGATACCGCCTTGCGAGGTCTGGGATGATCCGATGCCATGAGAATGAAGACCACGGCCAGCCGTGAGCCAGCACAAGCGCGGGCCCCCGACCAAATCGACCCGCTGCCACAGCGCCCGCAGACGTTTCCACGGTCTCATCGAGTTTCCACGACATCAGACATTCTCCTAGCACTCAGGACAGCGTCCAGACGAATTGGTGCGCAAACCATACGGTTCGAGACCGCTCCCCACCCGTTGCTGAAATCCAGACCGAGACGCTAACGGTGCCAGCCTTCGATCTGCAGATTGCCCAGCCGCTCAGCCTCCTCGCATGGAACGGAGCGTCGGGTCTCGGAAAAGGTCCAGACGTGACCTTCAGGATCGCGCGCCCTGTACTGCCGTTCACCATAGAACTGGTCGGCACGCTCCTGGACGATCTCGGCTCCCGCCGCCCGCGCATGCTCGCCGATGGATCGTCATCGGGCGAGCGGCGTCTTTCAAACCTGCTCGGCGCGGGCCGCGCGCCGGCGGCGCTCGCTCTTCTGGGTCTCCACGATGCGCACCCGCTTGACGCGGCGCGGGTCGGCGTCGAGCACAAGGAATTCGAAACCAGGTATGGCCTGCACCACTTCACCGCGGGCCGGAACACGGCCAAGCGTGTTGAAGATCATGCCGCCGATCGTGTCGACATATTCGCCATGCTCGCCGGCGGCGAAATCCTCGCCGATCATCTTGGTTACATCCTCGATCTCGGCCTTGCCGTCGACGACAAACACGCCCTCGCCGGTCTGGGTGATCATCGGCTCGTCCTCGTCATGCTCGTCCTCAATGTCGCCGACGACCATCTCGACGATATCTTCGAGCGAGACCAGACCATCGGTGCCACCATACTCGTCGATGACCAGCGCCATCTGGGTGCGCATCGCCTGCATCCGTCCCATGAGATCGGAGGCAAGCATCGACGGCGGCACGAAAAGCACCGGGCGGATCAGGTTCAGGTCGCCGATGGTGCGCGCGAGATCGACCTTGGCAAGATCGAGAAGCGTGGTGGCGGCGGCTTTCCTGGTCGTCCTGCCCCTTTTGACGCGGGCGATCTTGGTGATGTGGGCGAGCACGTCGCGGATGTGGACCATGCCGCGCGGGTCGTCGAGCGTCTCCGAATAGACCGGCATGCGGGAATGGCCGGACTGCTCGAACAGTCCAAGAAGATCGCCGAGGTTGGTCGTGATCTCGACCGCCTCGATGTCGGCGCGCGGCACCATGACGTCCTCGACGCGCACCTCGCGCAGGCGCAGGATGTTGTTGAGCATGGCCCGTTCGCCGGGCGAAAAGGCGCCGGCATCGCTCGCCGTTTCGGCAAGCGCGTCGGCTATTTCCTCACGCAGGCTGGTGCCGTTGCGTTGCCTGAACAGGCCGAGCACGCGATCGAACAGGGAAGGACCGGCAGGCGATGGCTCGCTGGCGAAGCTGCCGGTCGTGGTACTCGGACTAGAGCCCTCTTCCGTCTGTTCGGATGGCTTGGTCGCACTGCCGACGTCTGGGCGGGCGGCAGTCTCTGGTTTGTCGTTCATCGTCGTCCGGTCATTTGATCTTTTTAGTTACGCGTAGGGATCGGGAATGGCAAGCCTCGCAAGCGCTGCGCGTTCAACGGCTTCCATTTCCTCGGCCTCGGCGTCGGTCTCGTGATCGTGGCCCAGCAAATGCAGCAGGCCGTGAATGACGAGATGGGTGATATGGTTGTCGAGAGGCTTGTCTTCCAGTGCGGCCTCCCGCGCGACGGTCTCGGCGGCCAGCACGATGTCGCCCAGCATGGGCGGTAGCGGTCCGCCCTTCGCGAGCGGAAAAGCCGGGAAAGACAGGACGTTGGTCGGTTTGTCCTTGCCGCGCCAGCCGGCGTTGAGGTTGCGGATATGGGCATCGTCAGAAAAGACGATGCTGAGCTCGGAACGCCCGGCAGCGCCGGTTTCGGCAAACGCAGCGGTAACAGCGCGATCGACCAGCCGCGTCAGCGCGGCCTCATCGGGCCAGCTGCCCGCTTCGACTGCTATATCGATGTCGACGGGAACCGGAAGATCCCCGCCTACAAACGTTTTGTCCTCAGCCATAAGGCCTCAGCCTTCGGTGCCCAAGCCCCGGGCCAGCTTGCCGTCGCGGTCGTAGGCCTTGACGATCTCGGCGACCAGCGGATGCCTGACGACGTCGCCTTCGTTGAAGCGCACCGCCACCATGCCGGTGACGCCGTCGAGGATCCTGAGCGCCTCGACCAGACCGGATTTGGTGTTTTGCGGCAGGTCGATCTGGGTCGGATCGCCGGTGACAATCATGCGCGAGTTCTCACCGAGACGGGTCAGGAACATCTTCATCTGCATCGGTGTGGTGTTCTGCGCCTCATCGAGGATCACGGCGGAGTGCGCCAGCGTGCGGCCGCGCATGAAGGCCAGCGGCGCGATCTCGATCACCTCGGCGGCAATCGCCCGCTCGACCTTGTCGGCCGGCATCATCTCGTAAAGCGCGTCGTAAAGTGGCCTGAGATAAGGATCGACCTTCTCCTTCATGTCGCCGGGCAGGAAGCCGAGCCGCTCGCCGGCCTCGACGGCCGGCCGCGACAGCACGATGCGCTCAACCATGCCGCGTTCGAGCAGCATCGCCGCATGCGCCACCGCCAGGAAGGTTTTTCCCGTACCAGCCGGGCCGATGCCGAAGACGAGTTCGGACCGCTCCAGCGCGCGCATATAGGCGTCCTGGTTGAGTGAACGGGCGTAGATCGTCTTCTTGCGCGTCGATATCTGGGCGGCGGACACCTTGCCCTTGCGCTCCAGCGTTGGCAGCGTCAACTGGTCGTCGGCGGCGATCGCCATGCGTACGGCACCGTCGACGTCCGACTGGCCGATGTCAGCGCCTTTCTGGAGAATACCGTAGAGATTATCCAGGGCGCGGCGCGCCTGCTCGGCGGCCGAGGCGGAGCCCTTGATGGTCAGCTGGTTGCCTCGCGAACGGATATCGACGCCAAGCTTCTGCTCGAGCCTGGCCAGATTCTCGTCGAACTGGCCATAAAGGGCGCTGGCAAGCTTGTTGTTGTCGAAAGTCAGAACGATGTGCGCCATATCCGAAGCCCCCGATGGTAGGTTCTGGGGCAGGTTCTTCACTTCCGCAGCGCTCAACCGTCTCTCCTCATCTGCCGAGACCTCAGGCCAATTCGGCGAACAGGCTGTTGTAACCCGTTTTCGTGATTCGTACCTGGATAATCTCACCGATTTCGCCGGAGTTTTCATCAACAATAACCGGCTGCAGCCACGGCGAGCGGCCGACCTTCTGGCCGGCCTGGCGACCCGGCTTCTCGATCAGCGTGTCGATGGTGCTGCCGACCAGGCTCGCGCCGAAATCCTGCTGCTGCTTCAACAGCAGCGCCTGCAGCCGCTGCAGGCGCTCGTCCTTGATGGCTTCCGGCACGTGATCGGCCATTTCTGCGCCCGGAGTGCCAGGGCGGGGTGAATATTTGAACGAGAAGGCCGAGGCATAGTTCACCTGGCGCACCAGCTCCATCGTCGCCTCGAAATCCGCTTCGGTCTCGCCGGGAAAGCCGACGATGAAATCGCCCGAAAGCGCTATATCGCTCCGCGCGGCGCGGATCCGGTCGAGCAGCGTCAGATAGTCCTTTGCCATATGCCTGCGGTTCATCGCCTTCAGGATGCGGTCGGAGCCCGATTGCACAGGTAAGTGCAGATAGGGCATCAGCGCCGGCAAGTCACGGTGGGCGGCGATCAATTCGTCATCCATGTCGCGCGGGTGGCTTGTGGTGTAGCGCAAGCGCGCCAGCCCGGGAATCTCGGCCAACCGGAACAGCAGGCGGCCAAGACCCCATTCCTCGGCGTTTTCGCCCTCGCCATGCCAGGCATTGACGTTCTGGCCAAGCAGCGTCACCTCACGCACGCCGGCTTGCGCCAGCCGCTCGGCCTCGGCCACTATCTGCGCCACCGGCCGCGACACTTCCGAGCCTCTGGTATAGGGCACGACACAGAAGGTGCAGAACTTGTCGCAGCCTTCCTGCACGGTCAGGAATGCGGTGACGCCGCGCTTGATGATCTCGGCGCGTTTCGGCTGCGGCAGATGCTCGAACTTGTCCTCGATGGCGTAGTCGGTCTCGACGATCTTTTCGCCGCCTCGCACCCGTGCCAGCACGTCAGGCAGCCGGTGATAGGTCTGCGGGCCAATGACGAGATCGACGGCCGGCGAGCGGCGGATGATCTCCGCCCCCTCTGCCTGCGCCACGCAGCCGGCGACACCGACCAGCATCTCGCGGCCGGCCCGCGCCCGTTCGGCCTTCATCTCACGAATGCGGCCGAGTTCGGAATAGACCTTTTCGGCGGCTTTCTCGCGGATATGGCAGGTGTTGAGCAGCACCAGATCGGCCTCGCCGATGGCATCCGTCGCCGTATAGCCATCAGCGGCCAGTGCGTCGGTCATACGCTGCGAATCGTAGACGTTCATCTGGCAACCATAGGTCTTGAGGAAGACCTTTCTGGTCGCGGCAGATGGTGCGGCCTCGGCCGCAGTACCGATGTCGTCCGGCTCTATCGTGATCGTGTTCATGTCCATCCGGCGGCTTCTAACGCCTTTTGGTGACAAAAAACAGACGATTCTGCCCTACAGCGCCGCGCGTCCTCTTGGACGCGCCAAGGCCGCTGTAGCACTCTGATTTGGGTCCACCGTTCCGGCTTACCGGCTCGGGCGTGGATCGGCGAGCGCCGCCCGCATCATGTTACGCACCTGGCTTTCCATCAGCCTTGCCGTCTCCTTGCGATTGGAGCCCTTTGAAAAGGCGACCGGCTCGCCGAAATGCACTTCGACGTCGAGCCCGCCTTCCGCCATCAGCACCTTGAGGTGCGGCATCAGATCCTCGTCACCGATCCAGGCGGCAATCGGCCGATGCCTGCGGCCGAGCGGCACGCCGTGCAGGCGCGTGTAGACGATCGCCACCGGCTGAATGAAGACCTGTTCCGCCGCGCCCTCGGAGATCGCCATCGAAGCGGCGCCGAACAGCGTGCTCTTGAACGGCAGGACCATATTGCCGTCGCCGGTCGACCCTTCGGCGAACAGCACCATCGCGTCGCCCTTGGCCATGCGGTTGGCGATCTCGCTCGCCTGGTCCCCCGACGAGCGTTTGCGCTCGCGCTCGATGAAGACGGTGCGCTGCAGCTTCGACAGCATACCGATCAATGGCCACCCTTCCATGTCAGCCCTGGCGATGAACTTCACATCGACCATGGAGCCAAGCACCATGATGTCGGTCCAGGAGATGTGGTTGGACGCAACCAATAGTGGGCGCTGGTTGGACAAGGTCCCCTTGACATGGATGCGCATGCCCAGCGCCCGGATGATGAGCCGGTGCCAGATCTTGAGGATGAACGTTTCCGGCCACCAACCGGTCTTCATCGACAGGATCTGCAACGGCACGAGGATCAACGAGCCGGCGATGACGAGGCCCATCGCCAGGAAAGTCCTGATTTTTCCGATCATGCGGTCCTGGCCCTGCCCCGGTTTCTAGATTGTTTTTGCGCAATTCCGGACGGAAAACCGCTCCACACTTTTCCTGGAATTGCTCTAGAACGACGTGCGTCCACTTTCGGGCCTGCGCTAGCGAAGATCGCGGCGCATGACAAGCGCTCCGGTCGGGCCATGCTCGGGCGACCTGTAATAGTTGGCACGCTTGCCGACCTCGCGGAATCCCAGCCGCCGGTAGAGCGCGATCGCGGCGACATTGGTCTCGTCGACCTCTAGGAAAAGCGCCTCGGCGCGTTGCGCATGCAGTTCGCGCAGCACGGCGTCCATCAGTTGCCAGCCGAGCCCCTGGCGGCGATGGGAGCGCGCCACAGCGACCGTCAGGATCTCGCCTTCGCCGGCAGCCAGGCGCGCCAGCACGAAGCCGACCGGCGGCTTGGCACCCTGTCCGGTTTCGCGCGCGGCATAGCCGAATACCGTGTCCTGCTCGAGCAGTGCGGCGAATTCGCCGTCGGTCCAAGGCCGAACGAAATCCTCGCGGTGCAGCACCGAAACGGCCGGGCTGTCGGCAATCGTCAACGGCTCGAGCGCATAGTCCCTGCGGCGCGGCTGGAAGAAAGGAATGCGCATCAGTTTTTCTTCCTCGCCAGCGTAAAGCCCGCCTGCGGCTTGGCGTCGGCGCCGCGCAAATAAAGCGGCTTTGGCTTTTCGCCTTCGCGCTTCCCACCGGCAATTTGGGTGGCGGCCAGCCTGGCATAGACGGCGATGTCGGCCGTGGCACTAGTCGGACCGATGTCGATGGCGCGCCCGGCCGAGACAGCGATTTGCGTGGCAGCCGTGCCGGCCAGAACCGGAAAGCTGCCCGCCGCAATAGTGGCGGCGTGCGAGAGCGTCGTCACGGCCGGACCATAGCGCAGGACCGACACTTCGTCGTAAAGCGCGGCGTGGATCTCCTCACGGCCGGCGTCGAGCGCGGCCAGCACCGCGCGGCCGGGAAAGGTCTCTTTCGCTTGCGCCGCCAGCGCTTCCAGCGTCGTCACCCCGATCGCCGGGATTCTCAGCGCCAGCGCCAGGCCCCGCGCCGCCGAGACCCCGACGCGCAGTCCGGTGAAGGAGCCCGGCCCGGTGGAGACAGCGATGGCGCCGACGCCGGCATAGTCGGTTCCGGCCGCCTTCAACGCCTCTTCGATCACGGCCATCAAATGCTCGGCATGGCCTTTGCCAAGATCGAGCACCGAGCGGCCGAGCTCCTTCCCGGCCGCTGCGTCGTAGACGCAGGCGGCGCAGAGATTGGCGGCACAGTCGATGGCAAGCAACTTCATGAGACGGCCGGTTGGAGCACCCGCTTGGGCACAGGGTTCGAAAAACAATTTCCCTGTGCCTGCCATGGCTCATCCCCGCAAGGGGATAATGCATAAATCGTTTGACGGCTTCGTTTCGGCCTCGCCTGAAGACGGTAACTTCCAGCGAACGTAACCGTTAGGGAACCGGTGCCGGAAGCGCGTAACCGGCCTGCTCGATGCGCAGCATGTGATTGTCCCAGACATAGTCCGGCTCAGACCGTGTCGCGCCGCCCACTTCGACGATTTCGCCGGTGCCCGTCGTCGCCATGAAGTTCGCCCCATCGGGTGCCACGCCGCAGACCTCGGCCAATGCGCTGGTGGCGACGATCCGGCCGCTGGCCGCATCGATCACGGCAAGCGAGTTGCCCTCCGGCGAGGATACCGCAACCGTGCCGGCGGCGGGGTTGGCGGCGACCGAGCCGATGTAGTTCCGGAAGCCGGAAAGGACGTCCTGCGGCATGTCGAGCAGTTGCAGATCCTTGCCGCGCGCGGCGCGGCCGACCAGCAGCGGACGATCGGTGCCTGGTCCCCTGTACTGGCAGCCGAACCAGACCGTGCCGGATTTATCGGCATCCATGTGACGGATCGAAAGCTGGTGCAACTCCGGCGGCGGTTCGTGCTTTTCGATGAGGTCGCCGGTGAGGCGGTCGACCAGCGCATAGGAAGGCTTCATCGTCGCGATGTTGAGTTCGGCGCGGCCATAGTCCGGATGGGTTTCGATGCCGCCATTGGCGACGGCAATCGTCCTGCCGTCGCCCAGCAGCAGAAGTTCGTGCGAGCCCATGCCGTAGGTTGGGAATTCACCGATGCGCTTGAATTTCGCGCGCGCGTCGTAGATCCCGACCACGCCGGCGGCATTGTCGAAATCGTTCTCGGTGGCGTAAAGCAGCGCACCGTCGGTCGAAAACACGCCGTGGCCGAAAAAATGCCGGCCGCTGACGCTGGCAATGGTCAGCGGCTCATCGCGGCCTGTGTGGTCGAAGACCACGGCGAAGGTGCCGGGTTGCCTGGCAAAGACCACGGAGCGCTTCGACACCGGATCGAAAGTAACGTCGTGACCACGGGCGGGCAGGTCGATGGTGTGCAGGACCTTGCCGGCCTCGGACAGGATGGCCGCGCCATAGCTGCCGTCGCGCTTGACGAAAGCCGTGGCGAAGACGGCGTCCGTGCTAAGCGTCTTCGCCCATGCCGACGGCGCCATCGTGGCTACGAAGCCAATGCCTGCGGCTCTGAGGAAATCACGGCGGTCGATCAGCGGCGTACGCACGCTCAGTCGCCGTCGAGCGACGAGAAGCCGGCGGTCAGGCCGAATTCGGCGGTCAGCCTGGTGCCGATCAGGGTCGTCAGGCTGGATGTCACCAGCGAGAAGTGATCGAGCTTCTGGCGCAGTGCCGGGTCGGCGAGCGCCTTGTCGATCGGACCTCTGATGGCCGCGGCGTCGGCAGCTCCGTTGACAAGCTGGATGTGGATCGATTCCGCCATCCAGCGCGCGTCAGGGGACAGCGCATCGCCAAGCTGCGAGGCCTGAAACAGCGCGTCCATGCCCGAAAGATTGCCGGTCAGCGAACGCGCCGTGTTTTGCGAGCGCCAGTAGATCGCCTGTTTCGGCTTGTCGGCTTGCGGATTGCTGCCCAGAAAGCCCTTCAGGCGCACGTCGTGGACCATTTCCAGCTCGTTGATGAAGACGCCGACCAGTTCGGTCACCGCTTCGGTGCCGTCGCGGTAGAGCGCGTTTTGCGGGCCCGGATTGGCCCAAAGCGCTGCAAAACCGTTTGGCTTGTTCCAGGCGTCGCTGACGTCGGCGGCAATCGCTTCGATGTTGCCGGCAATTGCGGCGCCGTAAGCGCAGCGATAGGGATCGTCCTTGTCGGCGAGCCGCTCGGCGCCATCACCGTAAAGCACGAATTCCAACGCGCCGAGCCCCTGCATGGCGACACTCTTTGTCGCCAGCTGGGCCGGATCGGCAGCGGTCTTATCTTTACCGGCCAGCGCCGCCTGCACCTGTCTCAGGCCGATGCTTTTGCGGTCCGGCCAGAACAGCATGCGCTCCAGCCGGTTGTTCTCGGTTATCGGTCCAATGCGAATGATTTCCACGACCGACCAGGCATCCACGGTGCCGGAGAATTCCGTGCGCGCCGCATCGAGATGATCCTGCGACGGCGCGTCGCAAAGCGCGCGCATTGCCTTGGTCAGACTGTCCGCATGGTCATGCAGGCGTGCATAGGCCGGGCGGACAAAGCCGTCGATCGCCCGCTGTATCACGTCGGAGGCCTTGGCCGCGGCGGACGCCGGCAACGCGGCGGCGAGGATCAGCGGGAGAACCATGGCAAGCGCTAGGCAGGCATTCGTGGGCCGGCCCACGAATGACTGCTTAGATTCTTTTGTTTGTCGCAGGTTCTTGCCGCAAAACCGTGGGACACTTTTGCGGAACCAGCTTAGACGCTCCGACATCACAACGACTCCAGAAATTTGACCAGCGCGTCGCGATCGGCCGCATCGGCGGCGGCAAAGCGGTCGCTCGCCTTCTGCCCCTCGCCGCCATGCCACAGGATCGCCTCGGCCAGGGTGCGCGCGCGCCCGTCATGCAGGAAAAAGCTGTTGCCGTTGACGGTCTCGGTAAGACCGAGGCCCCACAGCGGCGGCGTGCGCCATTCGCTGCCGGTAGCCTCGCCCACCGCCTGCCCGTCGGCGAGCCCGGGCCCCATGTCATGCAGCAGAAAGTCGGAATAGGGCCAGATCAATTGGAAGGCCTGCGCCTTATTGGGGGTGCCGCGACGGGTGACGAATTTCGGCGTATGGCAGGAAATGCAGCCCATGTCGTAGAACAGCTTCTTGCCGGCCAGCACTTCGGGCTTGTCGAGATCGCGCCGCTCCGGCACAGCGAGGTTTTGCGAATAAAAGGTGACGAGATCCATGACCGGCGGCGGCGCCTCGACCGGGCCGAGGCGCTCCTGCACGCCGTTTGGCATGGCAAGACATGCCTTTTCGGCCGCGCTGCAATCGCCCCAGTGGTTCGGCACTTCCGGCGTCGAAATGCCGATGTCGCCGGCGAATGCGTCCGCTGCTTGCTGGCGGATCGATGGGGTCTGCCCCTTCCAGCCGAAGCGGCCGATCGTCGGCTCGCCGCTCTGGCTGTCGCGTACGATGTTGGGCTTGCCGGAAATGCCATCACTATTCCGATCGTCCGGATCGGCATGGGCGAGAATGTCCGCCGGGGCGATCTGCTCGACCAGACCGAGGCCGATCATCGGCGGCGTCAGGCGCGGCGAAAGCGTGGTGCGCGAATCGAGCGGTCCGTTGGCGAGATCATCGACCGAATAGCTCGGCTTGCGCAGCGAAACCACGATGCCGTCCGGCAGCGTGACTTTCTGCTCCTGATAGTCGACACGCATCCTGCCTTCGCCGCGAAGGCCCGGAACGGCCAGGTCCTGCAATTGCGAGCCATAGACCGGATCGGGGAAGTTGAGCACCTTGCGGGCGGCCAGCGTTGCTTTCTCCTCCTCGGTGCTCGCCTGCCGCGCCAGCCGCAGGAACATCGAGGTGGTCGCGCTGTCGCCTTCCGGCGGATGACCGCGACCATCCTTCAGATGGCAATTCTGGCACGCCCGTTCGTTGAACAGCGGACCAAGCCCGTCTGATGCCTGCGTCGAAGAGGGCGATGACACCCAGTTCTTGCGGAAAAGGGCATTGCCGAGCTTGAAGGTGCCCTCTTCCTCGAAGGTGATATTGGCCGAGGATTGCGAGAAAGCGTCCTTGTTGGCATCTTTGCGCGATGTGCCGGCGCCGCCCTGCATCGGCTCGAACTGCTCGGGCTTGGCAAAATCCCTGGTCGGCTTTGTGATGGCAATGACGCGCGCCAGATCCTTCGGCGTCAGATCGGTGCGGCTGGTGGCGAGGCCGGCCGGTTCGGGTGCGCCGGCCAGCGCCGAGGCCGTCAGCGCAACCACTACGGCAAGCGAAAGCCCGCGAAGCCATCTGTGTCGCGGGTTTTGCTGGGACGGCAGGCCGCAATCCTCGGCCCGCCGCAAGCGGCGCAAGAAATCTAAGGGGCGCCGCATTCCCGCATGTCCCTATTCCGCCTCGTCGGCCGATGCGGCGTTGAGCTGGCCATATTTTTCCTCGCCGATCGAGGCGAGCAGGTCGAGTTGCGTCTCGAGGAAGTCGATGTGACCTTCCTCGTCTGACAGCAGATCCTCGAACAGCTTCATCGTCACGTAGTCGCCTGCTTCTTCACAAATCTCGCGCGACCGTTTGTAGGCAGTGCGCGCGTCGTATTCGCCGGCAAGATCGGATTCGAGCACTTCCTTGACATTCTGTCCGATGCGCAGCGGCGCTACCGACTGCAGGTTCGGATGACCCTCAAGGAAGATGATGCGGGCAACAAGCCTGTCGGCATGGTGCATCTCCTCGATCGATTCTGCGCGTTCCTTCTTCGCCAGCTTGGCGTAGCCCCAGTCTTCCAGCAGCCGGAAATGCACCCAGTACTGATTCACTGCTCCAAGTTCCAGAAATAGAGCCTCGTTAAGCCGCTCTATGATCTGCTGTTCGCCTTTCATGGGTTCTGCTCCCGTATTGGACGCGCAGGCCTCTGACGCGATCCAGGTGTGAAACGACATCCACGCCGCTCGCCTCCGAGCGGGCGTGGTAATTTTCGGTTACCCGAATGATCGTTTCGACCACATTTGGGAAGCAGCCGCAACAGCGACCACGTTTCTGCATAGCATGATAGATCTTCGCCGGCACGATAAGTTGCCAGGGATCCTGATCCAGCAGCCCGACGATCGTCTGCTCAATCTCCTTTTCGGTGATGATGTTGCAATGGCAGATCAGCATTATTTGCTCTGTATGGCTGACGGCGCGTGCTCGGCGCCGTGTGGCTTATTTTCTCAATCGAACCGAAAACCGGTTTCCACTTTTCGGTTACGCGGACCTTCGGTTCGAGATCGTGCTCAAGGCCCTTGACGCCTTACTGGAACACCTTGTCTGGCGCATCGAGGCTGTCGGAGCCCTCGAACGCGATGGCATTGAGTTTCAGGGTGCCGACGGCGCGTTCGATCGACTTGGTCTGGTCGACCAGCGCGTCGATCGCCGCCTGCACGGTGGCGTTGCCTTCGGTGTTGCCTTCTCCGATCTGCTGGTCGTAGGCCTCGCCATCAAGCGCCCGTGCCTTGATGGCTTCCATCTTGGCGACGGTAACATCGAGCTTGTCCGACAGTTCCTTGTCGATCGCCGGATCGGCCTCCTTGACCATGTCGGATACCGAGGGGCCTTCGACGACGGTGCCGTCGAGGCGCGTGTAGCTGCCACGATAGGCGGCGCGAATGCCGACGGCGTCGTAAAGATGGGAATCGTAGGTGTTGTCGGAGAAGCAATCATGCTCCTCTTCCGGATCATGCAGCAGCAGGCCGAGCTTCATGCGCTCGCCCGCGAGTTCGCCGTAGGACAGCGAGCCCATGCCGGTGAGGATGGTCGAAATGCCGGCTTTCGGTTCGCCATCGGCAAGGTTCTTGCGGGCGGCGCCGCCTTCCTTCCAGTCATTGACCATGTCCTGCAGATCGGAAACCAGAAGCTCGCTCGCCGACTTCAGGTACTGCGCGCGACGATCGCAATTGCCACCGGTGCAATTGGCGAGATCATAGTCCGTATAGGGCCGTTCGCCGGCGCCCGGGTCGGTGCCGTGCAGGTCCTGGCCCCACAGCAGGAATTCGATGGCGTGATACCCCGTTGCCACATTGGCCTCGATGCCGCCGGCCTCCTGCAGCGTGCCGGAGAGGAATTCCGGAGTAAGATTGGTGGCGTCGATCTTCTTGCCGTCGACCTCGATCGACTTGTTGGCGATCACGTTGGCGGTGTAGAGCGCATTGGCGTCCGACTCGGTGCCGTAGCCGGCGGCGACATAATCGATCAGGCCTTCGTCCAGCGGCCAGGCATTCACCTTGCCTTCCCAATCGTCGACAATGGCGTTGCCGAAGCGGTAGACTTCGGTCTGCTGATAAGGAACGCGCGACGCCCTCCAGGCCTCGCGGGCGGCAGTCAGCGTTTCCACCGAAGGCTTGGCGAGCAGCGCATCGACAGCCTTGTCGAGGGCCTGCGCCGTGGTCAGCGAATCCTCATATTTGGCGAGCGCAATGTCGGAATAGGTCTTGATGACCGCCTTGGCATCGGTCTCCGCTTTGGCAGGCAACACGAATATCGCCGCCGTCAAGGCCGCCGTGGCGCCGATCGCGGCGAGCCTGCCATACCGTGCCGTGATCATCGCTCTCATGATTGTCATCTCCTCGGAATTCAGTGAAATGCCGGCGCCAAAGGCGCGTCGGCAGGCAATCGGCGCCAAGGCAGGTCCATGCCATTGGGCGAGAAACAGGCCGCGGCATAGCGCGGTTTGCGGAAGAAAGACATCGAAATGCCTCCAATCGAAAGGGTTCAAGGCCCAGACATCAAAGGGATGCGCTTGACACGCAAGCTTCCATAAAGCGATGAAGGCACCGGAAGTCAATCAATTTCAGAAAGAAAAGCCAATCGAAACAACAGTTTAGAATTATTCTAAACTGCAAGTGTCAACTTTAGCTGCATGTATTGTGCCGTCATTGAACAGCACTCTTGGCGGACCGCCGTTCCGGGTGCGACTTGCAAAGGCGGTCTTGCGGCGGCGTCAGACAATTGCCACTTGGCGAGACGTCCTAGACTTGGATCAAGGAATTGGGGCTACGATGAAAAACGGTGTGGTCATTGTCGGTGCGGGTCATGCGGGCGTGCAAGCGGCCGCCAGCCTGCGCGAGGACGGTTACGACGGGCCCGTGATCCTGGTCGGCGACGAGAAAGAGCTGCCCTACCACAAGCCGCCGCTGTCGAAGACCTTCATCAAGGATCAAGAGGCCAAACCGCAGCCGCTGCGCGGCGAGGCCTTTTATACCGGCAGCGCGATCGACTACCGGCCGGGCATTCGCATCGATCGCATCGATGCCGGCGGCCGCAGGCTCGAAATATCAGGTGGCATGCTGCCGTTCGACCGGCTCATCCTGGCGACCGGTTCGCGACCGCGCATCCTGTCGCTGCCGTGTTCGGATTTTTCGGGCGTTGTGTCGCTGCGCTCGCTCGCCGACGCGCGCCTGGTCCGCGAATTGAGCGCGCAAAGCGAGGATGTCGTCATCCTCGGCGGCGGCTTTATCGGGCTGGAGATCGCCGCGACGCTCAAAGCGGCCGGCCGCAAGGTCACCGTGGTCGAGGCGGTCGACCGGCTGCTCGGCCGGGCGGTGGCGCCGGTCATCGCGAACCACGTGCGGCAGCGGCTGGAAACAACCGGTGTGCGCATCCTCACCGGCACCACGATCGCGCGGCTGGAAGGCGAGAACGGCCGTGTCTCGGCTGCAATCACCGCATCCAGTGAGCGCCTGCCGGCGCAGATGGTCATCATCGGCATCGGCGTCGTGCCGAATGTCGAACTGGCCGAGGCAGCAGGCATCACGATCGGCAACGGCATCCGCGTCGACCCGCAGATGCGCACGTCGGTGCCTGAAATCCTCGCCATCGGCGATGCCGCTTCCTACCGGCACTGGCTCACCGGCAGCGATGTGCGGCTGGAATCGGTGCAGAATGCGACCGACCAGGCGCGTCTTGCCGCGCGCACCATCCTCGGCCATGCGGACGCCTTTGCGGCGGTGCCATGGTTCTGGTCCGATATCGGCGACATGAAGCTGCAGATGGTCGGCCTGATTTCGGGCGGCGACAACCATGTCGTGCTGGGCGACGTCAACGAGAACAAATTCTCCATCTATCACTATGCTGGAAATCGTCTGCTCGGCATCGAATCGGTCAACCGGCCCGGCGATCATATGCTTGGCCGCAAGATGCTCGGCGCCGGCTTCTCGCCGACGCCGCAGACGGTTGCGACGGGACCGGACGGACTGAAGGCGGCGCTCGCCGCCTTCCAGCTGGAAGAGCCTGTCCGCGCCGCCGAATAGCCGTATCGTTCAGGCGGCGGGAACTTCGCGGATCGAGCTTTCCAGGATATCGAGCGCTTCGTTCATGACGCCGTCCTGGATGGTGATCGGCGCGAGGAAGCGGATGACATTGCCGTAGACGCCGCAAGTGAGCAGGATCAGGCCCTTGTCGAGCGCCTTCAGCCGGACCGCATTGGCGATCTCGGCCGACGGCAAGCCCTTTTTCACATCGTTAAACTCGACCGCGTTCATGAAGCCAGGGCCTCTGATATCGACAATCTCCGGTGCGTCGTCGCGGATCGATTGCAGCCGCTGCTTCAGCCGGTTGCCCAGCGTGTTGGCGCGGTCGCAGAGATTTTCCTCGTCGATGACGTCGAGCACGGCGTGTGCTGCGGCAACGCCGATCGGACTGCCCCCATAGGTGCCGCCAAGCCCGCCGGGGTTCGGCGCATCCATGATCTCGGCGCGGCCGGTGACCGCCGATAGCGGGAAGCCGCCGGCCAGGCTTTTTGCCATGGTGGTAATGTCGGGCGCCACCTCGTGATGATCCATGGCGAACATCTTGCCGGTGCGGGCAAAGCCGGTCTGCACCTCGTCGGCGATCAACAGCATGCCGTGCTGGTCGCAGATCTTGCGCAGCGCCGTCATGAACTCGCGCGGCGCCTCGTAGAAGCCGCCCTCGCCCTGCACCGGCTCGACGATGATGGCGGCGACGCGGGCCGGATCGACATCGGCCTTGAACAGCCGGTCGAGCGCCGCCAGCGAATCGGCGACCGAGACCCCGTGCAGCGCCACCGGGAACGGCGCGTGGAAGACATCCGCCGGCATGGCGCCGAAGCCGACCTTGTAGGGTACGACCTTGCCGGTCAGCGCCATGCCCATGAAGGTGCGGCCATGGAAGCCGCCGGCAAAGGCGATGACCGCCGGCCGGCCGGTGGCGTTGCGGGCGATCTTGATGGCATTCTCCACCGCCTCGGCGCCGGTGGTGACGAAGATCGTCTTCTTGTCGAATTTGCCCGGCAGCATGCCGTTCAGCCGCTCGGCCAGCCTGACATAGCTCTCATATGGCACCACCTGATGGCAGGTATGGGTGAAGCGGTCGAGCTGCGCCTTGACCGCCTCGATCACCTTCGGGTGACGATGGCCGGTGTTAACGACCGCGATACCCGACGAGAAATCGATGTAGCGGCGGCCTTCGACATCCCAGATTTCCGAATTTTCGGCGCGGTCGGCATAGATCTGCGTGGTCATGCCGACGCCGCGCGAAATCGACTGGTTCTTGCGTTCGGAAATGGCTGAATTCTTCATTTTCGCCCCTCGCCGGGCCGGCGCCCGTTCTCGTTTGGATGACTGCTGGGAGTTGTTCTGACCTTATTTCATACATTCCTCAAGTTGGCACCGCCGCCGTGTCATTGGGCCTGTCGCCGTTAATGTCGTGTTCCTTCGCGCCCCCTCTGGCCTGCCGGCCATCTCCCCCACAAGGAGGGAGATTGGCAGCTCCGTCGACGGCACTCCTGCTGCAACGTTCGCGATTAGCGAAATCATCAATGACAGCCAATCTCCCCACCCGTGGGGGAGATGGCCGGCAGGCCAGAGGGGGGCGCGAAGGAATGCGACGTGGACAGCTGTATTGACTCAAGCCGTCCGCACGAACCCCTCACTCGCCCGCAACAGATTGCGCGTATAGTCCTTGGTCACGTGCCGCTTGACAAGGTCGTTCGCGCTCAGATTCTCCACCGCCTCGCCGCTCTGCATGACCATCAGCCGCTCGCACATATGGGTGATGATGGCGAGGTCGTGGCTGACCATCAGGAAGGTCAGCTTGCGCCGCCGCCGAACCTCTTCCAGCAG
The DNA here is from genome assembly GCF_055811195.1 of Mesorhizobium sp. WSM4823. NCBI lineage: Bacteria > Pseudomonadati > Pseudomonadota > Alphaproteobacteria > Hyphomicrobiales > Phyllobacteriaceae > Mesorhizobium > Mesorhizobium sp. WSM4823. Next base: position 35,741 of record NZ_JBVVQL010000011.1, read on the forward strand.
GTTGAGCACTTCCGCCTGCACCGAAGCATCGAGCGCCGAGGTCGGCTCGTCGAGCAGCAGGATCGAGGGTTCGAGGATCAGGGCACGCGCGATTGCCACGCGCTGGCGCTGACCGCCCGACAATTGATGCGAATAGCGGAAGCGGAAGCCGGTTCCCAGGCCGACCTCGTCGAGCGCCCGCTGGATGCGCTTTTCACTATCGGCAAAGCCGTGGATGGCGAGCGGCTCCTGCAGCAGCCGGTCGACGGTCTGGCGCGGATGCAGCGAGCCGTAAGGGTCCTGGAAGACCATCTGCACCTCGCGATAGAAAGCCTTGTCACGGCGCGCGCCGAGTCTTTTTCCGTTGACGGTGATGCTGCCCGAAGCGGCCGGTGCGAGGCCGGCGATTGCCCTGAGCAGCGTCGATTTGCCGGAGCCGGATTCGCCGACCAGGCCGAAGGATTCGCCTGACAGCACGTCGAGGCTGACGCCCTTCAGCGCGCGAAACCGGTCGAAGATCACCTCCAGCCTGTCGACGGAAAGTGCTGCCGTCATGCCACCCACTCCGGCTTGCGGTCGAGCACCGGCAGCGGGTGGCGGTCGGCGCCGATCTTGGGCATGCAATTGAGCAAGCCGCGTGTATAGGGATGCTGGGCACGGCCGAGTTCCGACGCCTTGAGCTGCTCGATCACCTTGCCGGCATACATGACGATCACCCGGTCGCAGAAGGAGGAAACCAGGCGCAGATCGTGCGAGATGAAGATCAGCCCCATGCCGCGCTCGCTGACCAGCCGGTCGAGGATGCCGAGCACGTCGAGCTGCACGGTGACGTCGAGCGCCGAAGTCGGCTCGTCGGCAATCATCATCTCGGGACCGGCGATCAGCATCATGGCGATCATGGCGCGCTGGCCCATGCCGCCCGAAACCTCGTGCGGATGCAGGTCGAAAACCCGGGCGGGATCGCGGATCTGCACCGCCTCCAGCATGGCGAGCGCGCGGTCGCGGGCTTCGGCCTTGCCGACCTTCTCATGCGTGCGCAGCGTCTCGACGATCTGGCGGCCGATGCTCATCACCGGATCGAGCGAGTATTTCGGATCCTGCAGGATCATGGCGATGCGTTTGCCGCGCAGCGCCCGGCGTTCGCGGGGCGGGGCCGCGAGCAGATCGATGCCGTCGAAGGCAAGTTTGTTGGCGGTGACCTCGGCCTGCGGCGGGGTCAGGCCCATGATGGCGCGGCCGGTCTGCGACTTGCCGGAGCCGGATTCACCAACGATGCCAAGCCGTTCGCGGCGAAGCGAGAAGGAGACGCCGCGTACCGCCTCGATCCGGCCGGTGCGCGTCGGAAAGGTGACGCGCAGATCGTCTACCTCCAGAAGCGTCGTCGTCTTGCCGCTCATTGATCACCACTGCGGGGGTCGAGCGCGTCGCGCAGGCCGTCGCCAAGCAGGTTGAAGCCGAGGCTGACGATGAGGATGGCAAAGCCCGGTGCGCCGGCGACCCACCACTGGTCGAGCACGAAGCGGCGGCCCGACGCGATCATCGCGCCCCATTCCGGCAGCGGCGGCTGCGCGCCGAGCCCGAGGAAGCCGAGACCGGCGGCGGTCAGGATGATGCCGGCCATGTCGAGCGTCACCCTGACGATCAGCGACGAGATGCAGAGCGGCATGATGTGGCGCAGAACGATGCGGAACGGCGAAGCCCCCATCAATTGCACCGCCTTGATGTAATCCGAATTGCGCACGGTCAGCGTCTCGGCACGGGCAATTCGCGCATAAGGCGGCCATGAGGTGATGGCGATGGCGAGCACCGCATTCTCGATGCCGGGGCCAAGTGCGGCGACGAAGGCCAGCGCCAGGATCAGCTTCGGAAAGGCCAGAAAGATGTCGGTGATGCGCATCAGGATCGCATCGATCCAGCCGCCGGCATAGCCGGCGACGGTGCCGACCAGCAGGCCGATAGGGGCGGCGATGACGGCGACGAGAATGACGACGTAGAGCGTCCATCTTGAGCCGAAGATGACGCGCGAAAAGATGTCGCGGCCGAGATCGTCGGTGCCGAACCAGTGCTCGGCACTCGGCGCCAGCAGGCGCGAGCCCTTGAGGTCGCCGAATGTCGGCGAATAGGGAGCCAGCACATTGGCAAGGGCGGCGACCACCAGCAAAGCGATGATGATGAGCAGGCCGAGAAACGCCAGCCGGTTGGCGGAAAAACGTCGCCACGCCACATAGGCGCGGCCGAGCCTTGCCTGCATGCGCGAGGCCGGCCGCTCGCTGAGCAGCCAGTCGCGACGGCTCTGGATCGTCTCAGCGCTCATCGTACCTTGGTCCTTGGATCGAGCACCCGGTAGAGCAGGTCGGACAGGAGGTTGATGCCGATGAAGACCGAGCCGATGACGATGGTGCCGCCGAGCACGGCGTTCATATCAGCGTTCTGCAGGGAATTGGTGATATAGAGGCCGATGCCCGGCCACGAAAACACGGTCTCGGTCAGCACCGAGCCTTCGAGCAGGCCAGCATAGGAAAGCGCAATCACGGTGACCATCGGCACCGCCGCGTTGCGCAGCGCGTGGCCCCAGATGATGCGTGTTTCCGACAGGCCCTTGGCGCGCGCCGCGACGATATATTCCTGGGCAAGCTCGTTCAGCATGAACGAGCGAGTCATCCGGCTGATATAGGCGAGCGAGAAATAGCCAAGCAGCGAGGCCGGCAGGATGATGTGGCGGAAGGCATCGCGAAACACATCCCACTGCCGCTGCCACAGCGCATCCAGAAGATAGAAGCCGGTGATCGGCGTGAAGGTGTATTCGTAGACGATATCGAGGCGGCCCGGAAATGCCACCCATTGCAGCCTGGCATAGAACAGCACGAGGGCCAGCAGTCCCAACCAGAAGATCGGCACGGAATAACCAACCAGGCCGATGATCCGCACGACCTGGTCGATGATGCTGCCGCGCTTGACGGCGGCGAGCACGCCAAGCGGCACGCCGATGAGTGCACCGATCAGCGTTCCCAGCGTTGCCAGTTCGATCGTCGCCGGAAAGGCGCGGCGGATGTCGGTCATCACAGGATTGGTGGTCAGCACCGAGGTGCCGAAATCACCATTCAGGGCGTTCTTCACATAGATGTAGAACTGCTCGATCAGCGGCAGGTCGAGCCCCATCTCGCGGCGTGTGCGCTCGACGACATTGGCCGGCGCCCGGTCGCCGAGCACCGCCAGCACCGGGTCGATCGGGATCACCCGGCCGATGAAGAAGGTCACCGCGAGAAGCCCGAGATAGGTGGTTATCGCGATGACCAGGAAACGGGCGATCGACGACGCGACAGCGACGGCACGGGCGCTACCGTGCCCTGCCGTCGCTTCGCTTTCAACAGTGCTCATGCGGCGCGTCCGCCGGCATCATTCCTTGGAGATCTGGCCGACGAAGTTGGTGTCGAAGCTCGGGCCGAGCGCGAAACCCTTGAGGTTCTTGCGCAGGCCGGCCACTTCCAGCTGCTGGTGAACGATGATGAAAGGGCTGGTCTCGAGGATCTTCTTCTGCAGATCCTGGTACATTGCGGCGCGCTTGGCCGGATCCTTCTCGAGCAGGGCCGCTTCCGTCTCCTTGGTCAAGTCCGGAATGTCCCAGGCGTTGCGCCAGGCAAGCGTCTTGGTCTTGCCTTCATCCGAATTGTCGGGGTTGCTGGCGAAGGTCTGGGCGTTGGAGTTCGGATCGAAATAATCCTGGCCCCACTGGCCGATATAGATGTCGTGGTTGCGGGCGCGGTATTTGGTCAAGGTCTGCTTGCCGTCGCCGGGAATGATCTCCAGCTTGACGCCGGCCTGTCCCAGCGTCTGCTGGAACGATTCCGCCATGCCGGTCACCGGCTGGGTGTTGCGCACGTCCATGGTGACGCTGAAGCCGTCGGCCAAGCCGGCCTTGGCAAGCAGTTCCTTGGCCTTGGCGACGTCGAATTTGAACGGATTCTCGTCCAGCTCGCCAAGTACGCCTTTCGGCAAGAAGCTCTGGTGGATCTCGCCGATGCCCTTGAGAATGGTCGTGCTCAAGGCGTCGTAGTCGACCAGATATTTGAAGGCCTGGCGAACCTCTGGCTTGGCGAGGTTCGGGTTCTTCTGATTGAGGCTGATGTAGTAGACCGTGCCCTTCGGCGCGCTGGTGGTGGTAAGATCGGCATTCTTGGCAATGGCGTCGAGGTCGTTCGGCTCGAGATTGCGGGCGACGTCGATGTCGCCGGCCTCGAGCGCCAGGCGCTGGCCCGAGCTTTCCTTCATGTTGCGATAGATGACGCGGGCAAGCTTGGCTTTTTCGCCGTGATAATTGTCGTTGCGCTCCATGACGACGACTTCGTTGGCCCGCCATTCGCGCAGCTTGAAGGCGCCGGAGCCGGCATAGCCGGTCTTCAGCCAGGCATTGCCGAAGTCGTTGTCGTATTTATAGTCGTCGCTGGGCGTGACCGCGGCGACATGTTCCTTGACCACCTTGGCATCGACGACCGAGGCGACCGTTGCCGAGAGACAGTTCAGGACGAAGCTCGGCGCATAGGCCTTGTCGACGGTGAATTGGAACGTCGTGTCATCGACGGCCTTGGCCTTCTCGGTGACGTTGTCGCCATTGATGCCGAACTGCCCGATGATAAAGGCCGGGCTTTTGTCGAGCTTGATAACGCGCTCGAACGAATAGGCGACGTCGGCCGCGGTGATCGGATTGCCTGACGCAAATTTCAGGCCGGGCTTGAGCTTGAAGGTGTAGACCAGGCTGTCGTCGGAGACAGCCCAGCTTTCAGCGAGGTCGCCTTTGACCTTGGACGTATCGCTGAGATCGAGGCGGACAAGAAGATCGTAGGTGTTGCCCGTGACCTCTGCGGTCGACAGTTCGAAGGCCTCGCCCGGATCCATGGAGATGATGTCGTCGATGGCGAAACCCTCGACCAGCGTGTCGGCGGGCGTGACCGCAAGGGCAGGAGCACCGGCCAGAAGCAGCGCGGACATGGCCGCACCCGTAAGCAGGAAGCGGGTGCGTAGAGCAAGCTTTTCCATCATCATTTTAATTGTTCCCTGTTTTTGTTGACCTGAGTTCCCGGCTCAGGTTGCAGCGTTCTTTGCCTGGCCGAACGACGGCCGCCCCGGACCGTTGTCACGGCAATTTTTGTCCAGTTGGTCCATTACCATATCCGGCGGTTTCCAAGCCGGCAACGAGCATTTGCAACGCGGTTGGTTGGGCCGGGATCGGCTGCCATGGGACGCAGGGGTGATGCGCTACTTCAGCGCAGTGACCAGATCGGCATCGGGAAAACAGGTGGCGGCGCGGCCGTTCTTTGCCTGCCACTTGCCAATCGAGCGGCGCGTCTTGAAACCGGGCAGGCCGTCGGCGCTGCCGACGTCGTAGCCCTCGGCCTCCAGCGCCCGCTGCAGGGCGGCGATGTCCGACCTGTAGAGCCCGCCGACCGCACCCCAACCTCCGGAAAAACTGCTGTCGCCATTCGCAATGCGGTCAGCGCCGTGGCCGATGAAGAGGGCGTAGAGATCGCTGGTATTGTACTGCTTCAGCACGTAGAAATTGGGCGTGACGATAAAGGCCGGACCGCTGCGCCCGGCCGGCATCAAAAGAAAACCTTCGGCCTTCAACTCGCGCGCCGGAAACGGTCTAGCCGTGACACGCTTTATGCCCAGATCAGCCCATTCGGAGATCCTCTTGCCCTGGTCCGGACCTTCGAGCGAGCAGGGAACCGCCTCAGGCACAGTCACCTCGAAACCCCAGCCGCGGCCCTTCACCCAACCATAGTTGACGAGATAGTTGGCGATCGAGGCCAGCGTGTCCGGCACTGAATTCCAGATGTCGGCCCGACCGTCGCCGTCGAAATCGACGGCATGGTTCAGGAACGAACTCGGCATGAACTGCGGCTGGCCGAGCGCCCCTGCCCACGACGATTTCATCGCGCCGACCGGCGCCAGCCCACGCTCGACGATCTCGAGCGCCGCAATAAGCTCAATGCGGAAGAAATCCTTCCTGGTAGCCATGAACGCCTTCGTGCCCAGCACTTCGAAAGCGTCGTAAGGCATTTTCGCCGCGCCGAAGCCGCTCTCGCGGCCCCATATCGCCAACAGCACCTCGCCCGGCACGCCGTAGCGCTTCTCGATCGCGACCAGCGTCCTGGCATTGGCCGCCTTGCGCGTCCGCCCGCCTGATGTGACGGCGCGAACCGTCTTTTCGGCGAAATAGGCGCCGGGCGAACCGAACTCCGCCTGATGCTGCTTCTGCGGAGTCGTCGGCTTTTTGCCGGGCATCACCAGGTCGGGCAGTTTGAGGTTCGGCTTGACGCCGTCGAAGGCGGTATCGAAGATTTTTCTGGAGATGCCTTTGGTGCTGGCTTCGGGCCAGAGGTCATTGCTGAGCCAGGCGCGGAACTGGTCGTCGATTTTTGCAGCGGAAGCGGGGGTGACGAGGATGAGGGCAACGAGGGTTGCAAGGAAAATGACTATGTTCAATCGGAGAGGTTTGCGTTCCTTCCCACCCCCCTCTGTCCTGCCGGACATCTCCCCCGCAAGGGGGGAGATCGGCAGCTTCGATCTCGTCGCCAATCTTGCGACGTTGAAGATTGGCGAAAGCAGAAATGACGGCCAATCTCCCCCCTTGCGGGGGAGATGTCCGGCAGGACAGAGGGGGGTGGGACGGAGTGCAGCCACATCAGGAAGACCGTTCATCACAGATCCCTCCCTCCAACTGCCTCAAAACGCCGTCCGCGAGCGCAGCGCCGCGGCCAGCGTGCCTTCGTCGAGATAGTCGAGTTCGCCGCCGACCGGCACGCCATGCGCCAGCCGCGTCACCTTGATGTCAAAGCCGGATAGCTGGTCGGTAAGATAATGCGCAGTGGTCTGGCCCTCGACCGTGGCGTTGACGGCGAGGATCACCTCCTTGACCTCTCCGCCGGCGACACGGTCGACCAGCGAGCGGATGTTGAGCTGCTCGGGGCCGATGCCGTCGAGCGGCGACAGCGTGCCGCCGAGCACATGGTAGCGGACATTCATGGCGGCCGCCCGCTCCAGCGCCCACAGGTCGGCCACGTCCTCGACGACGATCAGCGTGCCAGCGTCACGGCGCGGGTCGGTGCAGATCATGCAGGGGTCGGACGTGTCGACATTGCCGCAGGTCGAGCAGATGCGCACCTTGTCGACCGCCTCGCTCATGGCGGCGGCAAGTGGCGACAGCAACTGTTCCTTCTTCTTGATGAGGTGAAGCGCGGCTCGCCTGGCCGAACGGGGGCCTAGGCCCGGCACCTTGGCCAGGAGCTGGATCAGGCGTTCGATCTCGGGACCGGCGATTCGCTTCGACATCGCATTGGTTTAGACCATGATCCCGAAAAGTGGAAACCGGTTTCGGAAAAGATCATGGTCAAACAAGAGGATAGAGCCCCATTCCGATTAAATCGGAGTGGATCAGGCTCTATGATTTTTCCGCGCGCTTTGGAACACTGCCGAGCGCAAGACCAGAATGCTGCTGCCGTCAGTATGCTTCCAGCGGCCGGGTCTGGCCGGCGATCATAGCGCCGATGGCGTCGGTGTTCTCTGGCGTCGATTCAAACGCCATTGTCGGCTCGGCCGAGGCGGCCGGAAACGAGGTGACAGACGGGGTGTCGGCCGTGCCGCCGAAACGGGACGCATCCGGCTCTTGCATCGCGACAAGGGTCGCCTTCTGTGGCGTCGCCTTCTCCAGAGTTGCCTTTGCCGGCTGCGATGCGACCGCGGTCACATAGGTTGCATCGGCGGATGTGGCAGCTCTGGCGGTTGTCGCCTTGGTGGCGCGTACCGGTGCAGCGGAGGCGACGAGCGTCGCCGGAGCGGTGGCTGCGGCCGCAGGCGCCCGCGGCGTGGCTTGTGCCACGGCGACCGTGGGCTCGTCGGGCAGCGGCTTCCAGTTGCGGCCGCGCTTCTCATAGAAGGCGTTGCCGCCGGCAACCATGGTGTAGTGCATGTTCTTGTAAGGGAAGCGCAGGCCGGCGGTGTGAAAGAACATGGTGTTCTTCAGCTTGGCCTTGCGCTCGCCCTTGAGCACCGCCTCGGCGGCTTCCTCGACATCGGGCATCGCCTTCGAATTCATCCGCCGCGTCATTACGCCCGGCGCGAACTGCCCGCGCTCGCCGACCACCTGACAGATGGTGTTGCCGTGCTTGCCGGAGCGCAGCCGGTTCATGACCACCGTGCCGACGGCAATCATGCCGTCACGGCTCGACCGGTTGGATTCGAAGAACATCGCGCGCTGGAGGCACTCCTTGTCCTTCGCTGTGTGACTGTAGGGCCGGGACCTGACGGCATCGGTCAGACTGGCGACGGACAGGCCGTGCGAGGTGGTCTGACTACAGGCGGCCAAAAACAGCGGAGAGGTGATGACGCCGAGCAACAACGGCGTCTTCCATCGGGTAGAGATCAACAGATATCCCCTCGTTTCTGCTGCCAGCCCGCCCAGGCTGCGGCAAGAATGAGACACTTTCAGGCAAAAAGATGGCTAAAGGGTTATTAAACGACGAGAGTGGCCAAATAGGCACATCTGGCGGCCAAATCTGGTCGGCAAGTGACGGTACGGGGCCTACCTGCCGGCCGGAACGGCGATCGGTTGCCCTGGTTCGGATTCGTCGAATTCCTCTGAGAACAGGCCGCGCCTCAGGAATAACGTCCGCGCTTCCCGTGCCTGGGGCGCAATCTGCCGAGGCCAGCCGCTCTCGATGAACTCGGCTTTGGTGAAGTCAGGGATCGCCGCGCAGGCAGCCTCCAGCAAATCGGCCAGTTCCAGCACCATCGCGCGTTCGTCCTTCGACAGGACTGACATGCCGGGTTCGACGGACGGGCGATGGAGGAAATCGTCGAAGAGATTGAAATAGCCGTTGATTCCAACGAGATTCACGCCCGCATCGCAGTCGGCCAGGATTTCCAGTATCTCATAGATCCGGTTTCGGAGGCGCTGCTCTATCAACCTGGCTGATGGCTCTTTGCTCATGGCGCCGCTGAAACGCTAAGTTCAGATCTAGAACGGCAGCTTCATTCCCGGCGGTATCGGAAGTCCCGCGGTCAGCGCCTGGGTCTTTTCCTGCATGATCTGCTCGACTTTGGCCCTGGCGTCATTGTGGGCGGCGAGAAGCAGATCCTCCAGGATCTCGACCTCTTCCTCTTTGAACAGCGACGGATCGATCTTCAGCGCCTTCATCTCGAATTTGCCGGTCAGCGTCACGCTGACCAAGCCGCCGCCGGCCTGTCCGGTGGCTTCCAGCGTGGCGATCTCGTCCTGCATGGCCTGGAACTTGGCCTGCATTTCTTTCGCCTTGCCCATCAGGCCGAGAAGATCTTTCATCGCGTGGTCCTCTAGATTGATCTGTATCAGGTTTCGTCGTCGTCTGCCGCCGGCTCGACCGGAACCTCGGCCTCGACCGCATCGGCTTCCGGCGCGTCGGGAATGCGCACATCGATGATCTTGGCGCCTGGAAAACGCGCCAGGATGGCGGCGACGGTCGGGTCGCTCTTGGCATCGAGGAGGGCGTTTTCGCGTTTGGTCGATTCCATCTCGGCCAGCGTCTGGCCGCCCTCTTCCTTCGACAGCGAGACCAGCCAGTTGCGGCCGGTCCAGGCGCGCAATTTGGCGGTCAGATCGTTGAGCAGCATCTTCGGCGCGTCGTCGGTCAGGCTGACGTCGATGCGGCCCGGCTCGATGCGCACCAGGCGTACGCAGCGCTTCACCAGCACCTTGAAGGCCATATCGCGCTGGACATCGGCAAGGGCGATGATATCGGCCAGCGATTTCACCGGCACCGGCGGCGCATCCGCAACCGGCTCCGGCGCCGGAACGAAGGCCGCCGGCATCGGCTCGGGTTCGACCAGCCGCATGGTCTGCGCGCCGCCATTGGCCGCCGGCATCCGCGTCTGCGCCACGGCGCCGGCGCCGCCGCCGTTGCTCGGACCAGCGGGACCAGTATTTGCGGGGCCAGCATTTGCCGGGCCAGAGCTTGCGGGCACGCCATTCGAGCGTGGCGCGCCATTCGGCACCAATGCTGCGCCCTCCAGCGATTTCAGCGCCTCGTCCAAAGTCGGCAGGTCGGCGGCATGCGCCAACCGGATCAGCACCATTTCGGCGGCGCTGACCGGCCGATTGGAGGACTGCACCTCGGGAATGCCTTTCAACAGCATCTGCCAGGTCCGCGACAGCACCCTGACCGACAGCGCCTTGGCGAAGTCGGCGCCGCGCCGCCGCTCGTCCTCGGACAGCGAGGCGTCGTCGAGGGCCGTTGGCACGAAGCGCAGCCGCGTGACAAGATGGTTGAATTCGGCAAGGTCGGTCAGCACCGCGGCCGGATCGGCGCCGGTGTCATACTGGTTGCGGAATTCGGCGAGGGCGGCCGCCACGTCGCCCTTCATCACATGTTCGAACAGGTCGACGATGCGGGCGCGGTCGGCCAGTCCGAGCATGGCGCGCACCGCTTCGGCGCTGACCGAGCCGCTGCCATGGGCGATCGCCTGGTCGAGAATGGACAGCGAATCGCGCGCCGAGCCTTCGGCCGCACGGGCGATCATCACCAGCGCGTCGTCGTCGACCGCAATGCCTTCTTTGCCGGCGATCGAGGAGAGATGCGCAACCAGCGCGCCGGCATCGATACGCCTGAGATCGAAGCGCTGGCAGCGCGACAAGACGGTGATCGGAACTTTTCTGATTTCGGTGGTGGCGAAGATGAATTTGACGTGCGGCGGTGGCTCTTCCAGCGTCTTCAGCAGGCCGTTGAAGGCTTGGGTGGAGAGCATGTGCACTTCGTCGATGATGTAGACCTTGTAGCGCGCCGACACCGGCGCATAACGCACGCGTTCGATGATGTCTCTGATGTCGTCGATGCCGGTATGGGAGGCGGCGTCCATTTCGATGACGTCGACATGGCGGCCTTCCATGATCGCCTGGCAGTGCTCACCCGGAACGGCAAGATCGACCGACGGCTGGTCGACGGTCGATGTTTTGTAGTTCAGGGCCCGCGCCAGTATGCGCGCCGTGGTCGTCTTGCCGACACCGCGCACGCCGGTCAGCATCCAGGCCTGGGCGATGCGGCCGGTGGCGAAGGCGTTGGTGAGGGTGCGGACCATCGGCTCCTGGCCGATCAGTTCGGAGAAATTCGCAGGACGGTATTTGCGCGCCAGAACGCGATAGGCAACCGCCTTTTCCGTTCCCGAATTTCCGGCTTCGCTCATTCGCCCGTAAAGCTCCAAGGGCCGCGCCTGCAGGCGGCCGATTCCTGCGCATAGTTTCGCCCGCAGGGCTTGGCGCCGTCAACGTCGCCAAAAAAAGGCGGGGTCGCCAAAAAAGGCGGGGTCGCCAAAAAAAGGCGGGGTCGCGGGAGAAAGGCGAAGGCGGGAGGCTGGAACAATGACCCGTTCCGGGCTCGTTAGGGCTGCTTCCTTCCGGACCTGACCCGGTTGGCGAGTGGACCGTCCACCACCAACCTCCCGCGCTCCATATCGGCAATTCGGCGATGAAATGCAAGGGCGCAGGATCAATCAGCCGGGATGGCGCCGAAAGCCGACATAATAAACCCGCCTCGGGGGCGGGTCGTCATCGCGGATGATTTGGGGCGGATGATTTGAACGGATCGTTGGCGCAAATCAGCACCATGGGCAAATCAATAGCATAACTGCCGTCACAAAGCAATGATTCGCTTGCGGCTCCCCGGCAGCCGCTCTAGCGTTCACTGGTTAAAAAAACACTGCAAAAGCGAAGGAAACGCCGATGTTGCCGGGCCTCAAGGCCGGATTCACGCTGGATGCTCGTCTGGAGACGGACAGCGAACAGTTGATGTGGCTCGGCCTATGCGAGTTGCGGGTGATGAACGACCGCCGCTGGCCGTGGCTGCTTCTGGTGCCGCAGCGGCCGGGGGTGGAGGAAATCCACGACATGACGCCACTCGACCAGACGATGCTGACCTTCGAGACCAACATGGTGGCGCAGGCACTGAAAAGGGTGACCGGCTGCACCAAGATCAACACCGGCGCGCTCGGCAACATCGTGCGCCAATTGCATGTCCACGTCATCGCGCGCTCGGAAGGCGATCCCGGCTGGCCAGGCCCGGTGTGGGGGCACGGCATGCGCGAGCCTTATCAGCGCGCGGACCTACGCCGGTTTGCGCAACAGATAAAGGCGGCGCTATAAGCCTGTCCCGTGTCCATCCTGAATCCAGAGTCTCCCATGAGCTTCCGCCTGTTTGACGCGCCTTTGCGCGAGCCGAGCCAGTTCGTCGGCTTCGCCGGCAATATGATCGATCGGCAATCCGAAAACCGCGCCGACGATTCCGTCGAAAAGGCGCTCGCCGACCCCTCAGCCAGGCTTTTGCTGATGCAGGGCGGACGCCTCTATCTGAAGCCCATAGGTGACGGCTTCGAACCCTGGTTCGGCGCTGAGGAAAGCCAGCCGCTCCAGGCGTCGCTCGACCATGGCGTCCTGCTCGGTTTTTCCGACAGCGGCCCGGTGCTCGCCGTGCCGGCCGGCATCGATCCCGAACAATTGCCGGAGACGATCAAGGCCATTGATTACCGCTCGGTCTACATGCAGGGGCTGATCGACGAAGCCGCGGCCGGCGCCATGGCGCAAGGAGCCGCGCTGCTCGCCTGGCATGCTAGCCATCGCTTCTGCAGCAAATGCGGCAGCGAAGCCGAGATGCGGGCCGGCGGTTACAAGCGGCTTTGCCCGGCCTGCGCCACTGAGCATTTTCCGCGCACCGATCCGGTGGCGATCATGCTGACGGCGACGCGCGAAAAATGCCTGCTTGGCCGCGGCCGGCATTTCGCGCCGGGCATGTATTCAGCACTTGCCGGCTTCATCGAACCGGGCGAGACGATCGAGGCGGCGGTGCGCCGTGAAACGCTGGAGGAGGCCGGCATCAGGCTTGGTCGGGTCGTCTATCATGCCAGCCAGCCCTGGCCGTTTCCCTATTCGCTGATGATCGGTTGCTTCGGTGAGCCGCTCAATGACGACATCCAGGCCGACCTCAACGAGCTGGAAGACTGCCGCTGGTTCTTTCGCGACGAGGTGCTCTCGATGTTGGCCCGCGAGCACCCGGGTGGCCTGGTCACGCCGCCGAAGGGAGCGATCGCGTATAACCTCATCCGCGCCTGGGCCGACAGCGCGGAAACCTAATAGGGGAGCAACAATGATCCGTCACACAGTGGTGTTCAGGCTGAAGCACAAAGACAGCTCGGCCGAGGAAGCAAAATTCCTCGCTGATGCGAAAAGAATTCTCGTGGCGATACCGGGCGTCGAAAAGTTCGAGCAGCTGCGGCAGGTCAGCCCGAAGAACGATTATCGCTTCGGCTTCTCGATGGAGTTCGCCGACCAGGCCGCCTATTCCCGCTACAACGACCATGCCGACCACGTCGCCTTCGTTCGCGACCGCTGGATCCCCGAGGTCGAGGCATTTCTCGAGATCGACTACGCGCCGCTGGGGTAGGATCACAGTTCAAACATTCCGGACGAGCAAGTTCGGCCCCACAGAGGACCTTTATCAGCCGGCCGGTGACTTACCGGTGAAAACCGCCAGTTGAGCGGCGAAAGCACGCTTATAGGCCGGTCGGGCTTCGCCGCGGGCGACATAGGCGGAGAGATTCGGATATTCGTCCAGCATACCCGATGTTTTCAACCTTAGCAGCACGTGCACCATCATTAGGTCGCCCGCGCTGAACGCACCGTCGAGCCAGTCGGCATCGCCGAGACGACCGGAAAGTTCACCCAGCCGGTCGCGGACACGATCCTCGACAACAGGCAGGCGCTGTTCGTGCCAGGTCTCGTCGCGCTCCAGGAGCACCGCGGTTTGGCGCTCAAGGATCGGCGGCTCCACCGTGTTGAGTGCGGCAAACATCCATGAGATCGCGCGCGCCCGGGCATTCCCATCATCCGGCAACAGGCCCGCATGGCGCTCGGCGATATGGAACACGATCGCCCCAGACTCGAACAGGGCGAGATCGCCTTCCTCATAGGTCGGAATCTGCCCGAAAGGGTGGAGTGCTCGATGCGCGGGTTCGTTCATCGCTTTGAACGAAACATGACGAACCTTGTAGGGCCGGCCGACTTCTTCCAGCGCCCAGCGAACGCGCATGTCACGCGCCAGTCCCCTTCCGCGATCGGGCGACTGTTCAAAGGCGGTGATGGTGGGGGTCATCGGCAGGCTCCGGATGATTGCATGACGCCATCGTGCGTGATGTCGTCGATTGAGATCAGTTTCCTCATCGCGTCGCGTCCCTCTTCGATTGTGGCAAGCAAAGGACGAATGTCGAGCCGGAATTCCGACATCTGGAAGCTGCTCGTCAATCGCGGGTGACCGCTGCAACGGAGGCGCGTAGCGCCTCGGCAAAGTCGGGATGGCCATAGAGGTCGTTATGGCCAGCCGCTATGGCGATGTGGCTGCGCAGATCACGGGCGGCCTCGCGCAGAGCTGCCGAGTGTGCTGCAGGAACGATGGTGTCGTTCTCGGCTATGATGACGGCCGCGGGCATATCGAGGTCGCGCAGCGATTCTGCCGCTTCCATGCGGTGCCGCAGCAGGAGGCGCACCGGCAGCCAGGGATAGTGGTGAGCGGCAAGTTCCTTCAGCGAATCGAAAGGCGTCACCATGACGACGCCGCGCAAGGGCCGAGCCGTCGCCAGATCGGCCGCAACCGCGGCGCCGATGCTAAGGCCGATGGCGACGATGCCGGCTTTGGCATCGGTGGCCGGGCGGTCATAGGCGCGTCTGGCGTCTTCGAACAGGGCGGAGGCCGACGGGCTTCCACTGCTCGGCCCATATCCGCGGTAGTGCAGCGCAGCGACCTCGTGTTCGGGGAATAGCTGGTGCAGCATGAGGGCAAGTGCGTCGGCATTCCAGGCATTGCCGGCGAATCCCAGCAGGAGCGGGCGTGGCTCCGACACTGCCTGCCTTGCCGGCAGGCGTACCAGAACGGCGCGCTCGCCATTCTGCGTCGCCAATTCGACATGGCGGGCCCCGGCCGGCAGATCGGGTCCAAAACCCGCAAGGCCGGCCGGAAAGATCAGCCAGGACTGAAGCATATACGCGACGGCGACAACGACCGCATAAAATCCAGCGGCTGCGAGCGCCAGTTTCAGGAGCCACATCGCAGGAATGTCGCCCGGCGCTTCTCACCTGGCAAGACGCCAGATTCAGGACGCCGGCAGACGTCCGTCGATTGAGCACCTCGGCTTGGGTTGAGGGCCGTCACTGATCGGCCAACCAGCGAAATGCGCGACGGAGAAACGCCTGTCCGTCATCGGTGATTGGGTTGCCGTGGGCTATCAGCACCCTCTTCGTCGGCCATGCCAGAATGCGTTGGAGGGCTTCGCGAGCGGCGCGTCGGTTGGTGAATGCGACGCGAAGTTTCCGAGGCACCGATGGTTCGCTGGCGACCATCAGGTCCAGTCGGGCAATGAGCGCTCGCCAGCCTTTGAACCAATTGGGCGGAAAGTGCTGAAGCAAATCGGCGAAGATCGCTGTACCACTTTGCCGGTGAAAGAAGACGACTTCGGTTGTTATCCTATTTCCCCACATGACCACTAGGTCGATCTCATTCTCCCATGCCGATATCGGGGTATCGCTGAGGTCACCGTCAAACGCGACGTCTTTGCGCTTCTCTCGCAGGCCCGGAGGCGCATAGATCTTGGCCTCGGGATAGGCCCTTTGCCAGTCACCGAGGAATGTGTGGTGAAGGGAATTGGGAGGAACCAGATGGCGCACAGTGCCCAACGCCTCCACCTCGGCGCCAAGTTCCTTCGAAAGCTCTACCGGCGACCACAGGACCAGATCGCCGCCGGACAATCTGATGACAGCCATGCGCGTGGGATAGTGAAACCCCGCCGCGGCCGTCACCGTCGGACCATCAGCGATCCAGATATCGCGACCAAATTCCTCTAGCACCGGAGCACTCCACGCTTATTTACACGTGTGTAAAATTATACTACTGTGTATAAATGGCAACGTTGAAACGCACTGACCGGTCGCGAAGTCTCATCCTCGACGCGGCTGACGAGGCGTTTCGGCAGCTGGGATTTGCCAACACCTCGATAGAGGAGATCGCGACGCGCGCCGGTCTGACCCGCAAGACGGTCTACAATCTCTTCGGCTCGAAGGAGGAAATCGCCCTGCGGCTCATCGCCCGCGTGGAGGCGGAGGACGCTGGCTATCGCGCCCGTATATCAGCAAACGAGGATGTTGTGGCTCTGCTCGAGCTGGTGTTTCTCGACAGCGCCCGCTGGTGCCTCGCCAATCCTTCACTTGCGAGGCTAGCACTCAGCCCTGCCGAGAGGCCGTCGCTCGAGCCGCCGCCCGACCGCCCTTCGTTCCAGCGGATCGTAAGAGATGTTCTGGTTCTCGGCCAGCGGCAGGGGATCATTCGCAAAGACGAAGATCCCAATTTCATGTCGCTGGTTCTGCTCGGGATTTTTGGACAGGCGATGCTAACATCTCTCTCGGCGGGATCGTTCAGCGAGCACGAGATCAGGCACATTGTCCGCATCGTCGTTGAAGGCATCGGCGAGCGATCCTTGCCCGGGTCCCGATGACCGATTTGTCCGCATCGCGACCGTTCGGCTAGGCGCAGCGGAAGCGCAACTCCAATGACCGCATCGAGCCCTATTTCCCTGGCTCGCGTGATATCGGATTTCGGAAAAGACCATGCTCAAACAAGGGAGCTAATCCGCCACCTTCCATTGCTCGCGGGATTCGCTGGCCGGATAGACGCCGAGAATTCGCATTTCGCGCGAGAAGAAGCGCAGCTCGTCAAGCGCCAGCTTCACCAGCGGATCGTCGGGATGGCCCTCGATATCGGCATAGAACAACGTCGCCGTGAAGGCGCCGAGCTGGTAGCTCTCCAGCTTGGTCATGTTGATGCCGTTTGTGGCAAAGCCGCCCATCGCCTTGTAGAGCGCGGCCGGCACGTTGCGGACGCGGAAGATGAACGTCGTCATCATCCTGGCTGCGGCGGAAGGACGTTCGGCCCATTGCTTGTTCTTGGTCAGCACGACGAAGCGGGTGACATTGCTGTCGGTGTCCTCGACATTCTCCTCGATGATGTCGAGCCCATAGAGCGTCGCGGCCAGCGCCGGCGCCAACGCCGCCATGGTGCGATCCTTCACCTCGCCGACCAGCTTGGCGGAACCGGCGGTGTCGCCGGCGACCACCGGCTTCCAGCCGTTCTTGCGGATGTATTTGCGGCACTGGCCGAGCGCATGGATATGGCTGTGCACGGTCTTGATCTCGTCGCGCCTGACGCCCGGCAAGACCATCAGCTGGAAATGGATCGGCAGGAAATATTCGCCGACGATGTGCAGCTTCGATTCCGGCAGGAGATGGTGGATGTCGGCGACGCGGCCGGCGATCGTGTTCTCGATCGGGATCATGGCGAGGTCGGCCTTGCCGGTCTCGACCGCGTTGAAGGCATCCTCGAAGGTCGGACACGGCAACCGCTCCATGTCAGGAAACATGTTGCGGCAGGCGGTGTCCGAATTGGCGCCCGGCTCGCCCTGGAAGGATATTCTATTGGTCTTTTCAGGCATGCCAAATATCTCGTTTGATCAGATATCGGGGTTGATCAAATATCTCGGGTTGAAAGGATGGTTCTGGCGCGTTCGAGGTCGTCCGGCGTGTCGACGCCGAACGGCGCCGACTGCACGATCTCGGCGTCGATGCGCATGCCGGCCTCCAGCGCCCGCAATTGCTCGAGCTTCTCGCGCCGTTCCAGCGGCGACGGCTTCAACGCGACGAAGCGTTCGAGTGCTGAGCGGCGATAGGCATAGAGGCCAATGTGATGATAGAGCGGCCCCTCGCCCCAAGGTGCCGTGGCGCGGGTGAAATAGAGCGCCCGCAGCCGCGTCTCCGACAGTGGCGAGCCGACGATCTTGACGACATTCGGATTGGCCTTTTCCTCGTCGCGGACGATCTCGATGCCGAGCGTGGCGATGTCGACCGCGGCATCCTCGAACGGCTTCAGCGCGGCATTGATGATCTCGGGGTCTATGGTCGGCAGGTCGCCTTGCACATTGACGACCGTTTCGACCTTGTGCCGGGGATCGAGCGTCGCCAGTGCCTCGAAGATGCGGTCGGAGCCCGATTCGTGATCCATCCGCGTCATGACTGCCTCGAAACCGTGCGCGCGTACCGCTTCGGCCACGCTTTGCGTATCGGTGGCGACCACCACCCGGCCAAGCCCGGCCTCGGCGGCGCGGCGCGCGACATGGACGATCATCGGAGCGCCGGCGATATCGGCCAGCGGCTTGCCCGGCAGGCGGGTCGAGGCCATGCGGGCCGGGATGAGGATAAGGGTGGACATCGGGTGATGAAGCGTTCGAAAAAGAGGATTGGAAAAGTGGCAAAAGGTCTCACTGGAAGCGCCCTTATAGGTGTTGCAACGCCAGAGCAAAAGACCTAGTTTCCGCCCGATTTGACCGCCTCGCGGGGTGGTTCACGATTACCGACGGACGGAGTGGACGGATCGGTCCGCCGGAAAAGGGAGCCTGGGGCGTATGGACTCTTTCGAAATCAACAAGCTGATCGGCGGGCTGCTCGGAACCGTGTTCGTCGTGTTCTCGGTCGGCATCGTGTCCGATGCGCTGTTCGCCTCCCCCGCCCCGGAAAAACCCGGCTTCGCCATCGAGGCGACCGAAGAACCTGCCGAGGGCGGCCCGGCAGCCCCTGCGGCAGAAGCCAAGCCGATCGCCGACCTCCTGGCCAATGCCAATGTCGAGGCAGGGGCCGCCGTGTTCAAGAAGTGCCAGGCCTGCCACTCCGGCGAAAAGGGCGGGCCGAACAAGGTCGGCCCCGATCTCTGGGATCTCATCGACCGTCCCGTCGCCGAGCATGCGGGCTTTGCCTATTCGGCCGGCATGAAGGAGTTTTCCAAGGACGGCGCCGAGAAGTGGACCTACGACAATCTCAACCACTTCCTCCTGTCGCCGAAGAAGCTCGTGAAGGGCACGGCGATGGGCTTCGCCGGCCTGCCGAAGGATGAGGACCGCGCCAACGTCATCGCCTATCTGCGCACGCTGTCGGACAGCCCGAAGCCGCTGCCTGCGCCTGGCGCTTCAGCCGATGCGGCTCAGCCCGCCGGGGGTGAGGCCAAACCGGCCGAAGGTGAAGCACCGGCCAAGCCCGCGGAAGGTGAAGCACCGGCCGCTCCCGCGCCAGCCCCTGCTGCTCCCGCACCGGCTCCGGCGCAATAACGCAATTGTCATGGCAACGTCCTAGAAAAGCCGGGTTCAGCCCGGCTTTTTTGTTAGGAAAAACGCATGTGCCGCGACAAAGCCGGCTTGTCGCGGTTTTCATAGGCGTCAAATGATCTAGATTGTCCGCTGACAGCTATCGCAAAGAGGAGAAGGCATGACGGTTGGCCGAACGTTTCTCAGATCGATGCTGGTTGTGGCGGCTTTTGCCGGCGGCCTGCAGGCAGCCTTCGCGGACGAATGGCGCACCACCTCGTCGCTGATCGGCGAATCCAAGTACGGCAACAACTTTCAGCGCTACGATTACGTCAACCCGGATGCGCCGAAGGGTGGCACGCTGAATTCGGTGACGCTCGGCACTTTCGACAGCTTCAATCCGTTCATTGCCCGCGGCACCCCTGCCGCGGGGTTGAATTATCAGGGCGGGCTGCTCTACCAGTCGCTGATGGCGAAGTCCCTTGACGAGGGTAGCACCAATCACCCCGAGATCGCCGAGGCATACAAGCACCCGGATGATTTTTCATCCGCGACCTATCGGCTAGACCCACGTGCCAGATGGCATGATGGCCAGCCGATCACCGTCGATGACGTGATCTGGTCATTCAATTTTCTGAAGGAGGAAAGCCCGCAGTTCAACCACTATTTCGCCAATGTCATCGAAGCGGTTGCTATTTCAGATCGGGAAGTCGAGTTCCGTTTCGACCAGAAAGGCAATCGTGAACTGCCGCAGATCATGGCGGATGTGGTGGTGCTGCCGAAGCACTGGTGGGAGGGCACCGACGCCAACGGCAAGAAGCGCGACATCACAAAGCCAAGCCTCGAAATCCCGCTCGGCTCAGGCCCTTACAAAATCGAGAGCTTCAAACCTGGCTCGGAAATCGTCTGGCGGCGTGTTCCTGATTTTTGGGCAGCCGGCCTCGGCATCAATGTGGGGCGCAACAATTTCGACCGCCAACGGTTTACCTATTTCCTCGACGACAATGCCGCCTGGCAGGCCTTCACCAAAGGCGGCTATCAGGACATTCGCATCGAGAATAGTTCCAAGAAATGGGCAACGGAATATAATTTCCCGGCCTTGAAGGCCGGTGACGTCATCAAGCGAGAATTCAAGGAGACATCCGGGCAGCCGATGCAGGGTTTCGCACTCAACATGCGCCGGCCGCAATTCCAGGATCGTCGCGTGCGCCAGGCACTGACACTGGTCTACAATTTCGAATTCATGAACCGTACCCTTTTTTATGGGCTTAACACCCGTACATCAAGCTATTTCGAGGGTCAGGATCTTGCCTCTTCAGGCTTGCCTACCGGCAAGGAACTGGACATTCTCGAGCAGTATCGGGACAGGCTGCCGGCCGAGGTGTTTACCGACCAGTTCAAGCTGCCTGTCTATGATACGCCTCAGGCGGAGCGGCAACATCTGCGCCAGGCAATCGCGCTGTTTGGCGATGCCGGATGGAAAATTGTCGACGGCAAGATGATCGAATCCAAGACCGGCGCACAATTCCGGATAGAATTCCTCGGCAACGATTCAACGGACGAGATCCTGTCGAATTCCTACATCGCTTCCTTACGCAGGATCGGCATCGATGCTTCGCTGCGCATCGTCGATGCGTCGCAATATATCAACAGGGTCACCAATTTCGACTTCGAGTCGATAACGACACAATTGGCCCAGTCTTCCTCGCCCGGCAACGAGCAGCGCGAGTATTTTGGCTCGAAAGCCGCCGACAGGCCAGGATCGCGAAATGTCATGGGCATCAAGGATCCTATCGTCGATGCGTTGGTGGAGCGTGTCATCTTCGCCACCGACCGCGACGACCTCGTCGCCGCCACCCATGCGCTCGACCGCGTGCTTTTGTGGAATTTCTACGTCGTGCCGCAATTTCATCGCTCGGTCGCCTGGGCCGCTTTCTGGAACAAATTCGGCATTCCAGAAAAGCAGCAAGGCTATTTCGGCGTCGATCCCGAGTCCTGGTGGATCGATGTAGACAAGGAAAAGGCGCTGGCGGCAAAATACAAGAGTGGCAATTGATGGCGGCGCTGCCCCGCCGTGACTTTCTCGCCCTTGGCACAGCAGCCGCCGCCGCCGCGCTGCTGCCCGGCCGGGCCTTCGCCGCCATCCCGACAGGCGTAAAGCTGCACGGTCTGTCGGCCTTCGGCGACCTCAAGTATCCCGCTGACTTCCCGCATTTCGACTATGTGAATATCGACGCGCCCAAGGGCGGCCAGATGAATTTCGCGCCGCCAAACTCCACCCTCAACCAGAGTTTCCTGACCTTCAACACGCTGAATTCCCTGGTGTTGAGGGGGGATTCGCCGCCACGCACCGAACTCTGTTTCGATTCGCTGATGACAAACGCACTCGATGAGCCGGATGCGGTCTATGGCCTGCTGGCAGAGTCCGTTACCTTGACGCCGGACCGCAATGGCTTCCGATTCAGCCTGCGGCCGCAAGCGCGCTTCCATGATGGCTCGCCGCTGACCGCTGAGGACGTCGCCTTCGCCTTGACGCTCTACAAGGACAAGGGCCATCCCAACCTTTCCCAAGCGCTTCGGCATATGACGGAAGCGGTCGCGGTCGATCCGGTTACCGTCGACCTCACCTTCAACGGCAAACAGTCAGCGCAGAATATCCTCGCGATCGTCGCAATGCCGATCGTGTCCAAGGCCTTCTATGCGGTCAACGAATTCGATGCCTCGACGATGACACCGCCGCTCAGTTCCGGCCCATACAAAATAGGGCGCGTGGTTGCCGGGCAGACGGTCGAGTATGAACGGGTCGCCGACTATTGGGGCAGGGATCTGGCTGTGAACCGCGGCCTCTATAATTTCGATCGCATCCGTATCGACTTTTATCTCGATCGCCAGGCAGCGTTTGAAGCCTTGAAAAAGGGGGACACGCATTTTCGCGAGGAATTTACCTCGCGGGTATGGGCGACCGGTTACGACTTCCCGGCGCTGAAGGACGGAAGGGTCGTCAAACGCGAATTTCCCGGCGAGAAAACGCCGTCCATGCAGGCTGTTGCGCTGAACCAGCGTCGGCCGCAATTCCGCGATGTGCGCGTCAGACGGGCGATCGCCAATTGCTTCGATTTCGAATGGACCAAGCGGGTTCTGTTTTACGGCGCTTACGAGCGCTCGCAATCGAACTTCGAGCGGTCGGACTACAAGGCCGAGGGGCCGCCCTCGCCCGAGGAATTAGCCCTGCTGGAGCCGTTCCGAGCCGAGTTGCCGCCGGAAACCTTCGGCGAACCGGTGATGCAGCCGGTCTCCGACGGTTCTGGACACGACCGCAAGCTGCTGCGCGAGGCTTCGAGACTGCTTGCCGAAGCCGGCTGGAAGCGAGCGGGCGAACTCGTCGTCAATCAAAAGGGCGAGCGACTGCGCGTGGAAATGCTGGCTGAGGACGATGGGCTCGTGCGGCTTTTCACCCCCTGGTCCGAGAATATGAGGACGATCGGAATCGACGCTTCGATCCGGCAGGTCGATTCGACGCAATACGAAGCGCGGCAGAGCAATTTCGACTTCGATTTCAACCTGCTCGCATGGTCGATCGGAGCGACGCCGACCGCCGACGGCCTGGAGATCCTCTATGATTCCCGGATGGCGAAAACGCCGGGACAGCGCAACTATCCCGGCACGGAAAGCAAAGCCATCGACGCGCTGATCGAGGCAGCAGGCAAGGCGCAGAGCCGGGTCGAACTTGTCACAGCGCTCAACGCGCTCGATCGGGTCTTGCGCGCGCGGCTAGACTGGATTCCAACATATTATCAGGCGAATCACCGCGTGGCCTATTGGGACATGTTCGGCTTTCCCGAGCAGAAGCCCGCTTTCGGCTTTCCGGTCGAGGCGTTGTGGTGGTTCGACAAGGACAAGGCGGCAAAGATTGGCAAAGCCTGAGATTTTCGCTCACACGAGGCAGAGAGCCTAATGGGCGCCTATATCCTGCGCCGCATCCTGCTGATGATCCCGACCCTGTTCGGCATCATGGCTATCTCCTTCGCCGTCATCCAGTTCGCGCCGGGCGGGCCGGTCGAGCAGGTCATCGCCAGGTTGACCAACCAGGGCGGCAGCGATCGGCTCGGCAGCGGCGGTGGCGACGCGGGCGGCGCCAATTTCGATGCGGCCGGCGACGTCGGCTCGAAATACCGCGGCGCGCAGGGGCTCGATCCCGAATTCATCGCCAAGCTCGAAAAGCAGTTCGGCTTCGACAAGCCTCCGCTCGAACGCTTCGGCATGATGCTGTGGAACTATGCCAGGTTCGATTTCGGCGACAGCTATTTCCGTGACATTTCAGTGATCGATCTGATCCTGGAGAAGATGCCGGTCTCGATCTCGATCGGGCTGTGGATCACGCTCCTGTCCTACCTGATCTCGATCCCGCTCGGCATCCGCAAGGCAGTCAAGGACGGCTCGGCATTCGACGTATGGACCAGCGGCGTCGTCATTGTCGGCTATGCCATTCCGGGCTTCCTGTTCGGCATCTTGCTGATGGTGCTGTTTGCCGGCGGATCGTTCTACGACTGGTTCCCGCTACGCGGCATCACCTCCGACAATTGGGACCAGCTGTCCTGGCCGGCACGGATCGTCGACTATTTCTGGCACATGACCTTGCCGCTGACGGCGCTGGTGCTGTCGGCCTTCGCCACCACGACGCTGCTGACCAAGAATTCGTTCCTTGAGGAAATCCGCAAGCAATATGTGGTGACCGCGCGCGCCAAGGGCCTGTCGGAACGGCAGGTTCTCTACGGACACGTTTTCCGTAACGCCATGCTGATCGTCGTCGCCGGCTTTCCGGGCGCCTTCATCTCGGCCTTCTTTACCGGCTCGCTGTTGATCGAGAACATCTTTTCACTCGATGGCCTCGGCCTGCTCGGTTTCAGGTCGGTGGTCGAGCGCGACTACCCGGTGGTGTTCGCCAATCTCTACATCTTCTCGCTGCTTGGGCTGATTGTCGGGCTCCTGTCCGACCTGATCTATACCTGGGTCGATCCGCGCATCGACTTCGAGCGGAGAGACGTCTGATGGCCGGGGCTGCAGCCGAAGCGACGCCGGAGCGGATCGCCCGGCCCTGGCTGTCGCCGCTCAACCAGCGGCGCCTGCAGAATTTCAGGGCCAACCGGCGCGGGTATTGGTCGCTGTGGATATTCCTCGTGCTTTTCGTGCTGTCGCTGTTTTCCGAATGGATCGCCAACGACAAGCCGGTCATCGTTTCCTACAAGGGCGAGATCCTGTTTCCAGTCCTGGTCGCTTATCCCGAGGAGAAGTTCGGCGGCTTTTATGCGGTCACCGACTATCGCGACCCGGTTATCCAGGACGAGATCAATGCCCATGGCTGGATGATCTGGCCGCCGGTCCGCTACTCCTACCGGACCGTCAACAACGCCATCCCCGAGGCGGCGCCCACCAAGCCGTCCTGGCTCTATGACGTCAAGACACGCTGCAACCAGTATCCGCAAGGTGCGGCCGACCCCAATTGCGTCGTCGGCAACTGGAACTGGCTGGGTACCGACGACCAGGCCCGCGACGTGCTGGCCCGCGTCATCTACGGCTTCAGGGTCTCGGTGCTGTTCGGCCTGATCCTCACCGCCGGCTCGGCGCTGATCGGCGTGACGGCCGGCGCATTGCAAGGTTATTTCGGCGGCTGGACCGACCTTCTGTTCCAGCGCTTCATAGAAATCTGGTCGGCGATCCCGGTGCTCTACCTCTTGCTGATCGTCGCCGCCATTCTGCCGCCCGGCTTCTTCATCCTGCTCGGGCTGATGCTGCTGTTCTCCTGGGTGGCGCTGGTCGGCGTGGTCCGAGCCGAGTTCCTGCGTGCCCGCAACTTCGAATATGTCAATGCGGCGCGCGCGCTCGGGGTGTCCAACGGCACCATCATGTTCCGGCATCTGTTGCCAAACGCCATGGTGGCGACACTGACCTTCCTGCCCTTCCTGCTCAGCGGCTCGATCTCGACGCTGACCTCGCTCGACTACCTTGGCTTTGGCCTGCCGCCCGGCTCGGCTTCGCTGGGCGAACTGCTGAAGCAGGCGCAGCGTAACCTCAACGCGCCATGGCTGGGCATTTCCGGCTTCGTCGTCATCTCGCTGATGCTGTCGCTGCTGGTCTTCGTCGGCGAAGCGACCCGCGACGCCTTCGATCCGCGCAAGACGTTCAGATGAGCCAAGCCCCTATCCTTTCCGTCCGCGATCTCAGCGTCGCCTTCGTGCAAGAAGGCCGCCAATCGATGGCGGTCGACCACATTTCCTTCGATATCGCCAAGGGCGAGACGGTGGCGCTGGTCGGCGAATCCGGCTCCGGCAAATCCGTCACGGCGCTGTCGGTGCTGAAGCTTCTGCCCTATCCGGCCGCCAGCCATCCGTCGGGAAAAATCCTGTTCCAGGGCGCCGACCTGCTCTCCACCGACGAGAAGGAATTGCGCCGCGTGCGCGGCAACAAGATCACCATGATCTTCCAGGAGCCAATGACCTCGCTCAACCCGCTGCACACGATCGAGCAGCAGATCGTCGAGGTGCTGACGCTGCACCAGGGACTGGGCGATCGCCAAGCCAAGGCGCGCACACTGGAGCTGCTCAACGAGGTCGGCATCCGCGAGCCGGAGAAGCGGCTCGACGCCTATCCGCACCAGCTTTCCGGCGGCCAGCGCCAGCGCGTCATGATCGCCATGGCGCTGGCCAATGAGCCGGAACTGCTGATCGCCGACGAGCCGACGACGGCACTCGACGTCACCGTGCAGGCGCAGATCCTCGAACTGCTTGCGGAGCTGAAGAGCCGCAAAGGCATGTCGATGCTGTTCATCACCCACGATCTCGGCATCGTCAGGAAGATCGCCGACCGGGTCTGCGTGATGACCAAAGGCAAGATCGTCGAGACCGGACCGACGAAAGATATCTTCGCCAACCCGCAGCACGCCTATACCAGGCATCTGCTGGCCGCCGAACCGAAGGGCAAGCCGCCCGCCGCCAACGCTGCCGCCATGCCTGTGATGACGGGCCAGGACATAAAAGTCTGGTTTCCGATCAAGAAGGGCTTTTTCCGGCGCACCATCGACAATGTGAAGGCGGTCGACGGCATCGACGTCACCGTGCGCGCCGGCCAGACGCTCGGCGTCGTCGGCGAATCCGGCTCGGGCAAGACGACGCTCGGCCTGGCGCTGGCCAGGATGATCTCGTCAACCGGGACCATCCGGTTCAACGGGCGCAACATCAATGAACTGACCTTCAATGCCATGCGGCCGCTGCGGCGCGAACTGCAGATCGTTTTTCAGGATCCGTTCGGGTCGTTGAGCCCGCGCATGTCGGTCTCGGAGATCATCGAGGAAGGGCTGAAGATCCACGAGCCGAACCTGCCGCCCGGCCAGCGCGACAAACGCATCGTCGATGTGCTGGGCGAAGTCGGACTCGATCCCGCGACGCGCAACCGCTATCCGCACGAATTTTCCGGCGGCCAACGCCAGCGCATAGCCATCGCCCGCGCCATGGTGCTCAACCCGCGCTTCGTGATGCTGGACGAGCCGACCTCGGCGCTCGACATGAGCGTGCAGGCGCAGGTGGTCGACCTTCTGCGCAGCTTGCAGGCGAAGCACGACCTCGCCTATCTGTTCATCAGCCACGATCTGAAGGTCATCCGCGCGCTTGCCAACGACGTCATCGTCATGCGCAATGGCAGGATCGTCGAGGCCGGCCCATCCGAACAGATTTTCGAACGGCCGCAGACCGACTATACCAGGGCGCTGATCTCCGCCGCGTTCAGGATCGAAACGGCGCCGGTCGGTATCGTCAGCGAGTGACAGGTCCGCCGAAATAGGAAAAAGAATCCGCAATGGAAAAAGGCCGTATCCTGCTTGCCCTCACCGGTATCCATCCACGCCGCTGGCGCGAACTCTTGTCGGCCGAACGCGAGGTGGTGCTCGAGCCGCAAGGCCCCAGCGATCCCTCGATCACCTATGCTGTGGTGTGGAAGCAGCGGCCGAACCTCCTGTCGTCACTGCCCAATCTGCGCGCAATCTTTTCGATCGGCGCCGGCGTCGACCACATCTTCGCCGATCCTACTTTGCCCGATATGCCGATCGTGAAGGTCGTCGCGGACAACCTCACCCAGCACATGACCGAATATGTCGTCTGGCGGGTGCTCGATCACCATCGCCAGGGTATGCTCTATCGGTCGCAGCAGAAAAGGAAAATCTGGCACGAACCGTCGCAGCGGCCGGCCGAAGACATCTCCGTCGGCATCATGGGGCTCGGCACGCTTGGCCGCGCGGCGGCGTCGGTGCTTTTGTCGCTCGGCTTTGCGGTCAATGGCTGGTCGCGCAGCGAGCGGCCGATGGAAGGTGTTTCGACCTATGCGGGCGAGGCCGGGTTGATCCCGTTCCTCAACGCCACCGACATTCTGGTGGTGCTTTTGCCGCTCACCCCGCAGACGCAAGGCATCATCAATTACGGCGTGCTGAAGGAGTTGAGGAAACGCAACGGCCTTGGTGGTTCGGTGCTGATCAATGCCGGGCGCGGCCGCCTGCAGAAGGATGCCGACATCGTGCGCGCGCTGGACGGCGGCACGCTGAAGGAGGCGAGCCTCGACGTGTTCGAGGTCGAGCCGCTGCCGAAGACCAGCCCGCTGTGGAGCCACCCGAAAGTGTTCGTGACGCCGCATGCGGCGGCGACCTCCGATCCCGTTCATCTGGTGCCGATCATGCTGCGCCAGATGGCCGCCTTCGAGCGCGGCGAGAAGCTTGAGAACCTGGTGGACCGCGACGCAGGGTATTAGAGCGCTGCCGAACGGCCGGCAGTCGGAAAAATCCACTGCACCGAGGTATTAACCCGGCAGCCCAAGCGTGGTCTGCTTGGCTGGCTTGCCACATTCGCGGCGGGTGATCGACCGGTTCATCGCATCGATCCGGCCGCTTGCCTGTTCGACCTCACGCTGGGTCTTGGAACGGACGTCCGGCGTGAACGGGCCGAGGCCCACCCCCGGATCGGAGAAGGATGGCTTGGCATCCTGCGGGAGGCGGTATTGCTGCGCCAGCCGGTTTCGTTGCGCCAGCAACTGGTCGCAAGGCACGCTGTCATATTGTAGCGAAGATTGGACATTCTCATCCTGTCGCTCGGCAATCGAAGCGCCGGCGCAGCCGGCCATTGCCAGGCAAGATGCCAAGACCACCAAGTTCCAACGCATGGAACATCCTCCGTTTCGATGTCCCGCCCTTTCGGGCACGCGAATCGGGCTTTTTCGCAGCCGCCGCCACGCGTGGCGCAGGCGACACGAAAAAGAGCGCCGGACGAGGCCTGAAAAACGGAGGCTCGCCGGCAGTTGCCTGTAGGCCGAGTCAGCAGTCACTTGCAACAGGCTTCCCGCGCCGGAATTTGCAACTATCTCTAGGCCATGCGCGCCAGCGACCTCCTCCATCCCCGGCCCGAGGGCCTCTATTGCCCACCCGGCGATTTCTTTATCGACCCGGTGCGGCCGGTCAACCGGGCGCTGATCACGCACGGCCATTCCGATCATGCCCGTTCCGGCCACCGCTCCGTGCTGGCCACACAACAGACGATTGACATCATGGGGCTGCGCTACGGCGAGGGTTTTGCCGGCACGACGCAAGCGGCAGCGCTCGGCGAGACGATTGCGCTGAACGGCGTCACTGTCACCTTCCATCCGGCCGGCCATGTGCTCGGCTCGGCGCAGATCGAGGTCGTGCACCAGGGCACATGCATCGTCGCGTCGGGCGACTACAAGCGCCAGAAGGATGCGACCTGCGCAGCATTCGAGCCGATCAGATGCGACGTGTTCATCACCGAGGCGACCTTTGGCCTGCCGGTGTTCCGCCATCCGCCCGATACCGAAGAGATCGCCCGCCTGCTGAAATCGACCGCGCAGTTTGCCGAACGCGCGCATCTGGTCGGCGCCTATGCGCTCGGCAAGGCGCAGCGCGTGATGCGGTTGCTGCGCGATGCCGGCTACGACAGGCCGATCTACATCCATGGCGCGCTGGCCAAGCTCAGCGACTATTACCAAAGCCAGGGCATCGACCTCGGGACGCTGGAGCCGGCGACCGTCGAGAGCGGCGGCAGGGACGATTTTGCCGGCGCCATTGTCGTCGGACCGCCCTCAGCCTTCGCCGACCGCTGGGCGCGACGCTTTCCCGATCCGATCTCTTGCTTTGCATCAGGCTGGATGCGCATCCGCCAGCGCGCCAAACAGGGCGGCGTCGAGCTGCCGTTGATCATTTCCGACCATGCCGACTGGGACGAGCTGACCGCCACGATCAAGGAGACCGGCGCCGGGGAAATCTGGGTGACGCATGGCCGCGAGGAGGCCCTGGTGCGCTGGTGCGAACTCGAAGGCATCGCAGCGCGGCCGCTGCATCTGGTCGGTTATGAGGACGAGGGCGATTGATGGCAATTATTGATCCATCAAACGCCGGCGCCGCGATCCTTCACACCCCCCTCTGGCCTGCCGGCCATCTCCCCCGCAAGGGGGGAGATCGGCAGCTTCGACGCCGTCTTCATTCCTCCGACTTTGGAGATTGGCGAAACCAGTGGCGACATCCGATCTCCCCCCTTGCGGGGGAGATGGCCGGCAGGCCAGAGGGGGGTGGCGTGGAGCGCAAACTCTCCCGATTGGCCGAGCGTATCTCACCATGAACCGCTTCGCCGAACTCCTCGACCGCCTCGTCCTGACGCCGTCGCGCAATGGCAAGCTGACGCTGCTGACCGATTATTTCCGCGGCGTCGAGGATCCGGATCGCGGGCTGGCGCTGGCTGCGATCACCGGTGACCTCACCATCGCAGCCGTCAAGCCGGCGATGCTGCGCACACTGGTCATCGAGCGCATGGACCCGGTGCTGTTCGGCTATTCCTACGATTATGTCGGCGATCTCGCCGAGACCGTGTCGCTGGTCTGGCCGCAATCGTCCGAGACCGTCCCGAACCATTCGCCGACGCTTGCCGAGGTCGTGGCAAAGCTGCAGGCGGCGAGCCGTTCCGACGGACCGCAGGTGCTGGCGAGGCTGCTCGACAGCGCCAGCATCTCGGCGCGCTTCGCCATCATCAAGCTGGTCACCGGCGGCCTGCGCATCGGCGTCTCGGCGCGGTTGGCCAAGCAGGCGCTGGCCGATCTCGGCAAGGTCGACATCGCCGAGATCGAGGAGCTCTGGCACGGACTGGTGCCGCCCTATGCCGAGCTGTTCGCCTGGCTGGAGGGCAAGGCCGAGAAACCTGAGAAAACGGCGCTGGCGCTGTTCCGGCCGGTGATGCTGTCGAACCCAATTGGTGACAGCGACCTCGAGAAGCTCGACCCCGCCGACTACGCAGCCGAGTGGAAATGGGACGGCATCCGCGTCCAGGCCGTATCGGAAGGTGGCATTCGCCGGCTTTATTCGCGGACCGGCGACGACGTCTCCGGGGCTTTTCCGGATCTCGCCGAGGCAATGGACTTTTCCGCCACTCTCGACGGCGAGCTTCTGGTCGGCGATCCCCGGCAGGCGACAGGCACGTTCTCGGACCTGCAGCAGCGGCTGAACCGCAAGAGCGTGACACCGAAGATCCAGCAGCAATATCCGGCGTTCATGCGCTGCTACGACGTGCTTCAGATCGGCGACGAGGATTTGCGCACGCTCTCCTTCCGCGAGCGGCGCGGCCGCCTCGAAGGCTTCGTGACGAGCCTCGATCCGAGCCGCTTCGATCTTTCGCCGCTGGTGGAATTCACCGACTGGCAGGCGCTGGAGGAATTGCGCCGCAAGCCGCTGCATCCGGTCATCGAAGGCGTGATGTTGAAGCGTTGGGATTCGCCCTATCTCACCGGCCGGCCGAAAGGCCCATGGTTCAAATGGAAGCGCGATCCGCACACGGTCGACGCCGTGCTTATGTATGCTCAGCGCGGCCACGGCAAGCGTTCGAGCTTTTATTCCGATTACACGTTCGGCGTCTGGTCCGGGCCGGAAGGGTCGGAGGAACTGGTGCCGGTGGGCAAAGCTTATTTCGGCTTCACCGACGAGGAGCTGCGGCAAATCGACAAATATGTCCGCGACAACACGATCGAGCGCTTCGGCCCGGTCCGCTCGGTGCGAGCCGACCGCAAACAAGGCCTCGTGCTGGAGGTGGCGTTCGAAGGGCTCAACCGCTCGACGCGGCACAAATCCGGCGTCGCCATGCGCTTTCCGCGCATTTCCCGGCTGCGCTGGGACAAGCCGGCGGCCGAAGCCGACCGCATCGAGACGCTGCAGGCGCTGCTCGACCGTTAGAGCGATGTGCGTCCAATTGGGCGCACGATGCGTTGAGGCTCAAGGAACGACCGAGACGCGTATCTCGTAAATGTCGACCGACTTGCCCTGCTTGTCGAAGTCGGAATTGATGGCGATGGTGCCGGCAGCGCCCGGACGCTTGTCGGGAAACCGCACGTCGAACAGATATTCATTATGCTCGTGGCCGACGGCGTAGCGCTTGCGGCCGCAGTCGCCGAGTTCGCCGAAATTGCAGTCGACGGAGATCTGCGTCTCCTTGCCTTCCTCGGAACGGGCGATGATGTCGAACACGGCGTGCTTGCCGGCGAGTTTTTCCAACACACCCTGCCCGACATCGAAGCTGATGGCCGAACCGGAGGCGCCCGACCGTATGCGCAGGAAGGAACCGCTGTCGTCCTCCATGACTTCGGCCTTGGCATCCGAAGGCGCGCTGACAAGCGCCGGGTCGCTCGGCGTAAACACATTGATCCAATCGCGATTCTCGTCCGGTGCGCCGGGGGTCAGCGGCGAGGCCGTATCGCTTGGCGGCGTGAAATCATCGTCCTCCACCGTCGGCGGCGTTTGCGGCGGAGCCGTGTCGAGTTCTGCCGCCGACTTGAACACGCCGGTCTGCGCAGCGAAATAGACGCCGATGCCGGCAGCGGCGAGCAGCGTCACGCCGAGGAAGATCGCTGTAAGGGGCAGGCGGCGGCCCCTCACTCGCCTGTCGTCGCGGTCGGGCATCACCTCCGCGTCGCCGTCTCCGGTCGATGGAGATGACATGTCGATCTCCGGCGCACCGGAAATAACCGCTTCGGGCATGATATCGGGAACGACCGGCAGGACGCGCGACCGCGGCGCGTCGGATACAGGCGGCTTTAGTGGACTGTCGACGACGATCTCAGGCGACGGTGAAGGTTCGGCATCGGCATCGACAGTCGGTTCGGCTGCACCTTCAGCCGGCCGCTCCACTGCCGATGCCGCGGCGTCATCATCCGTCGCCGGGACGACGTCGGGAACCGCCGGCAGGAACTCTGATTCGATTTCTGTGATCTTGGCCTGCACCGCCTTGCGGCGCTTGATGGCGACTTCCACCGTCACGCCCGGGTTGGCCTGCAGGGCGCGGTCCAGTGCAGCGAAGGCCGATCTATAGACCCTCTCGCGAAACGTCCGGTCTTCGGCATTGCCTTTCTCGAAGGCATTCCGGATCGCTTTTTCGATCGCGTCCAAACGGGACCCCTCTGCACGTACGGTCACATTGTCATGATCGTTAGCCGTAGGCGACCAATCAATCAACGGGCCAGCGGCCGCAAACTGCGTTGGCGATGCGTCCAAGGCCCATTTCGGCGGTTTTCGGTAAAGAAATCAACATTTTTCACCGATTTTCCCGTCACGGCGCCAAGGCGGCACTGCGCAACCTGCCGGTGTGGCATTGCGCGAGCGCATGGCGCGATCAGCGCGGCGGCCTTAATGCGCCCAGCGGGCTCCGTACACGAATTGCCAAGTCCCATCTTGAATTCGCGCCCGGTTGCGTCTATCACCCAGCGCATCTTGGAGGCCCCGGCTTCCTGGGCCGCTTTAGCTCAGTTGGTAGAGCACATCATTCGTAATGATGGGGTCAGGTGTTCGAGTCACCTAAGCGGCACCAAATTTTCTTAGGAAAATCAAAGGTCTATCTCCAACCAGCTAGGCGATTGAGTTGGAGACATCGCTTTCCTCCCAAAGCCGGATCAGCGCCCGGCCTACATCATAGCGCCGCGACAGCGCGTGAACCGACGTTCCCGACACATATTCCTCAACAAGCTGACGCTTGAAGGCGATGTTGTAGCTGCGATACTTGGCCATGGTTCTCTCTTCGAAAACCAGACGGGTAAATTCCTCAACACAACCTGTCCACCGTCAGGGGCGCACTCCAAATCCGGGGTCAGAATTTCGAATCTCTTCGGGCGCGCCAACAATCTCGCCAGCTTAGCCGAATTGCACCGTCTCAAATCAGCAAACTGAAACGGCTTTTTGAAACGGTTTCGAATTTCGCCATCGTTCTATCTAAGGTCATTACTTGGGCCGCTGCTTTCATTCCAACGGATGCTCCTCGCAAAGGTTCCGGGCGAGCTTGCGGAGCGAAAACCCTTTTTCTCTCGGGAGATTCTGAATGCTGACCGGTTGGTCGAGATAGGCTTGTTGCGGCGACGTCGAGCCTGCAGGGCACGCCACGGCGACTGGTCTTGTCTTATGTTGGAAGTACAGCGGACAGGCTTAGCTGGTATCGTTGATCCTACGTGCCCAGGCGCGCAAATCGGTGACGAACGCCTTCGGCTGCTCGGTGGGTGGGAAGTGGCCGCCGCGCGGCTGCTCGCTCCAGTGAACTAGATTGCAGGCGCGCTCGACAAGGGAGCGTGGCGGGGCCGGGTGCCGTGGATCGGGCCAAGAGGCGTAGCCCGTGGGCACCTCTATCCGGCGGCCCTTGGGCAGCACCTTGCTCTTCTCTCTTTCCGAGGCGGTATAGATCCACGTCGATGTCGCAAACGTGTCGGTCATGACATAGAGCATGATGCTCGTGATCAACCGGTCGCGACCAAACACCTCGAAGATCGATTGTCCGCGCAGATCCGTCCAATCGTGAAAGCGCTCGAGGATCCAGGCGGCTTGGGCCACGGGACTGTCATGCATCGCATAGGCGAGCGACTGCACTCTGGTGGATTGAAGGTGTGAATATGCGCCAAGCCGCTTCTCGTGCTCGGCAAAGTCTTGCATCCAACGCCGCTCAGCTTCGTCTCGCGGCGCGTCCTCGGGGACGGCACCGAGATAGTCCATGTGCAGACCGCGGAGCGAACGGGCGTTGTCCAGCGCCATCCAAGGGCCGATCACCACACCCCAGTCGGTCCCGTGGAGGAAGTAGCGCTCATACCCCAGAACGTCGTGCATCAGCGCGCCGAACAATGCACCGACGCGGCGCGGGCCTATCGGCCGTTTAGGCTTGGCGGAGAAGCCGTAGCCCGGCAGCGACGGAATGACGAGATCGAACGCGTCCTCGGCACGTCCGCCGCTACGCGAGGGAAACGCCAAGGCTTCCACTGCGGGCCAGAACTCGTAGATCGAGCCCGGCCAACCGTGGATCAGGAGCAGCGGGCGTTTGCCGTCAGCCTCACCGCGCAGATGGACGAAATGGAGCCTCAGCCCGCCAATCTCCGTCGTGAACTGCGGAAAACGGTTGAGGTCTCCGAGCGTCGCGTCAACATCGTAGCGGTCGGCCCAATAGGCGCAGAGTTCGCGCAGGGTTTGGACGTCACAGCCGTAGGACCATCCGGCATCGTCGGGCTGGTCCGGCAGGCAATACGACCGCACCTGCGCCCTTAATGCATCAACGGCTTCATCCGACCACTCCACCGTGAATGGTGTCATCATCTTCGCCTCGTTTCCTTTTCTGCCGCGCCTCCATGGTGTTCCTCTCAACCGGCTGGAGAGTTGGAGGAATGCCCATGGTCTCTCCTTCGGGGCTGAGTAACCTTCGCGTTTTGGATCAATCGAGATCGTGTCCTTGACCGTCGCATGCCGTGTTCTCAGTAATGACCATTGCGCTATTGCTCCTGAGCAGACTGGAAGATGTCTCGACGGATATAGGCAAGGTCCAGGAACCACCATCTCCCCCGGCCGTTATCCGGGGACCTGCGAGCTTAATCGCGTGGCCAACATGATGCGGGGGCTGCCCCGATAAAGACCAGCTTTGCCGCTCCATTCACTACACTCTGAAACTCGTGCAGGACGAATTTGGTTTCAGCCTCATGACGAAATACATCACAACGCCGCATCTCAATCTCGCCTATGAAGAGGCAGGTAATCCGCAGGGAAAGCCAATTGTGCTGGTCCATGGCTGGCCGGACGACGTGCGCTGCTGGGACAAGATCACACCTGAGCTTAGCAAACTTGGCTATCGAGTACTCGCTCCTTACTTGCGTGGCTGCAGCCCCACGACCTTCCGTTCAGGGGAGACGATGAGAAGCGGAGCCATTGCGGCACTGGGTCAGGACCTGGCGGATTTCATCGACGGCCTCGATCTCCGCGACGTTCTCGTGGTGGGCTATGACTGGGGCGCCCGAGCCGGCTACGTCGTCGGTGCGCTGTTTTCCGAGCGCTTGCAGGGGCTCCTCGCGATGTCCGCCGGCTACGCCACGTCAAAACCCATCCGCGATATGTCCTACGATCTGGCGAAGGCTTATTGGTACGAATGGCTGGTGGCGACCAAACAGGGCCGCGAGGCGATAGACAAGGACAGGCGTCGTCTGTGCCGCTATCTTTGGCAGACGTGGTCACCCGGCTGGACGTTTGAAGATGCCGAGTTCGAGATTACAGCCGCGTCTTGGGAGAACGGCGACTGGGCGTCGATCAGCATTCACGCCTACCTGCAGCGTTGGGGAGAGACCGCGGGCGCGCCGGAACATGAGCAGCTCGAAAAACAGCTGCTTGAAAATCCGCCTATTCGAGTTCCGACGCTGATGCTGCATGGCGCCAATGATGCTGACAATTTTCCCGAGACCTCCGAGGGCAAGGAGCAATTCTTTCTCAGTTCTTATGAAAGACGCGTCTTGCCGGACGTAGGACATTTCATCCCGCGGGAAGCACCGAATGAGGTGCTGACTGCCATTCGACAATTATCGTCGGATACGGCGGCAAGCGATGTCAGGTGAAGCTAAGATAACGGCTTTGGGCTCGGCACCAACTGGTAGGCTGACGAGTTTGGAGAAAGGCCTGCCTGGTCCGGGCCACGATGCGCTCGACCTTTCATCCATCGCACGAGCCGGCTGGAATCTCCTGCGGGGCGACATTCCGCTGCCCGCATGCACGCTCAGCCGGAAGGCGCTTGAGCACAATAGCAAGCGGATGCTCCGCTTTCTCAAAGCCTTTGCTCCCAACGTCGTTCTTTGCCCGCACGGTAAGACAACGATGGCCCCGCAGCTTTTTCGTCGGCAGCTTGACGACGGCTGCTGGGGAATCAGTCTTGCGACCTTTCACCAGGTCCGCGCCGCGCGGCGCCTTGGATTCGATCGCATCTTCTATGCGAACGAGCTCGTCGGCGTTCAGGAGATCGCCTTTATTCTCCAGGAGCTCGGTGCGGATCCCGCGTTTGATTTCTATTGTCTTGTCGATTCGATCGATGGCGTCGAACTGCTGCGTCAAGCCGCTGCCGAAAGGCCGCCGGGCCGCCCGGTCCAGGTGCTCGTCGAAGGAGGGTTTTCCGGCGGCCGCTGCGGGATTCGAACGGTTGAATCAGCCCTAGACGTCGCGCGGGCGGTTCGGTCGAGCTCTCCTCACCTTCGGCTTGTCGGCCTGGAAGGGTACGAAGGCGTGTTGCAAACAAGATCAATGGAAGAGCGGCAAAACGCCGTGCCCGCATTCCTTGATACGCTCGTCGAGATGATCCGCGCCTGCGATGCGGATGGGCTCTTCAGCGAGCGCGATAGTATCATGTTCAGCGCCGGCGGCAGTTCCTTTTACGACTTGGTTGCCGACGTGTCCCGCCAGCTCAACCTCAGCAAACCGTTGCAAGTCGTCATCCGGAGTGGATGCTATCTGACACATGATTCCGGGCTTTATCGGCAGTTGTTCGAGGATCTGAGGCACCGGAGCGATCTTGCCCAGACGATGGATCTCTCTTTCGTGCCGGCGCTTGAGGTCTGGTGCTACGTGCTGTCGGTTCCCGAACCGGATCGTATTGTCCTTGGCGCGGGGCAACGCGACTTTGGCCACGATGCCGGCCAGCCGGTCCTGATGAAGACGGCCTCAGACCGTGACGGCCTGCGGACGCTGCCTTCTGATTCATATGAAGTCGCAATCATCAACGATCAACATACAACGGTCAAAGCCCCTGCCGATCATGGTTTGAAAGTCGGCGATATGGTCGCGCTGAGCCCGTCACATCCATGCACGACCTTCGACAAATGGCGCCTGATCTATGAAGTTGACGAAAACTATAATGCCATCGGAGCAGTTGAGACCTACTTCTGAGACCGCGTGGGGTACACGCTGATTGCCTGTGCGGTCCATAGCCAGCGGCAGCTTCGTCTTCAGCATCGATCTGATATACGGTTCGACAGAGACGCCGCTTAGGAACGTCGAGTAGACTGCGGCGCAGCATGGACGAAACCTGAAGTTCGAGCCGCCTCAGATGGGAACGGTCATTCATCTGCAGCGTTGGGTATCACAAGGCGTGCCGCTTCGGCGCTGCCCGGCAGGTTTATGTATCATCGATCGCAGGGAAGAACCGCAATGGTCGAAGTGATGGAGACCGCCCGTCTTAAGCTCAATGCCGATGCCGCTTGGCGACGGATCGGCGATTTCGGCGTAGTCGGCGACTGGCATCCCATGCTGGCGAAAGTCGAGAGCGAAGGCAATGCGCCAGGCGCGCTGCGACATGTCGAAACGAGCCAAGGCGGCAAGCAGATCGAGCGGTTGGAGGACTACGATCCCAATCGGCACATCTATCACTACAGCATGCAGGAGACGGCGCTGCCGGTCCGCAACTACAGAGCCGAATTTCGGATCGATGACGCCGCCGATGGCGAGAGCATCGTCACCTGGTCTGCGCATTTCGACATCGCGTCTGGCAATCCGCAGCAAGGCGTCGACATGATCCGGCAGTTCGTCAAAGCCGGGACCGACGCCTTGGCCGAGCAGTACGGCTAGGCTGTTCGAACCCTGATCATGCACCCGTCGGAAGGAACGCGCGACTCCACTGAGCACGGACACGCCGCTGCGTGCGTGAGGCGATGACGGAGCCGTCGCCGCGCTGCCGGCGGCGAGGCGATGACGGAGCCGTCGCCGCGCTGCCGGCGGCGGCCGCCCTTTCGGGAAAGGAAGACGCAATGGCTTCAGAACAGTCCGAGATCAAAGCACTTTTAGAGAGTCGACAAGAAGCATGTCGGGCAAAGGACATCGATCGGCTTATGTCGCTTTATTCCCCCAAGATCGTCTATTTCGACGTTGTGCCGCCTCTCCAAGGCTTCATCGGATCCGACGCCGTCCGGGCCAATTTCCTGCGGTGGTTTGATGAATATGAAGGCCCCATCGGCCTGGAAACCAGCGACCTGGACATTGCGGTGAGCGGGGATGTCGCGTTTGCCCATATGCTTCACCTCGACAAGGGAAACATTCACTTGCCGGAGGCCGGGCTTAGGGAAATGTGGGTACGTTCGACCGTTTGCTGCCAGTGGTCGGATCAGGGATGGCTGATCACGCATGAACATATCTCATGGCCCTTTGAGTTCAACAAAGAGGGTGGGAATGTGGTTATGAACCTTAGCCCCTGACATCGTCTGGTTCATCGAGGCCGAAGTGCGGCCCTGCTGCTTTGGTCTGTCATTACAGCCCGCGCAAAAGAGTTATCCTCGGAGTGTCGGAGTCGGTGACCGCCTCAAAACGGAGGCGTTGCTGGCGATCGCGATCTCAGCAATAGTTTGGGACGCCGGACGTTCAACGCTAGGTGGATGCCTTCATGCCGCGCGACGGCAGATCGATGGGACAGGTGTTTCGCCGGTACTCGTCATGATTGCCCCTGAAGGTCAGGATCGTGCTGTGCGAAGATGCCGCGGTGCTTCTCTATGAATTCAACGAGATGGCCATCGGGATCGCGGACAAAGACGGTACCGATGCCGAAGTCCAGCGGCTGGTCGAGTGATGTGATCGGGCGGTGCTCGCGCTGCGTCACATCCGATTGGAAAGGCGTGCACCCATGCGCAAGCAGCAGCGCAACCACGTCCTCCAGCCGTGTTACCTCGAGCGCAACATGACCCGCCGGATCCCGAACCTCGGCGGTTGCGATGGTCGACCGCATCAGATGTATGGGGCAGCCCTGGCCAAGACCAAGCCAATTGTCCTTCTCCGGATGTGGCGTGAGCCCCAGCACAGGCACATAGAAGCCCCGCGCCCGCTCAAGATCGGCGACACGAAGG
The DNA here is from genome assembly GCF_055811195.1 of Mesorhizobium sp. WSM4823. Lineage (NCBI taxonomy): Bacteria > Pseudomonadati > Pseudomonadota > Alphaproteobacteria > Hyphomicrobiales > Phyllobacteriaceae > Mesorhizobium > Mesorhizobium sp. WSM4823. Next base: position 75,095 of record NZ_JBVVQL010000011.1, read on the forward strand.
CTGACGTGGTTGATGCCGTGGAAGCGCATGGTCTTACGGAGTGGGCCTGGGCAGGAACTCGAGCAGCTGGCGGGTCAGAAATTCAGGGTTCTCGTCAGGCAACCAATGTCCTGTCTCGGGCGCGACGCCGCCACGAACGTTGTCCGCTAACTCGCGCGCCATCGAAAGCTCGATCATGCCGTTGCTCTTGTCGCCGGCAAGGGCGAGCACCGCCATCGGCAGTTTTCTCTTCATAAATCCGGCAAACTGTTGCTCGTCTTGAGGAAACGCACGATAGAGCTCGAAGCCTGCCCGCAAGCCGCCGGGAGCCGCATAGGCCCGAGCATAGATGGCAATGTCCTCGTCGGCGATGGAGCGGTAGGCGCGGTGAAGGTAGAAGCTGCGGATGAAGTCGTATTCATGCCCCGCAACTAGGGCCTCGGCTACATCGCGCTGCTGGAACAGCCCGAAGTGCCACAGTTCGGGATCGGGCTTGTGTTTGGCCTCGTTCCAGACAGTCGAGGCCGGCACCGGCACGTCGAGCATCGTTAGCGTCGCGACATCATCTGACCACTGGGCAGCATATGCATACGCGACCATCACGCCGATGTCGCGGCCGACCAAGTTGACCTTCGCAGCGCCGAACTGCTGCACTAGCGCCCGAATATCTGCCGCCATGGTCGCCTTGTCATAACCACCCTGCGGCTTATCCGAGTCTCCGGCGCCCCGATAGTCGATGGCAACGACTCGATATCCCGCTCGGGTGAGCGGCGGCATGATCCAACGCCAAGTATACCATGTCTGAGGCCAGCCATGCAGCAGGACCACAAGCGGTCCCTTCTCGGGTCCTCCGATGACATAGTGGAGCCGCACTCCATTCGCCATCGAGTAGCGATGCTCGAACTGTTCCATGAAACCTTCGGGCAGACCGGCACGGGTCGATGCCAACGCCGATGGATTCGCGGTCTCTACAACCTGTTGCGCATTCGCGGGCAATGCTGCCGCGATCGCGATCGTAACAATAATGAAGACCGCGCGTCGCAATCGAGAAATGAAGATCGAATATCGCATGCCAGCCTCTTTTAAAGATATCGTACAGGTAACTGCGGTGGCGTTGCTGGGTTCCAGCATGGAGGGAAACGGGTCGTTTTTGCCCGTCATTGGGGCCCTCGCGCGGACCTTGACGCAGATAGCTTTGGCCAAGCCTGGGGCTGCGGCCGGGCCGATGGGGCGTACCGCCGCCGACCTCGCCCTTGCCCTTTGCCTTGGGTGTTCTGGCAGACCCCGAGGGTTGCAACGCCGCGGGCTATAGGCTGGAATTGTCGCCGCCTCGGCATGATCGTCTCGCGAGCTATCGTGTGCTCGTCTTGACCCGGCACCCGACGGCCACCGCTGACGACGAAATCATCACCGCTATTGACGAACGGCCGCAAAGCTCGAACGGGCCGGCGCCGCCGTCTCTCGAGGCAGCGACCTCCTACCGTCCCTGGCTGACAGTCAGGCTCTCGTCGAAAAGTTCGCGTGGACCTACAAGACCGGTATGGAGCCCAACGCGCCCGAACTCAAAGGAACGGTCAAGGACTATTACGACTGCCTCATCGCTCAGGAGCTTCTCAGGCGGAAGTGGGACACCCTCTTCAAGTTCTTCGATGTTTGTGATCGCGCCATGCTACTCGTCGGTCGCCTTTCCGTATTTCGCCGAGCATGATCCCTGGAAATTGTCTGACGCGCCGCTTGGGATCACTGCGATGTTGCCGGCGACAGTCGCAATATTCTTCCCGCTCGTTCATCGGTCAACGCCATGACCGCGCCGTCGGGAGCCTGCACCACGTCTCGGATACGCCTACCGAGGGCGAGGACTTCTTCGCCTGCGACCTTCTCGCCGTCGATCCTGACGCGGACGATGCCTTTCGCCGACAGTCCGCCGATCAAGAGGTCGCCTCGCCAATCGGCAAACATGCCGCCGGTGTAGAAAGTCATGCCGGAAGGCGAGATGACAGGCGTCCAGCTATGGACGGAGCCGGCAAACTCCGGCCGAGTGGACGGATCGGGGATGCGTTCGCCTGAATAGTGCCGGCCCCAGCTGACGACGGGCCAGCCGTAATTCCTGCCTGCTTCAGGAATGTTCAGCTCGTCGCCGCCGCGCGGTCCCATTTCCGCCGTCCAGAGCACGCCGGTTTGGGGATGGATCGCTGCGCTTTGCACGTTGCGATGGCCGTAGGACCATATCTCGTCGGCGCCGTCCTTGCCGACGAAGGGATTGTCGCCAGGTACCGAACCATCGGGATTGATGCGGACGACCGTTCCGAGATGATTGTTCACGTCCTGCGCCTGTCGCGCCTTGCCGCGCTCGCCGAGCGTGACGAAGAGCTTGCCATCCGGCGCGAATACCAGGCGGGAACCGTAGTGGTGCCGGCTGGAGACGGCCGGTTCCTGCCGGAAGATCACTTCGAAGTTCGAAAGCGCGCGCCCGTTCTCGTCGAGACGTCCACGGCCGACGGACGTGGCCGCGCCGCCGCGGCGTTCCTCCGAGTATGAGAGATAAACCGTCCGGTTGCTGGCGAAATCGGGATCGAGCGCCACATCCAGCAGGCCGCCTTGTCCGCTGGCGAGGACGTTCGGCACACCGTCGATCGGATCGGAAACGGCCCCGTCGGTCGAGACCAGCCGCAGGCGGCCCGGACGCTCGGTGACCAGCAACGCGCCGTCGGGCAGGTAGGTCGCGCCCCAGGGATGTTCGAGCCCTTCGGCAAAGGTCTCGACCGCAACGCGGCCTGTTTCGCTCTCTACGCTCTTGGAACGGTCCTGCGCGATCGCGAGCGTACCGAAGGCAAGAAGGAAAGACGAAGCAATGAGTATCCGCAGCATGATTTCTCCATCCGAACGGGTATAGGGGAGGAGCGCCGGCTCCCTGAGATAATGACCGACTATCGATGCGGTTCCCAAGCTGGCGCGCCTCTCAGCTAATGAGCACGTCATTGCCGACGAGCCCGGCGCACGTGTCCTCCGTCGTCGGCCGGCCTGGACCACCGCTGAAGGCCTGGTGTTGTGGAACTTCCTTCGTGGTTGGCGATGTTTTCCGAGCGGTTGTCGCGCTGTCCTCCTGTTCCCAGGGATGCGGATCTGCCGGGGGGCGCCTGACCTGGCACAGGGAGCCGACTTGGTACTGAGCATCCGCGTTTCGGGGTTCCTCGAACAGTAGCCGCGACGTTTTGGCGGACGCCGTTTCGGACTGGGGCGCAACTCAATTGAGGTGACGGAGCCCCGCGGCGCCTCCATACCAAACCGAATCTGAAGACAAATGCGCGCAAATGAAAACCAACTGAGACACAACTGAAACACATCGACGCGCGGGCGACATGCACGCGAAACGCTTTGCCGGGATGTTCCGAGCCTCGCCAGGCCAGCAGCGCAGGAGCGTCGCCGATGACACCCGACCAGATCAGACTTGTCCAGGACAGTTTTCGCGAGGTCGTGGCGCTACGCGTCGCTGCCGCCGCGCTGTTCTATGAACGCCTGTTCGCGATCGACGCGGATCTTCGCGCGCTGTTTCCGACGACAGACATGACCAAGCAAGGCGCCAAGCTGATGGCGAGCCTGGGCTTCGTCGTGCACGGACTAGACCGGCCGACACCATTCTCCCAACGGTGCGCGTGCTTGCCAGGCGTCACGTGGCCTACGGCGTCAAGGAGCATCATTACCCAATCGTCGGGCAAGCGCTCATCGAGACGTTGGCGGCCGGTCTCGGCGAGGCTTTTACGCCGGCTGTCCGCGACGCTTGGGAGGCTGCCTACGGGTTGCTCGCAAGTGTGATGATCGCGGCTGTCCGCGAGGATCAGCTCGCAGCGTGATTTTTATTGGATGCAGCCGAAGGCGACCATCCACCCGAATGACAATTCTAAATGGAGAGAAATACGATGTTCAGATACACAGCTCTTGCAGCGCTATGCGTTGCGGCAAGTTCCGCTTCTGCCGGCGAACTGACGGCCCGCCAGGGTGGGACCGTCGATCTCGGCAATTTTCACGGCGTCGTCTACTACACGGAGGCCGATGACGGCTACCGGGTGGTCACCACGATGGCGGCAGGCGAAGAAAACCTGCCCGTGCGCTTCGTCGCGACCCTGACAGAGGGCCAGGCGATGGTGATCTCGGTCCCGGGCGAATTGGCAAAACCCGGCCAGACACTTGAAATCTCGCGTGCCAAAGGCAAGCTCGTCGTCGCGAAGGTGGAATCCACCCAGTAACGGGTGGAAGTTGACGTTGCGACGCAACCGGCTAGTCTTGCGCCTCTCTCCGCGTCCAACAACGCGAAGGGACAATGGGCACTGCCATTGGAACGGCTATCGTCCCGACCTCGGAGAACGAGATGCTCAAGGTGCAATGCGCGGACGTTCTATTTCGGCTTTTTGAGTGCGGACAATTTCTCCTCACCCTAATCGGCGCCGGTGTGCTTGCGTCGGCCGCCTTTGCCGATGCCGTCAAGCCACTAGCCCTCGCCGTCGCGGATTTCGAGTTCAGGGATACGTCAGGCGAGGTCAGGGACCAGACCGCCGAACACGAAGCGCGGCTGAAGGCCTTTGGCGTTGCGTTGCGGGATGGTCTTTCGGGGAAGATCAACCTCGTCGCGCTGCCCTGCCAGACGGAAAAGTGCACCATCAGGGATCCCGGCCTGGTCGATCTCTCGAAGCAGGCACGAACAGCCCGCGCGAGATATCTCCTGATCGGCCAGATGCACAAGATGAGCACGCTGGTCGGCTGGGTGAAGTTTGCAGTGCTGGATCTGAACGACAACAAACCTGTCTGCGATCGATACCTGACCTACCGGGGGGATACCGGCGAAGCGTGGCGCCGAGCAGCAGAGTTCACGGCGCGTGACATCGAGAAGCACTGCATTCCGTAGGGTATCCACAGAAAGTCCGGCGACCGAAAGGGTCGCCGGCGTCGAGTGTTCGACCTGCGCAAGCAGTACCAGTTATTTTCACGATCAGTTCGGTGAACCCGGGCCATCGCCCAGCGACGCCACAGTCTTCAGCGCACCGTCGAGCATGTCGCCCTTCTCGTCCTTCAACGCCATCTCGCGCAGGCGCCTGATCCAGTCGGCGGCGTCCGAGCGGCCCTCGAGCAGGTCGAGCGCCGACAGTACGCGGTCGAATTTCGACTGGGCGCGGACATGGGTGTCGCTGTAGCCCTTGATCAGCCGGCGGCAGTTGAGGATTTCCGTGCCAAGCGCGTAGTCTCCCGGGACATGGCCGAGCGCCAGTGCGTACCAGCGCTCGAGATGCGCGGTCTCGACCTTGTGGCGCAGCAGGCGGCGGCGCCAGCGGCGCAGGCCGCCGATGAACCACAGCGCGGCGAAGCCGGCGAAGCTGTCGGTCCGGATGCGCCGGCCATGATTGATGCGGCGGTCGAGAAAGGCGGCCAGCTTCGGCCGCGCCTCGATGTAGCTGCCCAGCCCCGCCGGCAGCGTGCCGCAGAATTCCTCGATGCGCGGATGGAAATATTCGGTCACCTGCAGGATCGAGCCGTCCTTGACGCCGACCTCGCGACGCACGCGCTTGTCGCGCGTCGAGCGCGTCTTCAGGTCGGCGACGCGGATCATATCGTCGTAGCACATGGCGTTGGCCAGATGCTTTGCCGCTGCGATCGACAACGCGTAGTCATGCTCGGCGCTGTCCACGGCGACGGCCCGATCGAGCCGGTCGAGATACTCGCCGCCATACGCGATGTCCTGATAGTCGACGACCTTTTTCAGACCGCGAAGCGCCATGTCGCGCAGGGGAAGCGGCAGTGCACCGACGCGCGACGCAAGGTCCTGCCAGCCCTTCAGCAGGCTTTCCGGGCCGCTAACCTTTGCCGCCGAGCCGGTTTCGGCAGCTTTCGGCCCTGCGATCTTGTCGCCCAGAGGTGGCGCGTTCGTAATGCCACGGGCGCGATCAAAGGACGCGCCGAAGGCGGCGAGGCTGGCGTTCACGCCGCGGCCGCCGGCACTGACCGCCTGCTCATAGCTCTCGCGCGTGAACGGCAAGGCATCGGAACCCGCTAGTGCGCCGAGCAGGCTGGCCGAGATCATCGAGCCATTGTCGGCGGCGATCTTCTCCATGTCGAAGGCGATGAAGCGCTTGGCCGCGGCTTCCGCTGTCGCATGCACCTTTGGCGACGAAGCGCGGCCGTCACCGGGTTCGATCTTTTCCGACACCGCGGCGATGCGGTGCGACGAGGCGATCAGCGTCGTGCGCTCGGGCGTAACGAAGCCGCGGATGATGGCGCGGCCGGCTTCCATCAGTTCCGCCGCGATCAGGATGTCGACGTCGCCCTGCGATGGCGACAGCGCGAAGACCGGCAGCCGGCCGGTGTCGCGACACATCTCGACATAGTAGATGGTAGCGCCGGTGCGCTGGGCGACGCCGGCGACCGAGGTCGATTGCGCGACATAGCCATTGCGCTCGGCGACGTCGGTGATCCAGTCGGCCAGCACGCCGCCGCCCTGGCCGCCGACCGCCAGCACGGCAAGCTTGATGACGCGCTCATCTTCGGGAGCGCCGGCTTTCGAGCGCGGGACGGCGTCAAGCATCGGCGAATGTCAGGCGCCGGCTTTCGCGACGCCGCTGCAAGAGGCTGATCGTGGCGCGACGCGCAGCTTCCAGGAAACGGTCCCAGCGGCTGGGATTGTGCACCACGTCGGCGCGGTAGAAGGACGGGCACAGCACCGCCGCATCGGCGACCTCGCCGCAATTGCCGCAGCCGACGCAGCTCTGGTCGATATGCGCCACCGGATCGTCGCGCAGCGGATCGTCCAGCGATTTCACCGACAGCGACGGGCAGCCGGACAACCGCATGCAAGCATGGTCGCCGGTGCAGATATCCTCGTCGACACCGAATTTCGGCTTCAGGACGCGCTCGCCGCCCTTGATCGCCTTGTCGACCAGCGGCTTCTCGCGGCGCTGCCGGTTGAGCATGCATTCGGACGAGGCGACGATGACTTTCGGGCCTTTCTCGTCCGTCGTCAGCGCCTCGCGCAGCGTGTCCTGCATCTTGGTCACATCATAGGTGCGGTCGATGTGGCGCAGCCATTTGACGCCCATGCCTTTCACCGCCTCGGTGATCGGATGCTTGGTCGATTTCGTCTTGTTGCCGGCGCGCGATGAAAGGATGTCCTGCCCTCCCGTCGCCGCCGAATAGAAGTTGTCGACGATGACGATGACGCCGTCATTCTTGTTGAACACGGCATTGCCGACCGACGAGGTCAGGCCGTTGTGCCAGAAGCCGCCGTCGCCGACGAAGGAGATCGAGCGGCGCTTGGCATCGGGCGAATTGAACGCCGAAGCCGAGGCCGGCCCCAGCCCGTAGCCCATGGTGGTGGCGCCGAGCTCGAAGGGCGGCATGATCGAGAACAGATGGCAGCCGATGTCGGAGGCGATGTGGTGCTTGCCCAACTCTTGTTCGACCAGCTTTGTGGCGGCGAAGATCGGCCGTTCCGGACAGCCGACGCAGAAGCCGGGCGGACGACCCGGAACGACGTTGATCAGGTCGGCGGTATCGAGCCCGTCGCCGATCTTGTTCGGCGCGCGGACCTCGCTCGGCAGCAAATGCGGAATGGTGGCGCGCAAGAACGATCCGATGCCGTCGAGCATGACCTGGCCGGTGTATTCGCCGGCCATCGGCAGATGTTCCTTGCCGACCAGTTTGGTGCCACGCCCGGCCTTGTGCAGCATCGCGGCAAAAGCCTGCTCGATGTAGTTGGGCTGGCCTTCCTCGACGACGAGCACGGCGTCCTTTCCCTCGCAGAAGGACAGGAACTCGTCATCGATCAAGGGATAGACGGCATTCAGTACATAAAGCGGCACGTCTGTCGCCCCGTAAGTGTCGGCGAGGCCGAGCCGCTGCAGCGCGCGGATGACCGAATTGTACATGCCGCCCTGCATGACGATGCCGACCGAGCCGTGCTCGGGGCCGAAGAATTCGTTGATCTTGTTGTCGCGGATGAAATCCACGGCAGCCGGCCAGCGTTTCTGCACCTTCTCCTTCTCGTGCAGGAACGAAGCGGGCGGCAGCACGATGCGGCCGGTATCGCGGCGCGGCGCGTCGAGCGCATCGGCCACCGTCATCGCCGGCCGCTTGTTGTCCTTGGCGATGAAATGACCATGGACATGGCAACAGCGGATGCGGACCTGCAGCATGACAGGCGTGTTGGAAACCTCCGACAGTTCGAAGCCGTCCTCTACCGCCTTGACGATCGACGGCAGGTTCGGGCGGGGATCGAGCAGCCAGACCTGGCTCTTCATGGCGAAGGCGTGGCTGCGCTCCTGCATGATCGAGGAGCCTTCGCCGTAATCCTCGCCGACGATGATCAGCGCGCCGCCGGTAACGCCACCCGAGGCGAGGTTGGCCAGCGCGTCCGACGCGACATTGGTGCCGACGGTCGACTTGAAGGTCGCCGCACCGCGGATCGGATAATGCACCGATGCCGCCAGCATGGCGGTGGCGGTCGCTTCCGAGGCGCTCGCCTCGAAATGCACGCCGAGCTCGCCCAGAATGTCCTGCGCGTCGGCGAGCACGTCCATCAGATGGCTGATCGGCGCACCTTGATAGCCGCCGACATAGCCGACGCCGCATTGCAGCAGCGCCTTGGTGATGGCGAGAATGCCTTCGCCGGAAAACTCCTCACCGGCGCCGAGCCTGAGCTTTTCGACTTCTTTGGCAAAAGACCGTTCGGCCATTTTGGGCTCCTTCCGTTACCGCCGGCATCCGGCAGCGCGTAAGATCAAATGTCGTGCTTGCGAATGTTCTTCAGCATCTTCTGCAGCGTGGCGATCAACGCCGCATATTCGGCATCGTCGATGTCGTCGAACATCGCCTCGAACGCGTCATGCATGGCCGGCCACGCGCGCGCGAACTCGGCGCGGCCATCGTCGGTCAGGAACACGTGGCGGATGCGGCTGTCGGTGACCCCCTGCTCGCGCCGCACAAACCCTTGCCCCTCCAGCGTGTCGAGCGTGCGGCTCAAGGTCGACTGCTCGATGACAGTATAGACCGAGAGGTCGTTGACGGTGACGCCGTCGGTGACCGACAGGACGGCCAGTGTCCGGACCTGCGGAATGGTCAGGCCCTGCTTGCGGAAATCGTCGCGCAAGGTGGCGTTGTAGCGGCCCATGATGCGGTTCATCAGATAGGGCGCGAATTGCTGCAGGCCGATCTGGCCCAAAGTCGAGATGCGCTGGCGTTTTTCAACCTTCTGTTCCATCACAGCCTCCCCGCCAGCAGGAAGCCGGAGCCGCCGCCAAGCCCGGCGCCGGGGTGAGTGGAGGCGCCGATATGGTAGAGGCCCTTGATCCCGGTGGCGTGATTACGGCTCGTCTTGAACGGCCGCCACAGGAACGACTGGTCGATGGTCGAGGAGCCGCCATAGGGATCGCCGCCGACCAGATTGATGTTCATCGCTTCCAGATCGGCCGGCGAATAGGCGCGGCGTGCAATCACGCTGTCCTTGAACCCGTCGATATGGTTGGCGAGGATCGCTTCGGCGCGATCGGCGTAGGCCTCACGGAGCGCGTCGGTCCAGCGGCCGTCGGTCGGCGTCTGCAATTTGCCGGCCGCATCGCCCTTGATATGGCGGGGCGCCTCGGGCAGTTGCAGCCACAGGATCGCCTTGCCGTCGGGACAGCGCGACGGATCGAGCGCGTGCGGCTGACCAACGCAGATGGTCGGCACCTCCGGCAGCAGGCCGCGCACTGCCTCGTTGCAGGCTTTCGACACACCGTCGAGTCCGGGCGTCAGGTGCAGCAGCGCGACTTTGTCCAGGCCGTCGCCGCGCCAGGCGGGCGGCTTGTCCAGGGCATAATGGATCTGGAAATTGCCTTTGCCGTAGCGGTATTTTTGCGTTGCCTCGACGTTGGCCTTCGGGGCCGCGTCGCCGAGCAGCCGCTCGTAGAGCTGGGTCGGTGTGACCGAGCAGATGACGCTCTTCTTCGCGGTGACCGTTTCGCCCGAAGCCAGCCGCACGCCGGTGGCTCGGCCTCCGCTCTGGATGATGGAAGCAACGTCCCCGCCAGTCCGGATCACGCCGCCGCGCTCCTTGATCAGCGCTTCGAAGGCGGACAGCAGATTCCTGGCGCCGCCCTTGACGATCGGCGCGCCGGCGGCTTCCAGCGCAAAGGCGATCACCTTGGCGATCTGGCCGGAGAACGCGTCTTCAGGCCCCAGGCCGGCATGCAGCACCCAGGGCGCCCACAGCGCGCGGATGGTTTCAGACTGATAGGTGCTTTCCAGCCAGCTGCGCGCCGGCACCAGCGCTTCGCCGAGGAAGGCGGCAAGATTGCGCGGGCTTCGCCGCCATGCTTCGCCGGCGAGCAGCTTGGTCGTGGGATAGGACCACAGGCTGCCGCCGAGCAGCCCGAACAGCAGGCCGGCATTGCGCTCGATCTCACCGACATCGCTGGCGTGCCGGTCGCCGTCGCCTGCGGCAAGGGCATTGGCAGACGCGACATTGGCGGCGCGGTCGGTACGCAGGACGGTATGGCTGCCGTCCGGGCGCAGCACGCCGGTCGGCGTGCCGGTGTTGCAGAATTCCAGGCCGTGCCGCGCCAGGTCCTTGCCCAGCGCCGCATAGGCCGGCGAGGTGATGAACAGGACGAAGGTCGTCGCCATCACGTCATGGATGAAGCCGGGCGCGGTGATCTCCTCGGTGCGCATGCAGCCGCCGATGCGGTCGTTGCGCTCGAGCACCAGCACCTTCGCCCCCTTGCCGCCGAGCATCGCCGCGCAGACCAGCGCGTTGATGCCGCTGCCGACGATGATGTGATCGGGCGCGTTCATTGATGCTTGCTCGCTGGGGGCAGGAGGTGGAATTCAATTGCGCGGGTTGGCGTTCCTTCGCGCCCCCCTCTGTCCTGCCGGACATCTCCCCCTCTAGTGGGGAGATTGGCGGTTCCGGCGCGCCGCTCATTCCCACGGCGTTGAAGATTGGCGAAAGCGGAAGCGACGGCCGATCTCCCCCCTGGAGGGGGAGATGTCCGGCAGGACAGAGGGGGGCGTCGTAGAGCGCCAGCGTTGTAACGCTGCCGCTCCCAACCCGTCACTACAGCGTTACCTGCGACCATGATCTTCTCCCGAAGACCGCCACCTCGTCCTAATGCCTTGGCACCAGCGCCAGGGCGCGGATCGGGCTGCCGGTGCCGTGCTCGATCTTGAGCGGTGCGGCGATCAGGATCGCGCCTTTCGGCGGCAGCTGGTCGAGGTTGCAGAGGCTGGCGAGGCCGTAGCGGTTGGCCTTGTGCATCAGGCTGTGCGCCGGGAAAGGCGGCTCCATTCCCCCTGCCTTGCCGGCATCGGTGCCGATTGTCTCGCTGCCCCAGCCCTTGATGTCCTTGCTGATCAGAAACTGGATGGCCTCGGCCGTCGGGCCGGGCGTGTGCGGCCCGGTCTCGTCGGCATTGAGGAATTCGGCTTCCGAGCCGTTGCGCTTGTACCAGTCGGTGCGCATCACCACCCATTCGCCGGCATTGATAGCGCCATGCTCGGCTTCCCACGCCTTGATGTGGTCGACGGTGAGCAGGAAGTCATGGTCGGCAGCGGCTTGGCTGGAGCAGTCGATGACATTGACCGGCCCGACGAAGTTCTGTGCCGGGATGGTGTCGGTGGCGCCGTCCGGATAATCCTTGCCGGTGATCCAGTGCTGCGGCGCGTCGAAATGCGTGCCCGAATGCTCGCCGAGTTTCAGCCAGTTCCAAGCCCACCACGGTCCGTTCTTGTCATAGGCGGAGATGGCGTGGATCTCGACCTTCGGCGTGTCGACGGCGAGTTCCGGCGGCAGCTTGATCAGCGGCGTGTTCGGCCCAAGCGGGGCCGTCAGGTCGACCACCTGAATGGCGCCTGAAAGAAGCTGGCCGGCGACCTCGCCGAGGAGTTTTTGCGTGTCCATGGTCTCTGTTCCCTCTTTCTTGGATGGCTCTGAAGGCTCGTTGCGGCCCTTAATATCCTACTAGACGAAAACATATGCATCTGCAATTATCTTTAAGCATAAAGGAAATGGGGTTGGGTGGGGTGTGAGCGAGTTTGACGCCATATTCGTCGGGGCAGGCCACAACAGTCTGGCATGCGCCGCGCATCTGGCGCTCAAGGGTTGGAAAACCGGGATTTTTGAGCGCGGCGCAACAATTGGTGGCGCCGTCCAGACCCGTGAATACACGCTGCCCGGCTTCCGGCACGATTTCGGTGCGATGAATCTGAGCCTGTTCGCCGGCTCGGCCTTTCACAAGAAATATGCAAATGAATTGAAAAGCCACGGGCTGGAATTTGCGCCGGTCGCCGATTGCTTTGCCAGTGCGTTCCCCGACGGTCGCTGGTTCGGCGTCAGCAACGACCTGGAAAAGACCGCATCGCGCATGGCAGCTTTTTCCTCAGCCGACGCCGCCACATGGCGGCGGCTGGTTGACGCCTTCCCTGGAGAAGCCGAGCATCTGTTCCGGCTGCTGGGGGCACCGATGAGCGGCCGGGCGCTGGCCGGCACCGCCTGGAACCTGTGGCGCAAGAAGGGTTTCGCCGGCGCGCTCGATACCGGCCGGTTGCTGCTTTCCTCACCCCGCGCGTGGCTCGATGAGAATTTCGAGTCGCCGCATGTCAAGGCGACGCTGGCCACCTGGGGCATGCATCTCGATTTCGCCCCCGACATCGCTGGCGGCGCTGTGTTCCCCTATCTGGAATCGATGGCCAACCAGTGTTTCGGCATGGTGCTCGGCAAGGGCGGCGCCGACACCATCATCCGCGCGCTGTCGGGCATGGTCACCGCTGCCGGTGGCAAGATTATCACCGGGGCTGAGGTGGCTGAGATCACGGTTTCCGCCGGCAAGGCGACCGGCGTGCGGCTTGCCTCCGGCGAGACCCATACCGCCACAAAGGCTGTCATCGCAGGCGTGGCGCCCAAGGCGCTGCCCGGCGGACTGCTGCCTGATGGTTCCGGCGACGCCGGCTTCGACACGGCGATGAAAAAATTCCGCCATGCGCCGGGCACGATGATGATCCATCTGGCGCTTGACGATCTGCCGGATTGGCGCGCCGGCGCCGATCTCAGGCAATTCGCCTATGTGCATCTGTCGCCATCACTCGACGCCATGTCGCGTACTTACCAGCAGGCAATGTCCGGCATGCTGCCGGACGAGCCGGTGCTGGTCGTCGGCCAGCCGACTGCGGTCGATCCGTCGCGGGCTCCGGAAGGCAAGCATGTTCTGTGGGTGCAGGTGCGCATGCTGCCCGCCGAAATCCTTGGCGATGCGGCGGGCAAGATCGCGCCGGCCCACTGGGACAACGTCAAGGAGCGCTATGCCGAGCGCGTTCTCGACATCATCGAGACCTATGCGCCCGGCCTTCGCCGGAAGATCCTCGGCCGCGCCGTGTTCTCGCCCCTCGATCTCGAACGCGAGAACCCCAACCTCGTCGGCGGCGACCAGGTCTGCGGCAGCCACCATTTGGCGCAGAATTTCCTGTTTCGCCCGGCGCGCGGTTATGCCGGGTGGAACACGCCAGTCGGGAATTTGCATCTCACAGGGGCTGCAACATGGCCAGGCGCCGGCACCGGTGCGGCCTCGGGCTATATGCTCGCCCAACAGCTTGGCGGGAGGTAGAATTCAAAGGAGAGGCAATGCGCGGTTGCCCAAGGATCCTGAACCCACTGAACGACAACGACACCGCGCACAGAAAACCAACAGGGGAACGACCATGACAATCAACAGACGAGAATTGCTCGGATATGGCGCAGCAGCACTTGGCGCCACCGTCATCGGCCTGCCGCAAATGGCCAAGGCAGCCGGCGAACTGACCATCGCCTACAACGTCAACCTGCCGTCCTGGGACCCGACCACCGGGCCTTCGGCAGTCAACCCGACGATCCAGGGCCTTTACCAGTCCGTGTTCGACCAGTTCATTCCGCAGAGGCCGGACCTTTCCTTCGCGCCGGGCCTGCTGACCGAATGGGGATGGAACGAGGATCGCACCAAGATCATGATGACGGTGCGCGAGGGCGTGACGTGGCATGACGGCTCGCCGTTCACGGCCGAGGACGTAGTCTGGTCGCTGCAGCGGGCGGGCGACGAAAAGACAGGGAATCCGATCCAGTTCGTCTGGAAGAACGTCAACAATTTCAAGATCGACGGCAACAAAATCACCGGAGACGTCGTGCAGTTCGACCCGGTTTATTTCAAGTGGATGTCGTTCCTCACCGGCTACATCATGCCGAAGGCCTACTACGAGAAGGTCGGTGCCGAGGGCTTCGAGAAAGCCCCGATCGGCACCGGCCCCTATATGGTCGACAAATTCGAGCGCAACGCCTTCTTGCGACTCAAGGCCAACCCGAATTACTGGGGCGACAAGCCGGCCTTCGAGAATGTGACGATCAAGTTCGTCACCGATGCGGCGAGCCGCGTTGCCGAAATCGAGTCCGGTTCTTCGCAGGTGACGCTTGAAATTCCCTATGAGGAATATGACCGCCTGATCGCCAAGGACGGGCTTGCCGGCTCGTGTAAGAATGTTTCCGACATCGGCATGATCTTCTTCAACGACATCGACGTGATGCTGGACAAGAACGTCCGCCAGGCCGCCGTCATGGCGATCGACAAGAAGCTGCTGGTCGACCGGCTGCTGCGCGGCTACGGCCTACCCATCGACACGCTGGAAACACCGGAATACGCGGCCTACGATCCGTCGATCAAGGTCGAGCACAATCCGGAAAAAGCTAAGGAATTGCTGGCCGCGTCCGGTTATTCGCCGGAAAAGCCGGTCAAGTTCACGATTCAGACGACCAAGGGCTTCAAACCCAAGGATTACGAGATGGTCCAGGCGATCGTCGGCATGTGGCGCAAGGTCGGTATCGAGGCGACGATCGAGGTCTATGAGATCGCCAAACATTACGAGCTGCGCGCCGCCGACAAGCTGGCGCCGGCCGCCTTCTACAATTGGGGCAACGCCATTGGCGATCCGACGACATCGACCGGCTTTGCCACCTATGGCCCGAGCCCGCATTCGGTGTGGGACAGCCAGGATCTGATCGACATGATCAACCCGCTGTGGGGCGAGAAGGACGAGGCCAAGCGCCTCGCCGGCTGGAAGGCTGTCGACAAATACATCGCCGAGCAGGCCTATGTGTTGCCGCTGATCCAGTATGCGCAGCCGATCGTGCATGCCAAGGGCGTCAATGTGGTGCAGCATATATCCGGCGCGCTGTTGCCGGCGCTGATGACCCCGGCCTGAGATCGGTCCGGGATTGCCGCGCGCCGTCCGCAACGACGGCGCGCATTTTCCGCCAGGCATACAGGCGACCATGTTGCTGCAAAGATTCCTGATCCGTCTTTTGACGATGGCGATCACGCTGTTCGGCGTCGCCGTCGTGGTCTTTGTCGTCATTCGCGTCGCACCCGGCGACCCGATCGCGATGATGCTACCGCCCGGCGCGACCGACGCCGACATTGCGCGGCTGCGCGCGCTCTATGGGCTCGACAAGACCATCGTCGAGCAGTTCTTCATCTGGCTGTCCGGCGTCGTCAGGGGCGATTTCGGCACCTCGATCTCGCTCAGGCAAGATGTGCTGGGGCTGGTCTTCAACCGGCTGCCAGCGACACTGGAGCTGGCCATCACAGCGCTGCTGATGGCGCTGGCGATCGGCGGCATGACAGCGATCCTTGGCGCTCGCGAGCGCGGCACCGCGGTCGAGGTCGGCATCGACATCGCCAGCGGTGCAGCGCTTTCCATTCCCGACTTTTTGTGGGGCCTGGTTCTGATCCTCTTGTTCGGCGTGCTGGTGCCTGTCTTCGACATTTCCGGCCGGGTTTCGCCGCAGCTCGACCTGCCCTTCATCACCCAGTTCTACCTGCTCGAGAGCATCGTGCGGCTGCGCTTCGACCTGACCAAGGACCTGCTCGGGCACATGCTGATGCCGGCCGTGGCGCTGGCGCTGCCGCTGGCCGCGATCATCTCGCAGCTGTTGAAACAATCGCTGAAGGAAGTGCTCGACCTCGACTACGTCGTGCTGGCGCGGGTGAAGGGCTTTTCGGAAACGCAGGTCATTTTGCGCGAGGCGCTGAAGAACGCCGCGCTGCCGACGCTCACCTTGGTCGGCGTGCAGTTCACCTTCCTGATCGGCGGCACGGTCATCGTCGAACGGCTGTTTTCCTATGAGGGCCTCGGCAATATGGCGATCGATGCCGTCATCAACCGCGACCTGCCGCTGATCCAGGGCATCGTACTGGTCTTCGCGCTGCTGTTCGTGCTGATCAACCTGACTGTCGACATGATGTATGCGCTGCTCAATCCGAGGCTGCGTCATGGATGAGGCTCGCATTTCAAGACCCCGCACTTCAAGACATGGCTCGGGCGCAAGGCTGTGGCTTTCTGGCGGTTGGCTGCTGCTAGCCTTGCTTGCCGCGATCTTCGCGCCGCTGGTAGCGCCACAGGACCCGCTGGCGCAGGATCTGATGTTTGAACGCCTGCCGCCGTTCTGGATAAGCGGTTCGGAACCGGGCTTCTGGCTTGGCACCGACAGCCTCGGCCGCGATCTCCTGTCGCGGCTGATCTTCGGCGCACGCATCGCCTTCATCGTCGCCTTCGCCGCGGCCATTGCCGCCTGCCTGGTCGGCTCGACGCTCGGGCTTGTCGCCGGCTATTTCGGCGGTTGGGCCGACCGCATCATCTCGCGCATCGTCGATGTCTGGATGGCGTTTCCGCCGGTGCTGTTCGCCATCCTTTTGGTCGCCGTGCTTGGCACCGGCCTGAGCTCGGTCATCATCGCCATCGCCGTCATCGACTGGACGCGCTTCTGCCGGGTGATCCGCGCCGAAACGATGGGCCAGTCGTGCATGGATTATGTTGAAAACGCCCGCATCGCCGGCTACGGCCGCATCGGCATCATGCTGCGCGAGGTGCTGCCCAATGTGGTGCCGTCGATCGTCGCGCTGCTGTCGCTCGAAATGGGCATTGCCGTCATCGTCGAGGCAATCCTGTCCTTCGTCAATCTGTCGATCTCGACTGACGATCCGACCTGGGGCGGCATCATCGCCGAGGGCCGCCTGTCGATCCATCAGGCCTGGTGGGTGCTGGTGTTCCCGCTGGTCACGCTGATCCTGACCGTGCTGTCGTTCAGCCAGTTCGGTGAGGCGTTGAAGACCCGTTTCGATCCGGTGCTGCGATGAGCGCGGCGAAACCCTGCCTCGACATAAGCGGCTTGAGCGCCGTGCTGGCCAACGGCCAACGCGTGCTACGCTCGGTCTCGCTCTCGGTTCAACCTGGCGAAGTCCGCGCGCTGGTCGGCGAGAGCGGCGCCGGCAAGACGATGATCGGCAAGGCGGTACTCGGCGTACTGCCGCCCAGCGTGCGCATCGTCGAAGGCGATATGCTGCTCGAAGGCGAAGATCTCGGCCGGCTTCAGCCCAAGGCAAGGCGCACGCTGATCGGCGCCCGCACCGCACTGATCCCGCAGGATCCGCTGACCGCGCTAAACCCGTCGCGCCGCATCGGTCCGCAGATGACCGATCGGCTGGTGCGCATCCTCGGCTGGAGTGGCGACAAGGCCGATCGGCGCACTCGGCAGTTGCTGGACGAGGTGCAGATCCGCGACCCGGACCGCGTCCTCAAATGCTATCCTCACGAACTTTCCGGCGGCATGCGCCAGCGCGTGCTGATCGCCGCCGCCTTCGCCGCTGAGCCCCGGCTGATCGTCGCCGACGAGCCGACGACGGCGCTCGACGTAACGGTTCAAAAGCAAATCCTGCGGCTGATCGCGCAATTGCAGCGCGAGCACGGCACGGCGATCCTGTTCGTCACCCATGATCTCGGCGTCGTCGCCAAGATCAGCCAGAAAGTGTCGGTGCTCTATACCGGCAAGGTGGTGGAGGAGGCCGAGACGGCGGCGCTGTTTGCGGCTCCGCAGCACCCCTACACGCGAGCGTTGATGGCGGCGACACCGCGCTACACCGATCCGTTCGCCTCGCTGAAACCGGTGGACGACGCCGTTTTGGCCGGACTGGCCTCTGAGATCGCCGCCGCCGACCAGGCCTGGAGACGGCCACATGGCTGAGCCGCTGTTTTCCGTGCGCGGGCTGAAGGTCGCGCTGCCTGATATGACCCGTAAGCCGCTGATCGGCCGGGCGCCGATGGTGGAGATCCTGAAAGGGCTGGATTTCGACCTGCCAAGGGGATCGGTGACCGGCATCGTCGGCGAATCAGGATCGGGCAAATCGACGCTCGGCCGCGCTTTGGTGCGCCTGTTGGAGCCGAGCGCCGGCAGCATCACATTCGACGGGCGCGACATCACGCATTTGCCGGAGGCCGAACTGCGGCCGCTGCGCCGCAATCTGCAGATGATCTTTCAGGATCCGATGTCGTCGCTCAATCCGCGCCGCACCATCTTCAGCATCATCGCCGCGCCACTTAAGCAAAACGGCTTTGGCGACAATCTCAAGGGGCGTGTCGCGGAGGCCTTGCAGCGCGTCGGCCTGCCGCAAAGCTTCGCCAGCCGCTACCGTCACCAACTGTCGGGCGGCCAGCGCCAGCGCGTCGGCATTGCGCGTGCGCTGGCGCTGTCGCCGAAATTTGTGCTGGCCGACGAGATCGTCTCCGGCCTTGATGTGTCGACCCAGGCGCAGATCCTGACGCTGCTGGAAAAGCTGGCCGCCGAAATGGGCCTGACGGTCGCCTTTATTAGCCACGATCTGTCGGTGATCCGGCGGCTTTGCCGGCAAGTGATCGTCATGCGCGAAGGCGCGATCGTCGAAGCCAGCGCCACCGACGCCTTGTTCGAGAAGCCGCAGCAGGCCTACACGCGCGACCTGATATCAGCCATTCCGCTGCCCGAGATCGACGAAGGCTGGCTGTTGCCCGCGGCTAAAGCGCCGGCATGAAGCATCATTCGCAGCAAATCTCATTCGCACGTCGAAGAGCGGGCCTCGGGCGTGCGCCGGCAAGTCACCCACGTCCCGCGAGAAGGATGACTGACATGAGGAATGCAATCCGAAACGCAACGCTTGCGACCACCGTCCTGGCCGGCATCGGCACCGCGTCCGCCGGCTCCATCCCCGGCATGCGCGGGCACGATCACACCGGGGTTACGGTGCCCGACATGAAGCAGGCGGTCGACTTTTTCACCGAGGTCGTCGGCTGCAAGAAAGCGATGTCCTTCGGCCCGTTCGCCGACGACAAGGGCACGTTCATGCAGGATCTGCTGGGCGTCGACCCCAAGGCGGTGATCGAGGAGATCACCCTGGTCCGCTGCGGCCACGGATCGAATATCGAGCTGTTCAAATACACCGCGCCCGACCAGAAAGACCTGCAGGCCCGCAACAGCGATATTGGCGGCTTCCATATTGCCTTCTATGTCGACGATATCGCTGCGGCGAAAGCCTATCTCGATGAAAAGGACGTCAAGACGCGGATGGGGCCGCTGCCGGTTACCGAAGGGCCGGCGGCCGGCCAGACTATTCTCTATTTCCAGGCGCCCTGGGGCCTGCAGCTGGAAGCGATCAGCTATCCCAACGGCATGGCCTATGAAAAGGACGCAGAGACGGTGCTGTGGAGCCCGAAAACCCCGGAGAAATGATCCGGTATGCGCGTGCTTGCGGGCCTGACCGCAGGCACGCCATAGGACATCCGAGGCGAGTCGTTTCAATTATGAAACTTCAAGCTTGAAATAATTTGCCTCAAGCGCGATACTAGGCGCAGAAAAGCGAAGAGGAGATCGCACACATGAAGGTTGCGGTTCTCGGCGGCGGACCAGCCGGCCTCTACTTTGCCATTTCGATGAAGCTCAGGGATGCCGCGCACGAGGTGACGGTGTTCGAGCGCAACCGTGCCGACGACACATTCGGCTGGGGTGTCGTGCTGTCGGCCGAAACGCTCGACAATCTGACCAAGAACGATCCGGTCAGCGCCGTCTGGATCAAAAAACATTTCGCCTATTGGGACGATATCGCCGTCATCCATGACGGGGTGCGCACGGTTTCGACCGGCCACGGCTTTTGCGGCATCGGCCGCAAGCGGCTGCTTACCCTGCTGCAGCGTCGGGCGCGAGAGCTCGGCGTCAAGCTGGCCTTCGAAACCGATATCGCCGATCCCAAGCCCTATATGGAGAGCCACGATCTGGTGGTCGCCGCCGACGGGCTGAATTCGAAGGCACGGGGCGCTTTCGTCGACGTGTTCAAGCCCGATATAGACACACGCAAGTGCAAGTTCGTCTGGCTCGGCACGCAGCAGAAATTCGATGACGCCTTCACCTTCATCTTCGAGAAGACTAGGCATGGCTGGGTGTGGGCGCATGCCTACCAGTTCGACAAGGACACCGCGACGTTCATTGTCGAATGCAGTGAGCAGACCTGGGAGCGTTTCGGCTTCGGCGCGATGTCGCAGCAGGAATCGATCGCGGTGTGCGAACGGATCTTCGCCAGGCATCTCGGCGGCCACGCGCTGATGACCAATGCCAACCATATCAGAGGGTCGGCCTGGATCAATTTCCCGCGCGTGCTGTGCGAGCGCTGGTCCTACGAGAATCTGGCGCTGATGGGCGATGCGGCGGCATCAGCGCATTTCTCGATCGGCTCCGGCACCAAGCTGGCGCTGGAAAGTGCGGTGGCGCTGGCCGACTATGTCGATTCAGAGCCCGATCTCGAAGCCGCGTTCCGCAAATATGAAGATGCGCGGCGCACCGAAGTGCTGAAGCTGCAGTCGGCGGCGCGCAATTCGCTCGAATGGTTCGAGGAGGTCGAGCGCTATCTCGGCCTCGATCCGGTGCAATTCAATTATTCGCTGTTGACCCGCTCGCAGCGCATCAGCCACGAGAATTTGCGGCTGCGTGATGCCGAGTGGCTGGCCGGCGCCGAAGAGTGGTTTCAGCGCCAGGCCGGCGCCGGCGGCAACAGTCTTCGTCGCGCGCCGATGTTCGCACCGTTCCGGCTGCGCGATATGGCGCTGCAGAACCGCATCGTCGTCTCGCCGATGGCGCAGTACAAGGCGGTCGATGGCTGTCCGACCGACTGGCATTTCGCCCATTATGCCGAACGGGCCAAGGGCGGCGCCGGCCTCGTTTACATCGAGATGACCTGCGTCAGCTCGGAAGGCCGCATCACGCCGGGCTGCCCAGGTTTCTACGCACCCGAACATGAGGTCGCCTGGAAGCGGCTCGTCGATTTCGTCCATGCCGAGACCGAGGCGAAGATCTGCGCGCAGATCGGCCATTCCGGCGCCAAGGGCTCGACCCGGCTCGGCTGGCAAGGAACCGACGTGCCGCTGACATCAGGCAATTGGCCTGTGATGGCGGCGTCGGTGGTGGCATGGTCGCCTGAGAACCAGCTGCCGAAGGCAATGGACCGCGCCGACATGGATCTGGTGCGCGACCAGTTCGTCGCTTCCGCTGAGATGGCGGCGCGCTGCGGCTTCGACATGCTGGAGATCCATGCTGCGCACGGCTATCTCCTGTCCTCCTTCATCACGCCGCTGACCAACCGGCGCACGGACGCCTATGGCGGCTCGCTCGAAAACCGTATGCGCTATCCGCTGGAGGTCTTCCATGCCGTGCGCGCCGCCTGGCCGGCGGAAAAACCAATTTCAATGCGCATCTCGGCCAACGACTGGGTCGGCATCGAAGGCGTGACGCCGGCCGATGCGGTCGAGATCGCACGGCTGCTGCATGAGGCCGGCGTCGACATCTGCGACGTGTCGGCCGGCCAGACTTCGGCCGAGGCAAGGCCGGTATATGGCCGCATGTTCCAGACGCCGTTTTCCGATCGCATCCGCAACGAGGTCGGCATGGCGACCATGGCGGTCGGCAACATCTATGAACCGGACCACGTCAATTCGATCCTGATGGCTGGCCGCGCCGATCTGGTCGCGATGGCAAGACCGCATCTCGCCGACCCCTACTGGACGTTGCACGCGGCCGTCACGCTAGGCGACCGCGGCGTCAAATGGCCGGATCCCTATCTGCCGGGCCGTGACCAGATCTACCGGCTGGCCGAACGCGACGCGGCAGCGGGGCTGAAAGTATGAGCGGCGCCGCGACGATGACAGGACGGCATGCGCTGGTCACCGGCGGCGGCTCCGGTGTCGGCCGCGCCATCGCGCTGGCGCTGGCCGGCGCGGGGGTCGACGTCACCATCTGCGGCCGTCGCGAGGCTGCACTTGCCGAAGTTGCCGGGGAAAGCGACCGTATTTTCGGCATCGCTGCCGATGTCACCAATGAGGCGGCGATGGCGTCCCTTTACAGTCAGGCCGAGGCTGAGCGCGGGCCGATCGATATCGTCGTCGCCAATGCCGGCATGTCCGGCAGCGCGCCGGCACAGCGGACGTCGCTCGCGGACTGGCAGCGCACGCTCGATGTCAACCTGACCGGCGCATTCCTGACGGTGAAGCCGGCGCTGACCGGCATGGCCGCGCGGAAGACAGGCAGGATCGTCTTCGTTGCTTCGACGGCCGGCCTGAAGGGCTATCCCTATGTCGCCGCTTACGTGGCGGCCAAGCATGGCGTCGTCGGGCTGATGCGGGCGCTGGCGGTCGAGACCGCCAAATCCGGGGTGACCGTCAATGCCGTCTGCCCTGGCTTCGTCGAAACCGAGATGCTGGAAGTGTCCATCCAACGCATCGTCGAAAAGACCGGCCGCTCGGCCGAAGAAGCAAGGACGAGCCTTGCCTCGACCAACCCGCAAGGCCGCTTCATCCAGCCCGAAGAAGTTGCAGCCGCGGTGCTGTGGCTGTGCGGCGATGCGGCCCAATCGATCACCGGGCAGACGATCTCGATCTCGGGAGGCGAGACATGGTAGCCGGTCCCCTGCCCGCGCCATCCGGACCCGGCAAGGATCGCCTGCGCCTGTGGGTTCGGCTGCTGCGTGCCTCGCGCAGCATCGAGGCCGAGTTGCGCGAGCGCCTGCGGCAGGAGTTCAACACGACGCTGCCGCGCTTCGACGTGATGGCCGCACTCTACCGCGCGCCGGAAGGCATGCTGATGAGCGACCTGTCGCGCTTCCTGCTGGTGTCCAACGGCAATGTGACTGGGATCGTCGACCGGCTGGTTTCGGAAGGGCTGGTTGCCCGCGCCCGGCGCAATGGCGACCGCCGCACCTCGATGGTGCGGCTGACGGAGGAAGGTTCGAAGGCTTTCGCCGTGATCGCCGCCGCGCATGAGAACTGGATCGGCGAGCTGCTCGGCAATGTCAGCGAGGACGAGGCGCGCCGGCTGACCGGCATGCTGAACTCCTTCCGCAGCAACTGGGAGGGACGGGAATGACAAAGATGGCCGGCCGCAAGCCGAAGCATTTCCTCTGGCAGGTCGAAGGCAAGATCGCGACAATCCGGCTCGACCGGCCCGAGCGCAAGAACCCGCTGACCTTCGAAAGCTATGCCGAGCTGCGCGATATCTTTCGTGACCTCGTCTATGCCGAAGATGTCGATGCGGTGGTGTTCCTGCCCAATGGCGGTAATTTCTGCTCCGGCGGCGATGTTCACGACATCATTGGTCCGCTGGTCAAGATGGACATGAAGGCGTTGCTCGCCTTCACCCGGATGACCGGCGATTTCGTCAAAGCAATGCTGAATTGCGGCAAGCCGATCATTGCGGCGGTCGACGGCGTGGCGGTGGGCGCCGGCGCCATCATCGCCATGGCGTCCGACATCCGCATCGCGACACCCGAGGCCAAGACGGCATTCCTGTTCACCCGCGTCGGCCTTGCCGGCTGCGACATGGGCGCCTGCGCGATCCTGCCGCGCATCCTCGGCCAGGGCCGCGCCGCCGAGCTGCTTTACACCGGTAGGACGATGAGCGCTGAGGAAGGTGAGCGCTGGGGGTTCTACAACCGGCTGGTCGATGCGGCGGCACTCGAGGCCGATGCGCTTGAGCTGGCCGCGCGCATCGTGTCCGGCCCGACCTTCGCGCACGGCATCACCAAGACGCAGCTGAGCCAGGAATGGTCGATGGGCCTCGACCAGGCGATCGAGGCCGAAGCGCAGGCGCAGGCGATCTGCATGCAGACCGGAGATTTCAAGCGGGCTTATGAGGCTTTCGTCGCCAAGGAAAAGCCGGTGTTCGAGGGGAACTAGCATGAACGGTTTTCGCCCAGGCACCCCCCTCTGGCCTGCCGGCCATCTCCCCCGCAAGGGGGGAGATCAGCTGATCGCAGCGCTTTCGCCAATCACCAACATCACAGAAAGGGCGGCAAGGTTGAAGCCGCCAATCTCCCCCCTTGCGGGGGAGATGTCCGGCAGGACAGAGGGGGGTGGGAAGGATCGAGGCGCGGGAGGGGATACGCATGCCTGACCGGTCCTTCCTCAATTGGCCGTTCTTCGAGGAGCGCCATCGCGAGCTGGCCGAACAGCTGGACGCCTGGTGCAAAAAAAACCTGCCGGTCGCGCATGACGATGTCGATGCCGCCTGCCGCGAGTTGGTGGCGAAGCTCGGCAAGGACGGGTGGCTGAAACCAACGGCGCTCGACACGGAAAACCCTGGGCCGCTCGACGTGCGCGCACTTTGCATCACGCGTGAGACATTGGCCCGGCATGACGGGCTGGCCG
The DNA here is from genome assembly GCF_055811195.1 of Mesorhizobium sp. WSM4823. Classification (NCBI taxonomy): domain Bacteria; kingdom Pseudomonadati; phylum Pseudomonadota; class Alphaproteobacteria; order Hyphomicrobiales; family Phyllobacteriaceae; genus Mesorhizobium; species Mesorhizobium sp. WSM4823. The sequence goes on from NZ_JBVVQL010000011.1 coordinate 99,602, forward strand.
ACTTCGCCTTCGCCATGCAGGGGCTCGGCACCGGCGCGCTCAGCCTGTTCGGCACGCCGGAGCAGCACCGCTGGCTCGCGAAGACCCGCGCCGGCAAGGCGATTTCCGCTTTCGCGCTGTCGGAGCCGCGCTCCGGATCTGATGTCGCCAATATGGAGATGACGGCGACGCGTGACGGCGACGACTATGTGTTGTCAGGTGAAAAGACCTGGATCTCCAATGGCGGCATTGCCGATCTCTACATCGTTTTCGCCCGCACCGGCGAAGCGCCCGGCGCCAAGGGGCTTTCCGCCTTCATCGTGCCGGCAGACACCAACGGGCTCGCCATCGCCGAGCGGCTGGAAGTGATCGCGCCGCATCCTCTCGCCCGCCTGTCTTTCGACAATGTCCACATTCCGGCCTCGGCATTGATCGGCCGGCCAGGCGATGGTTTCCGCATCGCCATGTCGGTACTCGACGTGTTCCGCTCGACCGTCGGTGCGGCGGCACTCGGCTTTGCCCGGCGCGCGCTGGATGAGAGCATCGGCAGAGTGGCCGAGCGCAAACTGTTCGGTGCTGCAATGGCCGAGCTGCAGATGGTGCAGGGCCACATCGCCGACATGGCGCTGGATGTCGATGCCGCCGCCTTGCTGGTCTACCGCGCCGCCTGGACCAAGGATATGGGCGCCGCCCGTGTCACCCGTGAAGCGGCGATGGCCAAGCTGTTCGCCACCGACAAGGCGCAGGAGGTAATCGACAAGGCCGTGCAGCTGCATGGTGGCGACGGCGTCCGCAAGGGCCACATCATCGAAAGCCTGTATCGAGAAATCCGTGCGCTGCGCATCTATGAGGGCGCATCCGACGTGCAGAAGGTGGTCATTGCCAGGCAAGTGATGGGTGCGGCCTGAGGCCGAGCTGGCGACAAAAAATTGCGGATTGGTTCGATTTTGAACATTGCGACCGGATTTGAGTATCGGGAGGCTTGATATGCACACCATCCTGCAGCCGGAAGGCTGGGCGAAACCTGTCGGCTACGCCAATGGCGTCGCCGCGCGCGGGCAGCTGATCTTCATCGGCGGCCAGGTCGGCTGGACCGGGCAAGGCCAATTCGAAACCGATGATTTCGTCGGCCAGGTGCGTCAGACGCTAGCCAACATCGTCGCCGTGCTCGCCGAGGCCGGCGCCAGGCCTGAGCATATCACGTCGATGACCTGGTACTTTACCGACAAGGCCGAGTACCTGGCCAACCTCAAAGGGATCGGCGAGGCCTATCGTGAGGTCATCGGCCGGCATTTTCCGGCCATGGCCGCGATGCAGGTGATGGCGTTGGTCGAGAATCGCGCCAAGGTCGAAATCCAGGCGACAGCGGTGATCCCCGACTGATTGCACTGCAGGGGCAGCAATCCCTTCGATGGCGAAGCACATCAAGGCTCATGGGCGTTGACGGCCTGACGCTTGGCTGGACACGGGTTTTGTGATCAGATGATCACGCCTTGCTTCGGCTGGGCGGTCACGCGTGCCACTTGCACATAGCTTCTGTCGAAACCCAAGGAAACCAAAAACCGTGGCTCTGGGATTTGAACCTGTATCGGGACGCGTGACCGTCCAGGACGGCGTCTACCAGCAGCTTCGGCATGCCTTGATGGTCGGCAGCTTCGATCCGGCACAGGTGCTGACCATTGCCTCGCTGGCCGAAGCCTTCGGCACTTCGAACATGCCGGTGCGCGAGGCCTTGCGGCGGCTGGCCGCCGAGAATGCGCTGGAGATATCGCAGAACGGCTCGGCCTGCGTGCCGGTCGTCACCCGCGCGCGGCTCGACGACCTCTGCCGGGCACGTGTCGCCGTGGAAGGTCTGGCGGCCGAACTGGGGGCGCCGCGCCTGACTGCTTCCGAGATCGCCACATTGCAGCAGATCACGGCCGACCAGCAGGCGATCGGGCGCAACGGCAGCATCTACGAGCTGATCGCCAAGAACCAGCAGTTCCATTTCACCATCTACCGCGCCTCCGGCTCCGACGTGCTGTTCCAACTGATCGAGACGCTGTGGCTGCGCTTCGGCCCCTATATGCGGCTGCTGTCCAACCATGTCGCGCCTTTGATGCACGCCGGCACCATGGAGCCGTCCGGGCGGCACACGGCGATCATCGCGGCACTGAAGGATCGCGATTTTCCTCGTGCCCGCGAAGAAGTGGTTGCAGACATCCAGACGACGCAGGAGACGCTGCGCGCGATCTGCCCCGACGTGCCGGAACCCAGGCCGGTCGAGTTTGCTGGATTCGGCAAGGCCTAGTGAAGCTCGGCTCGGGTCGAACGCCAAATCGACGCCGGAATGTGTCGATACGCGACCGCTCGCGGTCGGAGGAAAATTGCCCCGATTTTCCCGATTCAACCGCATTTCGTCGCAGGCATGATTGATCCCTGTTCCGTTTTGTGATCACATGATCACAGGGAGCAAAAACGTAGTGTCTGGTTACTTTCTATACCATTCGATCGGGACGTTTCCCGGCAAGGCGGAGTGCATGGCTGCCGCCCTGTCGGAATTCTCGGGCGTCTGGTCGGCGGAAGATGACGGCCAGTGGCCGGCCGCCCTTGCCGCGCGACAGCGCTTCATCGATGCCTGGAGTTCGCTCATCGATGCCTCACAGGGTACGCTGACCACCGCCGAGAACGTCACGTCAGCGCTCTACAGCTTGATCGGCGCGCTGCCGTCCGAGCGCCTGGCGGGAAAGCGCCTGCTGGTCGCGGCCGACTGTTTTCCGAGCCTGCACTTCCTGCTCGCCGGTCTGGCCGAGCGCTTCGACTTCACCCTCGACACCGTGCCGCTGCGGCCGGGCGAAAATTGGGTGCGCGACGAGGATTTCATCGCCCGCTGGCGGGACGATGTCGGCCTGGCCTTGCTGACCTTCGTCACCTCGACGGCATCGCACCGCTGCGACGTGGCGCGGCTTGCCGCGCAAGGCCGCAAGATGGGCAGCATTGTCGGTGTCGACATCACCCAAGGCGTCGGCGTAACGCCCTTCTCGATTGCGAAGACGCCGGTCGATTTCGTCGTCTCGACCTCATTGAAATGGCTGTGCGGCGCGTCAGGTGCAGGCATCCTGCAGGTGACGCCCGACCTTCTGACAACATGCCGGCCGGAACTTCGCGGCTGGTTCAGCCAGCCAAACCCGTTTTCGTGGGATCTCGACAGTTTCACATATGCCGACGATGCGCGCCGGTTCGACCATGGAACGCCAGCCATCCTGGCCAGTGTCGCATCGCTGCCCGGCCTCGAATGGGTCGCCGAGACCGGCATCGATGCGATCCGCGCTCAGAACGCCGGCATGGCCGAGCGCATTGTCGCCTGTGCGCTGGACAATGGCTGGACGGTCCGCTCGCCGCTCGATCCAGATCAGCGCGGCGGCAGCGTCATGCTGACCTTGCCGCAAGGCATCGACCCGGTGAAAACAGTGTCGACGCTGCGCAGTGAGCGACTTTACTGCGACGCCCGCGGCGCGACGCTGAGGCTGTCGCCGGGCATGGTCACATCAGACGACGCGGTGGATGCACTGCTGGAGCGCCTGCAACAATTGATCGGCGCGCAGCAACGCCGCGCATCCTGATTCAGGCGCCGCCTCGCCTGCAGTGTCCGGAAATAGGGCGCTGGAAGGGGCGGAAGTGGAAAAGCGCCACAGGGAGTGGCCGAACCAGAGGGAACAAAAATGAGCTTCACTCGTCGCAACCTGCTTCTTCTCGCTGCCGCCATCGGCATCGCCGCCGCACCGGCCGGCGCCTATGCCGCAGACGTGCTGAACGTCGGCGCCTATCCGACCAATCCGCCTTTTGAATACAAGAACGAAAGCGGCACTTTCGAAGGTTTCGAAGTCGACATCGTCAACGAAGCGGCAAAGCGCATCGGCATGATCACGGAAATCGCCGATCTCGGATTTCAGGCGCTGTTCGCCGCTACCACGTCGAAGCGCATCGACGTCGCCATCTCGTCGATCACGATCAACCCGGAGCGGCTGAAGTCGCAGGCTTTCACGCAACCCTATTATGATTCCGACATGGGCATCGCCGCAAAGGCCGATAGCCCGATCAAGTCCGAGGCCGACCTCAAGGGTAAGATCATCGGCGTGCTGTCCGGCTCGACGGGTGAAGCCTGGACCAAGCAACACCAGGAAGCTGGCGGGTTCAGCGAGGTAAAGGGTTACGACACGCAGCAGAATTTACTGCTCGACCTTAGCGCCGGGCGCGTCGACGCGGCGGTCAGCGACGTCCCGGGCCTTGAATACTCCTTCACCAGGATGAAGGATCTCGCCGTAAAAGCGCGTATCAAGACCGGCGAGCAGTATGGCCTGATGATGGCCAAGGACCACCCGTTGCTCGGCAAGCTGAACGACGCACTGACCGCGATGAAGAAGGACGGCACGCTGGCCGCGATCCACAAGAAGTGGTTCGGCAGCGACGCGCCCGCCGATTCTTCGACGGTCAAGGAAATGCCGATGCCGAAGGCCTAAGCGGCAACTGATGCCGGGATCGTGCCGGCTTTCTACGCCGGCACAATTTCATGGCAACGCCGCGCGTCCCCCTGGACGCGCAACAGACGTCGCAGCCCTTCTTCCACGTATGATCCGCTCCAAGTCGATTTCGGCGTTTCGGAGTCATGCTTTAGCGTCGCGGGACGCCAAAATCTTTCCGGGAATGCTCCCCATGTCGCTGCTCGAGACCTTCTTCAACGCCGATGTCATGATCTCTAGCCTGCCGGCGTTGCTGCGTGGCTTTCTGAACACGCTGCTGCTCGGGCTGTTGAGCATCGGCATCGGTATCCCCGTCGGCCTGGCGATCAGTCTGATGCGGCTCTACGCGCCAAAGCCGCTGCGGCTGCTGGCGGTCGGCTATATCGATATTTTCCGGGCGATGCCGGTGCTGGTCGTGCTGATCCTGATCTACTACGCGCTGCCGTTTCTCGGCATCCGCCTGTCGTCCTGGACCTCCGCGGTGACCGCATTCGCCATCATCATGGCGGCCTATTCGGCCGAGGTGTTCCGCTCCGGCATAGAAAGCATCCCACGCGGCCAGTTCGAGGCGGCGCAGGCACTCGGCCTGCCGTTTTTACTGACCTTGCGCAAGGTGGTGCTGCCGCAGGCGATCCGCGTGGTCATTCCGCCGATGACCAGCAACTGCGTTTCGATGTTCAAGGACACATCGCTCGCCTCCACCGTGGCTCTGCCCGAATTGCTGAAGGAAGCGACCAACGCGCAGTCGCTCTACGCCAACCCGTCGCCGCTGATTGGTGCGGCGCTGGTCTATCTCCTCTTTCTCTGGCCGATGGTCCGCCTCGTCAGCCTGCTGGAACGCCGTTTCAAAACGGAAAAGACCCGCTGACGTCGCCAGTTTCTCATCTGTCAATTTTCGCTTCCCATCTGTCAGGCACTTCGCAGGAGACTATCTTGAACAAGCATCAGACCCCCAGTGCGAGCGACGTCTCCGCAGCCTTCCCGGTCGACAAGATCCGCGCCATGTTTCCAGCCTTACAGCAGGCCGGCGACTTCATCTTCATGGACAATGCCGCCGGCGCGCAGATCCCGCAAAGCGTGCTCGATGCGGTCAGCAACCATCTGGTCGCGCATAATGTGCAGCGCGGCGGCCGCTACGGCCGCAGCGTCGCCGTCGATCAAGCGATCGCCGACGCGCGTGAAAGCGTGGCGCTGCTGATCAATGCCTACAGTCCTTCGGAAATCTGTTTCGGCATGAACGCCACTTCGTTCATCCGCCTCGTCAGTCTCGGCATCGGCCAGATGCTTCAGGAACGGGACGAGATCGTCATCACCGACATGGACCATGACGCCAACATCGCGACCTGGCTGGCGCTGGCGCCCGCTGGCGCCAAGTTCAAATGGTGGCGGATGCGCGAGGACGGCAATCTCCATGTCGATGATTTGCGCCCGCTGATCTCCGACCGCACCCGGCTTGTCGCCTGCACGGTCACGGCGCATTCGATCTGCTCGATCGTCGATGTTGCTGCAGTGGCCGACATCGCGCATGCGGCCGGCGCCGAGGTGTTCCTCGACTGCGTGCATTACGGGCCGCACGGGCTGATCGACGTGCAGGCCTGGGATTGCGACTATCTGGTCTGCTCCGGCTACAAAAATTTCTCGCCGCATATGGGCTTCCTGTGGGGCCACTTCGAGACGTTGAAGCGGCTGCCGACCTTCCGTGAGGATTTCATCCCCGACGAGCCACCCTACAAGGTCGAGGCCGGCACATTCATCTACGAGAACGTCTCCGGCATGGATGCCGCCGTGCGCTATCTCGAATCGATCGGCCGCAACTTCGCCCCAGCGAACAACCGGTCGCGGCGCGACAACCTCGTCGCCGGCATGAATGCCATCCGCGACTATGAGCTGGTGCTGGCGCGCGAAATGCTCGCCGTGTTCAAGGATTGCGGCGCGACGATCTATGGCGTCGCCGACGAAGTCCGCCTCAACGAGCGCGTGCCGACCTTCTGCTTCAACATCGGCACGCTGTCACCCCAGCGGATCGTCGAAGAGATGGCCGAGATGCAGATCGGCATCCGCGACGGCCATATGTACGCGCCACGGCTGATGAAGCGCCTCAACCTCTCGATGGACAGCGGCGCCATCCGCGCCTCGCTGGTGCATTACAACACGATTGAGGAGGTCCGGCGCTTCGGCGAGGCGTTGCGCACCGTCATCGCCAGGCTGTCCTGATCGGGGTCGAAATACGCTTGCCTGGGTGCCGCGGTCGCGTCAGGCGGCCTTCTTCTTCGCCAGCCTCGCCTTGATGCTGGCGACGTCGGCGCGCGGCGTCGCCGCGAACAGCGTCTTGGTGTAGCTGTGTTTGGGGTCGGCAAAGACCTCGTCGCGCGAGCCGTATTCGACCGCCTCGCCGTAATACATGACCATCACGTCGTCGGCGATGTAGCGCACCACTGACAGGTCGTGGCTGATGAAGACATAGGTCAGCTTGAACTCGTCCTGCAGGTCGGCGAGCAGGTTGAGCACCTGCGCCTGCACCGACAGATCGAGCGCCGAAACCGGTTCGTCAAGCACCAAAAGGCTCGGATTGAGCATCAGCGCACGGGCAATGGCGATGCGCTGGCGCTGGCCGCCCGAGAACATGTGCGGGTAGCGGTTGTAATGCTCCGGCCCGAGACCGACCTTTTTCAGCATCCTCATGGCCAGGTCGCGCCGTTCGTTGGCCGGCGTGTCGGTGTTGATGAGCAGCGGCTCGCCGAGCACGTCGCCGATCTTCTGGCGCGGATTGAGCGACCCGTAAGGGTTCTGGAAGACGATCTGCACCTTGCGGCGCATTTCCTTCGACAGCCCATCCTTGGCGATGTCGACCTTGTTGCCGTCGATGAAGAGCTCACCTGCTGTCGCCGGATCAATCAGCGTGATGATGCGGGCGAGGGTCGACTTTCCGCAGCCGCTTTCGCCGACGATGGCCAGCGTCTTGCCCTTGTCGACGCTGAACGAGACGCCTTTGACCGCGTGGACCGTGCGCGAGGGACGAAAAAGGCCGCCGCCGACATGATAGTCGCGCACGATGTTCTTGCCTTCGAGAACCGTCACGCTCATGAGACGGCTCCCGTTGCAGACCCGGTTCCCGCAGCAGAGGGGGCCGGCTCGAACAACATGTCGGAAATGGTCGGCAGCCGGTCGCCGACGACGTTTTCCGGCAGCGCCGACAGCAGCGCGCGCGTGTAGTTGCTCTTCGGCTGCTCGAACAGCGACAGAACGTCGGCCTCTTCCATCTTGCGGCCCTTGTACTGGACGATGACGCGGTCGGCGGTCTCGGCCACCACGCCCATATTGTGGGTGATCATGATCAGGCCCATGCCGTATTTGGCCTGCAGGCCAACCAAGAGGTCAAGAATCTGCTTCTGGATGGTGACGTCGAGCGCGGTGGTCGGCTCATCGGCGATCAACAGCTTCGGATTGCAGGCGATGGCGATGGCGATCATGACCCGCTGGCACTGGCCGCCCGACATCTGGTGCGGGAACGAATTCAGCCGCTCTTCCGGATCGGCAATGCCGACCAGCTTCATCAGTTCGATGGCGCGGGCCCGGCGCTGGGCGCGGTCCATGCCCATATGGAAGCGCAGCACCTCCTCGATCTGGAAGCCGGCGGTGAAGCACGGATTGAGGCTGGCGATCGGCTCCTGGAAGATCATCGAGATGTCTTTGCCGACGATCTTGCGGCGCTCGGACGGGCTGAGCTCAAGCAGGTCGATACCGTCGAAGGCCATGCGGTCGGCCTTCACCGTCGCCGTATTCGGCAAAAGCCCCATCACCGCCAGCATCGCCACCGATTTGCCGGAGCCGGATTCACCGACGATCGCCAACACCTCGCGCGGCTCGATCGACAGGTCGATGCCTTGCACCGCCATGAACGGTCCGGCGGCGGTATCGAAAGAGACCGTAAGGTTCTTGATTTCGAGAAGAGGCATGGTCACGACCTCTTCAGCTTGGGGTCGAAGGCGTCGCGCAGGCCATCGCCGATCAGGTTGATGGCAAGCACGGTGATGAGGATGGCAAGGCCGGGGAAGGTCACCACCCAAGGCGCGCGCAGGATGAATTCGCGTGCCGTGGCCAGCATCGTGCCCCACTCCGGTGTCGGCGGCTGCGCGCCGACGCCGAGGAAGCCGAGAGCCGCAGCCTCGAGAATGGCGTTGGAGAAGGACAGCGTCGCCTGCACGATCAGCGGCGCCACGCAGTTCGGCAAGATCGTCCTCACCATCAACCTGAGATGACTTGCACCGGCCACTTTGGCGGAGATCACATATTCGCGGTTCTTTTCCGCCATCACGGCCGCGCGCGTGAGCCGCGCGAAGTGCGGCTGCAGCACCAGCGCGATCGCCAGCATGGCGTTGAACAGGCCGGGTCCGAGGATCGCCACCAGAACCAGCGCAAGGAGCAGCGAGGGGAAGGCCAGGATGATATCCATGATGCGCATGATCAGCGTATCGACCCAGCCGCGGAAATAGCCGGCGAGGACGCCGAGGATGATGCCGCTGGTCAGCGAGAAAACCACGACGACCAAACCGATGAACAGCGAGAACCGCGCCCCGAAAATCAGCCGCGAAAGCATGTCGCGGCCAACTGCGTCGGTGCCCAGAAGGAACATCGATTTGCCGCCCTCCTGCCAGACCGGCGGCGTCAGCAGCGCATCGCGAAACTGTTCGTCAGGCGAATGCGGCGCGACCAGCGGCGCGAAAATCGCGATCAGCACCAGAGCCAAGAACACGACCAGGCCGATGACGGCGCCGGTGTTCATCGAGTAGTAATGCCAGAACTCGGTGAAGGCGCGTTGCCGACCGCCGGTCGGGATCGACGCGGCGGTGGCTTCTGCCGTAGTTTGGTCGGTCATCTCACTGCACCCGGATACGTGGGTTGATGACGGCATAGAGCACGTCGACGATCAGGTTCACCGCCATGACAATCAGGGCGATGATCAGCAAGCCGCTCTGGACGACAACATAGTCGCGCTTGGCGATCGCGTCGATCATCCACTTGCCGATACCCGGCCAGGAAAAGATCGTTTCGGTCAGAATGGCGCCGGCCATCAGAGTGCCGACCTGCAGGCCGATGGTGGTGACAACGGGGATCAGCGCGTTGCGGAAGGCGTGGAGCCCGATGACGCGGCGCGGCGCCAGGCCCTTGGCACGGGCAGTGCGGACATAATCCTCGCCCAGAACCTCCAGCATCGCCGAACGCGTCTGGCGCGCTATGACGGCGAGCGGAATCGTCGCCAGCACGATCGCCGGCAAGACCAGATGACTGGCGGCGGACCTGAAGGCGCCGCTTTTGCCGGAGATCAGGCTGTCGATCAGCATGAAGCCCGTCGTCGGCTTGAAGAAGTATTGGAGGCCGATGCGACCGGAGACCGGCGTCCAGCCGAGATAGCCGGAGAAAAAGATGATGAGCAGCAGCCCCCACCAGAAGATCGGCATCGAATAGCCGGTCAACGCCACGCCCATCGTCGCCTGGTCGAACCATGATCCGCGCTTGACCGCTGCGAAGATGCCGGCGGGAATACCGACGAGTACGGCGATGATCAACGCGATCGTCGCCAGTTCCAGCGTGGCCGGGAACAGCGCCTGGAATTCACCGAGCACCGGCCGCTTGGTGGCGATCGATATGCCGAAGTCGCCGGTCAGGACCCTGCCGATATATTCGAGATACTGGATGACATAGGGCCTGTTATAGCCAAACCGCTCGATAAGCTCTGCGTAGCGTTCGGGGCTGACGCCGCGCTCGCCGGCCAGGGCCAGGATCGGGTCGCCCGGCAGAAGCCGGACGAAAGCGAACGCCGCCAGCGATATGCCGAATACGGTCGGGATGATTAGGGCGAGCTTGTGGAGGAGATAGCGGAGCATCTTACTTCATAGAACGGCGGCGCCGGAAGTCCAGCGCCGCCGTCCAATTTTCTCGTTGACTTATTCGGTGACGTCGACGCCGTCAAACCGATGAATGCCGAGCGGATCCATGACGAAGCCCGAAACTTTCTTGTTCATCGGCATGAAGACCTTGGAATGGGCGATCGTCAGCCACGGGGCCTCACGCTTGAACACGACCTGAGCTTCCTCGTAGATCTTGGTGCGCTCGGCGACATCAGTTGTCGCCTTGCCCTTCTGCAACAGGCCTTCGAACTCCTGGTTGCACCAGATCGCATAGTTGGACTGGCCGATGGCATCGCAGCCGAGCAGGAACAGGAAGTTGTCCGGATCGCCATTGTCACCGGTCCAGCCGAGCTGGAAGGCGCCGTCGCGTTCCTTGGCCTTGCCGCGTTCGCGATACTCGGTCCATTCGTAGCTGACGATCTCGGCCTTCACGCCGATCTTGGCGTAGTCGGCCTGGATAAGTTCCGCGACTCTTTGGGCGTTCGGATTGTACGGGCGGCTGACGGGCATGGCCCAGATCTTCATCGAAAGATCCGTGACGCCGGCGTCGGCCAGCATCTTCTTGGCCGCGTCCGGATCGTACGGATCGTCCTTGATGTCCTTGTTGTAGGACCACATCGTCGGCGGGATCGGGTTGATGGCCGCCTGGCCAGCGCCCTGATAGACCGCATCGAGAATAGCCTGCTTGTTGACGGCCATGTTGAGGGCCTTGCGGACCTCGACCTTGTCGAAGGGCGGCTGCGTGGTGTTGTAGGCCATGTAGCCGATATTCAGGCCTTCCTGCTCGTCGACCTTGAGGTTTGGGTCGGCCTGCAGGCCGGCGATGTCTGCCGGCGCCGGGTACGACATGATATCGCACTCGCCTGCCTTCAGCTTCTGGGCGCGCACGGCCGGATCGGTCGTGATGGCGAAGATCAGATCGTCGATCTTCTGACGGCCGCCATAATAGCCGTCCCATGCCGCATATCGCACGACCGCATCGACCTGGTAGTCGACGAACTGGAACGGACCGGTGCCGATCGGCTTCTGGGTGAATTGCTGCCTGGTGCCGGCCTTGTCGAGCTGGTCGGCATATTCCTTGGAGACGATAGAAGCGAAATCCATGCCGAGGTCCGGCAGGAAGGCGACTTCAGGCTTGTTCAGCACGAATTTCACCGTCAGGTCGTCAACCTTGATGATTTCCTTGAGAAGATCCGGGAAGCCCATGCCGGTGAAATATTCCCAGCCGGTGCCTTCGAGATAGCTGTACCACGGGTTTTCCTTCTTCCACTGGCGCTCGAAGGAGAAGATCACGTCGTCGGCGTTGAGATCACGCGTCGGCGTGAAGTAGTCGGTGGTCTGGAACTTCACGCCCGGCCGAAGCTTGAACGTGTATTCGAGACCGTCGTCGGAAACCGTCCAGCTCTCGGCGAGGCCGGGCATGATGGTGGTCTTGCCGTGTTCGAACTCGACAAGGCGCGAATAGATGGTGCGCGACGACGCGTCGAAGTCGTTGCCACCGCTCCACGGCGACGGATCGAAGCCGGCCGGCGACGCCTCCGAGCAGTAGACCAATTGCTTAGCATTGGCCACGCCGCCGAGGACGCTTGCGGCCAGCAACGCGGCCGCAAAAGTCAGTTTCTTTTTCATGGAGGACTCCCTGATGTTCTTCCAAGCCCCTCTATCAGGCTCGCGAAGCGCGCATATAAGCACCGTTTCCCCGGCTTTGGAACACCCAGCTTGCCTACCCCATGGGAAGCAGAATTTAATTCTGCATACGCCCGATAAAAGAGAAAGAAATGTCGAGTCTTGCCGATCACGGTATTGTTAACGACTGCATTTTTTTATTATCTTCAACGCGCCCGGTGGTCGAAGACGGTGACCTTCGGCCCATCATAGGCGCGGAAGATTTTCTTTCCCGTCTTGCCGCAGGGGCAGACTTGCACGGCTGCCGATAGTCGCAATACATAGATGGCGTGCTGGATTTCCTTGACGCCGGCAGCAGCGGAGGGGCGTCTCTGTCACTCGGAGACGACGCGGCAGGCAAGCAGAGACAATAAGAACGACCCGAGGGAGGGACAGGTGGCAAAAGCACCAAGGACGACGGCAACGGCGAAAGCGAACGCCAAAACCACCGCAAAAGCGACTGGCACCGACAAGCCAAAATCGCCGCCCGCCAAAGCCGTTGCCGCGGCCAAGCCGAAAGCGTCATCGACAACGGCTTCATCGGCGTCGAAGCCGGGGCCGGCCAGGAGATCGCCGAATGCGCCTGCCGCCGGATTGCCGGAAAAGCCTTGGCTCAAAAGCTACCCGAAAGTCGTTCCGGCCGAGATAAGCGCCCTGCCCTTCGGCTCCATCGGCGATCTGCTCGCCGACGTCTGCAAGCAGTTCGCCGGCCGGCCGGCCTTCACTTGCATGGGCAAGACCATCACCTATGCGGAAGTCGAGCGGCAATCGGCCGCCTTCGGCGCCTATTTGCAATCGAAGGGACTGCAGAAAGGCGCGCGCGTGGCGATAATGATGCCGAACGTGCTGCAATATCCTGTGGCGATGATGGCAGTGCTGCGCGCCGGCTATATCGTGGTCAATATCAACCCGCTCTACACGCCGCGCGAGCTGGAACATCAGCTCAAGGATTCCGGCGCCCAAGCCATCGTCATTCTCGAGAATTTCGCCAACACCTTGCAGGCGGTGATCGCCAAGACGGCGGTCAAGCATGTCGTGGTCGCGGCGATGGGCGACATGCTTGGCGGCCTGAAAGGGACGATCGTCAATTTCGTCGTTCGCCGCGTCAAGAAGATGGTGCCGGCCTGGTCGCTGCCGGGCCATGTCAAGTTCAACGCGGCGTTGAAGGCAGGCGCCGGCATGAATTTTAAGCCCGTGAAGGTCGCTGCCGACGATATCGCCTTCCTGCAATATACCGGCGGCACCACCGGCATCTCGAAGGGCGCAGTGCTGCTGCACAGCAACGTGCTGGCCAATGTCGCGCAGAACGCGCTCTGGATCGAAGATGCCTACACGATCAAGCCGAAGCCGGCCCATCTCAACCTCATCTGCGCGCTGCCGCTCTATCATATCTTCGCGCTGACGGTGAACGCGTTGATGGGCATGCAGATGGGCGGCCGGAACATACTCATTCCCAATCCGCGCGATATTCCCAACTTCGTCAAGGAACTCGGGAAATACCCGATCCACATTTTTCCGGGCCTCAACACGCTGTTCAACGCGCTGCTCAACAATGAGGATTTCCGTAAGCTCGACTTCAAGCCGCTGATCCTGACGCTGGGTGGCGGCATGGCGGTGCAGAAGGGTGTCGCCGAACGCTGGAAGACGCTCACCGGCTGCCCGATCACCGAGGGATACGGGCTTTCGGAAACGTCACCCGTGGCTACCGCCAACACATTCAGCGATGGCAACTTCACCGGCACGATCGGCCTGCCGCTGCCGTCCACCGAGATCGCCATCCGCGATGACGACGGCAACGATCTGCCGCTTGGCGAAGTCGGCGAGATCTGCATCCGCGGACCGCAAGTGATGGCCGGTTATTGGAACCGGCCGGACGAGACCGCCAAGGTGATGACCAAGGATGGTTTCTTCAAGTCGGGCGACATGGGCTTCATGGACGAGCGCGGCTACACCAAGGTCGTCGACCGCAAGAAGGACATGATCCTCGTGTCCGGCTTCAACGTCTATCCGAACGAGCTTGAGGAGGTCGTGGCTCTCCATCCGGGCGTGCTTGAAGTGGCGGCGATCGGCGTGCCGGACGAGCATTCGGGCGAAGTGCCGAAGCTGTTCGTCGTCAAGAAGGATCCGTTGCTGACCGCCGAGATACTGACTGTGTATTGCCGCGAGAACCTGACCGGCTACAAGCGGCCAAAATACATCGAGTTCCGGACCGAACTGCCGAAGACGCCGGTGGGCAAGATCCTGCGGCGGGCGCTACGAGGATAGGTATAGACTTGGGCGATTGCCTTCCTGTAGACGACGCGGCGGGTACGTTTTCCCTTCCCGATCCGCTGACATTCATCAAGGCGAACATGCGGATCGTCCCTGTTCCCGCACTTCCAGAAATCCGGCTTTACGCAGCCCGCCCAACGAGTGGTCTGTGGCGGCTCACGCATCCACATGGACGAGGAGCCGAGCCGGACGAAGACGGAACTGAATCTGACGAGGACGAGCCTGAGCCTCAGCCACCTTACTGGGCCTACGCCTGGGCCGGCGGCGCGGTGCTTGCCCGCTACATCCTCGATCGGCCGGAGTCCGTGTCCGGGCGTCGCGTGCTCGACCTCGGCGCCGGTTCGGGCATCGTCGGCATCGCCGCGGCAAAGGCCGGAGCGAGCGAAGTGATCGCGGCCGAGATCGACCGTAACGGTATCGCCGCGCTCAGCCTCAATGCGGCGGCAAATGGCGTTACGATCACGGTCGTCGGCGAGGACATTACCGATGATCCGCCGCCGCCGGTGGATGTCGTGGCGGTCGGCGACTTGTTTTACGGGCAAGACCTCGCGGACCGGGTCATCCCCTTCCTCGACCGCTGCCTGGCCGCCGGCATCGATGTGCTGATCGGCGACCCGGGCCGCGCCTACCTGCCCCGCTCGCGACTTCGCCTGTTGGCCGAATACCGCGTGCGGGATGTCGGCGAAGTCGGCGACGCCGGGATGAAGCTGAGCGGCGTCTTCTCGTTCGATCCGGCGCTGCCCGGAGACGAGCTTTAAGTCTTCGTTTTATGCATGTCGTTGCCCCAAAACCGCTGCGCACTTTTGGGCGACATGCATTAGATCGCCTCTCTGACCCTCGCCGAAAGA
This sequence comes from Mesorhizobium sp. WSM4823, assembly GCF_055811195.1. NCBI lineage: Bacteria > Pseudomonadati > Pseudomonadota > Alphaproteobacteria > Hyphomicrobiales > Phyllobacteriaceae > Mesorhizobium > Mesorhizobium sp. WSM4823. The sequence continues at coordinate 114,773 of NZ_JBVVQL010000011.1, forward strand.
AAGGCGGGCAGATCGGCAACGGAATCCAGAATAACGTCGGCGACCGGCGAAAGCGATTGGCGCGTGCCGGTGCCGGAGAGCACGCCGATAGCCAGCCCGCAGCCGCCGACCCGCGCCATCTCCAGATCGTGACGGCTATCGCCGATCATCGCGATCGCGGACGGCTTCAGGCCGGTCAGGTCACAAAAGGCGAGAACCGTATCTGGCGCCGGTTTCGGATTGGCTACCGCGTCGTAGCCATAGGCGGCGTCGAACAGCTGCGCGACGCCTAGCGTCGACAATGTCTTTTCCGCGCCGCTGGTCGAATCGTTGGTGGCCACGCCAAGGCGGTAGGATTTCCTGTGAAGAACACCAAGCGTCTCGACGATGCCAGGCAGCGCCACCGCCATCGCCGACCCCTGAGCCGACGTGATCTCGTTGAACCGGGCGACGGCGAGCATCTGGTCTTCGTCGGACAGACGCGGAAACCAAAGCTCGACGACATCCATGTTGGAGCCGGAGGCAAAGATGGAATCAGGCTTGAAGCGCTTGGTGGCGAAATCGAAGCCCGCCGCGGCAAGCAGCCTGTCGGCCTTCCAGCGGTCGCCCTCCGACGCATCCATCGCCATGAAATCGGCAACACCAAGCCATGTTGCATTGAAGTCGACAAGCGTGCCGTCCTTGTCGAACAATATTCCCTTGATCTCGGCCAAGCCGGTTACTCCGATCCGCGCAGTCGGTGGATGTGTCCCACCAGTCCAGCGGTCGACGCATCCCGCGTTGCGGCATTCTCCTTGCCTTCCACGACAGGCAGCAGCCCGGTCGCCAGTTCCTTGCCAAGCTCGACGCCCCACTGGTCGAAGGAATTGATGTTGAAGAGCGTGCCCTCGACGAAGACGCGGTGCTCATAGAGCGCGATCAGCCGCCCGAATGTATGCGGGTCGAGTTGTCTGTAGAGGATCGTCACCGATGGCCGGTTGCCGGAGAAGACGCGGTGCGGCGCGATCCTGTCGACATCGGCTGATTTCATGCCTTTTGCCAGCATCTGCGCGCGCGCTTCCTCCAGCGTGCGACCCTTCATGAAGGCCTCCGACTGCGCCAGGCAGTTGGCGAGCAACAGATCGTGATGATGCTTGAGATCCGGCTCATGGCCGATTGCCGCGGCTAGGAATTCGACCGGGATGAAATCGGTGCCTTGATGCAGCAGCTGGAAGAAGGCGTGCTGGCCATTGGTGCCGGGCTCACCCCAGACCAGCGGGCCGGTCGGCGTGGTGACGGCGTCGCCGTCGAGGGTGACGCTCTTGCCGTTCGATTCCATGTCGAGCTGCTGCAGATAGGCCGGCAGCCTCGACAAGCGCTGGTCGTAGGGAATGACGGCGCGGGCAGGGTATTTGCAGATCACCCGATGCCACCAGCCGATCAGCCCCATCAGCGCCGGCAGGTTCCTGGCCAGAGGCGCCGTCTGGAAATGTTCGTCCATCGCATGCGCGCCATCAAGAAAGGCGCGAAAATTCTTCGGGCCGACGGCGATCATCACCGGCAGACCAATCGCGCCCCAGACGGAATAGCGTCCGCCCACCCAATCCCAGAAGCCGAAGACGCGGTCGGAAGCGATGCCGAATTTGGCCACCAGGTCCAGCGCCGTCGAGACGGCGGCGAAATGCTTGCCGACCGCTTCCTTGCCGAGCGCCTTCTGCACCCATTCGCGCGCCGTCTCGGCATTGGTCATCGTCTCGACCGTGGTGAAGGTCTTCGAAGCGATGATGAACAGCGTGGTTTCCGGGGAAAGGCCCTTCAGCGTGTCGTGGATGTGGGCGCCGTCGATGTTGGACACGTAATGCGTGCGCGGCCCGTCATGATAGGGCGCCAGCGCCAGCGTCGCCATCGCCGGGCCCAGGTCGGACCCGCCGATCCCGATATTGACGATGTCGGTGATCTTCTTGCCGGTCGCGCCAGCCGCCTTGCCGGAGCGCACGGCATCGGCGAAGGCGCCCATCGCGTCGAGCACCGCGACAACCTCCGCCTTCACATCCTGGCCGTCGAGCACGATACCGTTGCCGTTCAGGTTGCGCAGCGCGGTGTGCAGCACGGCGCGGCCTTCGGTGACGTTGATCTTCTTGCCCGAGAACATCGCGGCGCGCCGACCTTCGAGATCGGCGGCTTCCGCCAGCTTCTCCAGCAGATGCATCGTCTGCGCATCGACCGCGCATTTCGACCAGTCGAGCAGCAGGTCGCCGTCGGTGGCGGAGAATTTTTCGAAGCGCTGCGGATCAGCGGCGAAAGCCTCGCGCATGCTGCCCGATTTGGCCGCTTGGTGATCGCGCAGCGCGTCGAGCTGTTTTTGAAAGGACGATTGATCCACTGCCTCACTCCGAAGTCTCTGTTGCCACCATATCAGACCGGATGTTTCCGGCGCGTGTCGTCGCGGCAAACTATCTAGCCGAAATCCACTGGTTTCAATGCGCGGGGATGACGCACGGCGTCACGCCGCGATGACGCCTGCGTCACGCCAGGGACGACGCGCTGCGTCACCCGGGGATGCTGCAGTGCAGCGAAGGATCACTGGCATAAATCCCAACGATCAGAAAAATTGATTGGCGCAACACCTTGTGCCACCGATACATTCGACTGGTCCAGCCAAGTGAAAAAGGCTGGCCATCGAGGAAGATTTCCCATGCCACAGCGAAACGACACGGCCATATGGTCCGGCTTGTTCCGGATTTCGGCGGACTCCGGCCAGACACTGCAAGCGCAGATCCGTCAGGCCATCGTCGCCGCCATCCTCGACCGACAGATCGCCGCCTCGATGCCGCTTCCGTCCTGCCGCATCCTGGCCGAGAAACTCGGCGTGGCGCGCGGCACCGTGGTGCTGGCCTTCCAGCAGCTCGTCGACCAGGGTTTCCTGGTGGCGCGCGAACGGCGCGGCCATTTCGTCAATCCCGACGTGCTGGCGACCCCGGCGCGGCCTCATCAGAAGGCGCCCGATCAGGCCAACGAGATCGACTGGAAGGCGCGTCGGCAGATCGCGGCCAGCGACATGCCGCCGCCGGCCAAGCACGACAACTGGATCAAGTCGTCCTACCCCTTCGTCTATGGCCAGTTCGATCCGGCACTGTTCCCGACTGCCGAGTGGCGCGAGTGCAACCGCATGGCGCTCGCCGTGCTCGAGATCCGCAACTGGGCGTCCGACATGGTCGACCGCGACGATCCGCTCTTGATCGAGCAGATCCAGGCGCGGCTGTTGCCGCGGCGCGGCATCTTCGCCAATCCCGACGAGATCATCGTCACGCTCGGCGCGCAGAACGCGCTCTATATGCTGGCGACGCTGCTAATGACCAAGGGCTCCAAGGTGGCCATGGAAGACCCCGGCTATCCCGACGCACGCTCGATCTTCCGGCTGGCGGGCGCCGACGTCACACCGGTCCCGGTCGACCATTCCGGCATCGTAACCGCTTCCATTCCCAGCGATTCCGGCTTCGTCTTCGTGACGCCCAGCCACCATTGCCCGACCATGGTGCCGCTGTCTGCGGAGCGCCGGCAGGACCTTTTGGCGCGGGCCAATCGCCACAACCAGATCATCATCGAGGACGGCTATGACAGCCAGCTTTTGGACGAAGCGCCGCAGCAGGCGCTGAAGAGCCTCGATCGTTCCGGCCGCGTCGTCTATGTCGGCTCGATGTCGAAGACGTTGGCTCCGGGTCTGCGGCTCGGCTACATCGTTGCCTCGGCCGGGTTGATCTCCGAGCTTCGCGCGCTGCGCCGTTTCATGCTGCGCCATCCGCCGGCCAACAACCAGCGCGCGGTCGCGCTGTTCCTGTCGCTTGGCCACCACGAGGCGCTGGTGCGGCGGCTGTCGAGCGCTTTCGACGAACGGCGCAAGCGTCTGATCCATGCGATTACCGCCTTCCTGCCGGAGTGGCGCTCTACCGATTCGGCCGGCGGCGCGTCGCTCTGGCTCGAGGGGCCACGCGGCACCGATTCACGCGGCCTGGCAGAGGCCGCTGCCTCGCGCAGCGTCATCATCGAGCCCGGCGACCGCTTCTTCGACCGCACTGAAAAGCCGTCGCGCTTCATGCGGCTTGGCATCTCCTCGATCGCGCTGCAGCACATCGAACCCGGCATCCGCGAACTGGCAACGGCGGCCGGACGCAGACCGGCGGCGGCTTGAAGCCTCGTCCGAGCTGGGACCGGGAGCAGCCGCCGTTCTTTAGCGCTCTGGCATATGCGACGGGACCGTCTGGCTCATAGGCTGTGCCAATGCCGACGGCATAGTTCGAGGCATAAGGGGACGAAGCAGGCCGATGGTGGACCAATCGCCGCCGCCAGCTTCGCAGCTAAAGGTGGAGTGCCTCCATGTCAGTGGCTGTTGAGAAGCCGGATTTGCCCTCGGACCAACGTTCGCGGCGTTCCGGCGGGCGCGAAGCGCGCCGCGCCATGCGCGCAGCACCCCTTGCCGACGATATCAAGCCGGTGCGCGCCGGCCTCGAAGGCGGAAGCTACGGGCCGCTCAGCGAGAACGATCGGGAGCGCATCCACGAAGCGGTGCTGACGCTGCTTGAAACGGTCGGCTTCGCCAACGCCATCCCATCTTGCATCGAGGCGTTGACCAAGGCCGGCGCCACTCTCGGCGAGGACGGGCGAATTCGCTTTCCCCGCGCGCTTGTCCTCGACACCATCAAGAAGGCCGCGCGCCACTTCACCCTGCATGGCCAGGATCCCAAGCACGACATGCTGATCCAGGGCAAGCGCGTGCATTACGGCACAGCGGGTGCCGCCGTGCATCTGGTCGATGTCGAGAAGCGCGAATACCGCGAGTCGCTGCTGCAGGACATCTATGACGCCGCCCGGATCGTCGAGGGGCTCGATAACATCCACTTCTTCCAGCGGCCGATGGTGCCGCGCGACATTCCCGATCCGCTCGACATGGATTTCAACACGCTTTACGCCTGCGTGATGGGCACGTCGAAGCATGTCGGCACGTCCTTCACGGTGCGCGAGAACGTCAAGCCGGCGCTCGACATGCTCTATGCGATTGCCGGCGGCGAAGAGAATTTTCGCGCGCGGCCTTTCGTCTCCAATTCGAACTGTTTTGTCGTACCGCCGATGAAGTTTGCCGAGGACGCCTGCGGCGTGCTCGAGGCCTGCGTCGAAGGCGGCATTCCGATCCTGCTGCTGTCCGCCGGCCAGGCAGGCGCTACGGCGCCGGCGGCGATTGCCGGGGCGGTGGTGCAAGCGGTGGCCGAGGTGCTCGCCGGTCTCGTCTATGTCAACACCATCAAACCGGGGCATCCGGCGATCTTCGGCACCTGGCCGTTCGTCTCGGATCTCAGGACCGGCGCCATGTCCGGCGGCTCGGCCGAGCAAGCGGTGCTGACGGCTGCCTGCGCTCAGATGGCGCAATTCTACGACCTGCCGGGCGGTTCGGCCGCCGGCATGACGGATTCGAAATTGCCCGACATTCAGTCCGGTTACGAAAAGGGCATCACGGATGTGATGGCCGGCCTTGCCGGCCTCAACCTCGTCTACGAATCGGCCGGCATGCATGCCTCGCTGCTCGGCTTCTGCTTGGAAAGCCTGATCATCGACAACGACATGCTCGGTCATTGCCTGCGCTGCGTGCGCGGCATCGAGGTGACCGACGAGTCGCTGTCGATAGACACCATCGCCGACGTATGCCTGAAGGGGCCAGGTCACTATCTCGGCAACGAGCAGACGCTGCGGCTGATGCAGACCGAATATTTCTACCCGGCGGTCGGCGATCGCTTTTCGCCGAAGGAGTGGAACGAGAAAGGCAGGCCCGACATCTTGCAGCGGGCGATCATCGAAAAGAAACGCATCCTCGCCGAGCGCTTCCCGCGCCATGTGCCGAAGCCGGTCGACGACAAATTGCGCGCCCGCTTCGGCAATCTGATCCATCTGCCGCGCAGCGGCATGGGTGGCTGAAGACGTTTCCCGTCAAGAACTGTCAGTCGGCGCTCAAACCGTAGCGCTCGACGACTTCGCCACTGATCAGCTTGGCATGCAGCGCCATCAGAATGATTTGCGCATCGAAGCTGTCGCCAGCCTCAAGGGCTGTCTCGAGCCGGCGCTCCGCATCCAGCCGATGTTGAAGGCCGTTGGATCGCTCGAACGCTTCCGGCCCGGCAATACAATAGCCAAATAGCTGCGCCACCGACGGGTAGGCTTGCGGTGGCGGCTCGTCGGGCCAGTGATCCTTCATCAGATTGACGATGGTGAGCTTTGCTGCTTCCGGCACAAGGGCGGGATGAAGGTCGACACCGCGCAACGCGGCGTCGAGTTGCCTGAGGTCGCCTGAACGGCCGAACATGCCAAGGAAGCCTAGGGAAGAACGTCGTCTCGCCATGATAATTCCGCGCGCCTATCCGCTGACTGCCAGCAACAAAACACCGGCAAGGGCCGACCCCGCAAGCGTCGGCAGCATGCCGATCTTCAGCTTCAGAATGGCGACCATCGCCGCGGCGGACAGCAGCGCCGCACTCCAGTCGATCGATGAGAGCGCCGGCACGTCCATTCCAAGCCCGATGTTGCGCACCTCGCCGAAAATGACGTGCAAGCCGAACCACAGAGCGAGATTCATGATGACGCCGACGACGGCGGCGGTGATCGCGGTCAGCGCCGCCGACAGTGCCTTGTTGCCGCGCAGGGCTTCGATGTAGGGCGCACCGAGGAATATCCAGAAGAAGCAAGGCGTGAACGTCGCCCACAGGGTGAGCATCGCCCCTAGCGATCCGGCAAGCAGTGGGTTCAGTGATCCGGATTGGCGGAACGCGGCAAGAAAACCGACGAACTGCAGGACGAGAATGAGCGGGCCCGGCGTGGTTTCGGCGAGCCCAAGGCCATCCAGCATTTCACCGGGTGCGAGCCAGCCGAAGGACTCGACCGCTGCCTGCGCGACATAGGCGAGGACCGCGTAGGCGCCGCCGAAGGTGACGACCGCCATGACGCTGAAGAAGCCACCGATCTCAGTCCACACGCTGGCGGATCCGGTCAAAGCCCAGACCAGAAGCACAGGCCCGAGCCAGATCGGTACCCAGATCGCAATGGTGCGCGGCGCATGCCACCGCGTCGGCCTGGTATGGGCCAGTTCGCCGCGTTCGAACATCAGGTCGACCGCGCCCTTGATGTCTGGAACTGCGTCTTTGCCGTGCGCCGACCCGGAAAAAAGGGCCGGCGCAATATGGTTGCCGATCCAGCCCGTCAGTCCCGCAAGCACGATGATGAGCGGAAACGGCACGTTCAGTGCATAGATGGCGACGAAGGCGGCAAGCGCGATCGACACCATGACCCGATTTTTAAGGGCACGTCGTCCGATCCGGATCATCGCCTCGATCACGATGGCAAGGACAGCCGCTTTCACCCCGAAAAACAGCGCCTCGACGAGAGGAGCGTCGCCATACAGCGCATAGAGGATGCTCAAGGCGAGCATCACAAGCGCGCCCGGCGCAACGAAGAGGATGCCGGCGACCAGGCCGCCGATCGTCCGGTGCAGCAGCCAGCCGATATAGATGGCGAGTTGCTGGGCTTCAGGGCCGGGCAGCAGCATGCAGTAGTTCAACGCATGCAGGAAACGTTGCTCGCCGATCCAACGCCGCTCCTCGACCAGCTCCCTATGCATGAGCGCGATCTGCCCGGCCGGCCCGCCGAAGCTGAGCAGGCCGATTTTCGCCCAGAGCATTACGCCTTCGCGGAAGGTTGGCGCTGCCGGCGATTCGACGATCTCGCCCGTTTTCTCCGAAGCCCCCGTTTTGTCAGAGGCCCCCGTTTTGTCAGAAGGGGCGCTCATGATGGCTTGCTCGCGCTTGGCCAGTTGTGCATCTCCTCGGTGGCGTCGCGACACCATCGGTAAAACGCATCGTAGAGCAGCATGCCTGCCTCCAGCTGTTCCAGATCGTCGCGGAACATCCGCGACAGGCCGAGCGAGGCGGCCAGGAATCCGGCTGCCTGGGGAACCAGGTCCAGGCTTGCGGTATCGGCTGCGCGCACGATCATGGCGAGGCGGTCGAGCGCTTCGGATTCGAGCTCGAACTCTTCGATCATCGTGTCGAAGGTGCAGCGTTCGCGGCGGTGTGACCAGAACACATTGTCGATGTCGAAAGGCACGGCCTGAAAACGATCCGCAACGGCCGGCACTTCGGCCGCCTCGACAAAGAGGAAGACCGCGCTCGGATCGATGAAGCGCCGGATCAACCAGGGGCAGGCGATGCGATCGACCTTCGGGCGGGTCCGCGTCACCCATACGGTGCGGCCCTTTTCATCGCGGGGCGGCATCTTGTCGGCGTCAATCAGAAGCCCCTTGGCATCGCGCCAGGCCTCGAACCCGCCTTCAAGGGATTCGGCACTAACTCCCTCATAACGCAGCCATGCGGCCACGCCTTGCGAGAGCTTTTGTCCCCTCTGGCAGACGACCGCCACTCGGCTGCCGACGAATTCGGATGCCCAGGTCGAGACGGTCCTGAAATCACGCCGGGTTGAGGCCGGCAGCAGACGCGGATCGGCATTGTAATCATCTTCGATGCGAACATCGATGATGGTTGGCGCGCCGGGCAGACCAACCAGACGGGACAGTTGTGATACGGTGATAGCGGTTGTTGACGGCATGGCGTCCACCTCCTTGAAAGAGAAGCTTGGACGCGAACGTTGGGCTGACGCCTCACGGGGTCGTCGCGATGCACCCCTTGGCATGATCGTGGATTTGTAGTGCCCACTTGTCAAGCGTCATCCCTGGCGCAAAGGATGCTCTGGCTCCGACGGATGGTTTGGCGGGGCCAGAACATTTCTGGGAGGAAACCATGAAAAAGACCTATCACGGCAGTTGCCATTGCGGCGCCGTGCGTTTCGAAGCCGATATCGACCTCGCCGAAGGCATCCGCAAATGCAATTGCAGCTTCTGCTGGAAGCTCGGCTACCGGAAATCCTTCGCAGCCTATGAGGCCGTGCGGGTGACGGATGGCCGCGACCGGATGCGGGAGTACAAGGCGACGCCGTCGAACTGGCCGGAAGGCGACATCAATCACTATATGTGCCCGAACTGCGGCGCGAATTTTCTCTCCCGCGGCTATCTCGACTTCATGGGCGGGAATTTCTGGGCGGTGAACGTCGCCTGTCTCGACGACGCCACCGAAGAGGAACTCGCCGCAGCACCGATCGTCTATGAGGATGGCAAGCGCGACAGGCAGATGGAAGCGCCCGAGGTCACCAGCTATCTATAGGCGCTGCTTGGGCGGCTCTCCCTCTCCCACAAGGGATCCCTTGTGGGAGAGGGAAAGAAGAGGCGTTCAGTGATTGTCCCGCGGCACGCCGCGGGTATGCGCCACGTCCTGGTATTTCACCGCCGGCTTCAGCACCATTCCTTCGGAAAACTGGTCGACCATGCCGCGCTGGATCTCCTGCCATGGTGTCTGGTGCTTGGGGTAGTGATAGCCGCCATTGTTCTGCAGCTCGGCGCGACGGCGCGTGATCTCTTCGTCGGTGACGAGGATGTCGGCGGTGCCCTTGCGCAAATCGATGCGGACGCGGTCTCCGGTCTTCAACAGCGCCAGCCCGCCGCCTATGGCGGCTTCGGGCGAGGCGTTGAGGATCGAGGGCGAGCCCGACGTTCCCGACTGGCGGCCGTCGCCGATGCAGGCCAGCGCATGGATGCCCTTTTTGATGAGATGGGCCGGCGGCTGCATGTTGACGACTTCGGCGCCGCCGGGATAGCCGATCGGGCCGGCGCCGCGCATGAACAGGATGGTGTGTTCATCGATGCCTTGCGCCGGATCGTCGATGCGGGCGTGATAGTCCTCCGGTCCGTCGAAGACCATGGCGTTGCCCTCGAAGGCCTCGGGGTCCCTAGGATTCGACAGATAGCGTTCGCGGAATTCGGGCGAGATGCCGCTGGTCTTCATGATCGCCGAATCGAACAGATTGCCTTTGAGATTGATGAAACCGGCATTGACCTTCAGCGGCTCTGCGACGGTGCGGATGACATCGAGATTCTCGTTGACGGCCGCGCTGCAATTGTCGCCGATCGTCTTGCCGTTGACGGTCATGGCATTGGGATGGGGCAATAGCCCGGCCTTCATCAGTTCGGCCACCACCGCCGGCACGCCACCGGCATGGTGGTAATCCTCGCCGAGATATTCGCCCGACGGCTGCAGGTTGACGATGAGCGGTATGTTGAGGCCGACCTTCTGCCAATCGTCATTGTCGAGCGGCACGCCGAGATGGCGGGCAATCGCATTGAGATGAATCGGTGCATTGGTCGAGCCGCCGATGGCCGAATTGACGACGATGGCATTCTCGAAGGCCTGCCGGGTCATGATGTCGGACGGCTTCAGGTCCTCATGCACCATGTCGACGATACGCTTGCCCGTCTCATATGCGATCTGGCCGCGCTCGCGATAGGGCGCCGGAATCGCGGCTGAGCCCGGCAACTGCATGCCAAGCGCCTCGGCCAACGAATTCATGGTGGTGGCGGTGCCCATGGTGTTGCAATAGCCGGTGGACGGCGCCGAGGAGGCGACGATGTCCATGAACTCGTCATAGTCGATCTCGCCGGCCGACAGACGCTGGCGCGATTCCCAGACGATCGTACCCGAGCCGGTGCGCTTGCCCTTGTGCCAACCGTTGAGCATCGGGCCGACCGACAGCGCGATGGCCGGGATGTTGACGGTGGCCGCCGCCATCAGCAGGGCCGGCGTGGTTTTGTCGCAGCCGATGGTGAGCACGACGCCGTCGAGCGGATAACCGTAAAGCACCTCGACCAGGCCGAGATAGGCAAGGTTGCGGTCGAGTGCTGCGGTCGGGCGCTTGCCCGTCTCCTGGATCGGATGGCACGGGAACTCGAAAGGAATGCCGCCCATCGAGACGATGCCTTCGCGTACGCGCTTGGCCAGCTCGATATGATGGCGATTGCAGGGTGACAGATCCGAGCCGGTCTGGGCGATGCCGATCAGCGGCTTGCCCGACATCAGTTCGGCGCGCGTCAGCCCGTAGTTCAGGTAGCGCTCGAGGTAAAGCGCCGTCATCCCCGGATTGTCGGGATTGTCGAACCACTCCTGCGAGCGAAATTTCTTGTTCTGTTTTGGGGCGCCGGCCATCATGGTCTCCGTATTTGTATGACAAATCGATATGACAACGCGCGAGAGCAGGCAAGAGGCACGCGCCATCCGAATCCGGACTTTGGTGCGATAGACATACATCTGGCCCCACGCTAGACGGGATCGGAGTTTGTCGATCTGTTATCCGGGAGATTTTGATGGCTTTGGTGATCGAAGGCGAGGAACGCATCGCCGCACCCCTGCAAAAGGTGTGGGAAGCGCTGAACGACCCGGACGTTCTGAGGCAGACCATTCCGGGCTGCCAAAGCCTTGAAAAGACGTCGGACACCGAGATGGCGGCGACCGTCGTGCTCAAGATCGGGCCGATCAAGGCAACCTTCGACGGCGAGGTGACGCTGAAGAACCTTAACCCGCCGCATTCCTACACCATCCAGGGCGAAGGCAAAGGGGGCATCGCCGGCTTCGCTAAGGGCGGCGCCGACGTGACGCTGACATCAGACGGGCCGGAGACGACGATCCTGAAATATGCGGCCAAGGCCGATGTCGGCGGCAAGATCGCCCAGCTCGGCAGCCGGCTGATCGAATCGACGTCGAAGAAACTGGCGGGGCAGTTTTTTTCGAGTTTTGGCGAGAAGGTTGGCGGCTGAGCCCCTCCCCCTTGAGGAGAGGGTGCCGCGCGAAGCGCGGCGGGTGGGATCGCCGCAACTGCCTCAACCTATATTTGACCAAGAAAGGTAGAGCGCGTCGCCACCGACCCCACCCGGCCCTTCGGGCCACCCTCCCCTCAAGGGGGAGGGGTTATTCAAACACGATGCTCGGCACTGCCGCTTCGGCCGCACCGCGTTCTTCGTTGACCCTGCCCCAGACCTTCGCGGCGATGTCGCGGTAGATCTTCGCCTCGGCGCTATCGGGCTTCGAGACCACCACCGGCGTACCAGCATCCGAGCTTTCGCGGATGCCCATTTCGAGCGGCACTTCGCCGAGGAAGGTGACGCCGAGACGATCGGCCTCGCGCCGCGCGCCGCCATGGCCGAAAATGTCGTAGCGCTTGCCGGTGTCGGGGGCGAGGAAGTAGCTCATATTCTCGACGATGCCCAACAGCGGCACGTCGACCTTCTTGAACATGTTGAGGCCTTTTCGCGCATCGATCAGGGCCAAATCCTGCGGCGTCGAGACGATGACGGCGCCGGCCAGCGGCACCTGCTGGGCCATGGTCAGCTGCGCGTCGCCGGTGCCGGGCGGCATGTCGACGACGAGCACGTCGAGCGGACCCCATTCGACCTCGCGCAGCATCTGCGTCAGCGCCGACATCACCATCGGCCCGCGCCAGATCATCGGCGTCTCCTCGTCGACGAGGAAGCCCATCGACATGACCTTCAGGCCGTAATTCTCCATCGGCTTCAGCACCTTGCCGTCGACGGTCTGCGGCCGGCCATGGATGTTGAGCAGCCGCGGCATGGACGGGCCGTAGATGTCGGCGTCGAGCACGCCGACCCTCAGGCCGTTGGCGGCGAGGCCAAGCGCGATGTTGACGGCGGTGGTCGACTTGCCGACACCGCCCTTGCCGGAAGCGACCGCGATGATCGCCTCGATGCCGGGCACACCGCGCTTGCCCTGGCTGTGCGAGGCTGGAGCATGCGGAGCCCGGCGTGGCGCGGCAGCGGGTGCTGACGGCGGCGCGGGCCTCGGGGCTGGTCTTTGCGAAACCGGAGCTTCCATGCCGCCACCCTTCTTTTCCGCCGTCAGCGCAACCACGGCGCCGGCGACACCGGGGATCGCCTTGACGACCCGTTCGGCGGCGGCGCGCAACGGCTCCATCTCCTGAGCCCGGGCAGCCGGCACGGTGATCGAAAAGAACACCTTGGCATCGGCAATGAAAATCTCGGAAACCATGCCGAGGTCGACGATGTTGCCGGTGAAGTCTGGTCCGTTGACCGTCTTCAGGCGTTCGATGACGGTTTCCTTGGTGACGTTTTCCTGGACGGCGGGCATCAGCTTTTTCCTCTGCTTTTGCGCATGAGATAATGCAGTTCCCGGGCAGAACCAAGCGGCGGAACGACACGCCGGTGGCATGCGCCCAAAAACCTGCATTGACTTGTAGGGTTTTGCGAAAGCCGAACGTCCTTAGGAAAGATGCACGCCGATCGTGCAAGCAGCGGTCGCCTGAAGACGAAGCGGCCCTATTTCTTGCATGGCTTTCGATGTGCCCCCAGCAAGGAAAGGAGAACTGTCATGCTCGCAAACAGCAACGCAACAGCCAATCTCGCGGTGAAGGATCTGACGAAGGCCAAGGCTTTCTACGAGGGAACGCTCGGCCTGACTGAGGTCCACAACGAGGGCGACGAACTGATCGTCTATAAAAGCGGCGACACCAGCATCAATGTGTACCGTTCGGAATTCGCAGGCACGAACAAGGCGACGGCAGTGACCTGGATGGTCGGCGACGAGATCGACAATATCGTCAAGACGCTGAAATCGAAGGGTGTTGTTTTCGAGCACTATGAGATGCCAGGCCTGACGATGGAAGGCGATATCCATGTCGGCTACGGCATGAAGGTCGCATGGTTCAAGGACCCGGACGGCAACATCCTGAACCTAGTGGACAGGTAGTTCGGCGTTCGGCTGGCGATCGCTAACAGCGTCAACTTGCGAGGCTGACCGCCAGGTAGGTGAGTGCCGAAATCGCGGCGGTGGCAGGCAAAGTCACGATCCAGGCGATGACGATGTTGCCGGCGATGCCCCAGCGCACGGCCGAGACGCGGCGGGCGGCGCCGACACCGATGATGGCGCCGGTGATCGTATGCGTCGTCGACACCGGAATGCCGAGCCAGGTGGCGGCGAACAGGGTGATCGCGCCGCCGGTCTCGGCACAGAAGCCTTGCATCGGGTTCAGCCGGGTGATCTTCGAGCCCATCGTGTGGACGATGCGCCAGCCGCCGAACAGCGTGCCCAGCGCCAGCGCCGCCTGGCAAGTGATGACGATCCATAGCGGCACGTAGAAATTCTCTCCGAGAATGCCTTGCGAATAGAGCAGCACGGCAATGATACCCATGGTTTTCTGTGCGTCGTTGCCGCCATGGCCGAGCGAATAGAGCGAGGCGGAAACGAACTGCATGACGCGGAACGTGCTATCCACGGCGAACGGGGTCTGGCGCACGAACGCCCAGGAAACCGTAAGGATCAAGACAAGCGCCAGCAGGAATCCGGTCGCAGGCGACAGGACGATCGCCGCAATTGTCTTGCCAAGCCCGGCCCAGACGATGGCGCCGCCGCCTGCCTTTGCAACGCCGGCGCCGACCAATCCGCCGATCAGCGCATGCGAACTGCTGGAGGGAATGCCGGCGAGCCAGGTGACGATATTCCAGACAATGGCACCGACAAGAGCGGCGAAGATCACCGCAGGGGTGACGATGCTGGCGTCGATAATCCCCGTTCCCAGGGTCTCGGCAACATGAAGACCGAAGAACAGGAAGGCGATGAAATTGAAGAAGGCCGCCCATAGCACCGCATAGTGCGGCCTCAGCACACGCGTGGAGACGATGGTGGCGATGGAGTTGGCGGCATCGTGCAGGCCGTTGAGAAAATCGAAGAACAGCGCAACGGCAATGAGTCCGATCAACACGGGAAAGGCGATGGCGGCTTCCATTGGCTAAACGTTCTCGATGACGATGCCGCTGATCTCGTTGGCAACGTCCTCGAAACGGTCGACCACTTTTTCCAGCTCGCCATAGATCTCGCTGCCGATCAGGTAGGCCATCGCGTCGCTGCGGCCGTGCCTCTTGAACAGGTCCTTCAGGCCCTGCTCGTGCAGATCGTCGGCCCGGCCTTCCGCGCGCATGACCTCCTCGGCGATCGCATTGAGGCGTACGCTGTGGGCGCCGACCTTGCTGAGCAATGGGATGGCCTCGGCGACCAGCTTGGCTGCAATGACGATGATGCCGCCCATTTCCTGCATCAGCGGGTCGAATTCCTTCTTCTCGAACAGCTTCACCGTCTTGACGGTCTTGTGCATCATGTCGATGGCGTCATCCATCGACTGGATCAGATCCTTGATGTCCCCGCGATCGAAAGGCGTGATGAACGAGCGCCGCACGGAAAGCAGGACTTCCGCGGTGATGTGATCGGCCTGGTCTTCA
Source organism: Mesorhizobium sp. WSM4823 (assembly GCF_055811195.1). Taxonomy (NCBI): domain Bacteria; kingdom Pseudomonadati; phylum Pseudomonadota; class Alphaproteobacteria; order Hyphomicrobiales; family Phyllobacteriaceae; genus Mesorhizobium; species Mesorhizobium sp. WSM4823. Next base: position 129,951 of record NZ_JBVVQL010000011.1, read on the forward strand.
AGATCGACGATCTTTTGGCACCAGCGATCGATGTCCTTGCCCTGGAGAAGCTGCTCGAGCGCCTCGGCACCATCGACCACGGTACGGGAGTGTTGCTCGAAGAGATCGAAGAAGCGATCTTCGCGCGGCAGCAGCTTGCGGAACCAGCTCAGCATGTTCGATCTCCGTGCCCCACGACCTCGCCTCATCCACATAGCGCCGCACACCGCTGCGGGAAATAGTAAGCCGGCTGAAAGATGTGGACGCTGCCGATTGCACATGCAGCTTGCGGCGGAATGCAATTTCCCCGACTTTGGCACTGGACCCACCGGACAGATGGCATGATCGACAAGCTGGAATTCTTCATCGCGCTGGCCAGGGAAGAGCATTTCGGCCGGGCGGCGGAGGTGTGCGGCGTCACCCAGCCGACGCTTTCGGCAGGGATCAAGCAGTTGGAGGGCCAGCTCGGCGTGATGCTGGTTCTGCGTGGATCGCGCTTTCAGGGGCTGACGCCGGAGGGCGAACAGGTGCTGGTGTGGGCGCGCCGCATCGTCGGCGATAGCAGGACCATGCGCGAGGAGATGCGGGCGGCGCGTCACGGACTTTCGGGACGCATCCGCATCGCCGCCATCCCAACGGCGCTGGCCATGGTAGCGCGGCTGACGACGCCCTTTCGGGCAAAACATCCCGGCGTCACCTTCTCGGTACTGTCGCGCACCTCGATCGAGGTGCTGTCGCTGCTCGGCAATTTCGACATCGACGCCGGCATCACCTATCTCGACAACGAGCCGCTGGGGCGGGTGACCAGCGTGCCGCTTTATGACGAGCGCTACCAACTGATCACCGCGGTCGGAAACCCCTATTCCGACCGCGACAAAGTGACATGGGCGGAGCTCAGCCAGCTGCCGCTCTGCCTGCTGACGCCGGACATGCAGAACCGCCGTATCATCGACCAGCATTTGGCCGAGGCTGGCACGCAGGTGCGGCCGACGCTCGAATCCAATTCGATGATCGTGCTGTTCTCCCATATCCGTACCGGCAAATGGTCGTCGATCATGCCGCTCAACCTCTCGGAAACGTTCGGCTTTTCCGAGCCCATCCGGGCCATTCCCATCGTCGAGCCGGATGCCAGCCACACCGTCGGGCTGGTGGCGACGCCGCGCGAGCCACACACGCCGTTGGTCTCGGCGTTGCTGGACGAGGCGATGGCGCTGGCAGACGATTTCCGCTCCCGCAATTGAGCTAGAGATTGCAGGCTGAACGACGTCGATAGAAAATTCCTATCGAGCAACGGATCAGCTTTATTGATCTGGCGGGTTTCCTCTGATTTCCTAAATACTTAGCGGAAGATCGCTACGACACCAGGGAGGGCGCTGCATGACGATGCAGCCTGCAAGTACCGAGATCGCGTCGCGCACGGCGGCGATCGTCCAGGAGTTGAAGGGCCTCGAAGGCCCGCTGCTGCCGATCCTCCATGGCATCCAGGAAGAGTTCGGCCACGTGCCGCAGGACGCGCTGCCGGTAATCGCCGAGGCGCTGAACATCACCAAGGCGGAGGTGCATGGCGTCGTCAGCTTCTATCATGACTACCGCAGCCACCCGGCTGGCCGGCACGTACTCAAAGTCTGCCAGGCGGAAGCCTGTCAGTCGATGGGCTCGGATTTGATCGCCGCCAAGCTCAAGCAATTGCTGGGCATCGGTTTTCACGAGACAACCCGCGACGGCTCGGTGACGCTGGAACCGGTCTATTGCCTCGGCCTTTGCGCCTGCGCGCCATCGGCGATGCTGGACGGCGAGGTGATCGGCCGGCTCAACGACGAAAAACTCGACGAGATCGTTGCCGAGGTGCGTTCATGATCCCGCGCATCTACATTCCCGGCGATTCCGGCGCACTGGCGCTCGGTGCGGAAAAGGTCGCGAAGGCGATTGAGAAGGAATTGGCCGATCGCGGCATCGAGGCCAAGATCGTGCGCAATGGTTCGCGCGGCGCCTATTTTCTCGAGCCGATGGTCGAAGTGGCAACAGCAGACAAGGGCCGCGTCGCCTATGGGCCGGTGAAGCCGTCCGACGTCAAAGGCCTGTTCGACAGCGGCTTTCTCACCGGCGGCCACCACAAGCGCTGGCTGGGCGCGCCCGACAAGATCCCGTTCCTGGCCAAACAGACGCGGCTGACCTTTGCGCGTTGCGGTGTCATCAACCCGCTGTCGCTCGATCACTACAAGGCGCATGGCGGGCTGAGGGGCTTGCAGAACGCCGTGGCACTAACGCCCGCCGACGTCGTCAAGCAGGTTACGGAATCGGGCCTACGCGGGCGCGGCGGCGCCGGTTTTCCGACCGGCATCAAATGGAAGACGGTGCTCGATACCACGGCCGACCGCAAATACATCGTCTGCAATGCCGACGAGGGCGATTCGGGCACGTTCGCCGACCGTATGATCATGGAAGGCGACCCGTTCGTGCTGATCGAAGGCATGACCATCGCCGGCATCGCAACGGGCGCCAGCAAGGGCTTCATCTATATACGCTCGGAATATCCACACGCAGTAGCGGTCATGCAGAAAGCCGTCGAGATCGCCCGCAAGGCCGGCGTGCTCGGCGTCAACGTGCTGGGCTCGCCCAACGCCTTCGACATGGAAGTCCGCGTCGGCGCCGGCGCTTATGTCTGCGGCGAGGAGACCTCGCTGCTCGACAGCCTCGAAGGCAAGCGCGGGCAAGTGCGGGCCAAGCCGCCGCTGCCGGCGCACAAGGGCCTGTTCGGCAAACCGACGGTGATCAACAACGTCATCTCGCTGGCTTCGGTGCCTGTCATCATGGATAGGGGTGCTGCCTTCTACAAGGATTTCGGCATGGGCCGTTCGCGCGGCACCATCCCGATCCAGATCGCCGGCAACGTCAGATATCCCGGTCTCTATGAGGCTGCGTTCGGCATGACGCTGGGCGAGATCGTCGACGAGATCGGCGGCGGCACCGCGACAGGACGTCCGGTCAAGGCCGTGCAGGTCGGCGGCCCCCTCGGCGCATATTTCCCGCGCACGCTATTCGATACACCGTTCGACTACGAGGCGTTTGCCGCCAAGGATGGCTTGATCGGCCATGCCGGTATCGTCGTTTTCGACGACAGCGCCGACATGCTGAAGCAGGCGCGCTTCGCCATGGAATTCTGCAGCATCGAAAGCTGCGGCAAGTGCACGCCCTGCCGCATCGGCTCGACGCGCGGCGTCGAGGTGCTGGACCGGCTCGCCCAGAACATCGAACCCGAGAAGCAGATTGCCCTGGTCACCGACCTCTGTAACACGATGAAGTTCGGCTCCCTTTGCGCTCTGGGCGGCTTCACCCCATATCCAGTAATGAGTGCACTCAACCATTTCCCCGACGACTTTCGGCCGACGCCGGTCGCCGAAGCAGCGGAATAGGAGCGGACAGCCATGAACGCGGCATTCGACATCAAATCGCTGGTCCAGGAAATCGACTACGGAACGCCCGCTTCGGAAGCGGAACAGCAGGTGACGCTGACGGTCGACGGTAAGTCCGTGACCGTTCCGGCAGGTACCTCTATCATGCGCGCTTCGATGGAAGCAGGGGTCGAAATCCCGAAACTCTGCGCAACCGACATGCTGGACTCGTTCGGCTCCTGCCGGATCTGCCTGGTCGAGATCGATGGACGCGGCGGCACGCCAGCCTCCTGCACGACACCTGTCGGCGAAGGCATGGTCGTGCACACGCAGACCGACCGCCTCAACGCCATCCGCCGCGGCGTGATGGAACTCTATGTCTCCGACCACCCGATCGGCTGGAACGAGAAGGCCGGCACAGGCGCCAGCGAGTTCGACAAGGTCGCCAACACGGTCGGGCTGACCGAGAACCGCTATGGCGTGGACGGCCGCAACCACGTCAAGCAGGAGAATGGGGTCGCGCCCGGCCATGGTTCGCTGGCTGTCGATTACATCGCCCGCGATGAATCCAATCCCTATTTCACCTATGATCCCGCGCAATGCATCGTCTGCTCGCGTTGCGTGCGGGCTTGCGAGGAGGTGCAAGGCACCTTCGCGTTGACCATCGAGGGCCGCGGTTTCGAATCGCGCATGGTCGCCGGCATGCACGAGGAATTCATCGCCTCCGAATGCGTATCCTGCGGCGCCTGCGTGCAGGCCTGTCCGACCGATGCGCTGCGCGAGAAATCGGTACTTGCCAAGGGCCTGCCAGAGCGTTCGGCTGTCACCACCTGCGCTTATTGCGGCGTCGGTTGCTCGTTCAAGGCCGAGGTCAAGGGCGACGAGGTCATTCGCATGCTGCCCTACAAGGAGGGCAAGGCGAACCACGGCCACTCCTGCGTCAAAGGCCGTTTCGCCTATGGCTACGCCACCCACAAGGACCGCATCCTGTCGCCAATGATCCGGGAAAAGATCACCGATCCCTGGCGCGAGGTGAGCTGGGAAGAGGCGATTGCCCATACGGCCAAGGAGTTCCGCCGGATCCAATATCAGTATGGACGCACCGCGATCGGCGGCATCACTTCCTCGCGCTGCACGAACGAGGAGACCTATCTCGTCCAGAAGCTGGTGCGGCAAGGCTTCCGCAACAACAATGTCGACACTTGTGCGCGCGTCTGCCATTCGCCGACCGGCTACGGGCTCGGTCAGACCTATGGCACCTCGGCCGGCACGCAGGATTTCGACTCCGTCGAATTCACCGATGTCGCCGTGGTCATTGGCGCCAATCCGGTTTCGGCCCATCCGGTGTTCGCCTCGCGGCTGAAGAAGCGGCTGCGGCAGGGTGCCAAGCTGATCGTGCTCGATCCGCGTCGCACCGAGATGGTCAAGTCGGCGCATGTCGAAGCGGCCTATCACCTGCCGCTGAAGCCCGGCACCAATGTGGCGGTGCTGACGGCGCTGGCGCATGTCGTCGTCACCGAAGGTCTTTTCGACGAAGCCTTCATCCGCGAACGTTGCGACTGGGCGGAGTTCCAGGACTGGGCTTCTTTCGTCGTCTTGCCGGAAAACAGCCCCGAAACCGTCGGCAAACTGTGCGGCGTCGATCCCGAACTGATCCGGGGTGCTGCGCGTCTCTACGCCACCGGCGGCAACGGCGCGATCTACTACGGCCTCGGCGTCACGGAACACAGCCAGGGTTCAACCACTGTCATGGCGATCGCCAACCTCGCCATGGCCACCGGCAATATCGGCCGGCCGGGCGTCGGCGTGAACCCGCTGCGCGGGCAGAACAATGTGCAGGGCTCGTGCGACATGGGCTCTTTCCCACACGAGCTGCCCGGTTATCGCCATATCTCCGGCGAAGCCGTGCGCGACATCTATGAAAGCCTGTGGGGCGTGAAGCTGGACGACGAACCAGGCCTGCGCATTCCCAACATGCTGGATGCCGCCGTCGACGGTAGCTTCAAGGGCATCTACATCCAGGGCGAGGACATCCTGCAGTCCGATCCCGACACCAAGCATGTCGCCGCCGGCCTCGCCGCGATGGAATGCGTCGTCGTGCACGACCTTTTCCTCAACGAGACCGCGAACTACGCGCATGTTTTCCTGCCGGGCTCGACCTTCCTCGAGAAGGACGGCACTTTCACCAATGCCGAGCGCCGCATCAACATGGTGCGCAAGGTGCTGGAGCCGAAGGCGCGCTTCGCCGATTGGGAGGCGACGCAGGAGCTTGCCCGTGCGGTCGGGCTGGACTGGAACTATCAGCATCCCTCCGAGATCATGGACGAAATCGCCAAGACGACGCCGAGCTTCGCCGGTGTCTCCTTCGAGCTGCTCGACCGTGTCGGATCCGTACAATGGCCATGCAACGAGACGGCGCCGCTTGGCACCCCGATCATGCATATCGATGGTTTCGTGCGCGGCAAGGGCAAGTTCATCCGCACCGAATATGTGGCGACGGACGAAAGGACCGGGCCGCGCTTCCCGCTGCTGCTCACCACCGGCCGGATTCTGTCGCAGTACAATGTCGGGGCGCAGACCAGGCGTACCGAAAATGTGATGTGGCATGCCGAAGACCGGTTGGAAATCCATCCGCACGATGCCGAGAACCGCGGCATACGCGACGGCGACTGGGTGCGGATGGCGAGCCGTTCCGGCGAGACGACGCTACGCGCGCTGATCACCGACCGGGTGTCGCCGGGCGTCGTCTACACGACCTTCCACCACCCCGACACGCAGGCCAACGTGATCACCACCGACTTCTCGGACTGGGCGACCAATTGTCCGGAATACAAAGTCACCGCCGTGCAGGTGGCGCCGTCCAACGGCCCGACCGAGTGGCAGAGGGATTATAACGAGCAGGCTCGCCAGAGCCGGCGCATCGCCCCGCTGGAAGCGGCGGAGTAGTCTTGGCCGCGCGCCGCAAAGCGACGACGCAGATATCGCGGCTAGCGCATCGCGCCAGCGGCACCACGGCGGCGAACCGCATGGTGCCGGAGGAGACCCCGGTGGCGTTCTCCTTCGCCGGAACCACCCATGCGGTGATGATGGCGAGCCCCGCCGATTTCGAGGACTTCGCACTCGGCTTCTCGCTGACCGAAGGCATCATTGCCGCACCCGAGGAGATCGAGGCCATCGAAGTCGAAAATCTCGGCGCGGGTATCGACATACAGATCCGGCTGAGGGACCAGGCCAATACCCGCTTCCAGGCGCGGCGGCGCAGACTTGCCGGTCCGGTCGGCTGCGGGCTGTGTGGCATCGAGTCGATCGAGGAAGCGATGCGGTCGGTGGATGCGGTTGGTTCGTCGAAGCTCACACTTGATGCCGACGACATCGTCCGCTCGGTCAAGCTCTTGTCGAAGGTGCAACCGCTGCACGCCGAGACCGGGGCGGTTCATGCCGCGGGTTTTTATGTGCCGGGCAAGGGCATCGTCATGGCGCGCGAGGATGTCGGCCGCCACAATGCGCTGGACAAGCTGGCCGGCGCGCTGGCCAAGGCCGGTATAAACGGCGCCGCCGGCGCTGTCGTGGTGACGTCGCGCGTTTCGGTCGAGATGGTGCAGAAGACGGCGGCGATCGGCGCGGCGTTCATCATCGCCGTCTCGGCGCCGACCGCGCTAGCCATCCGCACAGCGGAAGCCGCCGGGATGACGCTGGTGGCGCTGGTTCGCGGCGACGATTTTGATATTTTCACCCACCCTGACCGGGTGGCTGCTGGAGTTGCCAAGCATGTCGCATGACGAAGAACACATCATGAGCACCGGGGAAAAGCTGGTGCGTATGGCCAACCAGATCGCCGATTTTTTCCATTCCAAGCCGCGCGACGAAGGTATTGCCGGCGTTGCCGAGCACATCAACAAGTTCTGGGAGCCGAGGATGCGGCGGCAGCTGTTCGAGATGCTAGACGGCGGCGGTGGGGGCTTCAACGAACTCGTCGTGGCTGCCTCCGCCAAGATCAAGCGGCCCAAGACGCCAGAACAGTCCGATATGAGCATCGGTTACACCGGGCGTGGAGCTGCGGAGGCCGAGAGCGCCGCTCCGCAGAAATAGCCCGACAACCGCCTCCCCAGAGGTAAGAAGCGCTAGCCGTGTGCCACCATCACATGCCGCACGGCGGTATAATCCTCCAGGGCATAGAGCGACATGTCCTTGCCGTAGCCGGACTGTTTCAGCCCGCCATGCGGCATCTCGTTGGTCAGCATGAAATGGGTGTTGATCCAGGTGCAGCCATATTGCAACCGAGCGGCTGTCGCCATGGCGCGCGAGACATCCTTGGTCCACACAGAGGACGCGAGGCCATAGTCGCTGTCATTGGCCCAGTTCACCGCCTCGTCCACCTCGGAAAAGCGAGTGACCGAGACGACCGGCCCGAACACTTCGCGGCGCACGATCTCGTCTTCCTGCAAGGCGCCGGCGACAACCGTCGGCTGATAGAAGAAGCCGGAGCCCTCGCCTGGCTTGCCACCGGTGGTGATCTCGATGTGCTTCAGCTCCGAGGCGCGTTCGACGAAGCTCGAAACGCGGTCGCGCTGGCGGCGTGAGATGAGCGGCCCGATCTCGTTTTCCGTGTCGTCGGGGCGGTCGTATTTGATGGTCGAGACGGCCGAGGAAAGGTCGGCGACAAGCTTGTCGTAGATCTTCCTGCCGGCATAGATGCGACAGGCGGCTGTGCAATCCTGGCCGGCATTGTAGTAGCCGAAGGCGCGCAGGCCGTTGATCACCGCGCCGAGGTCGGCATCGTCGAAGACGATGACCGGCGCCTTGCCGCCGAGTTCGAGATGCGTGCGCTTGACCGACTTGGCGGCCGCCTGCAGCACCTTCTTGCCGGTGGCGACGTCGCCGGTGATTGAGATCATATTGATTTTCGGGTGGTTGATCAGCGTGTTGCCAACGCTGTCGCCGCGGCCGAGCACGACATTGACGACGCCTTCCGGCAGGATCTCGGCAAGGATCTTCGCCAGTTTCAACGCGGTCAGCGGCGTCTGCTCCGACGGCTTGAAGACCACCGTGTTGCCGCCGGCAATCGCCGGGGCCAGCTTCCAGGCCATCATCATCAGCGGATAGTTCCACGGCGCAATCGAGGCGACGACGCCGATGGCATCGCGCCGGACCATCGAAGTGTGACCAGGAATATATTCGCCGGCGACCTGACCGGGCATTGACCGAACAGCACCGGCGAAGAAGCGGTAGCAATCGACGATCGCCGGGATTTCGTCGTTGAGCACGGCATTGATCGGCTTGCCGCAATTGAGCGCCTCGAGGTCGGCGAAATCCTTCGCATCGGCTTCGATGCGGTCGGCGATCTTCAAGAGATAGCTCGCGCGCTGCGCCGGCGTGGTGCGCGACCACGTGATGAAGGCCTTTTCGGCCGCAAGCACCGCCGCCTCGATCTGCGCCTGGCTGGCTTCAGGCAGGTTGAGAATGGTCGCCCCGGTCTTCGGATTGAGGATCGGCTCCTCGGTTTCGGTGCCCTTCTCGAATTTCGAGCCGATCAGCATCTTTGTGTCCATGGAAGTCTCTCCCTTATGGATTCTTGACGTCATTTGCCCGAACCGGCGATCTGGTCGCCGTCGCGGGTCAGGTAGTAGGCGGCGAGGATGGGCAGCAGCGTCACCAGCACGACGACCATGGCCACGACATTGGTGACCGGGCGCTGGCGCGGACGGATCAGTTCCTCCAGCATCCAGATCGGCAGCGTCTGCTGTTGGCCGGCGGTGAAGGTGGTTACGATGACCTCGTCGAACGACAGCGCGAAAGCCAGCATGCCGCCGGCGAGCAAGGCGGTGGCGATGTTGGGCAGCACGACATGGCGAAACGTCTGGAAGCCGTCAGCACCAAGGTCCATCGATGCCTCGATCATCGAGCCGGGGGTGCGGCGGAAGCGGGCGACGGCGTTGTTGTAAACGACGACGACGCAGAAAGTGGCGTGGCCGAGCACGATCGTCCAGAACGAGAACGGAATCTCGGCCAGCGAAAAAGCCGAACGCAGCGCGATGCCGGTGATGATGCCGGGCAGCGCTATCGGCAGGATGACCAGCAGCGAGATGGTTTCGCGGCCAAAGAACCGTGTTCGCGACACGGCCGCGGCGCACAGTGTGCCGAGGACCAGCGCGACGACGGTCGAGATGGCAGCGACCCGGACCGACAGCGACAGCGCTTGCCAAACGTCCGGGCGGTTCCAGGTGACGGCGAACCACTGCGTCGTCACCCCCGGCGGCGGCCAGACGAAGCTCTTTTCCTCGGTCGTGAAGGCATAGATAAAGATCAGGAAGATCGGCAGATGCAGGAACAGCAGACCGCAGGCGGCGGCGATCTTCAGGCCGAGAGGCGCGGGCTGTGAGCCATCAGAGCGCATCGAAAGCTCCCATGCGCTTGGCGCCCCAGAGGTAGAAGCCCATGATAACGATGGGCACCACGGTGAAGGCGGCGGCAAGCGGGATGTTGCCGGCGGTGCCTTGCTGCGAGTAGACGGCCTGCCCAATGAACAGCCGCGAGGTGCCGATGATCTGCGGGATGATGTAATCGCCCAATGTCAGCGAGAAGGTGAAGATCGAGCCGGCGACGATGCCCGGCAGCGCCAGCGGGAACAGCACGTTGCGGAAGGTCTGGCCTGGCGAGGCGCCAAGATCGGACGAGGCTTCGACCAGATTGCCCGGCACGCGTTCGAGTGCCGCCTGCACCGGCAGGATCATGAAGGGCAGCCAGACGTAAACGAAGACGATGAAGGTGCCGGTGGATGACACCGACAGAGAATTGCCACCGACGATCGGCAGCGACAGCCAGCCATCAACAAGCCATAGAAGATGCAGCTTGGCGAGCAGCCAGGTCAGGATGCCTTCCTTGGCGAGGATGAGCTTCCAGGCATAGATCTTGACCAGATAGCTCGACCACAGCGGCAGCATGACGCCGAGATAGAACAGCGCCTTCCAGCGGCCGCGCGCATAGCGCGCCGCGTAATAAGCGATGGGGAAGGCGATCACCGCGGAGGCGAGCGTGACCAGGGCTGCCATCGTCACCGTGCGCAGGATGATGTCGAGATTTGCGGCCTGCAACAGGTCGCCATAGGTCTTCAGCGTGAATTCACGGTTGATGAGGCCGGAAAACTCGTCGATCGAGAAAAAGCTCTGCAAGAGGAGCGCGAACAGCGAACCGATATAGACGATGCCGAGCCACAGCACCGGCGGCAGCAGCATCAAGAGCAGCAGGAGCTTCGGCTTGTGCCAGAAGACATCCGACAGCGCGCCGCGCAAGCCGCCGCCGCGGGGGAGGACGGCTGGGGCGGCATTGGAGTTGAGCGCGGCGGTCATCATGACGCCGCCCTGTCTTGACCGAGGTTGTATGAGAGGCCGTGATCCTTCGCGCCCCCCTCTGTCCTGCCGGACATCTCCCCCTCATGGGGGGAGATCAGCCGTCCCTTCCGGTTTCGCCAATCTCCAATGTGGCAGAATTGCCGAGGCCGAGAAGCTGCCAATCTCCCCCCTTGAGGGGGAGATGTCCGGCAGGACAGAGGGGGGTGCCGCGCGCAAACCATCCTCATGCCGGCTCGTCCATCAAATGCAAATGCTCGCGGTTGAAGGTGAGCATGACCGCCTCGCCTTCCCTGGGCAATTTCGCACCCGCCGGCACGATAGCGTGCAGCCTCAGCCCGTCGGCATCGAGCGCCAGTCTTGTCGTGGCGCCGAGATAGTTGGTCGAAACGAGGCGTGCGGCAACGCCGTCGCCCTTGGCGGCTCGACCGATGCGAATGGATTCAGGACGCAGGCTGCCCCAGCGATGCTGGCCGGAATAACGCTGGACGAAATCAGGCGGCAGAACATTGGACGAGCCGACGAAATCGGCGACGAAGCGGGTCTTCGGGCGCTGGTAGATATCCTCCGGTGTGCCGATCTGCATGACCTTGCCGTCGTTGAAGACGGCGACGCGGTCCGCCATCGAAAGGGCCTCGCCCTGGTCGTGGGTGACGAAGACGAAGGTGATGCCGAGCGCCTTCTGCAGCGACTTCAGCTCCTCCTGCATGTTCTCGCGCAGCTTGAGGTCGAGCGCGCCAAGCGGCTCGTCGAGCAGAAGCACCTTGGGCTGGTTGACCAGGGCGCGGGCAAGCGCAACGCGCTGGCGCTGGCCGCCGGAAAGCTGGCCGGGGCGACGGGCGCCGTAGCCCGGAAGACGCACCAACGACAGCGCCTCTTCCGCCGCCTTCTGTCGCTCCGGCTTGCCGACGCCCTTGACCATCAGCCCATAGGCGACATTGTCGAGCACGTTGAGATGCGGGAACAGCGCGTAATCCTGAAACACGGTGTTGACGTTGCGGCGATAGGGCGGAACGCCTTCGGCACGTTCGCCGAAGATGGAGATCGAGCCCGATGTCGGCTGCTCAAAGCCGGCGATCAGGCGCAGGCAGGTCGTCTTGCCGGAGCCGGAAGGTCCAAGCATGGCAAAGAACTCGCCCGGCACGATATCGAGATCAACCATATCGACGGCGCGCACGCTGCCGAAATGGCGAGAGACTTTGGCGAACGAAACGGCGGAGGTCATGGGCTGTCCCAGGCTGATCAAATTCAGACGACGGCGCTGCCCCTCATCGGCCTGCCGGCGCCTTCTCCCCGTATAGTGACAGGGAGAAGGGGCTTACCGAAACGCCGCGTCCTCCCGCTCCCGTCGGGGAGAGGGCAGTGATACGCTCTCAGAACGAGTGAGACGAACTCACCGCCCGCCGATGACGCCGATATAGTCCGACACCCAGCGATAGTAAGGCACGCACTGGTCGTTCTGGGTGGCGCATTTCGACACCGGCGTCTTCCAGAACTTGATCTTTTCGAAATTGTCGTAGCCGTTGGTCTTGCAGCCTTCCTCGCCGAGCAGTTCGTTGCCCTTGCAGGCAGCCGGCACCACTGGCAGCGAACCGAACCAGGCGGAAATGTCGCCCTGCACTTTCGGTGACAGCGAATGCTCCAGCCACATATAGGCGCAGTTCGGGTGGGCCGCGTCGGCCTCTATCATGGTGGTGTCGGCCCAGCCGGTGACGCCTTCCTCGGGAACGGTCGAAGCAACCGGCTTCTTGGCGGCAACCAGCGTGTTGACCTGATAGGGCCATGAACCGGAGGCGACGACGCCTTCGTTCTGGAAGTCGTCGACCTGAATGGCGGCGTCATGCCAGTAGCGGCCGACCAGCGTGCGCTGGACGCGCAGGAGATCGAGCGCGGCCTTGTACTGATCCTCGGTCAGCTCGTAGGGATCCTTGATGCCTAGCTCCGGCTTGTGGGCCATCAGATAGTTGGCGGCGTCGGCGACGTGGATCGGCCCGTCATAGGCCTGAACGCGGCCCTTGTTCGACTTGCCGTCGGGCAAGGTCATCTCCTCGAAGACGACGTTCCAGCTCTTCGGCGCTTCCTTGAACACCTCGGTGTTGTACATCAGCACATTCGGTCCCCACTGGTAGGGGACGCCATAGTGGACGCCGCCAACCGTGAACCACGGCGCATCCTTGAGCCGGTCGTCGACCGTTTTCCAGCTCGGGACGAGATCGGTGTTGATCGGCTGGACGCGCTTGCCCGCGACGAGGCGCAGCGAAGCGTCGCCCGAGGCGGTGACGAGATCGAAGCCGCCCTCATTCATCAGCGCGACCATCTCGTCGGAGGTGTTGGCGGTCTTGATGTTGACCTTGCAGCCTGTGTCCTTCTCGAAGGACGTTACCCAGTCGTAGCCCTTGTCGGTTTCGCCGCGCTCGATGTAGCCGGGCCAGGCGACAATATTTACCTGGCCTTCGCCCTTACCGAGTTCCTTGACCTGAGCGATCGCCTGGCCGGAGAAGGTCAGCGCGACCGTCAATGCAGTGCATGACTTCAAGAATGAATTCATCGTCGATCTCCCATTTGGCGCATGACCCCGAAAACCGTTTCGGTTTCGGAAAAGATCATGGGCAACTCAAACGTTAGAGCGTCGTTGCGTATCCCCGACGCACGGCGTTCTAAGGGGCCGCACTGTCGCGGCGGCTTGGTCCCGATCATGAAGGTGCTGCGAAACTTTCGGTTTCGCAAATTCATTTATCAGAAGGCCGGTATCGGTTCTTCCGATAGATCAGCGGCCAATCTTCTCCGGCCTCTGACGGACCATGCGCTGCGATTGGGCAAGCCCGATGAAGTCCCGTGCGGCCTGCGGTAGGCCGGAGCCGCGCCGCCATACCATGCCGACCTGTACCACCGGCAAGGAGCCCGAAATGTCGCGCGATTCGATGCGGTCGCCTTCGAGCGACCATGGCCGGTAGACGAGGTCGGGCAACAACGCCACACCCGCGCCGGTTGCGACGAGGCTGCGCACTGCCTCGACAGAGCGGGTGCGGAAGGCGACATGCGGCTTGGCGCCGATCGCCGCCAGCAATTTTCCGGTATTCTCCTCGATCTCGTCTACGGTCAGCATGATCAGCGGCTCCGAGGCGATGTCGCCAATGCCGATGATGTCGGCGCCGACCAGCGGGTGGCCGAGCGGCAGCCATAGCCGATAGGCCGAGACTTCGAGGATTTCGGACTGCAGCGCGGTGCGGTCGCGCAGGTTCGAGGTGACCATGACGGCGATGTCGAGCTTGCCGCCGATCAGCAGATGTTCGAGGTAATCGCCATTGTCCTCGATGGCCGAGACCTCGACGCCCGGATAAGCGCGGCGGTAGCGGGCAAGGAGATCCGACAGCACATAACCGGCGACCAGCGAGGTGACACCGAGCTGCAGCCGGCCGCCCGCCGCCGCTTGCTCGCCGAAGAAGGCGCGGCGCGCGTCGGAAACGTCGGCAAGAATCTTTGTCGCGTGGCGCAGGAACTGATGGCCCTTGTGGGTGATGTTCAGACCGCGCGGATGACGCTCGAACAGCTCGACGCCGAGATCGTGTTCCAGTTCCTTGATCGCTTCCGTGACCGACGATTGCGAGATGGACAAGTTTTGGGCAGCGCCCGAAACGGTGCCTTGTTCGGCGACGGCGATGAAGAACTGCAACTGGCGGATGGTAAAGGCCATGGCCGGACTAAACACGGCGGAGGCTGCGCTGGGAAGTGGGCGCTTGACGATCGCGAGATTCGTAACTAATTAAGTTACATGAAACGAAACAGCAGACTTTCCTCGACCCTGCACATTCTCGTTCACATGGCCGAGACGCAGGAGCACGCATTGACCTCCGAGCAGCTCGCCACGTTCATCCACACGAATCCGGTCGTCGTCCGCCGAACCATTGCCGGCTTGCGCGACGCCGGCATCGTCACCTCCTCGCGCGGACATGGCGGCGGCTGGCAGCTTGCCCGCGCGCCCGAGAAAATTTCGCTGGCCGAGATCAGCGCCGCGCTCGGAGAAACGCTGCTGCCGTTCAGCACCGAGCCGGAAAGCCCCGGCTGCCTTGTCGAACAAGCGGTGTTAGCGGCGCTCGATGATTTTCGCGTCGAAGCCGAGAGGCTGCTGGCGGAGAAACTCAGCCGCATCACGCTTGCCGACCTCGCCGCCGATTTCCACCGTCGTTACGAGTTGATTGGAGTGACCAGCCATGCAGTATGATCTGCCATCTACGCAGTATGGTCTGCCAGCTACGCAGTACGATCTGATTGTCGTCGGCGGCAGCTTTGCCGGTCTGTCCGCCGGCATTCAGGCGGCACGAGCCCGGCGCAACGTCCTGGTGATCGACGCAGGCCAGCCACGCAATCGCTTTGCCGAGCATTCGCACGGTTTCCTGGGACAGGACGGGCGCACGCCCGGCGCGATCCTGGACGATGCAAGACGGCAGCTTCTGGCCTATCCGACAGCCAAGTTCGTTGCCGGATTGGCGGACAAGGGCACTGCCGCCGGTTCCGGCTTCGAGATCACGACGGATCGCGGCGAGACAGTCGGCGCGGCGCGGCTGGTGCTTGCCACCGGCGTGCGCGATATCCTGCCGGATGTCCCCGGGCTCGCCGAGCATTGGGGAAAGAGCGTGCTGCATTGTCCTTATTGCCACGGCTACGAGGTGGCTGGCGGCCCGCTTGGTGTGCTGGCAACCGGCCCGATGGCGGTGCACCAGGCGCAATTGATCGCCGATTGGGGCGACGTGACGCTGTTCGCAAATGGCGTGTTCGAGCCTGACGCGGAACAAATGCTTGCGTTGGAAAGGCGAAACGTGCGGTTCGAGCCGACCGGGGTGGTGAACTTGGAGAAGGATGGTTCGGGCGGGCTGATCGCCAACCTCAAAGACGGTCGCAAAGCTGGCATCAAGGCGCTGTTCACCGCACCGCGCAACACGATGGCCAGTCCCCTGGCCGAGCAGCTTGGCTGTAGCTTCACGGAAGGCTTGCTCGGCCCAGTGATCATCGTCGACGACCGACAGCAGACGACCGTGCCCGGTGCCTATGCCGCCGGAGACGCGGCACGATCGATGCACAACATCGCCTTCGCCGTATCAACCGGCGCCTTCGCGGGCGTATGCGCTCACCAATCGCTGGTTTTCGACTAATGCATGTCGCGCGAAAGTGCACAGCGGTTTTGCGATAACGACATGCATAAAAACAAGAAGCTAAGGCGCGTCGCACGAATCCGTTCAAATGCGACGCGCTTTAGATCCCGGCCTCGTCATCCGCAATGCTGAGCCGTGCGCCCGCCTGGGCAAGGGCGGCGGCGATGTCGCGCGGTGGCGATCGGTCGGTGGCGAGTTCGGAAAAACCCTCGAATCCGCAGACCTGGACCAGGCCCTGACGTCCGAACTTGGTGTGGTCGGTGATGACGAGCGAGCGCTGGCCGCGCGACAGCACCATGCGGGCGAATTCAGCCTCTTCCAGATCATAGTCCATGACGCCCGTGACGGCATCGACCGCGCCGATGGAGATCACCGCATGGTTGACGGAAAACCGGCTGACGAATTCGATGGCCGAGACGCCTAAGGCCGCGCCCGAATCGCTGCGCAATTCGCCCCCGGCCATATAGACCTTATTGCCGTTGACGGTGGCCAGCGTGCGGGCGATGTCGGAGGAGTTGGTGACGACCGTCAGCCTGCGGTGGCCGAGCAGTTCGCGGGCCAGGAAAGACGTTGTCGTGCCGGTGTCAAGCATGATCGATTCGCCGTCGCGAATGGTCGCGGCAACCATGCGGGCGATGGCGCGTTTGGCGTCGGCATTCTCGCGCATGCGCCGCTCGAACGGCGCCTCGCCGGCCATCGCCGGCAGGCCGACGGCGCCGTGCATCTTCAGGATCGAACCGCCACGGGTCAGCGGCTTGACGTCGCGGCGCACGGTCTCCAGAGAGACGCCCAGCCGGTCGGCCAGGCTGGCGATGGTGACCGTGCCTTCCTCTTTCAAGAGACGGAGTATTTCGCCGTGCCGCTTCGAATAGACCATCGAGTTTCGCCAATCGGATGTTGCGCCGCTGACCGGTTCTAAGGCAAATCGGCCACAGTTTACAAGAATTCCTTACGATTCCGGTCAAAAGCGCAGAAAAAGCCACAAGTTTTCGTTGACAAGCCCGATTACAAGGCGTGACATTGGGTTTGGCGACAGGCTCTGAGCTGCCACAGGAGAACGATGGCTGAGCCGCACCAAAATTCGTCTGCCCGAACGTCTGCGAAGATCGTCTGGGGCAAGGGAAAGGACTTTTTGGAATCCGCGGGGGCGGATGCCGGCGTCGAAGAACCCGGCAAAGGGGCTCGTCGGTGCGGTGCGGGATACCGATCCTGGCATCCCGCACCGACGAGATCTTCGCATCGCTCCCACCTGCCGGCCGCCATCTTTATGACACCTGTGGCGCCTTGAACCCTGCCCAAGGAGCGACGAGCCTGTGACCGTCGAGGACCGTATCCGCGCCCTGCCCTGCTGGACCGGCAACATCGAGATCGCGCCGCTGCCCGGCGGCCTGAGCAACGCCAACTATCTGGTCAAAGACGCGGCCGGACGGCATGTGGTGCGCTTCGGTCAGGACTTTCCGTTCCACCACGTCTTTCGCGAGCGCGAGGTGATGACCACCCGTGCGGCGCACGCCGCCGGCTTCGCGCCGACGGTTCTTTATTCCGAGCCTGGCATCCTGGTGACGGAATTTCTCGGCGCCAAGACCTATGTCGCTGAAGACGTACGCGCCAATATCGGCCGCGTCGCCACCCTGATGCGCGGCTTCCATCGGGAAATGCCCAATCATGTCTCCGGCGCCGGCTTCATGTTCTGGGTGTTCCATGTCATCCGCGACTATGCGCGCACGCTTGAGGAAGGCGGCAGCCGCATGCGAAGCGAGTTGCCGCGGCTCCTGACGCTTGCCGACGAGCTCGAACGGGCGCAGAAGCTGTTGCCGATTGTCTTTGGCCATAATGATCTTTTGCCGGCTAATATTCTCGATGACGGCCATAGGCTATGGCTCATCGACTTCGAATATGCCGGCTTCAATACGGCGATGTTCGACCTTGCCGGCGTCGCCTCGAATGCCGGCATGAGCGACGAGGAGTCCTTTGCCTTCCTGACCGCCTATTTCATGAAGGAGCCTGACGAGGCGATCCGCCGCTCGCATGCCGCCATGCAATGCGCATCGCTGCTGCGCGAGGCGATGTGGAGCATGGTTTCCGAACTTTATCTCGACGCGCCGGGCATCGACTACGTCGCCTACACCGACGAAAACCTGACGCGGCTGGAAGCCGCGCTGGAAAACTACAGAACAAAATACGGACAAAAGTCATGACAGTGCCCGCCCATGCCGAGATCGTCGTCATCGGCGGCGGCATCATCGGCTGTTCGACGGCCTATCATCTGGCGCGTGACCACAAGGCCGATGTCGTGCTTTTGGAACAGGGCAAGCTGACTTCAGGCTCCACTTGGCATGCGGCGGGGCTGGTCGGACAGTTGCGGTCGTCGGCTTCCATCACCCGCGTGCTCAAATATTCGGTCGATCTGTACAAGGGACTGGAAGCCGAAACCGGGCTGGCCACTGGCTGGAAGATGACCGGGTGCCTCAGGCTCGCCACCAATGCCGACCGCTGGATCGAGTATAAAAGGCTGGCGACGACGGCGAAAAGCTTCGGCATGGATATGCAGTTGCTGTCGCCGGCCGAGGTCAAGACAATCTGGCCGCTGCTGGACACCGGCGATCTCGTCGGCGCCAGCTGGCTGCCGACCGACGGCCAGGCAAGCCCCTCCGACATCACCCAGTCGCTGGCCAAAGGCGCGCGCATGCACGGCGCCAGGCTGTTCGAGGATGTCCGCGTCACCGGCTTCGACATGAGGGATGGCCGCATCACCGCGGTAAAGACCAACACCGGCGATATCGCCTGCGACAAGGTGGTGAACTGCGCCGGGCAATGGGCGCGGCAGGTGGGCTCCCTTGCCGGCATCAACGTGCCGCTGCAGCCGGTGAAGCACCAGTACATCATCACCGAAAAGATCGACGGCTTAGCGACCGATGCGCCAACGATCCGCGACCCCGACCGCCGCACCTATTTCAAGGAGGAGGTCGGTGGGCTGGTGATGGGCGGCTATGAGCCGAACCCGCAGCCCTGGACGACCGGCCTGCCCGGCGGCGACGTGCCTGACGACTGGGAATTCCGGCTGTTCGACGACGATTACGATCATTTCGAGCAGCATATGAACCAGGCGATCGCGCGTGTTCCGGCACTCGAATCCGTCGGCGTCAAGCAGATGATCAACGGGCCGGAGAGTTTCACGCCGGACGGCAATTTCATTCTCGGCCTAGCGCCCGAATGCCCCAACATGTTCGTCGGTGCCGGCTTCAACGCCTTCGGCATCGCATCGGGCGGCGGCGCCGGCTGGGTGCTGGCACAATGGGTGGTCGACGGCGAGGCGCCGCTTGACCTGTGGGTGGTCGACATCAGGCGTTTTTCCGACCTGCACCGCGACCGGCAATGGGTCCGCGACCGCACGCTGGAAGCCTATGGCAAGCACTACACGATCGGCTTCCCGCACGAGGAATATCTTTCCGGCCGGCCGCGCATCGTCTCGCCGCTCTATGAGCGGCTGCAAAAGCACCGCGCTGTGTTCGGCTCGAAACTCGGCTGGGAGCGGCCGAACTGGTTCGCACCCGAAGGTATCGAGCCGAAGGACATCTATTCGATGGGCCGGCAGAACTGGTTTTCGCCAGTCGGCGACGAACACCGGCATGTGCGCGAAAACGTCGGCATCTTCGACCAGTCGTCCTTTGCCAAATATGAAATCACCGGTGCGGATGCGTTGAAGGCGCTCGACTGGATCTGCGCCAACGATATCAACAAGCCGGTCGGCCGGCTGACCTACACGCAGCTTCTCAACACCCGCGGCGGCATCGAGGCGGACCTCACCGTGGCGCGGCTCGGCGAAGAACGATTCTACGTCGTCACCGGCACCGGTTTCAGGACACATGATTTCTCGTGGATCGGCGACCATATCGGCAGGGAACTCGATGTAACGCTCACCGACGTCACCGAGCGTTTCGGCACGCTGTCGCTGATGGGGCCGCGCGCCCGCGACGTGCTGGCTGCGCTGACCGATGCGGATGTGTCGAACACCGCTTTCCCGTTCGGCCATGTGCGGGAAATCTCCATCGCCGACCACACAATCCGGGCGCTGCGCGTCACCTATGTCGGCGAGCTCGGCTGGGAGTTGCATGTGCCGATCGCGGCCACGGGCGAGATCTTCGACGCGTTGATGGCGGCGGGCGAGAAGCACGGCATTCGCCCGGTCGGCTACCGCGCGCTGGAATCGTTGCGGCTGGAAAAAGGCTACCGCGCCTGGGGTTCCGACATCACACCCAACGACACCCCGCAGGAGGCCGGCCTCGGCTGGGCGGTGAAGCTCCGAAGAAACACGGATTTTGTCGGCAGGCGAGCGCTGGAAAAGATCGATGGCGCAGTACTGAAAAAACGCTTCGCCGGCTTCACGGTCGACGATCGGGAGGTCGTGCTGCTCGGGCGCGAGACGATCCTGCGCAACAACGAGCCAGTCGGCTACCTGACCAGCGGCGGCTACGGCTACACGGTCGGCAAGAACATCGGCTATGGTTACGTCCGCAACGCCGACGGGGTCGGCGACGATTTCCTCGCCTCCGGCGATTACGAGCTGGTGGTGGCGATGGAGCGGACGCCGGCAAAGATCCATCTTGAGCCGCTTTACGACCCGGCGGGAGAAAGAGTGAAAGCTTAGAACTTGCTAGATCGAGCGCACCAGAACCTGGAGCCTAGTTGACGCCTTTCGGCACGTTTTCGGGCGGCACTGTGTCGACCACCTTCTGGCGATGGAAGATGAACAGCCCGGCCAGCACGATGATGCCCGAGCCGATCAGGATGCGCGGGCCGGGCATGTCGCCGAAGAAGGCCAGCCCGAAAATGACGGCCCACAGCAGCAGGCTGTAATGCAGCGGCGCCAGTGTCGAAGCCGGCGCCAGCTTCAGGGCCCTGGTGATCATCAGATGGGCGCCGCAGGAGACGATACCGAGAAGCAGCATGGCGCCGAAATCGAGCGCAGAAGGCGTTCGCCAGTTGCCGATGGTCAGCACCGCGCCGACCACGAGCGTGCCGATGGTTTGCCAGGTAACGAGCGAGGTGTCGCTGGTGCCACGCAGCCGCCGGTTGAGGATGATGGCGAAGGCAAAGGTAACGCTACCGACCAGCGCGAAGGTCGACGACAGCGAAAATGCGGCCGAGGACGGTTTGAGCATGATCAGCACACCGCAGAAGCCGACCAGGATCGCCATCCAGCGGCGCCAGCCGACCTTTTCACCAAGCAGCAGGTGGGACAATGCCGCCACATAGATCGGCCCCGCCATGTAGAAACTCATGACGTCGGCGAGCGGCAGGTAGACGACGGCGGCATAAAACAGCGCCGTGTCGAGCGTCGTCATGACGACGCGCAAGAGCTGCAACTCAGGTCGTTCCATGCGGAACAGCTTGGCCGGACCTTGACGCGCGATCATCGGACCGAGCACGAAAAAGGCGCCGATCGAACGGACCAGCACGACCTGGCCGACGGAAAAGCTGGCGACCAGCCATTTGCCCATCGCATCGTTCAACGCAAACAGGAAATCGCCGGCCAGCATCAGCAGGATGCCAGCCAAAAGCACGTTCCTGGTCGTCGAATTCTGGGCTGGTGGCTGTGCCATGCCGATGTCGCTTCCTCCCGCATGAAAGCTCGGTGAGCAGCGTCGTAAACGCAAGCAGCCGCTTTTACGAGCGGAAATCGGGACCCGGCCAGACCAGAGCCGGAAATCGGCTGGGCCTATACTGGAGCGGCGGTTTTCAAATCGAATCGTACCGCCGCTCAGTCTTTATTGTTTAAGCATCGGACCCAAAATCGGTACGCACTTTTGGGACCGATGCTCTAGATCGCCGCTTGAGCGGCCTACTTCGGCCGTGGCCTAATGATGACCGGACGATAGATCACCGGCCGATCCCAAGGATCGAAAGCCGACGCACTTCTCAGTTCCGCGCGGCGCGCGAGATCGATGCGCTGCAGGCATTCGGCGAAAGCATCGTTCTTTCTGGCGAAGCCGTAGGACCGGCATTTTGCCTCGTCCGCGGCACGACGGTCTTCTGCCGTCATGCAGCCTGCACAGATCGCCGCCAAGGCGACCACCATCGCCGTTTTGTGCCACATGGTGTCCTCCTCAAACTAAAAGTGGAGACTGACTGTAGACTTATGATCAGGACCGATCAATCTGATCGAAGCGCCAGGCTTGATGCAGGTCCAACGTCCTATTGGGCCTGCCATCAATGGTCACGAAATGGGCGGCCGATGCCTGCGGTTCACCGTCCTCGGCCGTCCCGTGATCGAAAGCCGGGTTTCCTGCCTCGCCCGCTCGGCCACCACCTTGCCCCTGGCGATGACGCAGAGGCGCTCGGGGCGTAGACGCAAGGCCTCGACCGGATCGCCAGCATCGAGGACGACGAGGCTGGCGCGCTTGCCGACCGCCAGGCCGAGATGGTCGAGGCCCATGATGGCGGCGTTGACATTGGTGACCATGTCGAAGCAGCGCGCCATATCGGCCGGGCTCGACATCTGGGCGACGTGAAGGCCCATGAAGGCGACATCCAGCATGTCGGCGGTGCCCAGCGAATACCAGGGGTCGAGCACGCAATCCTGGCCCCAGCCAACGCGGATGCCGTGGGCAAGCATCTCCTTGACCCGCGTCAGGCCGCGGCGTTTGGGAAAGGTGTCGTGGCGGCCCTGCAGCATGATGTTGATCAGCGGATTGGGGATCGCCGAGACGCCTGCCTCTGATATCAGCGGCAACAGTTTCGAGACATAGTAATTGTCCATCGAGTGCATCGAAGTGAGATGCGAGCCGGCGACCCTGCCCTGGAGGCCGAGGCGTTGCGTCTCATAGGCTAGTTGTTCGATATGACGCGACAGCGGATCATCGGTCTCGTCGCAATGCAGATCGACCATGAGGCCGCGTTCTGCTGCGATTTCGCACAATTCCGTCACCGAGCGCGTGCCGTCGGCCATGGTGCGCTCGAAATGCGGAATGCCGCCGACGACGTCGACACCCATGTCGAGGGCGCGGATGGTGTTGTCGCGCGCCGTCGGCGAGCGATAAAACCCATCCTGCGGGAAGGCGACCAGTTGCAGGTCGATATAGGGCGCGACCGTCTTCTTGACATCGAGCAGGGCTTCGACCGCCAGCAGCCTGATATCGCAAACATCGACATGGGTGCGGATGGCGAGCAGGCCCATCGAGACCGCCCAGTCGCAATAGGCGAGCGCGCGCTCGCGCACCGCTTCGTGGGTCAACAACGGCTTCAGCTCGCCCCACAGCGAAATGCCTTCCAGCAGCGTGCCCGACGCGTTGATGCGCGGGACGCCCAGGGAGAGTGTGGCGTCCATGTGGAAATGCGGATCGACGAAAGGCGGCGAGATCAGATTGCCATGGGCATCGATCGCCGTGCCCGCGGTGACGTTCAGCTCGGGCTCGATGGCGGCGATCGTCTCGCCGATGATGCCGATATCGGCGATCGTGCCGTCGGGCAGCGTGCCGCCGCGCACGATAAGGTCGAAATCCATCTGTCGTCATCCCCTTGCAGAATCACAAAGCCACCGTGGCGCAAGGCAACAGCCATTCCTTTCAGCGCGGCGTGCTGCCGTAGGGTGGAACCTTCAGGCGCGACTCTCCCCCTTCTTGTGGGAGAAGGAAAAGCGAACCTACTCCGGCACATACCTCACAGCACCCTTTGCAGCGCTGGTCGCCATCGCGGCATAGGCCCGCAAGGCCGTCGTCACCTTGCGCTTGCGTTTTTCCTCGGGCTTCCAGGCGGCAGCTCCCTTCGCCTCCATCGCGGCGCGGCGGGCGGCCAATTCAGCCTCGCTGACAGCGAGATGGATCGTGCGGTTCGGGATATCGATCTCGATCGTGTCGCCCTCCTGCACCAGCCCGATCAGCCCGCCTTCCGCCGCCTCCGGGGACGCATGGCCGATCGACAGGCCGGAGGTGCCGCCGGAAAACCGGCCGTCGGTGACCAGCGCGCAGGCTTTGCCGAGGCCCTTCGACTTGAGGTAGCTGGTCGGGTAGAGCATTTCCTGCATGCCGGGGCCGCCGCGCGGCCCTTCGTAGCGGATGACGACAACATCGCCGGCCTTGATCTCGTTGGACAGGATCGCCTTGACGCTGGCGTCCTGGCTTTCGAACACCCTGGCCGGGCCGGTGAATTTCAGGATCGATTCATCGACGCCGGCGGTCTTCACGATGCAGCCGTCCAGCGCAAGGTTGCCTTTCAGCACGGCAAGACCGCCGTCCCTCGAAAAGGGGTGTTCGGCCGAGCGTATGACGCCTTTCTCACGATCAAGATCGAGCTCGTCCCAGCGGCGGTCCTGGCTGAACGCGACCTGCGTCGGCACGCCGCCCGGTGCCGCGAGGAAGAAATCGCGGACATTCTGGCTGGAGGTGCGGGAAATATCCCAATGGTCGAGCGCTTCGCCGAGACTTGCCGTATGCACCGTCGGCAGGTCGCGGTTGAGCAGCCCGGTGCCATCGAGCTGGCCGAGGATCGCCATGATGCCGCCTGCGCGATGGACATCCTCCATATGGACGTCGGCCTTGGCCGGCGCCACCTTGCACAGCACCGGAACCCGCCGCGACAGCCGCTCGATGTCCTCCATGGTGAAGTCGACCTCGCCCTCATGCGCGGCGGCGAGAATGTGCAGCACCGTGTTGGTCGAGCCGCCCATGGCGATGTCGAGTGTCATGGCGTTTTCGAAAGCGCCTTTCGAGGCGATGCTGCGCGGCAGCGCGGTGTCGTCATCCTGCTCATAGTAGCGCTGGGCGAGATTGACGATCAGATGGCCGGCCTCGACGAACAGCCGTTTGCGGTCGGCATGCGTGGCCAGCGTCGAGCCGTTGCCGGGCAAGGAAAGGCCGAGCGCCTCGGTCAGGCAATTCATCGAATTGGCGGTGAACATGCCAGAGCAGGAGCCGCAGGTCGGGCAGGCCGAGCGCTCGATGGTCTTCACGTCCTCGTCGGAGATCTTGTCATCGGCGGCCGCAACCATGGCATCGACCAGATCGAGCGCCTGCGTCTTGCCGGCGAGCACCACCTTGCCGGCTTCCATCGGCCCGCCGGAGACGAAGACGGTCGGGATATTGAGGCGCAGCGACGCCATCAGCATGCCCGGCGTGATCTTGTCGCAATTGGAAATGCAGACCATGGCGTCGGCGCAGTGAGCGTTGACCATGTATTCGACCGAGTCGGCGATCAGCTCGCGCGACGGCAGCGAATAGAGCATGCCGTCGTGACCCATGGCGATGCCGTCATCGACGGCGATTGTGTTGAACTCTTTCGCAACGCCGCCGGCCTTCTCGATCTCGCGGGCGACCAGCTGGCCGAGATCCTTGAGGTGGACATGACCCGGCACGAACTGGGTGAAAGAATTGACGACGGCGATGATCGGCTTGCCGAAATCGGAATCCTTCATGCCGGTCGCACGCCAAAGGCCACGGGCGCCGGCCATGTTGCGGCCATGGGTGGTGGTGCGGGAGCGATAGGCAGGCATGAATTTTCCTTGGCTGGCTAGCTGCGCTCGATGGAAGCGCGGCGGCGCTGAATTCGGACCGCAGGCGTTATAGACGCCGAAGCACGGTCTGGCCACAATTTTGCAGTGCGCCAGATTTTCCCAAGAAAATTCCCAGATCCTCAAAAAAATCGATGGCACTGTCGGATTGCGCGCCGTGCGGGCGTCCTTGGGCAAACGGCGGGGCAAAACACCACGCCAAGCCAGGCCGTTTCACTGCGATAGCCAACTGCAACAGCCGAGGAGCAAGCAAATGCAAAAGATCACCCCCTGCCTGTGGTTCGACGACCAGGCCGAGGAGGCCATGAACCACTACATGTCCATCTTCAAGAATTCGAAGGTGCTGAGCGTGATGCGCTGGCCCAAGGGCAGCGGCGACAATGAGGGCAAGGTTCTGGTGACGAATTTCGAGCTCGACGGCGTTCAGTTCCAGGCGCTCAACGGCGGGCCGCAATTCAAGTTCAGCGAGGCAGTCTCGCTCTCCATCGACTGCAAGACGCAGGAGGAGGTCGACTATTTCTGGGACAGACTCATCGAGGGCGGTGGCGAGCCCAGCCAGTGCAGCTGGCTGAAGGACAAATTCGGCGTCTCCTGGCAGGTCGTGCCGGAGCAATTGCCGAGGCTGCTGCAGGACCCCGACACGGAAAAGGCCGGCCGCGTCATGCAGGCGATGATGCAGATGACCAAGATCGACATCGCCAAGATCGAAGCGGCAGCCAGGGGCTGAGCGATCTTCCCTTCTCCCCTTGTTGCGGGAGAAGGGAAGTAACGCCGTTTAGGCCGCCTTGTCGCGGACCTGGTAATCCTTGACCGCGGCGAAGCGGATCGCCTTCCAGCGTTCCGCCTCGTAGTTGAGCGAAAAGGCGTGCTGGGCCAGGAACACCGGATCGTTGTCGAGGTCGCGGGCGATGTCGCCGCGATGCGCCTCGATGAAGCGATGCACCTCGGCCTTGTCGTCGGCCGATATCCAGCGACAGACGGAAAAGCGCGACATCTCGAAATCGACGGGCAGCGTGTATTCGAAGTTCAGCCGCTCCTTCAGCACGTCGAGTTGCAGCGCGCCGACGACGCCGACGATGGCCGGCGAACCATCCTCAGGCGAGAACAGTTGCACGACGCCTTCCTCGGCCATCTGGTGCAGCGCTTCCTTCAGCTTCTTAGCCTTCATCGCGTCGCCGAGGCGGACGCGGCGCAGGATTTCCGGCGCGAAATTCGGCACGCCACGGAACAGTATCTCCTCGCCCTCGGTCAGCGTATCCCCGATGCGCAGCGTGCCGTGGTTGGGGATGCCGACGACGTCGCCAGCAAACGCCTCGTCGGCGGTGACGCGGGTGCGGGCGAAAAAGAACTGCGGCGCCGACAGGCTCATCGGTTTTCCCGTGCGCACCAGCTTGGCCTTCATGCCGCGCTCAAGCTTACCCGAGCAGACACGGACGAAAGCGATGCGATCGCGGTGGTTGGGATCCATGTTAGCCTGGATCTTGAAGACGAAGGAGGTCATCTTGTCCTCGGTTGCCTCGACCTTACGGGTGTCGGCTTCCTGCGCGCGCGGCGGCGGCCCGTAGGCGCCAAGCGCTTCGATCAGGTCGCGCACGCCGTAATTGCGCAGCGCCGAACCGAAATAGACCGGCGTCAGATGACCCTCGCGGAAGGAGTCGATGTCGAGCGGACGGCAGGCTTCGCGCGCCAGTTCCAGCTCCTCGATGAAGGCTTCGCGCTCGTTCTCCGGCAACAGGCCGGCGACGCGGTTGGAATCGGGACCATTGACCGGCGTGCGTTCCTTCTCCGCGTCGCCCTTGCGCACCGCGTTCAGCGCCAGATGGTAGGTGCCGGAAAAGGTCTTGCCGCGGCCGATCGGCCAGGTGATCGGCGCGGTATCGAGTGCCAGCTTCTGCTCGATCTCGTCGAGGATCTCGAACGGGTCGCGGCTTTCGCGGTCCATCTTGTTGACGAAGGTGATGATCGGGATGTCGCGCAGCCGGCACACCTCGAACAGTTTCAGCGTGCGCGGCTCGATGCCCTTGGCGGCGTCGATGACCATGACCGCCGCGTCGACCGCCGACAGCGTGCGATAGGTGTCGTCGGCGAAATCCTCGTGGCCGGGCGTGTCGAGCAGGTTGAAGACGTTGTCCTCATATTCGAAGGTCATCACCGAGGTGACGACCGAGATGCCGCGCTCGCGCTCGATCTTCATCCAGTCCGACCTGGTCTGGATGCGATCCTTCTTGGCCTTGACCTCGCCGGCAAGCTGGATGGCGCCGCCGAACAAAAGCAGCTTTTCGGTCAGCGTCGTCTTGCCGGCGTCCGGATGCGCGATGATCGCGAAAGTGCGGCGGCGCGCCACCGCGTTCGTGATGTCTTCAGCCAATTTATGGAATCCCGTGTGGTGCGCGGGCTTTTAGCAGCGCTTTTGTAGCCTGTCGAACAGTTTTGGGCGAACGCCTTCATCCGGTCTTGAGATAGGATCGCCGCAACAACATCAGAAGATCCGATTCGATAAAGGACCATCCATGAGCGCAGCCAAACAAGTCATCGTCATCGGGGCCGGCATTATCGGCGCGTCCATCGCCTGGCATCTGGCGAAGGCCGGCGCGAAGGTGATGGTCGTTGCCGACAGCGGCGCCGGCGGCGTCGCCACGCCGAATTCCTTTGCCTGGATCAATGCCAGTTGGGGGAATCCTGAACCGTATTTCCGGCTCCGCACCCGTTCGATGGCCGAATGGACGCGGCTGGCGCAGGACCTTCCCGGCATTCCGCTCGCCTGGTGCGGCGGCCTGTGCTGGGACCTGCCGCCGTCCGAGTTGGAAGCCTATGCCGCCGAGCATTCCGGCTGGGGTTACGGCATCGAGCGCGTCGACCGTGCGGAAGCCGCACGCATCGAGCCCAATCTTGCCGAGCTTCCCGATTTCGCCCTGCATGTGCCCGGGGAAGGCGTCGCCGAACCGGTCGCCGCCACGCAGGCATTACTGGCCGACGCCGAACTGCGCGGCGCGCGGGTGATGACCGGCACGACCGTCAGCGCGCTGATACAGACCAATGGCAGGATTACCGGCGTCGATACATCCACGGGACCGATTGCCGCCGACGAGGTGGTGATTGCGGCTGGCGGCGGCTCTCCGGCAATCGCGGCGACGGCTGGGATAAAACTGCCGATCGAGACGCCGCCCGGCCTGATCGTCCACTCACGCCCCTACGAAAAGCTGCTCAACGGGCTGGTGATCGGGGACCGGCTGCACATGCGCCAGACGGCGGAAGGCCGTATCATCGCCGGCTCGGATTTCGGCGGTGCCGATCCGGGCATGGATGCCGCAGCCACCGCCCGCGAGTTGTTTGCAGCGATGAAGAGCATGCTGCGCGGCGCCGACGGGCTGGAACTGGATTTTCATACGGTCGGCTACCGGCCGACGCCGATCGACGGCTTTCCGATCATCGGACGTGCTCGAGGCGTGAGCGGACTCTACGTCGCAGTCATGCATTCGGGTATCACGCTGGCGCCTGCCGTCGGCCTGTTCGCCTCACGGGAAATCCTCGACGGCGCGCGCGATCCGCTGCTTGAGCCTTATGGGCTGGCGCGCTTCGCTCAATAGCCTGACGGCCGTCGAAAACTGCCGGTCAGCGGCGCCATCGCCCTGGCGATGCCGAGCAGCCGCGATTCGGACCAGCGTCTGCCGACCAGCTGCAGACCAATGGGCAGGCCGTCACGATCCTGCGCGTACGGCAGCGAAAGTGCGGGTTGGCCACTATAGTTGAACACCGCGCCATAGGCCGGCAGCATCCAGTAGCTCTGCTCCTTGTCATCGACCTTGATCGGTGTTCCCGGCTCGCAATGCGGAAAGGCCGTGGTCATAGCAACGGGGCACAGCAACGCATCCCATTCTTGGAAAAACCGTTCCCAGGCAAGGATTGACCGATCGCGGCGGCCGAGCGCCTCGAACCAGCGCGAGACCGGTGTCGGTTCTTTTGGCGGTTCAGGCTGCGTTGCCTCCAGCATCATGCCGATCAGCGCGCCGCCCTCAGCCAGGTCGTCGTGCCAGTCGAGCTTCGGTAGCTTTGCTTCCTCGACGGTCGCGCCCGCTGACTTGAGTTGCTCGGCCAGACTTTCGACCGCGGCGCAGATTTCGTTGGCCACCGGCAAACCAGGAAAGGACGAAGCAAAGGCGATGCGCAATGTCTTGAGATCTAGCTTCGGCATACCCTCGACCGGCACCGGCGCAAGGTCGGTGTCGCCGCCATCCGGTCCTGCAATGATCCCCAGGATCAGCGCCAGATCTTCGACGTTGCGCGCCAGCGGTCCAAGGCAGGACATCAGCCGCACGCCGCGCGGTACGCCACCGGGATCGGGAAAGGCGCCGGCTAAGGAGACGCGATGCTCTGTCGGCTTGAGGCCGTAGACGCCGCAGAAGGCGGCCGGCAGCCGGATCGAATCCTGCATGTCGGTGCCGACCTCGAACGGCGTCATCCCGGCGCAGAGCGCTGCGGCAGCGCCACCGCTGGAACCGCCTGATGTACGCGAGAGGTCCCAGGGATTATTGGTGCGACCGAACAGCGGATTGTCCGACTGCCAGTCGCCCAGCATCGTTGCGACATTTGTCTTGGCCGTCAGCACGCCGCCGGCCGCCTTCAACCTGAGAACGACCGGGCTGTCTTCTCTCGCCACATAGTCGGCAAAGGGCGGAAAGCCGACCGTGGTCTTCATCCCCGATGTTTCATGCGTGTCCTTCAGCGTGAACGGTACGCCGTGCAACGGCCCGAGAACATCACCCCGCGCCTGCGCCTCGTCGGCCTTCTCAGCGCGAGCGCGAGCCGTTTCCCTGTCGAGCGTGACGACCGCATTGACCGCCTCGTTGTGTCTGTCAATCTGGGCCAGATACGCGTCCAGCGCTTCCACAGCGGAAATCTTGCGGTCGCGAATGGCGGCAGCCAGTTCTGTGGTAGAGGAAAAGACGAGGTCCATGACCAATGCTCCCGGCTAGCTGGCAGCGCTCGTCTCACCAAATGGCAGATTGCGGCGCGGCTTCAAGCCAAGTTCAGCATTCGGTGGCCGGCATCGCTTGATCGGGATTGCGCAGA
This sequence comes from Mesorhizobium sp. WSM4823, assembly GCF_055811195.1. NCBI lineage: Bacteria > Pseudomonadati > Pseudomonadota > Alphaproteobacteria > Hyphomicrobiales > Phyllobacteriaceae > Mesorhizobium > Mesorhizobium sp. WSM4823. The sequence continues at coordinate 160,393 of NZ_JBVVQL010000011.1, forward strand.
GCTTAGCCGACCAGCGCCAGCTTCACCGCGACCCCCTGTTGTGCGTCCGCTCGTAAAGTTCGCGAACTATACGGCTTGCCGTGGAATCGCACAGAAACGGCAGGAAAGCGTGAATGAGCGCGGCGAATGCCGCCATGAACAGTCGCGACGAGAACCACGCGGCGAAAGCCATATGGCCGAAATAGGTTTCGCCCACCGAAGCCGGATGAGAGGTGAAAAGTCTTGCGAGCCGTGCGGTCATGCTGGTCCCCTTTCAGCGCGTGAAGTCCCGAATTTGAATATCTTGACACGCCTCACCGCTTCATTGGTCCCAAAATATCCTTGTCCTTGGCCGATTATTGGGACAAACGTCCCACATGGCGCTGGAAATCGATGAAATCGACCGAAGACTGCTGGGCGAACTGCAACGCGACGGCACACTGTCGGTCGACCAACTGTCGGAAAGGGTGTCGCTGTCGCGCAACGCCTGCTGGCGTCGGGTCAAGCGCCTGGAAGAAGACGGCGTCATCACCGGCCGGGTGGCGCTGGTCGATGCGGACAAGCTCGGTCTCGGCCTCTCGGTGTTCATCCTGGTCCGGACCTCCAATCACGATCCGGACTGGCTGCAAAAATTCCGGTCGGCAGTGACCGGTTTTCCCGAGATCACCGGCGTCTACCGCATGTCCGGCGATCTCGATTATGTGCTGCGAGCCCGCGTCGCGGACGTAAAGGCTTACGATCGGCTGTATCAGCGGCTGATCGCCAAGGTGGCGCTGTCGGACGTTTCGGCCTCCTTCGTCATGGAGGAGATCAAGGAGACGACGGTCGTCCCGGTAGAACTGCGCTGACGTGGAACTGCGCTGAAAGAAAGCCGTTGATAGCATTGCTGCCGAGTTGACCGAATCGGCGTTGGCAGCGATAGGATCAGCCCTATGCGCGCAGCAATCTACACTTCCTCCGTCATCGGTCCGGCCGTCGGCTTTGTCAGGCTGCCGCATGGCGAAGGCCTGCCGCTTCCTGCCTATGAAAGCCCGGGCGCCGCCGGCATGGATCTGCGCGCCGCGGTGCCGGACGACCGGCCACTGCTGATCCTGCCGGGAAAACGCGCACTGGTGCCGACCGGGCTGATCCTGGAGATTCCGGAAGGCATGGAAGGCCAGGTCCGGCCGCGCTCGGGCCTTGCCTACAAGCATGGGCTCACCTGCCTCAACACGCCGGGCACTATCGACAGCGACTATCGCGGCGAGGTCAAGGTGCTGCTGATCAACCTCGGCGACGAGGATTTCGCGGTGACGCGCGGCATGCGGATCGCCCAGATCGTCTTCGCCCCGGTGACGCAGGCGACGGTCGAAGAGCGCACCTTGGCCGGCGGCACGGCGCGCGGCTCGGGTGGGTTCGGATCGACCGGCACGGCCTGATGAGCATCGTGATCAGATGAGCATCGTGAAATGAGAATGCCCAAGCTCGTCATCTTCGATTGCGACGGGGTTCTGGTCGACACCGAGAACCTGGCCAATCGGCGCCTCGCGGAATGGCTAAGCGCCGCCGGCTACCCGGCCACCTTCGAATCTTGCCGCAAGAATTTCTCCGGCCGCTCCATGGTCTCGGTGCAAAAAGAAGTCGAGGCGACCGGCGTCAGCCTCGGCGCGGATTTCGTCGAGCGTTGGAACGCCGGCCTGCCGGACCTGTTCGCGCACGGCGTCGAAGCCGTCCCCTATGTCAGGGAGTTCATCGAAGTCGTGCATGCGGCCGGCATCGCAACTTGCGTCGCTTCATCGGCGCGGGTTTCGAAAATGCACATCACGCTCGGCCAAACAGGTCTGCTGCCGCTGTTCGCGCATGCGTTGTTCAGCTCGACCATGGTCTCGCGCGGAAAGCCGTTCCCCGACCTCTTCCTGCATGCCGCACATACGATGGGCTTTGCGCCGGCAGACTGCATCGTCATCGAGGACAGTGTCGCCGGAACGATGGCCGGCATTGCCGCCGGCATGCGGGTATTTTCCTATCACGGCGACCCGCATACCGATCGCGACGGCCTGACCGAGGCCGGCGGCATATTGTTCGACGATATGCGCGCGCTGGCCGGACTGGTGCCGATCCACTAACCTGATATTCAGGCTTCTTATCCGGCTGTACGCCTCAGTTGTCCGTGCTAGCTTGCGAACGCTCGACAGTGGGAGGCGCCCAGCGCATGAGTTCCATCCTGCTTCGCTTCATCTTCGCCTGTTTGCTGCTGCCGTATCTGTGGACTGCGGCCGGTGCGCAAGGCGTCAGCTTCCCAGACCTCGGCAGCGCCGTCCCCGGCCACGAGGACAAGACCTATCTCGACCTCGCCAGGATGATCATTCCCGATCTGGCGGCGGACAAGAACGGCTTCTACCGGGGTTCCATGCCGGTCGAGATGCGCCATATCGAGGGTTCGGATAGCGGTGGCCCGCCGCCCGAAATGCCGGGCCTCTCCAACGCCGCCGTGCTCGACATCAAGGCCGGCGGCAAGGATCGGCTGGCCATGCTGTTCGACCTCGGCAGCTCCTCCGACAGCGCCGAGGGGTTCGCGGTGCTGGCGCTTTACGATCTTGCCGGCAAGCCGAAACTGCTAGACGTCGTCAATGTCGCCGTCGACCGGAGCACCTCTTTCAGCGAGCCGGGCAAGCTGCCGATTGGGCCCAGCGATGACGCCATCATCACCCTGAGCACGCATTTCAATTCGAGCCAGGGCTATGTGAGCACGCCGCTGATCCTGGTCCGCGACGACAGGTTCGAACTGATCGACATGATCTACACGTTCAACGAGAACCTCTGCGCCTATAAGCGCACGCAGGAGTTGGCCTTTCAGACCGTTGCGGACGGCCAGCCCTATGCGGCCATCAAGGCCACGGTGACCGATGCCACGGTGCCGAATGGTGAAAGCTGCGACGATCCGGCGCCCAAGGCTTCCTCGCGCGATATTTCCGTCACCTACCATTGGGACAGGGCCGCATACGTCAAGGATTCCGACGCACTGGACAAATTGGCAGCAGAGAACGCCAATCGCTTCTGAACCAATCGCATTCGTTTGCCCGCCGCAAATCGGCGCGATAGCATCCGGCCTCACACCCCGCAGATGAAGGAATGCATCCATGGACAAGGGCAAAACCTTTCGCGACCTGCATAACTCGATCTTCGTCATGCCCAACCCGTGGGACGTCGGCACGACGAAACTTTTGGCCTCTTTCGGTTTCAAGGCGCTGGCAACGACCAGCGCCGGCTTTGCCTTTTCGCGCGGTCTGCCCGACGGCGCGGTGACTTTCGAGGCGATGATCCACCATTGCCGCGAGGTGACGGCGGCGACCGACCTACCGGTTTCGGCCGATCTCGAGAAGGGCAAGGGCGACAGCGCGACAAGTGCCGCCGAAACTGTCTTCGCGGCCGAAGCGGCCGGCCTCGCCGGCTGCTCGATCGAGGATCACACCGGCGAACCCGACAAGCCGATCTACGATTTTTCGCATGCAGTCGAGCGCGTCGCCGCCGCAGCGGAGGCGGCACGGGCGCTGAAGCATGATTTCGTCTTCACCGCGCGCGCCGAGAATTTTCTGTGGGATAAGCCTGACGTCGACGACACGATCAAACGGCTGCAAGCCTTCGAGAAGGCCGGCGCCGATGTGCTCTATGCGCCTGGTATCAGCGACATCGAGACGGTGCGAACCATCTGCTCGGCGCTGACCAAGCCGGTCAATGTCCTGGCGAGCCCGGGCTTCACCGTCGCCGACCTTGCGATGGCGGGAGTCAAACGCATCTCGCTCGGGTCGGGACTGACCAATTTCGCTTTCGGCATGCTGGAAACGGCGGCGCGCGAGATCCAGCAGGATGGAACCTTCGGCTTCAGCCGCGCCGCCATGCCGTTCGGCAAGCTGCAGGCGTTGTTTGCCAAATCTTCGGCTTAGACAGGCACCGAAGCATGACGCTCACCGTCGTCGACATGCACACCGGCGGCGAGCCGCTCAGGATCGTCACCGGCGGTTATCCGCAAATTCCAAAAGGCACGATCCTGGAAAAACGCGCCTATGTGCGCGACCACTTCGATCACCTCAGGAAGATCCTGATGTTCGAGCCGCGCGGCCATTACGACATGTATGGCGCGCTGCTGGTCGAGCCTGATCTGCCCGGCGCCGACCTCGCCGTGCTGTTCATGCACAATGAGGGCTATTCGACGATGTGCGGCCACGCCATCGTCGCGCTCGGCCGCTATGCCGTCGACGAGGGGCTGGTGGCGCGACAGGAGCCGCTGACGACGGTTAACATCGAAGCACCGTGCGGGCTGGTCGTCGCCTCGGTTGAGGTGCAAGACGGCAGGGCAGGTGCTGTGTCGTTCGAAAGCGTGCCGGCCTTTCTGTTTGCCCGCGACCAGGAGGTGGAATTGCCGGGATTCGGTGCGATCGGCTTCGACATCGCCTATGGCGGCGCCTTCTACGCGCTGGCCGATTGCCGCCAGTTCGAGCTGGAATTCGGCAGGAGCCGCGTGCGTGATTTTGTCGATGCGGCGACGGCGCTGACCGACAAACTGAAGGCCGAGTTCCCCTTGTCGCATCCCGACCATGCGGACCTCGCCTTTCTCTACGGCACGATCCTGACCGACGGAAGGGATGCGTTTTCCAGCGAGGCGACAAAAAACATCTGCGTCTTCGCCGAGGCCCAGGTCGACCGCTCGCCGACCGGCTCGGGCGTCACCGCACGGCTGGCGGCCATGCATGCCAAGGGCGGGATCGCGACCGGGCAGGTGCGGACCTTCGAGAGCATCGCCGGCTCGCGTTTTTCCGGTAGTGTGATGAGGACCGCGAGAGCCGGACCGCATGACGCCATCATTGCCCGTGTCGGCGGCCGCGCCTATTACTCAGGGCGCGCCGAATTCATCGTCGAGCCCGACGACGAGTTGGGCAAGGGTTTTCTGCTGCGCTAGGATTTTGAGGACCGGGCCGCTTCTCGCGCACTGATCGCCTTGTGCAAATGCACCATCATGGCGGCGGCAAACAGCGGCGTCAGAAGGTTGAGCAGCGGCACGGCAAGAAAGGCAGCAATGAGCAGCCCGGCGAGAAACACCGCGCCGGCATATTTCCTGCGCAATGCCCGTGCCTCGGCCTCCGGGCGAAAGCGCATGGCGGCGAATTCGAAGAATTCGCGTCCGAGCAGATAGCCGTTGACGATGAAGAAAGCAGCTATGTTGATGCCCGGCACCAGCAAAAGCAGCAAGGCGACGATGTTACCGAGGACGACGACGCCGAAGAATTTTATCGCCAGCACCAGCGAGCGCAGTGCCGGCACGGCGCGGCCGGGCAGATCGCCGGGATAGTCGGTGCGCTCGACCACTTCGGCGACATCGTCGAGAAACAGGCCGGCAATGATCGCCGTCACCGGCGCGATAAGCAGCGCCATCCCGAAGGCAAGAGCGATGGCGGCGATGATGCCGCCCAGCCAGCCGGCCCAGGACGGCAGGCCGGGCATCAGGGACTCCAACCATGGCAAGGCCAGCCACTCGACAAGGCTCGTCAACCCGAACCACAAGGCCAGCAGCGCCAGCAAGGTGAGCCCCAGCGTCTTGATGAAAACCGAACGAAACTCGGGCGAGAACAGCCGGCTCAGGGCGGCGCGGGCGGCGTCGAGTATCATGGCGTTTCAAACCTATATGCAACGCGCCCGTTTGGGCAGGACGCCCTCGAGATAGGAAAGGCAAATCATCAGCGCAACTGCCGCTGATAACGCAACCTACCGCGCAAGCACCGGCTTGCGGACAGGAATGGTCATCGCCGCCACGCCGGCGACAACAAGGGCCATTCCCCACCACGCCGTCGGCCCAAGGCTTTCGCCGAGGAACACGGCCCCGATACCGACGCCGATCGGCACGCGCAGATAGGCCTGCGAGGTGGTGCCGACGGAGCCCAGCGTATGGATCAGGCGGAAATAAATGCAGAAGGCCAGTGCGGTTGAAAAAACCGAAAGTCCGAGCAGGGCAAGGATCGAGGCCGTTGACGGCGCCAACGCCCAGGGCCGATCGAACACAAGGCTGAGGGGGACGAGTATTGCGGCACCGCAAAGCATCGAACCGGCGGCCGGGATCATCGGATCGAGGCCCTTGAAGCCGCGACCGAAAATGGCAGCACCTGCGTAGCAGACCGTCGCCGCGACGACCGCAAGCTGCGCCCACAATTGGTGACCAAGACCGCCAAGCGCCTGGGTGCCGACGATGAGGCATATTCCGGCTATTCCCGCACCGACGCCGAACAGTTTGCGCATGGTCACCGGCTCGTGGCGCGTGATGAGCGCGGTCAGCAGGAAGGTGAAGATCGGCGAGGTCGCATTCAGGATCGTGGCCAGGCCGGCGTCCAGCGAGCGCTCGGCCGAGGCTATCAACGTGAACGGCACAACGCTGTTGAGGCATGCCTGGAACGCGAACCGACGCCAGCTGGCGGCATCGCGCGGCAGCGTCAGGCCACGCCAGCGGAGGAGGGCGAGAAGAATTCCACCCGCAATCAAGGTTCGGGCGGCGATCAGCGTTACCGGCGGGATCGTCTCGACGCCGATCTTGATGAAGGTGTAGGAAGCACCCCACAGCACCGCGAGCGCAACGAGGAGCGCCAGCTCGGTCTTCATGTCGGTTTTTGCAGGCATGGCGGGTTCGCAACCTTTGGGGACATTGATCGACTACGCCACCCTGGTAAGCAAGACACGGAAGAAATGCTTCGATGATTGTCCAACAGTGATTGTTGGCTAGGCAAAGCCGCATCAAATCGCTGGACCCGCCCGCGGCCGGCGTGGCAGAAGGCCAGTGGTTTTTCGCGGAGACATCATTGATGCCGAACTATGACGTGCTTTGTATCGGTAATGCGATCGTCGACATCATCGCCCAGTGCGACGAGGCGTTCCTGGAGACCAACGGCATCATCAAGGGCGCGATGAACCTGATCGACACCAGGCGCGCCGAACTGCTCTACAGCCGCATGGGCCCGGCCATCGAAGCCTCAGGCGGCAGCGCCGGCAACACGGCGGCGGGCGTCGCCTCCTTCGGCGGGCGCGCCGCCTTCTTCGGCAAGGTCTCGAACGACCCGCTCGGCGAGATCTACGCCCATGACATCCATGCGCAGGGCGTCGCCTTCGATACCAAACCGCTCAACGGCGAGCCGCCGACGGCGCGCTCGATGATCTTCGTCACGCCCGATGGGGAGCGCTCGATGAACACCTATCTCGGCGCCTGCATCGAACTCGGGCCGGAGGACGTCGAGGCCGACAAGGCTTCCGGTGCGGCGGTCACCTATTTCGAGGGCTATCTGTGGGACCCGCCGCGGGCCAAGGAAGCGATCCGGCAGACGGCGAAGCTCGCGCACGCCGCCGGCCGCGAAGTGTCGATGACGCTGTCGGATTCGTTCTGCGTCGACCGCTACCGCGACGAGTTTCTGGACCTGATGCGCTCGGGCACCGTCGACATCGTCTTTGCCAACAGCCACGAGATCAAGTCGCTCTACCAGACCGCCTCCTTCGACGAGGCGCTGGCGCAGATCCGCAAGGACTGCAAGATAGCCGCGGTCACCCGCTCGGAAATGGGCTCGGTCATCGTGCGCGGCGACGAGACCGTCACCGTCGAGGCGACTAAAATCCGAGAGTTGGTCGACACCACAGGCGCCGGCGACCTCTATGCCGCGGGCTTCCTCTATGGCTACACGCAAGGGCGCAGCCTGAAGGATTGCGGCAATCTCGGCTCACTGGCGGCCGGGCTGGTGATCCAGCAGCTCGGCCCAAGGCCGAGGCAGAATTTGCGCAAAGAGGCTGAGCAGGCAGGGTTGCTGTAGAACCCCTTCTTTCCTTCTCCTCTTGTAGGAGAAGGGAATGGGCGCGACGCCGAGTGCACTGCCAACGGGCGCACTGCACGGGTCAACAATTGAAACACTTCAGTCGGATTTCGGCATTCGTCCGAAACATCCGGGGGCGAAAAGCCGCGCTATGGAGCGAACCCGTCGGGACGGCTCCGCGGTCGAGGCCGCCAACCAACTGAAGGATCAGGAAGATGTCTACTCCCGTAACAGTCGTCGCTTTCAGCGGCGTCGATCCTGGCGCGTTGACGCTGACGCAGTACGAGAAACTCTACACCGGCGCGGTGGCACACGCGCGCCAGGATAGATCGACCGCGCCGGCCAAAGGCATGGCGCGCCTGACATCGATGTTCAGGATCGAACATCGTTTCGCCGGCATCGTTTTGCTGCTGGCCACGATCATCGGGGCCATGGCCGTCACCAACGGCGCCCAGGCCGAAGAAAACAAGTTCAAGATGAAACACGGCGTTTCACAGGCGGTGAAGCAGAATTCGGCGATGCCGCATACGCGCCTCGCCCGTCGCATCCAAACCTTCAGGCCAACAGGCAAACTGCCGTCCTTTGGCGATAAGATCCGCCCCAGGATAAATGCGAAAATCGACTGCGCGGTAATTAGCTGCAAAGCCAAGCCACCGATCCTGAAGCATAAGCGCAAGGATCTGCCTTGCAAGGTGTTCGGATGCAAACCCGGCAAGGACCACGACGGCCACCACGGCAATCACCATGGTCACCACAAGCACGGCTCCTGGTTTTGGGGCGGCGTGACGATCGCCGCTTCCGACCATGGCGGCTGCGGCTATGAATTCTGGAAGTGGAAGACGACCGGCTGGCGCTATTGGCGACATGCCTATCAGAGCTGCCGCGGCTGGAATTGAACTGCCCTACCCGATGCTAAGGGTCGACACCTGCGGTGGGTACAAGCGGCAATCCCTGACTACATTCAATCTTGTGCGCTTGTGCCCGCCGAACCGCGCTTGTGAAGGCGGGCGAAATAGATGCGCCGGCCCGATGTGGACCCGAACAGTTCTTTGCCGATCAGCGTACCGGTTTGGTTGCTGAGCTCGTAGTCTGTTTGCCGCAAGAGCTCTACGACTGCCGGGTCAGGCTGGCCTTCGTCCAGCCACATCAACACCGCAGGCTCCTGGAGCAGCTCTTTCAGCTCCGGAACCTCGGGATTGAGCAGCACGAGGTCGCCCTCGGCGAGGCGGAAGTTCCCGACCCACGAGGCACTGCCGAGTATCGTGCGCACCGGCCCGGTGGCCCGCAGATCGGAATAGAGCTCTTTGAAGTCCAGTCTTGCGGTGCGAGATTTGCCTCCCCCGCCCATCAGTTGCGCATACCAAGTGAACGGTGTCACAAGCAGAGCTATAACGACAGCCAAGGCGATTACGAAGCGCTGAACCTGCCGGCCGAACTCGCCCAGCCTTTCCATGCGTGCGGCAAGATAGAGCGGCAGCAGGAAAAGAACCGGCAGCAGCCAGCGGTTGCGCAACGACGTGCTGCCGCTTGCCAGCACCAGCAGCAGCACAGCAAGAAGCCCCATCAGCAATGAACGCTCAAGCAACTTGTCCCGCGGTGCATTGAAAGCGTCCTGGCGTCGGGGGAAACTCCGTTTCCAGGCGAAGCCGAGGACGTAGACGAATAGAGTCATGATGCTGAATGAGGCGGTAGCGAATATGATTTTGAACACCCCCTCGCCGCGGACGCCGATCATCCCGTCGTCATCATCGGCTATGCCAAACTTCGATACACGGGCGAAAATTGCGTCCGAATGGTAGTAGCTCCAAACTGTCGTCGGGGTCAGAACAAGCACGAAGACCGCCATGCTGAGCAGTATCCATGGCGAAACCAGCGCTGGTCGATAGCGCACAGTCATCGCCGCCGAGAGCAACGCTACCAGCATGAGGACATCATTGAACTTGGCGAGCGTGGCCAGTGCGGCCGCCAGGCCGAAGCCCGCATAGGCCAGCGGCGTCCTGATATCGACGAGATAAGCAAAAGCGAGCAGTGTGACCGCGCAAAAGGCGAAGGCGGCCACCGAATGCGTCAAGCTGTGTTGCGCTTCCCAAAACAGCAGCGGCACCGTCATCAGTCCGAACATGGCGGCGGCGGCAGTGACCTGCTTATAGCCAAGCTTGCGCATTGCAGCGTGGGTGGCGGCAAAGCCGACGAAAAGCAGGACATATCTAACGAGTTTAAGGCTGAAGATGCTCGTCCCGAACCCTTGGCTTACTGTCCAGGCAATCCAGTTGTAGAGCGGTGGCTGCGAACCACCATAGCCGGCAGCGAGATGCGGCAGATAAATCAGTTGCTCGGCATCGTCGATGTTCACGCCGTTGCCTGCCCAAAGGCTAAGGAGCGGCAGTGTCGCAGTTTGGAAGGCAAAATAAAGAGCGACGAAGAGCACCGCGGCGTAAAGCCGGCCGATCTTGCCGTCGGCAAACCAATCAATCAGTTCTTCTATCTTCTGCAAAATGTGGTCACCCGTTTGTGCCAGCGGCACGGCGTTACACGACTGTGGAGCAGAGAACAATCGGTGGCCGGATTTTACCCCCAAGCGTCGGAACGGTATTCCCGGCCGGCGGGTTTTTGCGTGGTGGGAAGCTCAGAGATCTTGGGATCTCGATGCCGCAATCGCCACGGATTAGGCCGTGAGCCCATTAGTCGGCGATTCCCGAGATGACGTGGTCTGCGGATCGTCAGCATCAAGATCAGAAACGCCTTGAAGCCACCGTTGCTCTCCGGTTATGTTCGCAACGTATCCCAGAAACGCAGTGTCGTCGCGACAATCGCTTCCGGCGCATCCTCTTGCAACAGGTGTTTCGCCTCCGGAACGGACGCGAACGGCGCGTTGGCTATCCGCCTTGCCAGTTCCCGGCCATCGGCGATCGGTATCCACTCGTCATCTTCGCCCCATAGGATTGTCACGGGGCAGCGTATCTCGCCATACCGCCGCTCAACCTGCTGGCTGTACTTGTCATCCATCTGGGCAATCTGCCGCCAAAACGCCTTCTGACCAATATCTCCCAGCCACGGGTCGAGGTAAAGCTGCATCTCGTCTTCGCGTAATTCGTTGGCCACTGCGGTGCCGATATAGGCCCTAAGCATAGCTTCGTGGATATAGGCTGGCAGGTTCGCAAACACCTGCTCATTCTCCTTTGCGGCCTGAACGAGCGGTGAGCCTTGGGGACTGATTGCGACCGGGTCGATGAGGACGAGGCTCCGATAGTCAAGCTCGTTCAATATGTGTCCGCGAAGCGCATTCGACCCACCGAAATCGTGGGCAACCACGTCCGGGTTCTTGACGCCCCAATGTGCATAAAGGGCAGCGAAAAGCTCGCTCTGCACGCCGCGCGACACGTTGGCGTCGGGTTTGTCGGACTGACCGTAGCCAAGCATGTCGAAGTAGAAGATTTGTCGCTCCCGTCCCAGAAGCGGCGCTATGCGCCGCCATTCGACGGACGAAAATGGCGTTCCGTGAAGCACGATTGCGGGCGGCCCTGCTCCAATCGTCCCCCATGCGATCGCGTAGCCACGGAAGTCGAAGCGCTCCGGTAGCTGCCAATTGTTCGTCATGATTCTCTCTCCGACCCGCGTCAGTCGGGGAGACAACGCAAAACTGGATGTCCGGTTTCAGTTTTCCCGATGCAGATCGAAGCGAAAGCTATTGTAGCGTTTGCTGATTCCATCGCGCCGGACTCCGATTCAGGCTCACAATGAGCCGATATGATCCGACAGACTTTGAATGGCGCGCGATCGAGCCGTTCCTGCCCGACAAGCCGCGAGGCGCGCCCCGCGTCGACGACCGCCGCGTGCTTAACGGCATCTTCTGGTGCCGCGATCTGGCGATCTGGATCGAGCGGTCTCTCACGCTCCCGCCGAATATGCCGCAATCGCCGCCATGTTGACGACGTCGGAATCCTTGGCGTTAAGCGAGACGATCTGCACCGGTTTGTTCAAGCCGACCAGCAGCGGGCCGATGACGGTGGAGCCGCCGAGTTCCTGCAGCATCTTTGTCGAGATCGAAGCCGAGTGGAAGGCCGGCATGATCAGCACATTGGCCGGGCCGGTCAGCCGGATGAATGGGTATTGCGCCATGGCACGGGCGTTCAGTGCCACGTCGGCGGCCATCTCGCCGTCATACTCGAAATCGACGCGCCGCTTGTCGAGGATGCGCACCGCTTCCTGGACGCGCTCGGAGCGCTCGCCCTGCGGATGGCCGAAGGTGGAATAGGCAAGCATTGCGAGCCTTGGCTCGTAACCCATGCGGCGGGCAAAGCCGGCGGCTTCCTCGGCGATGTCGGCGATCTGTTCGGCATTCGGCATGTCGTGGACGGCGGTGTCGGCGACGATCACGGTTCGGCCCCGCGCCAGCACGATCGAGGCGCCGATGACGCGGTGGCCGGGTTTGGCGTCGATGACGCGGCGGATGTCGTCGAGCGCCGTCGAATAGTTGCGGGTGACCCCGGTGACGATGCCGTCCGCGTCGCCCAGCGCCACCATGCAGGCGGCGAAGTGGTTGCGATCGTTGTTGATCAGGCGCTGACAGTCGCGGAACAGGAAGCCCTTGCGCTGCATGCGCTCGTACAGATAGTCGGTGTAAACGCCGTTGCGGCGCGACAGCCTGGCGTTGATGATCTCGATGCCTTGCCTGTCGATCTCGATGCCGGCGTTCCTGGCGTTCTCCTTGATGACGTCGTCGCGGCCGAGCAGGATGGCCGTGCCGAGCCGCTGGTTCACATAGGAGACGGCGGCGCGCATCACCTGCTCCTCCTCGCCCTCGGCGAAGACGATACGCTTGGGCTGGCGGCGCACGCGGTCGTAGATGCGCTGCAGCGTCGAAGCGATCGGGTCGCGGCGGGCGGAAAGCTCCTGGGCGTAGCGGTCGAGATCGAGGATCGGCTTGCGGGCGACGCCTGAGTCCATCGCCGCCTTGGCGACGGCGAGCGGAATGGCTGAGATCAGGCGCGGGTCGAACGGCACCGGGATGATGTAGTTTGGGCCGAATTTCGGCCGCATGCCCTGGTAGGCGGCGGCGACGTCGTCAGGCACGTCCTGGCGCGCCAGTTCGGCGAGCGCACGCGCCGCGGCGATCTTCATGTCGTCATTGATGGTGGTAGCCCGCACATCCAGTGCACCGCGGAAGATGTAGGGAAAGCCAAGCACATTGTTGACCTGGTTCGGGTAATCGGAGCGGCCGGTCGCCATGATGGCATCGGTGCGGATTTCGGCGACTTCCTCGGGCGTGATCTCGGGATCGGGATTGGCCATGGCGAAGATGATCGGCTTTTCGGCCATTGACTGCACCATCCTGGTGGTCAGCGCGCCCTTGGCGGAGAGGCCGAGGAAGACGTCGGCGCCCTCGAGCGCCTCGGCCAGCGAGCGCGCATCGGTCTTGACGGCGTGCGCCGATTTCCACTGGTTCATGCCTTCGGTGCGGCCCTGGAAGACAACGCCCTTGGTGTCGCACAGGATGATGTTTTCAGGTGCAAAGCCCATCGCCTTCATCAGTTCGATGCAGGCGATGCCTGCCGCACCGGCGCCATTGCAGACCATTTTCGTGGTCTTCATATCGCGGCCGGTGATCTCCAGCGCGTTGATCAGGCCGGCGGCCGAGATGATGGCGGTGCCGTGCTGGTCGTCATGGAAGACGGGAATGTCCATCAATTCGCGCAGGCGCTGCTCGATGATGAAACATTCCGGCGCCTTGATGTCTTCGAGGTTGATGCCGCCGAAGGAGGGGCCGAGATAGCGCACGCAGTTGATGAACTCGTCGGCGTCCTCGGTGTCGACCTCGAGGTCGATGGAATCGACATCGGCAAAGCGCTTGAACAGCACCGCCTTGCCTTCCATCACCGGCTTCGAGGCCAGCGCGCCGAGATTGCCGAGGCCGAGGATGGCGGTGCCGTTGGAAATGACGGCGACCATGTTGCCGCGCGCCGTATAGTCGAAGGCGCGGCTCGGATCCTCGGCGATGGCTAGGACGGGAACCGCGACGCCCGGCGAATAGGCAAGGCTCAAGTCGCGCTGCGTCGCCATCGGTTTGGTGGCGACGATCTCCAGCTTGCCGGGCCGGCCCATGGCGTGGAATTCCAGCGCCTCCTGCGCACTGACGGAGGGTCCGTTGTTCTCGGTTTTCCTGGCCATGATGCTTTCGATTTCCTCACCCGTGCAGCACCTCGTTGAGACGGGTGCAATGCTTTCTTTTGTGGAACGTTCGGGATTAAGGCTACACTTCGCCGCTGTAAACAGCCAAGCAGTGGCTTGGAAAATTTTGGAAGCGGCTTCTTGAACGACGAAACGCCCATTCGCAGCGAGAGCGCTACGCCGGCCTTTGCGCCAGCGACGCCGATGATGGAGCAGTATATCGAGATTAAGGCGGCGAACCCGGATTCGCTGCTGTTCTACCGGATGGGCGATTTCTACGAGCTGTTCTTCGACGATGCCGAGAAGGCGAGCCGGTCGCTCGGCATTGTCCTGACCAAACGCGGCAAGCACCAGGGCCTCGATATCCCGATGTGCGGGGTGCCGGTGCATGCCGCCGACGATTACCTGCAGAAGCTGATCGGACAAGGGTTCCGCGTCGCCGTCTGCGAGCAGATCGAGGATCCGGCCGAGGCGAAGAAGCGCGGCGGCAAGTCGGTGGTGCGCCGCGACGTGGTGCGGCTGGTGACGCCCGGCACCATCACCGAGGACAAATTGCTGGCGCCGTCGGAATCGAGTTTCCTGATGGCGCTTGGCCGGGTGAAGGGCGGAGCGGAACAACATTCCTTTGCATTGGCCTGGATCGAGATCTCGACCGGCGCCTTCCGCGTTGCCGAGACCACCGCCGACCGGCTGCTCGCCGACGTCTTTCGCGTCGACCCGCGCGAGCTGATCGTCGCCGAGCCGGTGTTTTACGATCCCGAGCTGAAACCGGTGTTCGACGTGCTTGGCCGCGTCGCCAATCCGCAGCCGCCGAGCCTGTTCCACTCGGCGTCGGCCGCGGGCCGCATCGCCCGTTTCTTCGAGGTGGCGACGCCGGACAGTTTCGGCACGTTTTCGCGCGCCGAACTGTCGGCGATCTCGGGTGTCGTCGCCTATGTCGAAAAGACGCAGAAAGCCGAGCGGCCGCCGCTGTCGCGGCCCGAGCGCGAGGAGCAGGGCTCGACGCTGTTCATCGATCCGGCGACACGCGCCAATCTGGAACTGCTGCGCACCCTGTCAGGCAGCCGCGAGGGTTCGCTGTTCAAGGCAATCGACCGCACGGTGACCGGCGGCGGCGCGCGGCTGCTCGCCGACCGGCTGATGGCGCCGCTGACCGATCCGGCGGCAATTGGCGCAAGGCTGGATTCGGTGTCTTTCTTCCGGTCCGAGACACGCCTATGCCAGGCGGTGCGGGCGAGCCTGAAGAGTGTCGCTGATATGCCCCGCGCCCTGTCCCGGCTGGCGCTCAACCGCGGCGGCCCGCGCGATCTCGGCGCGCTGCGTGCCGGGTTCGAGGCAGCCCGCACTATTGCCGAACTGTTTGGAGCGACCGCCGTTCCACAAGAACTGGCGGCCGCACTGGCGGCGATCGAGGCGCTGCCGCGCCCGCTGGCCGAGCATCTGACGCAGGCTCTCGGCGACGAGCTGCCGCTGCTCAAGCGCGACGGCGGCTTCGTCCGCAGCGGCTACCACGCCGAACTCGACGAAATGCGGGCATTACGCGACGAGTCGCGAAAAGTAATCGCCGGGCTGGAGCGCTCGCTGATCGACGAGACCGGCATCCGCTCACTGAAAATCCGACACAACAATGTGCTCGGCTACTATATCGAGGTCACTGCCAACCACCATGCGATCATGACCGGCAGCGACGGGGCTAAGGCCCGCTTCATCCATCGGCAGACCATGGCCAACGCCATGCGCTTCACCACGACGGAACTGGCGGAGCTGGAAACGAAGATCGCCAATGCAGCCGACCGGGCGCTGGCGATAGAGCTCGCCGCCTTCGACAGGCTGACGGCGGAAGCGGTCGGCCAGGCGGACACGATCCGCGCCGGCGCCGAAGCGCTCGCGGTGCTCGACGTCTCGGCAGCACTTGCGCTGCTTTGCGAAAGCGAAGCTTGGTGCCGACCCGTGGTGGATGCGAGCCTCGCCTTCGCAATTTCGGGCGGGCGGCATCCAGTGGTGGAACAGTCGCTGCGGCGTTCGGGCGAAGGACCGTTCGTTGCCAACGATTGCGACCTGTCGCCGGAAGGTGATGCCAAAAACGGCGCGATATGGCTGCTGACCGGCCCCAATATGGGCGGCAAATCGACCTTCCTCAGGCAGAACGCGCTGATCGCCATCCTCGCCCAGACCGGCTCCTTCGTGCCGGCGGCATCAGCCCATATCGGTGTGGTCGACCGGCTGTTTTCGCGTGTCGGCGCCTCGGACGATCTGGCGCGCGGCCGCTCGACCTTCATGGTCGAGATGGTCGAGACGGCGGCGATCCTCAACCAGGCCGGCGAACGCGCGCTGGTGATCCTGGATGAAATCGGACGCGGCACCGCGACCTTCGACGGCCTGTCGATCGCCTGGGCGGCGGTCGAGTATCTGCACGAAAAGAACCGCTGCCGGGCGATCTTCGCCACCCATTTCCACGAGATGACGGCGCTGGCCAGCAAACTCGCCCGACTGCACAACGTCACCATGCGGGTCAAGGAATGGGAGGGCGACGTGGTCTTCCTGCACGAGGTCGGCAAGGGGGCCGCCGACCGCTCCTATGGCGTACAGGTGGCGCGCCTGGCCGGCCTGCCGGAAGCCGTGGTCGGCCGCGCCAGGGAGGTGCTGCACCAGCTCGAGGCCGGCGAGGTCTCGGGCAAGGCGAACCGGCTGGTCGACGACCTGCCGCTGTTTTCGGTGGCGCTGAAGCGGGAGACGCCGAAGCCGGCCAGGAACGATGCGCTGGGTGAGGCGCTCGGCGCGATCAACCCCGACGAAATGACGCCACGCGAGGCGCTGGAGGCGCTGTACCGGCTGAAGGGCATGGTAGGGAAGCCGTAGCACCACAGCCCGACCAGGGCGGACGAACTCGCCGAAGAGACAGTCTGCGCCATCCAGGGCGCGCGCTCACGCTGGGACGCGCTTTCGACGATACGGCGGTCTTCCCCCGCGCGCTGCAACGGGCGCGGGCGGCGCTCGGCCAGAGTCTTTTACAAGGGCTCGAAGCGGAAGGCTGTTTCGGTGCGGGAAACCATACCGACGCCCGGTGAATCGAGATGCGCTCCCGCGACGTAGCAGGCGTTGCCAGTTGCCATCGCCAGTATTTGCCGCCGGGTTGTCCTCGCCTGCTCCTGGTCGGCGTCGAATTCCCACGCGATCTCCGGGTGGTCGAATTGAAGCGATGGCACATGCACAATGTCGCCCCAGATCAATAGTGTTTCGCCGTCGCTCACAAGGCGAAAGCAGGTGTGGCCGACTTCATGGCCAGGGGTGGCGATCGTATCGACATGCGCATTAAGGCGCTGCCCAGGATCGAAGGGCCGGGCGCGACCGTGGAAACGCTCCAGCCTTGTCTCCTCGCGAAACATGCCAAGCTCAAGTCGCGGGACAAGCAGGCGTGAGAGTTGCGGGAAGCCGTCGCCACCGTCGGCAAGGATGAGCCCGTGGATATGGTCGAGATGGGTGTGGGTGAAGGCAACAGTGCGCACCCGCTCGACGGCGATCTTCGCCTCGCGCAGCGCCTTGGGCAGATGCCCCATTGTCGGGTGCCAGGCGTTCGAAGCCCCTGTGTCGATCAGCGTGATTTCGTCGCCGTCATCGATGGCAAAGGCGTTGACGGATAACCTGAGCGCGCCATCAATGAGTGAAACTTGCGACGGCAGGTTATCGCCGAATACAATGTTTCCAGGCTGGCGCAGTCGCCTTGTTGGCATGTCAACATAACCGTCGCGCAGCGACGTGACCGTCATATCCCCGATTTTGTATGCCGTGTGATGATGCCCAGCTGAAATTCGTTCCAATGCTCACTCTCTGTTCTTCTGAAAACCAGTTCCCACTTTCGGAATCTAGATCATCTCCAGCCCGCGCTTGCGGGTCGGCGGCGGGAAGGCGCGGTCGATGTCGGCGAAATCGTCCGGGGTGAGCCTGATATCGAGCGCAGCGACATTCTGGCGGACATGCTCTTGTTTGCTGGCCTTTGGAATGGCGATGACGCTTGGCTGTGCCATCACCCAGGCAAGTGCAATTTGCGCCGGCGTGGCATTGTGGCGGGCGGCGACGGCTTCGAGCTTGGCGTTGCGCGCCAATACGCCCTGATCGACCGGCGAATAGGCCATCAGCGGAATGCCGCGCTGCCGGCTCCAGGGCGCAAGGTCGAATTCGGGGCCGCGCTGGGTCAGATTGTAGAGGATCTGGTTGGTCTGGACGCTGTCGCCGGCCGGCAGGCTGACCAGTTCCTCCATCTCATGGGTGTCGAAATTGCTGACGCCCCAGTGGCGGATCTTGCCGGCCTTTTTCAATGCCTCGAAGGCCTCGACCGTTTCCGTCAGCGGCACGCTTCCGGGCCAATGCAGCAGATAAAGATCGATGCGGTCGGTGCGCAGATGCCTGAGGCTTCTCTCGCAGGCCGCCGGCACGCCGGTGCGCGAGGCGTTGGACGGCAGCACCTTGGAGACCAGGAACACCTCGTCGCGGCGCCCGGCAACGGCATCCGCTACCACCTCCTCGGCCCCGCCGCTGGCATACATTTCGGCGGTGTCGATCAGCGTCATGCCGAGATCGAGCCCGAGCTTCAGCGCGTTGACCTCATCGGCATGGCGGCTGAAATCCTCGCCCATTTTCCACGTGCCTTGACCGAGCACGGGAACGGTTTCGCCCGAGGGCAATGTGGTGGTTCTCATCATTGATGGCATGGCGCGCTCCAGTCGAGGCCCGATGGCAGCACAGCCTTCGGGAGAAATCCAGATGAAAGTCCTTCCCTGAAGTTCCCCGGCCCTGAATTTCCCCCGGACTGCCTGATGGCTACTTCACAGGATGGGCGGCAAGCCAATCCTGCATCTGCTTGATTTCGGCTTCCTGCGCCGCGATCACCGCTTCAGCCAGCTTGCGCATTTCCGGATCCTTGCCATTGGCGAGCTCGACTTTGGCCATATCGATCGCCGCCTGGTGATGCGGGATCATGCCGCGGGCGAAATCGACATCGGCATTACCGGAATGCTCGATTGCCATCATCGCGGTGTGCATCTTGTCCATCGCCGCCTTGTAGCCGTCGGTCGAGGGGCTTTGCGCGCTCATCGCACCCATGTCGTGCTTCATCTCCTGGGCTTGCGATGGAATGCTTTCGAGGAAAACGGCAAGCAGCATTCCCGCCGCCATCAGCAGCAGCACGATCTTCTTGGCCAAGGTCATTCATGATCTCCTTTTGAACGAATTCCTATCTGGGGATTTCGCTCAGAGTTTCAACGTCCTGAGCCGCAACGCGTTGGTGATGACCGAAACCGAGGACAGGCTCATCGCCGCCGCCGCCAGCATCGGCGACAACAGAGAGCCGGTGAGCGGATAGAACACGCCGGCGGCGACCGGCACGCCAAGCACGTTGTAAAGGAAGGCGAAGAACAGGTTCTGGCGGATGTTGCGGATCGTCGCCTGGGCGAGCGTGCGAGCCCGGACGATGCCGTTGAGATCGCCCTTGACCAGCGTAATCCCGGCGCTTTCGACCGCGACATCGGCGCCGGTTCCCATGGCGATGCCGACATCGGCGGCGGCCAGTGCCGGTGCGTCGTTGACGCCGTCACCGGCCATGGCGACGCCGGCGCCCCTGGCGCGCAGCTCCTCGACCAGCGCGCTCTTCTGTTCCGGCAGCAGGCCGGCACGCACCTCGTCGATGCCAAGTTTGCTGGCGATGGCTTTCGCCGTGCGTTCGTTGTCGCCGGTTGCCATGATGATCTTCAGGCCGCGCTCGTGCAGCGCCTTGATCGCCTCTGATGTCGTTGCCTTGATCGGGTCGGCGACGGCGACGATGCCGGCCAGTCCGTTGCCGACGGCGACGAACATCGCGGTCTTGCCCGCAGCCTGCAGCGCCTCGGCGCTGGTCGAGACGGACGCGATATCGATGCCGAGATCGGCCATCATCGCGGCGTTGCCGAGCGCGACCTTCTTTCCCGACACCGTGCCGGAAACGCCCTTGCCGGTGACCGCCTCGAAACCGTCGGCGTCGGGAATCTCCACCCCGCGTTCACGGGCACCTTCGACGATCGCCTCGGCCAGCGGATGCTCCGAGCCTTTTTCCAGGCCGGCGGCAAGTGCCAGCAGGTCATCTTCCGTCGTGCCCTCGGCAGCGACGACGTCGGTCAAGCTCGGCCGACCTTCGGTCAATGTGCCTGTTTTGTCGACGATCAGCGTGTCGACCGAGGCAAAGCGTTCGAGCGCCTCGGCGTCCTTGATCAGCACGCCGGCATGCGCGCCGCGCCCCGTGGCGGTCATGATCGACATCGGCGTGGCAAGCCCCAGCGCGCAGGGACAGGCAATGATCAGCACCGAGACCGCCGAGACGATGGCAAAGATCAGGCTGGGTTGCGGCCCGAAGATCGCCCAGGCGATGAACGCAACGATCGCAACCACCACGACGGCCGGGACGAAATAGAAGGAGACGCGGTCGGCCAGACCCTGGATCGGCGCGCGCGAACGCTGTGCCTTGGCGACGAGCTCGACGATCCGCGCCAGCGTGGTTTCGGCGCCGATCCTCTCGGCGCGCATGATCAGCGAACCGTTCTTGTTGAGCGTGCCGCCGGTGAGGGGGTCGCCTTCAGTCTTTTCGACCGGCAGAGGCTCGCCTGACAGCATCGATTCGTCGATGGAAGAGCGACCGTCCAGCACGATGCCGTCGACCGGCACGGCGTCACCCGGGCGGATGCGCAGGCGATCGCCGGCCTTGACCGTGTCGAGCGGCACGTCGTTTTCGGAACCGTCCTCGCCAATCAGCCGAGCGGTCTTCGGTGCGAGGTCGAGCAGCGCGCGAATCGCCGAGCCGGTTTTTTCACGGGCTCGCAATTCCAGCACCTGGCCGAGGAACACCAGTGCGACGATGACAGCGGCCGCCTCGAAATAGACCGGCACAGTGCCCTCATGGCCGCGGAACTGGTGCGGAAATATATCCGGGAACAGCGTGGCGACGACGCTGTAGAGATAGGCGGCACCAACGCCGAGCGAAATCAGCGTCCACATGTTGGGGCTGCGGTTGAGAACCGAATCCCAGCCGCGATGGAAGAAGGGAAAAGCGGCCCACAAGACAACCGGGCTCGCCAGCGCCAATTCCACCCAGATCTTCGCCGAATCCTCGATGAAGGCGCTAAACGTCACACCGAGCATCGGCGCCATGGCGAAGATCAGCAATGGCACGGACAACACGGCACTCACCCAGAAGCGCCTGGTGAAATCGACCAGTTCCGGGTTCGGGCCCTCATCACCTGATGGTACGCCCATCGGCTCCAGCGCCATGCCGCAGATCGGGCAGGCGCCAGGCTTGTCGCGGACGACTTCCGGATGCATCGGGCAGGTATATTGCGTGCCTTTCGGCATCACCTGCGGCAGCGGCCGATCGCCAAGATACTTTGCCGGCTCCGCCTCGAATTTCACCTTGCAGCCGGCGGAGCAGAAATAGAAACCCTGGCCTTCGTGCCGGGAAAAGTGCTTGGCGGTGGCGCGGTCGACATTCATGCCGCAGACCGGGTCGGTGGCGGTAAGGTACTTTTCCGGCTCGGCCGTGAATTTCGAACGGCAGCGCTCGCTGCAGAAATGATAGAGATGGCCGCCATGCTCGGCTGTCGGCTTGCCGGCGGCCGGATCGACGGTCATGCCGCAGACCGGATCGCGAACGACGGCGTCCGCGACGGACGGAGCAGCTTTCGCCGAGCAGCAGCCGCTATGCGCGTGATGGTCGTGGTCGGAATGGGTCATGCGGAAAGGCCTCTCTGTCTCGATCTTGAAACGGACGTAGTGCTTCCAGTGACTGGAAGGTCAAGGGCCAATTCTGTTTTTCTTGCCGAGCCGCGCGCCAACCGCCGGCAGAAAATCCCGCATCCAGTCGCCGCTGAATGTTATCGACGACTACCGCGGAGAGCGTGTCGGTCCGCCCCATACCCAGCGCCGCGAAAACGCGCTATAGACGCCGCCGAAACGGCACGGCACTTATGGCAAAGATCTCCCTGAAGCTTGATGAACTGATCGACGGCGAAGCCTTGCGCCGCGAGATGACCGCGCTGACCGCGGCCACGGCAGGCGACGGCTCCGGCAAGGTTGCGCGCGCCGGTGTTCTCCAGCTTCTCAAGGGCAGGCTAGCCGCCGGCCGCACCACCGCCGAAGGCATGCTGATGGACGATGGCAGCGGCACCGCTTGCGCCGCCCGGCTGTCGCATCTCATGGACGAAATCATCCGCGCGCTCTACGATTTCGCCGCCAGCCATGTCTATCGCGTCAAAAACCCGTCATCGGCCGAACGCATGGCCGTCGTCGCGGTCGGTGGCTATGGCCGCGGCACGCTGGCGCCGGGATCCGATATCGATCTCCTCTTCCTGCTGCCTTACAAGCAGACGCCATGGGGCGAGCAGATCGTCGAATACATGCTCTACATGCTGTGGGATCTGGGGCTGAAGGTCGGTCACGCCACCCGCAACATCGACGAATGCCTGCGGCAGTCGCGCACCGACATCACCATCCGCACCTCGATCCTTGAGGCGCGTTTCCTGTGGGGCGAGCAGAAGCTCTACGACGAGCTCATGCAGCGTTTCGACCGTGAGGTGGTGCGCACGACCGGGCCTGAATATGTGCAAGCCAAGCTTGCCGAACGCGACGAACGCCACGCCAAGGCCGGTGAAAGCCGCTATTTGGTCGAACCTAACGTCAAGGACGGCAAGGGCGGCCTGCGCGACCTGCAGACGCTGTTCTGGATCGGCAAGTATTTCTACCGGGTGCGTACCGGCGAGGAACTGGTCGACAAGGGCGTCTTCACCGGCACCGAATACCGGGAATTCCAGAAGGCCGAGGACTTCCTGTGGGCGGTGCGCTGCCACATGCATTTCCTCACCGGCAAGGCCGAGGAACGGCTGCATTTCGACATCCAGCGCGAGATCGCCGAACGGCTGGGCTACACCACGCATCCGGGCCTGTCAGCGGTCGAGCGCTTCATGAAGCACTACTTCCTCGTCGCCAAGGATGTCGGCGACCTCACTCGCATTTTCTGCGCTGCGCTCGAGGAAGAGCAGGCCAAGCATGTGCCTGGCTTCAACCGCATCTTCCTCACCTTCTCGCGCCGCAAGCGCAAACTTGCCGGCACGTCCGATTTCATTATCGACAACCATCGCATCAACATCGCCGACGACCAGGTGTTCGAGCGCGATCCGGTCAATCTCTTGAGGCTGTTCTGGTTCGCCGATAAGCACGGGTTGGAATTCCACCCCGATGCGCTGAAGCTGTTGACGCGTTCGCTCGGTCTCGTCGGCAAGGCGCTCCGACGCGACGAGGAGGCCAACCGGCTGTTCCTCGACATATTGACCTCGGACCGCAACGCCGAACTCAACCTTCGGCGCATGAACGAAGCGGGGCTTTTGGGAAAACTGATCCCGGATTTCGGCAAGATCGTCGCCATGATGCAGTTCTCGATGTACCACCACTATACGGTGGACGAGCATTTGATCCGCTGCATCGGCGTGCTGGCCGAGATCGAGCGCGGCGATGGTGAAAAGATCCATCCGCTCTCCCACACGCTGATGCCGGGGCTGAAGAAAAGCCGCGAGGCGCTTTATGTCGCGGTGCTGCTGCACGACATTGCCAAAGGGCGGCCGGAAGACCATTCCGAAGCGGGCGCCCGGATCGCGCGACGGATCTGCCCGCATATGGGACTGTCGGCGGCCGACACCGAAACGGTCGCCTGGCTGGTCGAGAACCATCTCGTCATGTCGATGACGGCGCAGACCCGCGATCTCAACGACCGCAAGACGATCGAGGACTTCGCCGCGATCGTGCAGTCGGTCGAACGGCTGAAGCTGCTGCTCGTCCTCACCATCTGCGATATCAGGGGTGTCGGGCCGGGCGTCTGGAACGGCTGGAAGGGGCAGTTGCTGCGCACGCTCTACTACGAGACCGAATTGCTTTTGACCGGCGGGTTTTCAGAGGTGTCGCGTGCGATGCGCACCGCGGCTGCCCGCGAAAAGCTGGCCGAGGCGCTCGCCGATTGGCCCGAAAAGGCCCGCAAGCGTTATGTCGGTCAGCACTACGAGAACTATCTGCTGACGGTCGATCTCGCCGACCAGCTTCGCCACGCCGAATTCATTCGCGAGGCGGATGCGGCGGGCAAGAAGCTCGCCACTATGATCAAGACCCACCAGTTCGAGGCGGTGACCGAAATCACCGTGCTGGCGCAGGACCATCCCCGCCTGCTTTCGGTCATTGCCGGCGCCTGTGTGGCGGCCGGCGGCAACATCGTCGATGCGCAGATCTTCACCACCTCCGATGGCCGTGCGCTGGACACTATCCTGATCTCGAGGGAGTTCGACCGCGACGAGGACGAGCGTCGCCGCGCCGAGCGCGTCGGCCGCCTGATCGAGGACGTGCTGTCGGGCAAGAGCTGGCTGCCGGAGATGATCGAAAAGCGCACCAAGCCGCGACGCGGCGCCAAGGTCTTCCGCATCCCGCCGCGCGCTGAAATCCGCAACACGCTGTCGAACCGGTTCTCGGTTATCGAGGTCGAGGGGCTGGACCGGCCGGGCCTGCTGTCCGAGATCACCGGAGCCTTATCCGACCTGTCGCTCGATATCGCCTCGGCGCACATCACCACCTTCGGCGAAAAGGTCATCGACACCTTCTATGTCACTGACCTGACTGGCCAGAAGATCGACAGTCCGACGCGCATGACCGCTATCCACAACAGGCTGATCGCGGCTCTCGAAGGCGCCGTGCCCGAGCGCGGCGGCAAGGCCAAGGCCGCCGCCGAGTGAACGCCGCCCTCGATATTTCCCAATCACGCAGGCACCCTCTGCACAAATGAGCCTTATCAAAAAATTCGCGACGGTCGCCTCCGGCACGCTGATGAGCCGCGCTCTCGGTTTTGTCCGTGAAATGCTGATGGCGGCGGCACTCGGCACCGGACCGATCGCCGACGCCTTCAACGCTGCCTTCCAGTTCCCCAACACCTTTCGCCGGCTGTTTGCCGAAGGCGCCTTCAATGCCGCCTTCGTGCCGCTCTTCGCCAAGGAAATCGAGACGCACGGCACCGATGGCGCCAAGCGCTTTTCCGAAGAGGTGTTCGGTGTGCTGTTCACGGCGCTGCTGGGGCTGACCATCGCCATGGAACTGGCGATGCCGCTGATCGTGCGCTACCTGGTGGCGCCGGGCTTTGCCGACACGCCGGGAAAGTTCGAGATGACGGTCGGGCTCGCGACCATCATGTTCCCCTACCTGATCTGCATGTCGCTCGGCGCCATGATGGCCGGCATGCTGAATTCTCTGCGCCGCTATTTCGCCGCCGCGGTGGCGCCGGTGTTCCTCAACGTCATCCTGATCGGCGTGCTCGCCTATGCCTGGCACCAGGGGTCGGATGCGCGCACTGTCGGCTTCGCGCTGGCCTGGGGCGTGCTGGCGGCGGGGCTGGTGCAACTGGCGATCGTCTGGGTTGCGGTGCGCCATGCCGGCATCTCGATCGGCTTCCGCCGGCCAAAGATGACGCCCAATGTCAGGCGGCTCTTGATCCTGGCGCTGCCGGCTGCGATCACCGGCGGCATCACCCAGATCAACCAGGTGATCGGCACGGCGATCGCCTCGGCGCAGGACAGTGCAGTGTCGTCGCTGGCTTACGCCGATCGCATCTATCAGCTGCCGCTCGGCGTCGTCGGGGTGGCCGTCGCCATTGTGCTTCTGCCCGAACTGTCGCGGGCGCTGAAGTCGGGCAATCTGGTCGAAGCGGCCAATCTGCAGAACCGATCGGTGGAGTTCACGCTATTCCTGACCTTGCCGGCGGCGGCGGCACTGCTGGTCATGTCGGAGCCGATCGTGGGGCTGGTCTACGAACGCGGGGCATTTGCCGCCAACGGCTCGACGCCGGTCGTGGCGGCGATCCTGGCGATCTTCGGCCTGGGCTTGCCGGCCTTCGTGCTGATCAAGGCGTTCACCCCCGGCTATTTCGCCCGCGAAGACACGCGCACGCCGATGATCTTCGCCGCCATCTCGGTGGCGGTGAACATCACCACCGCGCTGACGCTGTTCCCGTCGATGGGTGCGCCGGGCATCGCCGTCGCCTCGGCCGTCGCTGGCTGGGTCAATGCGCTGATGCTGCTCGGCGTGCTGATCCGGCGCGGCCATTGGGGCCGCGACGTGCCACTGATGAGACGCATTCCCCGGCTGGTGCTGTCGGCGGCGGTGATGGGGGCGGCGCTCTATTTTGCCGAGCACTGGTTCGCCGCCAGGCTTGCCTCGGGCTCGCCACTGATCATCAAGGCTACGACGCTTCTTGCGCTGGTCGCCGGCGGGGCATTGCTTTATTTCGTCACCGCCTTCGCCACCGGCGGCGCCGATTTCGGCATGATCCGGCGTAATATGGCGCGGAGGGGATCGCCGCCTGTCAGGGGACAGTCTCCAGATCCGTAAGCCGGAATTCGTCCGCCGTCGAAAGCATCGGAACGGCGTAGTAACGCGCGCAAGCGTAGTGGAAACAGTCCGCCATGTTCAGGCGAATAGCGTTGTTACGAAAGCGCGACGCGGCCTCAACGGACAGAGATGTTGCGTCCGGGGCAGGCGGAAGCTCCCGCAAGGCAATTGCCCGCTCTTCGAGAAAACGGCTGACAATCTTCAGGCTTAGGGCGACCGGTATGGCCAGCTTTTCCGGTCGCGAAAGCGCCATCGCGGCTTCCCAAACCGCGATCGCCGACGTGAATGGAGCCGACGCTTCCATGACCGCCTGCGCGCAGCGCTGGGCTTCGGCTTCGTCGCTCAGCACTGCGACGATAGCGGCTGCGTCGACAAACATCAGTCTTCGCCGGACAAATCGTCATAGACCGAGCGCGGCAGCGGGTTGCGCGCCTGCTCGCTCAACTCAATCCCGAACTCGGCCCGGAGCCGTGCCGCCGTCTCAAGCGGAGTCTCGCGATTACGCCGGCGCTCCAGAGCTTCACGCATGGCGATCACGATCGCCTCGGTGATGCCGACGCCCTCGACCTTCGCGAAGGCACGCGTCAGGCTGTCTGCTTCCTTGTTGTTGATGTTGATTGTCATTGGCACTTTGCCTTGTTGAGTAATGTAGCTAAAATTATGTAGCTACCTACATTATCGTGTCAACATGTCTGCGGCCGATTGTCGATTTCGACCGCCCCTCAACCCGAGGAAAGGGCTGGCCGCAAAGCTTGGCGCCCTCCCTTCACAACCAACTGTGGGTAGTTTGAGCTTGACAGGTGATGGCAGCTATGCTAGGAATTTATTCATGGTGCGGAGATGCGCCACGATCCGCCAGCGAAGCGGGTTTTTCGTTTCACGCTTCGGCGAACAGCACCTTCCGCGGCGTTTTTGCCAAGCTGAGTCCGAGGCCCTGCGTCTATCCGGCAGCCTCTTGATCCTCTCCTCGCTCTCGTCCATAAGCGCGCCGTCGAAAGACTTTCGCCGCGCGCGAAACGGCCCTCCACAAGCCATGAGGACATCATGCCCGCCTTTGAGCCACTCGCCTTCAAGCCACTCGTCTTTTCCGGCGTCCAACCGACCGGCAATCTGCATCTCGGCAACTATCTCGGCGCTATCAAGAAATTCGTCGCCCTGCAGGACACCTCCGATTGCATCTATTGCGTCGTCGACCTGCATTCGCTGACTGCGCAGCTCGTGCATGAGGATCTAGCGGACCAGACGCGCGCGATCACCGCGGCGTTTCTCGCCTCCGGCATCGACCCGACGAAGCACATCGTCTTCAACCAGTCGCGGGTCATGCAGCACGCCGAGCTTGCCTGGATCTTCAACTGCGTGGCGCGCATTGGCTGGATGAACCGGATGACGCAGTTCAAGGACAAGGCCGGCAAGGACCGCGAGAACGCTTCGCTCGGGCTGCTTGCCTATCCGAGCCTGATGGCAGCCGATATTCTGCTCTATCGCGCCACCCACGTGCCTGTAGGCGAGGACCAGAAGCAGCATCTGGAGCTGACACGCGACATCGCGCAGAAATTCAACAACGACTTTTCGGACCGCATCGCCGGCCTTGGCGTCGGCGTCGAGATGAAGGTCGGTGAGGAGACGGTGAACGGCTATTTTCCGCTGACCGAGCCGATCATCGGCGGACCGGCGGCGCGCATCATGTCGCTGCGCGACGGCTCGAAGAAAATGTCGAAGTCGGATCCGTCGGACCTGTCGCGCATCAATCTAACCGACGATGCCGACACCATCTCGAAGAAGATCCGCAAGGCCAAGACCGACCCCGAGGCATTGCCCGGAGAATTGGACGGCCTTGCCGGCCGGCCCGAAGCGGAAAACCTCGTCGGCATCTATGCGGGTCTCGCCGAGATATCGAAAGAGGCGGTGCTGAAAGAGTTCGGCGGCCAACAGTTTTCGGTATTCAAGCCGGCGCTGGCCGACCTTGCCGTGGAAAAACTGGCGCCGGTCGCCGGTGAAATGCGCCGCATTTCCGACGACCGCGCCTATGTCGACGCGGTGCTCAGGGATGGCGGCGAGCGCGCCGGCGCCTTGGCCGAGGCGACGATGAAGACCGTGCGCGACATCATCGGCCTGCTGCAAGGCTAATCTGCACCAACATCGCTGCACCCGCCGGTCGCTTGCGGCCGGGCTGTGGCGGTGGCAGATTGCGACCGAAATTATCGAAGGTAGAATATGGTCTCCAAACGCCTCAGCCGCGAAGCCGGCCATCGCCGCAAATTCCTGGCGATCATCGACGACACGCCCGAATGCGAGCGAGCCGTCGTCTACGCCTCGAAGCGCGCGCAGAGCACCAGCGGCGTGCTGGTGCTGCTCTATGTGATCGAGCCGGACGATTTCCAGCATTGGCTGGGTGTCGAGAAGATCATGCGCGAGGAGGCTATGGCGACGGCTCGCGCGGCCCTCGACAGCTATGCCAACAAGGTGCGCCAGAAGCTCGGCATCGAGCCGGAACTGGTGGTGCGCGAAGGCAAGCCGACGGAAGAGATCCACAAATTGATCGAGGAGGACCAGGATATTGCCATCCTCGTGCTGGCGGCTGGCGCCGGCAAGGAGGGGCCGGGGCCGCTGGTCGGCGCGGTCGCCGGCAAGGGCGCCGCCTTCCCTATCCCGGTGACTGTGGTGCCGCAGAACCTGTCCGACGAGGAGATCGACAGCCTAGCCTGAGATGTGCCGATATTCAGGTGAGGTCGGCCTGACCTGAATCTCGACACATCTCAAAGCTTTTAGGGCGCTAGCAAAAACATTCCGCCCCAGCCATTCCGGCGATGCGTTTCGCTTGAATGTCCAGCCGATAAGGCCTATTTAGAATTATTCCAAACTATCTGCCCAAATGGGCACGGAGATATCCATGTTCATCCAGACCGAATCGACGCCAAATCCGGCGACATTGAAGTTCCTGCCCGGCAAGGAAGTGCTTGTCGAAGGCACGGCTGATTTCCGCGATGCCGACAGCGCCGCCACAGCGTCGCCGCTGGCCGGCCGGCTGTTCGAGATCCCGGGCGTCACCGGCGTCTTTTTCGGCTATGATTTCGTCACCGTGACCAAGGACGGTCCCGACTGGCAGCATCTGAAGCCGGCGATCCTCGGCGCCATCATGGAACACTTCATGTCCGGCGCACCTGTCATGGCCAAGGCCGGTCCCGCCGCCGAGACCAGCCAGACCGGCGAGTTCTACGACAAGGCCGATGAGGAATTGGTCATCACCATCAAGGAACTGCTCGACACGCGGGTGCGCCCGGCCGTCGCGCAGGACGGTGGCGACATCACCTTCCGGGGCTTCGAAAACGGCACCGTGTTCCTGCACATGAAAGGCGCCTGCGCCGGCTGCCCATCCTCGACGGCGACGCTGAAGCACGGCATCCAGAACCTGCTCCGGCATTTTGTGCCCGAGGTTCAGCAGGTCGAACAGGTCTCTTAAGGCTCCATTCGCCTTCTCGCGACAACAAAAAACCGGGCCGAATTGCCCGGTTTTCTGTTTTTGGACGTCAGTTGTTGCCTAGACGGTCCGCGTATGAGCTCTAGAGAACGATAACCTTGGCGCCGACCGAGGTGCGGTCGTAAAGGTCGATAATATCCTGGTTCATCAGCCGGATGCAGCCCGACGACATCGCCTTGCCGATCGAGTTCCACTCCGGGCTGCCATGCAGGCGGTATCCCGAATCGCCGCCCCTATTGAACAGATAGAGAGCCCGCGCGCCGAGTGGGTTGGTCAATCCCGGCTCCATGCCGCCGGCAAACTTGGCGAGTTCCGGCTGGCGCTTGATCATCGCCGAAGGCGGCGTCCAGGTCGGCCATTCGCGCTTAACGGCGATACGGGCGGTGCCGCGCCATTCAAAACCTTCGCGGCCGACGCCGATGCCGTAACGCATCGCCTCGCCGCCGCCCATGACGTAATAGAGAAACTTGTTCTGCGTATCGACGACGATGGTGCCCGGTTTTTCATCCGTGTCGTAGTTGACCACCTGCCGGCGGTACTTGGACGGCACCTTCTCGATCGGAATGCGCGGCAGTCGATAGCCAGCATCGGTCATCGCACCATAGTTATTGGTGAAGATCTGCGAGCCGATGGTGCTGCAACCAGCGATGGCGGCCGACAGCGCAACTGCGGCGACGATTGCAAATGGCTTCATGCGCATGAAAAGGTCCGATGCCCCGCCCGAAATAGAGCGGCTCGAGACGGCCGCTTTGTCACCATCATTCATGCTGGCATTTGCTTTGCTTGCCAAGCGCGCGATGCCTATATGCAGGGGCTTACATGACGGTAAGTCCGCAACTGTGGCTTTTCGGCAACGTCTATCATAAGATTATGTAGCAAATTCAATGGGGCGGCTGACTTCCCTGTGCCGTGCGCGCAATCTTCCATCGACGACTGCCGCCAGCTGATGGCGCTCTACAGGACCGCAGCCGCGCCAGCCAATGACGTGCGCGAGATCGCCGCCGCGCACGTGACGGCAATCGAGGAGAAGGTGCGCGAGCTGCAGTCGATGCACTCGACCTTGCAGAAGCCGCGAACGGGCGGGGCTTACGACCCGGGCGGGCGATACCGGATCGACTTTGCCTTGCCAAGCGCTTGCATCGTCTCTTCGACGCTTAGGAGAACGGTGGTCTCATGCGAGCTGAGCGCCCCGCCCGCACCGATAGCCAGCATGACAGATGCCATCGAGACATTGTCTGGGGCCTCCCACAGATTCCAGCCATCGTGCTCTCCGAAGGCGTACCAGAACCCGTGCAGCTTTCCGCCCGCCGATTCGATGTAGGAACGGGCCGCCTCGCGGCGATCCTCAGGGTTTTCGATCAAGCGCGCCCAGGTTTCGGGCGTATAGCTGAATTTCGTAAGATACATCGGCATGGTTCGTCTCCTCCCAGAGCTGCCCCCAACTGACGTAGTAAAGCGCCCGATACAGGGAGAAGGCGAGTCGTTTCCGGGGCGTAGTACCGCTGGCTTAGTTGCGGGGCCGCTAATGGAGGTGCTCCACTGGCTCTCTTCAGGGAGTAAGGCCAATGGCAGCGTATCTCATTGCTGATGTGGACATAACCGATGCCGCCGTTTTCGAGGAATACCGCCGGGATGTACCAGCAACCGAAGCGCGCTTTGGAGGAAGGTACATCGCTCGCGGCGGAGCCACCAAGGTGCTGGAAGGCGATTGGGAACCTCATCGCTTGGTCATCGTCGAATTCCCGGACATGGCTTCGCTCATGGCGTGGTACGACTCTCCAGAATATAGCCGGCTCAAAGCTATCCGCGAACGCTGCGCAAAGACGAGGATCATTGCTCTGGAGGGCGTGATCCCCGCCGGTTGAAGGCCGGGTTGTCGGCCGAGATAATCGCCCAGAGAAAGGCCGTCCGGGCGTCGACAGGTTGACTAAGCGCTGATGGATTAGGCATAGAGGCATCGGTCTGCAAAACCGATGTAGTGGGTTCAATTCCACTCAGGCCTCCAACCAGCCCACTGGCGCCGATCTGTTCCGATGTAATCGATTATGTCCGTTGGGTTTGTCAGCCAGATAATCGCCAAACAAAGCCACACACTTCACAGAGTCAAGTGGACAAGTTCCGGGAGACTGCCCGGGAACTGGAGGCGGACCAGAAGCCTTGATCGCGTATTGAAGAAGGTGGTGAGGCGCCGCTGCCAAAAGACAGCAAGACGCCAAAAAAGGCTGATTGATTTATCCAGCGCCTAGGCCAAGCCTGACGCGCACTTCCTCATCTATGGACTGCAAAGCAGCGCCAAGTTTTCCATCAAGATCGTCTAGGCCTCGATAGGCTTCCTTACGATCTCGGATCACAAGGACAACTAGCAGCCTTTCGCGTAGGACATGGTAGATGATTCTATGATCATGACCGGCTTTGACGCGAAAGAAGTCAGGATGACCCTGTATCTTCTCTACTCCCCGTGGTCGAGGAACCTTTTGCAATTTTTCTAAAGTATCAAAAACTAACCCTTGAACGTCACGGGCAAGCTTCCTTATCTCCCGCCGGGCGGCGGGAGAGAACACAACTTCGAGATCGTCCAAAGGAGGCCTCCCCCCGGGTTATTGGAGTCAGTCAAATCCCAACTCCTTTTTAATCTGTGACATTGGCGTTCCTCCCGACTTTAAGAATTCCTTCAACGCTTTACGTGCTTTTGCAGTGTCGTTTTTCGCTTCTAGTTCCGCAAGCGATTCTAGAAGCTCCATTGAGATAATAGCGACGGTCTTGGAGTGCTTCCTGACTACGACCGGGCTACCATGGTATGCTGCGTCAAATACCTCCGAAAATCTGCTACGGGCCTCCGACGCCGAAATTTCCCGCATGGT
This sequence comes from Mesorhizobium sp. WSM4823, assembly GCF_055811195.1. Taxonomy (NCBI): domain Bacteria; kingdom Pseudomonadati; phylum Pseudomonadota; class Alphaproteobacteria; order Hyphomicrobiales; family Phyllobacteriaceae; genus Mesorhizobium; species Mesorhizobium sp. WSM4823. Next base: position 193,128 of record NZ_JBVVQL010000011.1, read on the forward strand.
TACAGGCATGATCGCTCCTTCTTGATTTCGTACAAGATGTACGTTTTGTACAACTTGATGTCAAGAGTGCGACCAAAACGGAAACAATACGTAAACACCTGCGTCATCGGGAGAATATGGGGCAAGGCGCACTGGTCCCGTCAAACGTAATGTAGTCGCTGGTATATCTACAAACACTAAATATAGTGCAAACAGACAATTTATTCCAGTCCGACAGTTCTCCCTTTGCCTCAGATCAAGGCATGCGCTTGCAACCTCGCGACGGGTCGCGAACGCGGGCAAAACGCACAAAATCCGGGTAAAAGACCGGGCTCAGGACTTCCGGTCGCGCTCTCAACAGGAACGCATAGCATATAAAAGGCGACTCGTTTTGCGCCGTCAAGGGTTCGTTTTAGTGTTGCCTAAAATGTGGGTACCAGGGGCAGAAAGTACAGCGCGCTCTATCTCCCCTTATGAAGGGGATCGCCATTCCCCTACCGCTTGTCTAGTGAATTATCATGAGGGTGGCTTGAACAGGCCCGCCGCAACCGTCCCAACGACGCCTAGTACACTAACTGCCGTCGCACCAACAATCGCGGTCAAAACGATGTCCGGCAGATCAAACCCACCAATATGGTAGGCGTCAAAAAACAATACTGACATGGCAAAGACAAAATATACCCAAAGGAAGTCTATAATATTTTGACCATATTTTTCGCGAAGCCCAATGAGCATCCACTCATTGCGGACACCCGCAAGCTTCCGCTCAAAATCAAGATCGACGACTTCAGCTATATCCTTTTGGTCGGGTGTCTTTTCCGCCTTTACTGCGGGAACGCCCTTGCCGATTCGGCTTAATAAGTTTTCAAGGTCGGCATCAGCCATCTGTAATCCCGACGAAATACTCTTTAATCAACTTGTCGGGGATCGGAATGTTACGTTTCCCAGGGACGTATACCACGTCCCACGGTGACCCGTCTTCGTGAGTAAGCGCAGACAGTTGGAACCCTTCAAATCCGCCGTACTCTTCCCACACCTTGTCGATGAGTCTCGCCTCTTTGGTGGAGAGAAGTTCCTCCACCACGTCACCGCGAATGTGAGGCATCGCGGCCCAATTGTTCTCGCAGATATAATCGGAGACAGACCCGCTGCCGTACTTCTTGATGGCGTCATACAGCTCTGGGAATACCGGCCCCCAATCCCACGCCTCGATCTTATCCCTGATTAATTTCTTATCGAAGAGCGCAAGAGAGAACCCGTGCGCCAAATAGCAAAGCTTCTGAAGCTGCATTGGCGTCAACGACTCTTCTTCCTTGGCCGCACGGGCAAGAAATTCGTTCGCTATCCCTAGAACGGAATGAGCAGGACGGGGCAGAGGGGCCATGATGCTCCAACGGTTTCGCCAACCGCGAAACGCCGCCAGAACATAGTGATTCTCATGCCGGATGTCATCAATGCTCTTGACAGGCACGACCCACCTCACAATTCGAGTTTATCAAACATATAACCGCCCCTCAAAAACAGGTTCAAACCGTGAACAGAATCTGGCATGGTGCCTCCATGCCAATCATCTCGCCTGTACCCCTCAACCCCCTGATCGACGGACGCCAGTCGGAGCGCGCGATGCTCGTGCGGCGCGGCGTGCAGCGGCTGCTCAAGGAAATGGGCGCGCATGTGCTGCCCGAGCTGTCGCTGGCGACCGGGCGCCGCGCCGACCTCGTCGCGCTGACCCGGCAGGGCGACATCTGGATCATCGAGATCAAATCCTCGATCGAGGATTTCAGGGTCGACCGCAAATGGCCTGACTACCGGCTGCACTCCGACCGCTTCTTCTTCGCCACCCATCCCGGCGTGCCCTCAGAGATCTTTCCGCAGGAATGCGGTTTCATCCTCTCCGACGGCTACGGCGCCGAAATCCTGCGCGATGCGCCCGAGCACCGCATGGCGGCGGCGACGCGCAAGGCGCTGATGCTGAGAATCGCGCGGGCCGGCGCATCGCGGCTGCTCGCGGCGGAACTCGCAGGGGTCTCGGTGCCGGCGCTGGAGGGCGAGAGCGAGTAATTCTCGACGTTGGTGCCGCTCCTTTAGCTGCCGGCAGCGGCTGGCTTTCGCAGACCTAGGTTCCTCGCCCCACGAAGTAGGGAGAGGTGGCCCGGCGAAGCCGGGATGGAGAGGGGTCTTCGCGGCGTCCGGAGTTCGTTGTTTCGAGGGGCTCCTGATGAGCCAATCTTGTACCCCTTTAACGGGTTCTGGTTTCGCGAGCGCCGTCCCCTCTCCGTCCCGGCTGCGCCGGGCCACCTCTCCCCCGCTTCGCGGGGGCGAGGAACCCAAGAGCTGCAAGCCGCTCTACTCTTCGTCCTCGTCCGACCCGTTCGCAGCCGGCGCTACCAGCAGCACGGCGGCGCCGAGGATTGCGGCGATGAAGGATCCGGCAAGGATGCCGACTTTCACCGCGTCCTGCAGCTCGACGTTACTGGCGAAGGCGAGCAGGCCGATGAACAGGCTCATGGTGAAGCCGATGCCGCAGAGCAGCGAAATACCGACCATGTGCAGCCAGCCGGCATTGACCGGCAGATCGGCAAGGCCGAGCCGGATGGCAAGCGCCGAAGAGCCGAATACGCCGACCAGCTTGCCGGCGACGAGGCCAGCGGCGACGCCCAGCGTCAGCGGCTCGACCAGAGCGGCAGCACTCAGGCCGGCCAGCGAAACGCCGGCGTTGGCAAAGCCGAAGATCGGGATGATGAAGAAAGGCACGATGTTGTGCAGCCCGTGCTCGAGCCGGTGCAGCGGCGAATGGTCGAGATCATGGCTGATGCCGGGAGAGACCTTCAAGGGTATGGTTAAGGCCAGCGCCACGCCGGCGAGCGTGGCATGGACGCCTGACTTCAGCACCAGCACCCACAGAACGGCACCAAGCACGAGATAGGGCAGCAGCGTCAGCACGTTCATGCGGTTTAGCACGATGAGCACGGCGATGACGGCGAAGGCCGCGCCGAGATAGGCGAGCGACAGGCCGCTTGTGTAGAACACCGCGATGATGATGACGGCGCCAAGGTCGTCGATGATGGCAAGCGCGGTGAGGAATACTTTCAGCGACCCCGGCACGCGGCTGCCGAGCAGCGACAGCACGCCAAGCGCAAAGGCGATGTCGGTGGCGGTCGGGATCGCCCAGCCGGACAGAGCGGCTGGGTCGTTGCGGTTGATGGCGACATAGACAAGCGCCGGCACCAGCATGCCGCCGGCGGCGGCGACGCCGGGCAGGACGCGCCGCGGCCACGTCGAGAGCTGTCCGTCAAGCATCTCGCGCTTGATCTCCAGGCCGACCAACAGGAAAAAGACGGCCATCAGGCCATCATTGATCCAATGCGATACGCTGAGCGGTCCCAGATAGGCGTGAAGGGCGGCGAAATAGGTTTCGGCCAGCGGCGAATTGGCGACGATCAGGGCAAGTGCTGCCGCCACCATCAGGATGATGCCGCCGGCCGCCTCGCTGTCGAGGAATTCGCGAAAAATGGAGATCGGCCGCTGTTTGTCGTCCTGCATGTCGCCTCCGCCATGTCCCCGGTCGGACGGAATCACTTTGCGGGATGATGCGCAGGCGTTGCTGGCGACGCAAGGCGCTTAGTTTCCTCGATTCGTATAGAGTTCACATTGGCAGACCGCATGCCTCGGAGATTGGCCGAAACGCCCATCACTTCGTCATCCTATGGCGGAGTAAGGAGCGACGCGACGCCGCGCTGACCATAGGATCCATGCCGGGGCTTCAGAGCGCTGCTACGGTACAGAGTTCTGCTCCGTTGCGCTCCGCGGCTGACATCACGGCATGGATCCTTGGGTCTTTGCTCCGCTTCGCGTCGCTACGCCCAAGGATGACGAAGCCGGGTTTAGCGCGGCGCTCGCTTGGCGAGTATCCGCTGCAGCGTGCGGCGGTGCATGTTGAGCCGGCGCGCGGTCTCGGAGACGTTGCGGTCGCACATTTCGTAGACTCGCTGGATGTGCTCCCAGCGCACGCGGTCGGCCGACATCGGATTTTCGGGCGGTGCGGCGCGTTCGCCCGCAGTGCGGGTAAGGGCTGCGAAAACGTCGTCGGCGTCGGCCGGCTTCGACAGGTAGTCGACGGCGCCAAGCTTCACCGCCGTTACCGCGGTGGCGATATTGCCATAGCCGGTGAGGATAATGGTGCGGGCGTCGTCGCGCTTCTCGCGGATGGCGGCCACGACATCGAGGCCATTGCCGTCGGCGAGCCGCATGTCGACAACCGCGTAGGCCGGCGGGTTGGCGCGCGCCTTGGCCACGGCTTCCTCGACGCTCTCGGCCGTCTCGACCACGAAGCCCCTGGTTTCCATGGCACGGGCAAGCCGCGTGAGAAACGGCTTGTCGTCGTCGACGATCAACAGCGAGGTGTCGTCGCCCTCAACCATTGCGCCAATCGTTTCGTCGCTGCTCATCGTCATAAAATTCCTGCTGCCTGATTTTTACGCAGATATAGTTTCGGAGCGCCATTGTCCAATTCACGCCGTGTCAAACATGGTGGCCGAAGCCGATTCAGGATTGAGGAAGACGCTGCGCGGCCACGATATCTGCACGACGGCGCCCTCGCCCGGCTCGTTTGAGTTGCGGAAATCGAGCGTTGCGCCCGAGCGTTCCAGCAAGGTCTTGGCGATGAAAAGCCCCAGTCCCAGGCCGCCGCCGGCCTCGGTGCCCTGGCGCGTCGACATGTAGGGTTCGCCGATGCGGTCGATGATTTCGGGAGGGAAGCCCGGGCCGTCATCGATGATCGAGAAGGTGACAGTGGCCTCGTTCCAGCTCCAGCGCACGGTGACGGTCTTGCGGGCGAAATCGACGGCATTCTCGACCAGATTGCCGAGGCCGTAGATGACACCGGGATTGCGCCGTCCTACCGGTTCGGGGCCGATGCGCTCGCCGGGGCGAAGCTTGATCGAGATGCCGAAATCGCGGTGCGGGGCCGTCACCTCCTCGACCAGCGAGGTCAGCGGCAAACGCGAGAGATGCGCCTCACCCTCGGACGACAGGCTGGTCAGCCGCTTGAGGATTTCGCGGCAACGCTCGCTCTGCGAGCGCAGCAGCGTCACGTCCTCGCCGTATTTCGGATCGTTGCGGAGCGCCTTCTCCATCTCCTTGGCGACAAGGGCGATGGTGGCAAGCGGCGTGCCCAGCTCATGCGCGGCGGCGGCGGCGAGACCGTCCAGTGCAGATAGATGCTGCTCGCGCTGCAGCACCAGTTCGGTGGCGGCAAGCGCGTTGGCGAGCAGGCGAGCTTCCTCGGCCACGCGGAAGGCGTAGATCGCAGTGAAGGCGATCGAGGAAAAGACCGCCATCCATATGCCGGCGACATAAATGAACGGCATCTCCAGGGGCGCGCCCTCATACCAGGGCAGCGGCATATGGAAGAAGACCAGCAAGGTTGCCGCCACCATCACCAGCGCGCCAAGGATGGCGGTCAGGCGCAGCGGCAGCGACGTCGCCGAGATGACCACGGGCACGGTGACCAGCACCGAAAACGGATTGGTGAGGCCGCCGGTCACGTAGAGCAGGCCGGCAAGCTGCAGGCTGTCGATGGTCAGGATGGCAAAAGCCGGCAGCGGCGTGAGCCGATGCGCCGCCGGATAACGGAAGGTCAGCAGCAGGTTCATCCAGGCCGAACAGGCGATCAGCGCGAAGCAGAGGCTGACCGGCAGCGGAAATTTCAGCCCATAGGCAACGACGAGAACCGCCAGGCTCTGGCCGACAATGGCAAGCCAGCGCAGCCTGATCAGCGTGTTGAGGCGCAGCCGCTGGCTTTGCTGGAAGTCGGGCGCCTGCAGGATGTTTATCATGGTCAAGGATTATAGCCGGGAAAGGACATGGTCCAGTTCTTCCGCATAGAGGATTTGCCTCTGATTGAGCCTGAAGGGACTGCGGACGGTCGCTGCTGATCCAGCGGCCAATCTCCGACGTTGGCGATTAGCCGTCAGCCACCATGCCTTCGTCATCCTAGGGCGGAGCGAACGCGAAGCGGAGCGCAGACCCTAGGATCCATTCCGTGACATCAGCCGAAGAATGCAGCGGCTGAGAATGGTGCCCGTTTCACAACTGCGCCAACTACCCTTCAGCTTGTCATCACCATCTGCTTTGCCCATCGGTGCGAAGAAGCACTCGGTTCTGGTCCGTCTTTGTGTGCCACAGATGTCACGGCATGGATCCTAGGGTCTCCGCGACGTCGCTTCGCTCCTGCTCCGCCCTAGATGACGAAGGGACGGGAGGATTCGGCTATTCTCGAAGGTTTGCGATGCTGCATCAACTACCGCGCGGTTTGGCGCGGCTGGTGGCAGCGGCGAGAAGCGGGTTCTCCGGCCAGACGTGCTTGGGGTAGCGGCCGCGCATGTCGGCCCGCACGTCGGCCCAGGAGCCGCGCCAGAAGCCGGGCAGGTCGCGGGTCGTCTGGATCGGCCGGTGCGCCGGCGACAAAAGCTCAAGCGTCAGCGGCACGGTGCCATTCGCAATCGAAGGGTGTCGGTCGAGACCGAATAGTTCCTGGACGCGGATCGCCAGCACCGGCCATTCGCCATCATAGCGGATCGGCACGCGGCTGCCCGACGGCGCGTCGAAATGGGTTGGCGCCAGCGCCTCGATCCGGCGCTGGAGATCGTGCGGCACCAATGCCATGAGGCCGGCCGAAAGCACGCCCTGGTCGATCGCAGCAAAGGACGCCGCGCCGGAAAGAAACGGCAGCAGCCAGTCATCGAGACTGTCGATGAGCGCCGCGTCGGAAACATCGGGCCAAGGCGCGCCGAGGCCGCGATGCAGCCAGGACAGGCGCTGGCGCAGCATCTCCGCTTCCTTGCCCCACGGCAAAAGCGACAGCCCGTATTCGCGCACGGCGTCGAGGATAGCGCGATCCGCGTCAGCACCTGACGGAGCCGGCAGCATGCGTTCGGATAGGGTGATGGCGCCGAGGCGAACGGTTTCGCGCACGCGCACCGCGCGCCTGTCACGGTCAAAGCTCGTTTCGCGGCTTGTCTCGATCTTGTCGGCGAGCGAAGCGCGAATGTCGGTCTCGTCTATCGCCGCTGCTGCCGTGATGCGGGCATTCTGCGCCTTGCCGTGCAGATCGGCGACGACGAGCCAGGTTTCGCCTGCCAGGGGATCAGCGGTGTCGAGCATGGCGCCCGAGCCGTTGGCCAGCACGAAACGGCCGCGCTCGCCGCGTGCCCTGGCGACGCGGTCCGGCCAGGCATGGATGAGAAGGGCGCCAGCGCTACCCTCCCCCTTGAGGGGAGGGTCGATCCGCGAAGCGGAGCGGGGTGGGGTCGGATCGGGCACGCCATCGGCGGGGGGGGGGGGGGGGGGGGGGGGGGGGGGGGGGGGGGGGGGGGGGGGGGGGGGGGGGGGGGGGGGGCGGGGGCGGG
>NZ_JBVVQL010000012.1:0-198635 GCF_055811195.1 Mesorhizobium sp. WSM4823
AAGGTTCGCCTCGACATCACGCCGATGGAGAACCTGTCGCTGTTCATCATGGCTGGCTACGGCACCGACGACAACTATACGGACGACACTTGGGCCTTCCCCGCAGGCGGCCGTGGCATGTACAAGTTGTGGGACGGCAACTGGGCAGTCTGGGGCGGTGGTACCTACACCATCAACGAGAAGACCTCGTTCAACCTCCAGGCTTCGTATGACGAAGGCGAGAACCTCGGCATCGCTGCCAACATCGCCTACGACGTCGTCCCGGGCCTGACGATCACAGCCGAAGTCGATTACCTCCACGCCGGCAAGTTCGGCGAGGCCGACTTCTCCAACTGGACCGGTGCCGACGACGAAGACAGCATCGGCGGTATCCTCCGCTTCCAGCGCTCGTTCTAATCAGCAGCGTCAGACTGAAACAGAACCCGGCGGGTAACCGCCGGGTTTTTTTCATATCGGCGTGGCTGTGATGCATGGCGCCGCCGGCCACGGTTCTCTGCTAGAGCGGGATGCAGCCGCCAATCTTCAACGCTGGCGATTGGCCATCAGCCACTATGCCTTCGTCATCCTCGGGCGGAGCGACGCGAAGCGGAGCGCAGACCCTGGGATCCATGCCGTTACATCCGCCGAAGAATGCAGCAGTTCGGAATGGCGCTTGTTCGGCAACGGAGAAGACCAATCCAGAGTGGGTTCGAATTTTTCGCGGAACGGGGTGGTAGCGTTCGTTCTGGTCCGCTGGAGTACTGCCGCGAGGTAACGGCATGGGTCCCAGGGTCTCCGCGACGTCGCTTCGCTCCTGCTCCGCCCTGGGATGACGAAGGGAGGGATGCGGTCCAATGTGGACCGCATCCCTCAGTCAAATCTCTGCAAGATCGCCCAGCGACTGGATCAGCGGCTGAATTTCGTTCTCATAATTTTTCCAGCGCTTGACGGACGATTTGTAGATCGGTTGACGAACCTGCCAGCGACTGGGCGTGTTGACCGAACCATCCCTGTCGAAAAAGCGCAGGCAGGCGTCATCCCAGGGAAGCCCGAGATAATCTATGAGGCGGCGCGACTGCGCTTCCTGGTCTTCAACCAGCGTTTCGTAGCGATTCTCGAAGATAAGACCTGGAAAAACCTCGTTCCAATGCCGCATCAGGCGATCATATTCGCGATAGTACAGGCCTAGTGTATTCAGGTCGGTGTTGTAGCTGTGCCCCTCGTTGAAGTTCTGGACAAAGCAGGAGACGCAATTGTCAACGGCATCACGACGGCAATGAATGATGCGTGCGTTGGGAAAGAGAAGGCCGATAAGGCCGATCAGCTCGAAATTGTGCGGCATCTTGTCGACTACGCGAAGCGCGGCAGGCGCCCGCTCCCGCAAATAGGACAGATGCTCTTGGGCCAAGGTTCTGGACAGATCTTCTGTGATCGACATGATCGGCTGGGTCAAATCTCCGGCCGATGAGGTTTTGAGGCCGATCGCATTCGCAACCCGCCTTAATTTGTTAAGCTCCCCTGCCCCATGAATATCGGGATGGCTGGCGCAGATCTGTTCCGTAAGCGTCGTCCCCGAGCGAGGCATGCCAACTACGAACACAGGCACTTCGGAAGGGTTTCCATAGCCGGCCCTGGCAGCCAAGAAATCCGGCGTGAAGGTTTCGATCATCGAGTCGATCCAGCGACGATACACGTCGATATCGAACTTGTAGCCGGAGGCCTGTTTCGCCTTGTTGAAATGGTCGAATGCCTCATCATAGCGCTTGAGGTCGTTCAGCACCTTGCCGGCGGCGTAATGGAGTTGCTGTGCGCCTTCCGAACCAAGCTTCGGATCGCCGAGTTCACGAAGAATGGATTGGAGCTCCTCGGGTTCCTCGGTGAACTTTCGCGTCTGTACAAGCTCGTTGTAGGCGTCCGGCACCCCAATGCGACGTCCGATTGCTTCTTTCAGATAGACGGCTGCCTCATCCATGCGCCCCAGGCTGCTGAGCGCACGGGCCAGCCCGGCCCGTACCTTGGGATGATCGCGGTTGATTTTCAGCGCCTTCTCGTAAAGCGGCAAAGCCATATCGGGCTTGTCAAACGCTATGTAAGTGCGCCCCAATGCACAAAGTGCTTCGATAAGGCCGGGCTGCAGTTCCAAGGCGTACTGCATATGCTTGATTGCCGGCGAATATTCGCTGACCTTCACATAGGCCTCGCCAAGACTCAGGTGGTAGTAGGGGTTTTTAGGCTCCTCGCCGACCGCCCGTGCGAAATATCGCAAGGCCATCTCATCATCGTAACGCAGATATAGAGTCCCCAAGATATACAAGGCGAGCGGATGGTTTGGCGTGCGCGCCAGAACCCGAAGGCATAGATCCTGTGCCTCGTCGAGCCGCTTTGCCTGCTGATGGATATATGCCTGTTTCAGCAGCGCATCGTCGGCCTGCGCGCGCGATTGAGCGGTTCCTTGATTCACCGCCGGTTTCAGTATCGGCACCTTCGCTTTCGGCGTGGGACCGGGGTTGATGTGCTTTGACCAAGCAGGTGGGAGTCGATTGTTCATGATATCTCGCTAGCAAAAACAGCCGAAGGAATCCAGCATGCCGGTTGCAGCCAAGGCGGGAGCTTGCGCGGCCAACTGTGCCGCGCTAGCAAGAAGTCCCTTTCGAACGAGCCCCTTTTCGAACGAGCATTGCCATGCGCCAGCGCCCTGCCCTCACGCCAATCATCGGCGCGCTTCCCTCAACGGTGCCGTTTGTCGGCCCGGAAGCGCAGGAGCGGGACCGCGGCCGCGCGTTTCGCGCCCGCATCGGCGCCAATGAGAGCAGTTTCGGTCCCTCGCCGCGCGTCATCACCCGCATGGCCGGCATCGCCGGCGACATGTGGATGTATTGCGACCCCGACAATCACGATTTGAAGGTGGCTGTCGCCGCGCATCTCGGCGTCGGCGCCGAAAACGTGGTTGTCGGCGAAGGCATAGACGGGTTGCTCAGCCTGGTGGCGCGCATGTATGTGGCGCCTGATGACGCGGTGGCCACCTCGCTCGGCGCCTATCCGACTTTCAATTTCCACATAGCCGGCGTCGGCGGCCGGTTGATCGCGGTTCCTTACGAGGACGACCGGGAAAGCCTGGATGGCCTATTGGCTGCGGTCGTCAAGGAAAATGCGCCGCTGGTCTACCTCTCCAATCCGGACAATCCAATGGGAAGCTGGTGGGAGGCGGCCGAGCTCATCCACTTCATCGAAGCCCTGCCGGAGACCACCATGTTGGTGCTCGACGAGGCCTATGGCGAGTTGGGGCCCGCCTCGGCGCTGCCGCCGATCGATATCTCCAGGCCGAATGTCATCCGCATGCGCACCTTCTCGAAGGCCTACGGGCTGGCCGGCATACGCTGCGGCTATGCAGTGGCCGACGCCCAGGTGATCCGCGACTTCGAAAAAATCCGCAACCATTACGGCGTCAGCCGCATGGCGCAGATTGCCGGCGTCGAGGCGTTGGCCGATCAGAACTATCTCCAAAATGTGGTGACGCGGGTCGCGGCCGGCCGCCGGCGTATAGCTGAGATAGCCGAGGCGAATGGACTGAAGCCGCTGCCCTCGGCGACCAATTTCGTTACCATAGACTGCGGCCGCGACGGCGCCTTCGCGCTGAACGTGCTGCAGGCGCTTTTGTCGCGCGATGTGTTCATCCGCAAGCCAATGGTGCCGGTGCTCGACCGCTGCATCCGGGTCAGCGTCGGCCTCGACCATGAGCTCGACATCCTTGCCGAGGAATTGCCCGGCGCGTTGGCGGCGGCACGGGGGAACTGAAGATCGCTACGCCGTCGTTTTCGGCCTTGCCGCTATCTCCCCGTCACCGAGCAGGCACATGACCCGCTTCAAGCTGTTCGAAAGCTCGGCGGCTTCGTCGTCGGCCAGACCGGTCGTCAGCCGGGTGAGATCGCGATCCGCCGCCGCCTGAAGTGCTGCCAGTTCCGAGTTTCCCAGCGCGGTCAGGGACAGGATGCGCCGACGCCGGTCGTCCGGGACGGCCCGCAATTCGATCAGGCCCATGGCGGCGAATTTTCTGAGGATCCGCGTTACAAAGGCGGGGTCCATCCGGAGCTCGCCGGCAATCCCGGACGCAGCCGGCTCGAGACCGAGATGGAACGCTCGCGCAAGAAACCCTGCCTCGCCGCTCGGGTTGGCAGCGACGGCTCCCGCGCGGCGACCCAGCTCGAATAGCACCCGCGCCTCGGTCAGCGTATAGGTGCTCTGCATCAACGTCTCGTCGAGCAGCCCAATCAAGCTGGTGTAAAACCTGTTGAAATGACGGATCTCAGCGACCATAGCATTCCGCTCATCCGGCATGTCGGGGCTCCGTTTCTGGAGATTCCACACCGCAGGATCATCACTGTATTATTTGACTTAGTCAACTATTTAAAGGTCACAGTCATTCATCAGAAATGCAGCTCTTGAATTAATTAAACGTTCGTTTTATTATTGTCGCTTCACGATGAGGCGATGATGGCCCGCACGACCGGTTCCGACGGCGAAAAGACCGAGGCAGCGATCCGCGAAGCAGCGGTTAACCTGATCGCGCGTCTAGGCTACGAGGCGATGTCGATGCGTCAGCTCGCAGCGGAGGTCGGGGTCCAGGCCGCCGCGCTTTACCGCTATTTCCCGACCAAGGAAGACCTCTTGTCCACGCTGATGCGCGAGCACATGGAAGAGCTGATCGGGGCGTGGAATGCGGCGCGCCCCGCCGCGGCCGATCCGGCGACGCGGCTTGCCGCCTATGTCGAAAACCACATCGCCTTTCACATCGAGCGTCGCCACGCCACCCATGTCTCCAACATGGAGCTGCGCAGCCTGTCGCATGATCGCCTGACGCAGATCCTGCGCATGCGCACAATTTATGAAAAGGAGCTGCGCGCCATCCTGCGCGACGGCGCGGAAGCCGGCGTCTTCAGCGTCGAAGACACAGGGCTGACGGCGATGGCGTTGATCCAGATGATGACCGGCGTCATCGTCTGGTTCCGACCGGGCGAGCGGCTATCGATCTCGGAGGTAACCGCCACATATCTTTCAATGACGATGCGACTGGTGGGAGCAGAGGCCCACGGCGCGACTACGACCTACAGCGCCCGCGCGGCTTCGGCCGCGCAAAGGACGCTGTAGCACTTTGATTTTGCGCACATGATCCTTCCCGGGATCGAATTCGATTTCGGGACCATGCGCCGGGAGGAACGGCATGTACACGCACACACTCAACTTCGGGCTTGACGAAGACATAGAGGCGCTGCGCGACCTAGTGCGGCGCTTCGCCCAGGAAAAGATCGCACCGATCGCCGCCGAGATCGACCGCTCGAATGAATTTCCGGCGCATCTGTGGCGCGAATTCGGAGCCCTCGGCCTGCTCGGCATCACCGCCGACCCGGATTTCGGCGGCACCGGCATGGGCTATCTCGCCCATGTGGTCGCGATGGAGGAGATTTCGCGTGCCTCGGCCTCGGTCGGCCTCTCCTACGGCGCCCATTCCAATCTCTGCGTCAACCAGATCAATCGCTGGGCGACGCCGGCACAGAAGGAAAAATATCTGCCCGCGCTGTGCAGCGGCGAAAAGGTCGGCGCTCTGGCAATGTCGGAAACCGGCGCCGGCTCCGATGTTGTGTCGCTCAAGCTGCGTGCCGAAAAGCGCAACGACCGCTATATGCTCAACGGCACCAAGATGTGGATCACCAATGGCCCGGACGCCGAGACGCTGGTCGTCTATGCCAAGACCGATCCGGAGCTCCATTCGCGTGGCATCACCGCCTTCATCGTCGAGAAATCGATGGCCGGCTTTTCCGTCGCGCAAAAGCTCGACAAGCTCGGCATGCGCGGCTCGAATACCGGCGAGCTGGTCTTTTCGAATGTCGAGGTGCCGTTCGACAATGTGCTGCACGAGGAAGGGCGCGGCGTCGAAGTGCTGATGTCGGGCCTCGACTACGAGCGCACCGTGCTAGCCGGCGGCCCGATCGGGCTGATGGCGGCGTGCCTCGATGTGGCGGTCCCTTATGTGCATGGACGCAAGCAGTTCGGCCAGCCCATCGGCGAGTTCCAGCTGGTGCAAGGCAAGCTCGCCGATATGTACACGACGATGAACGCCGCGCGCGCCTACGTCTATGCTGTCGCCGCCGCCTGCGACCGCGGCCAGGCGAGCCGTAAGGACGCGGCCGCTTGTGTGCTGTTTGCCGCCGAAAAGGCGACACAGATGGCCCTCGACGCCATCCAGCTGCTGGGCGGCAACGGCTACATCAACGATTATCCGACAGGTCGGCTTTTGCGCGACGCCAAGCTCTACGAGATCGGCGCCGGCACCAGCGAAATCCGCCGCTGGTTGATTGGGCGCGAAATCATGGCGGAGAGCATTTAGTGGCGCTGTCTTGAAGTTTGCCATATATAGGAGACAGTGCCATATTTTAGTAATGTGCCATACTCTTGGAACGAGGCAAACCATGGCAGGCGAAACGGAAAAGGCAGGGTTGGGCGAAAATCAGCAAAAACAATTCGAGGCCGGAGCTCGGAAAACTCCGCTCCGGGTTCCAGCTAAACGAGAGCGCGTTAGACTTGGCGAGGGCGGACGCTTCGTTATCCCGGCTGCGATGCGCGAGGAAATGGGCGTCAGGCCTGGTGAAGATTTGATCCTTCATGTCGAGAACGGCGAGTTGCGGGTAAGGTCGTGGCTTCGGAACCTTCGGCGCGTCCAGGCGGAATTGTCGGCGCTGAAAAAGCCTGAGGAAAGTGTCGTCGACGAATTTCTGAAGGAGCGGCGGGAAGAACAGCGCCGAAGCGATAAGCGTTTGGACCGGCTTCATACCGAAGGAACGGCGAGGAAGAGAGCGAAGTGAAACCCTACGTCATGGATAGCTCGGCGGCGCTTGCGATCCTGCTCAACGAGAAAGGCACCGATATCGCCTTGGGTTTTGCGCCGGATGCGCAGTGCAGCTCCGTCAATGCGGCCGAAATCATCGCCAAGCTGATCGACAGGGGACGCAGCATGGAGGAGGCCGCCGACGACCTTGCGAGCCTCGGCATGCCGGTCGCTGCTTTCGACGAAACGATGGGCATCGCCGCCGGTCAGCTTCGCGAACTGACGCGGCATCGCGGCTTATCGCTGGGCGACCGGGCCTGCCTCGCACTAGCAATTCGCGAGAACGCCATTGCCGTCACCGCTGATCGCGATTGGGGTGATCTGGATGTCGGCTGCAAGATCGAATTGATCCGGTAACATCATGACCACCCTCACCTCACAGATCTCGCCCGCCTCCGACACCTTTCGCGCCAATGCCGAGCGTATGCGGGCGCTGGTCGCCGACATTGCGGAAAAGGCGGCAACCGTCGAGCGTGGCGGCTCGGAGGAAGCGCGGGAGCGCCACCAGAGCCGCGGCAAGCTCTTGCCGCGCGAGCGCCTCGCCCAATTGCTTGACGCCGGCTCGCCGTTCCTGGAAATCGGCCAGTTTGCCGCGTGGTCGATGTATGGCGAAGACATCTCGTCGGCCGGTCTCATCGCCGGCATCGGCCGCGTCGAAGGCACGGAAGTCATGGTCGTCGTCAACGACGCCACGGTGAAGGGCGGCACCTATTATCCACTGACGGTAAAGAAGCATCTGCGCGCCCAGGAGATCGCGATGCAGAACAGGCTGCCCTGCGTCTATCTGGTCGACAGCGGCGGCGCCAACCTGCCCAACCAGGACGAGGTGTTTCCCGACCGCGACCATTTCGGCCGCATCTTCTACAATCAAGCCAACATGTCGGCGGCAGGCATTCCGCAGATCGCCTGCGTCATGGGTTCGTGCACGGCTGGCGGCGCCTATGTGCCGGCGATGTCGGACGAGACGATCATGGTGCGCAATCAGGCGACCATCTTCCTCGGCGGCCCGCCGCTGGTGAAGGCCGCTACCGGCGAGGATGTCAGCGCGGAGGAGCTGGGTGGGGCCGATGTGCACACGCGGCTTTCCGGGGTCGCCGACCACTATGCGCTGGACGACGAGCACGCGCTGGCGATCGCCCGCCGCATCGTCAAGAACCTGAATCGAAAGAAAGAGATAGGGCTGGCACTTCGCGATCCGATTCCGCCGCTTCATGCAGCCGATGAGCTCTACGGCATCGTGCCGACGGATCTGCGCCAGCCCTATGACGTGCGCGAAGTGATCGCGCGTCTCGTCGACGGCTCCGAATTCGACGAGTTCAAGCAGAATTACGGCACCACGCTGGTCACCGGCTTTGCCCATCTTCAGGGCATGCCGGTCGGCATCATCGCCAACAACGGCGTGTTGTTTTCGGAAAGCGCGCTGAAGGGCGCGCATTTCATCGAACTGTGCTGCCAGCGCAAGATCCCGCTGATCTTCCTGCAGAATATCACCGGCTTCATGGTGGGACGAAAATACGAGGCCGGCGGCATTGCCAAGGACGGCGCCAAACTGGTGATGGCCGTCGCCACGGCCCGCGTGCCGAAGGTGACCATGATCATCGGTGGCTCGTTCGGCGCCGGCAATTACGGCATGTGCGGACGCGCCTATTCGCCGCGCTTCCTGTGGATGTGGCCGAACGCCCGCATTTCGGTGATGGGCGGCGAACAGGCGGCGACCGTGCTCGCCGTCGTCAAGCGCGAGGGGATCGAGCGCAAGGGCGGGGAATGGAGCGCGGAGGAGGAAGCTAAATTCAAGAAGCCGATCCTGATGAAATACGAGCATGAGGGCCACCCGCTCTATTCCTCCGCCCGGCTGTGGGACGACGGCATCATCGACCCGGCCAAGACGCGCGAGGTGCTGGCGCTCAGCCTTTCAGCCGCGCTGAACGCCGGGATCGAGGAGACAAAGTTCGGCGTGTTCAGGATGTGAAATGAGCGAGATCGACCAAAGAATTCGCGTTCATACCGGCGACATCACCAAGCTGGCGGTCGATGCCATAGTCAACGCCGCCAACAGCTCGCTGTTGGGTGGCGGCGGCGTCGACGGCGCCATTCACCGGACGGCCGGCCCCGAGCTTGAGTTCGAATGCCGGATGCTGAATGGCTGCAAGGTCGGGGACGCTAAGCTCACCAAGGGTTACAGGTTGCCGGCGCGCCACATCATCCACACCGTCGGCCCGGTCTGGCAAGGCGGCGGCAAAGGCGAGGCCGAGTTGCTCGCCTCCTGCTATCGTCGGTCGCTCGAACTCGCCGCCGCCAAGGATTGCCGGACGGTGGCATTTCCGGCGATCTCGACGGGTGTATACCGATATCCGAAGGACCAGGCGACGCAGATCGCCGTTGGCACCGTGGGTGCCTTCATCGGCCAGAATGCGGTTCCGGAAACTGTCATTTTCTGCTGCTTCGACCAGCAGACGGCGGAACTTTACCAGCAGGCGTTGCTGCGCTTGGCGGAGCGTGATCCGCACCGATGAGAAATTCCATGCACACCCTTCAGGCTCAACCATCGAACTGGCCACACGGAAAAATTGCGGCTATTGCTGGTTTGCAATTTCCATGGGGATGGGGCGAAGATGAGACTGCAGCTTTTTCAGAAGACTACTATGTCGATACTTGCAGGGATGCTTATATTTATGGCACCCGGGATCGGCGCGGCGGAATCACTGGCGGGGAACAAAGGCGACGTCCGTTTCTACCCGAGTTTGTCTGGAAACCCGAAGGATCCGTGTACCAAGACATACAACGCCTATGTAGCGGCCGGCGGCCATTCAGCCTATGCGACGACCTTCTATTCGCGCGTCGACGACCTCTATATCATTTGCGGCTCGCGGTTGAACGCACCGTCGCAAAAGGCGGCGGAAGATATGGCGCTACGGAACTGTCAGTCGGGCTTGAAAAAGTGGAAAGTCAGGCTCGGGAGCGGCGGCTGTCAGATCGCGCTTTCCAAATAGTCAGCCGCTTGGCTGACTGGCGTCGCCCGCGGAAAATCCGGGAGGCTCCATGTTCGCCAAGATCCTGATCGCCAATCGTGGTGAGATCGCTTGCCGGGTGATCCGCACCGCTCGCAGGATGGGCGTGCGCACGGTCGCAGTCTATTCCGACGCCGACGCCAGGGCTCTGCATGTCGAGATGGCTGACGAGGCGGTGCATATCGGTGCCTCGCCTGTCGGCGAAAGTTATCTGCGCGGCGACAAGATCGTCGCGGCGGCTTTGGCCACCGGCGCGGAAGCCATTCATCCCGGCTACGGTTTTCTGTCGGAAAACCCTGATTTCGTCGACCAGGTGACGGCGGTGGGGCTCGTCTTCATCGGCCCGTCGGCCGCCTCGATCCGCGCCATGGGGCTGAAAGACGCAGCCAAGCGGCTGATGGAGAAGGCCGGCGTGCCGGTTGTGCCCGGCTATCACGGCGAGGCGCAGGAGATCGTGCTGCTCGCCTCCAAGGCGCGCGAGATCGGTTATCCCGTCCTGATCAAGGCGCGCGCCGGTGGCGGTGGCAAGGGCATGCGGCGCGTGGAGCATCCTGACGACTTTTCCGAGGCGCTGTCGGGTGCGCGGCGCGAGGCCAAGGCCGCTTTCGGCGACGACCGCGTGCTGGTCGAGAAGTATGTCGAGAAGCCGCGCCACATCGAGGTTCAGGTGTTCGGGGATGTCTTCGGCAATGTCGTGCATCTCTACGAGCGCGACTGCTCGGCGCAGCGCCGCCACCAGAAGGTGATCGAGGAAGCCCCCGCCCCCGGCATGACGCCGGCCTTGCGCAAGGCGATGACGGAGGCGGCGGTGAAGGCCGCCAAGGCGATCAACTATTCCGGCGCCGGCACGATCGAGTTTATCGTCGATGCCTCGCAAGGGCTGAAGGCCGATCGCTTCTGGTTCATGGAAATGAACACCCGCCTGCAGGTCGAGCACCCTGTCACCGAAATGGTCACCGGCACCGATCTGGTCGAGTGGCAGTTGCGGGTGGCCTCCGGCGAAAAGCTGCCGAAGACGCAGAGCGAGATCACGCTCTCCGGTCACGCCTTCGAGGCGCGCATCTATGCCGAGGACGCGGCAAAGGGGTTTTTGCCGGCGACAGGCACGCTGCATCACCTGGGATTTCCGGATGCCGCGCCCGAGGGCACCAGCATGCGGATCGAGACCGGCGTGCGGGCCGGCGATACCATATCCCCGTTCTACGACCCAATGATCGCCAAGCTGGTCGTGCACGGCAAGGGCAGGCAGGCGGCGCTCGAAGCGCTGGGCACAGCCCTTTCGCAGACCGAGATCGCCGGCTCGACCGTCAACACAGCCTTCCTCGCTGCTCTTGCCGCTGACGCGGATTTTTCGGCAGGCGATGTCGATACCGGCCTGATCGGCAGGCACCAGCAGGCTCTGACCGCAGTCCCGCCGCCGAGCAGCGAGATCGTCGCCGCAGCCGCATTTGCCGCGTCCGGCGCAGGGGCTCAAGCGCCGTCCCATGACCCATGGTCGTCGCTCGCCGGCTATGCGCATTTCCACACTGTTCCGCGGCGCACGCGGCTGCGCTACGGCGAGGATGAGATCGTCGCACTTGTGTCGGTTCGGCCGGATGGACGGTTCGAAGTTGTTCTGGACCAATTTTCAACGGGCAGTGCTGCCCCTCATCCGCCTGCCGGCACCTTCTCCCCGTATAGTGACGGGGAGAAGGGAGAAGCTTCGCGACAGCGCCCTCGGCTCGCCCGTTGGCCCGGCCACGTCACCGTGTTCGAAGGCGCCCTCGGTTACAGCTTCGCGGTTCCAGACCCGCTGGCGAGAGCCGACGAAATCGCCGCCGGTTCAGACAGCCTGCGCGCGCCGATGCCCGGTCTGGTCAAGCTGGTGCGCGCGGCGAGGGGCGATACGGTCATCAAGGGTCAGCCGCTGTTGATCCTCGAGGCGATGAAGATGGAGCACACCATCGCTGCTACCCATGACGGGATAATCGCCGAAATCGCGGCCGAAGGCGCGCAGGTCACAGACGGGACGGTGCTGGTTCGCTTTGTTGAGGAAGCCCAAGGCTGACCGCTGGTTCCTTATCCGTAAGGCGTTGTTGACGACGCGCGCCACAAACGCATGCCCAAATGAAAATGGCCGGGTCAGACCCGGCCATCTCCGATTGTCGCTAGACGACGCTAGAGCGGTTCATCGTTTCACGGAAACGCCGAACCGCTCTATCTCTTTGTTTTTGCGCAATTCCGGACGGAAAACCGTTTCACACTTTTCCTGGAATTGCTCTAGCCATCACGGCTGGATCGGCGCGTATTTGCCGTCGTGCCACTGGTTGATGTCGTAGCTGGCGTTCTTGAGGTCGCCCTTTTCATCGAAAGTGACAGGGCCGACGACGGTGCTGATCGGCTCGCCGTTCTTCAACGCTTCGGCAACCTTGGCCGGATCGTCGCTGCCGGCGCGCTTGACGCCTTCGGCGAAGGCCTGGATCACGGCATAGGAGAACAGCGTGAACCCCTCGGGCACGAAGCCGCCCGCCTTGATCTTTTCGATGGCTTCCTTGGCTTCGGGCTTCGCCTGCGGATCCGACGGGAAGACAAACATGGTGCCCTCGCCGGCGGGGCCGGCAACCTGCCAGAATTCCGGCGAGGCGATCGAGTCCGGCATGATCAGCTGGAACTTGACGCTCTGCTCCGCCGATTGGCGCAGGATGAGGCCGGCTTCGGGGTGGTAGCCGCCGAAATAGACCACATCGGCTTTCAGCTCCTTGAGCTTGGTGACAAGCGCGGAGTAATCCTTTTCGCCGGCATTGATGCCCTCGTAGAGGATCTCGTTGAGGCCGCTCTGGTTCATCGTTGCCTTGACGGCATCGGCCACGCCCTGACCGTAGGCGCTCTTGTCGTGCATGATGACGACGTTCTTGCCGGCATATTTCTTGGCGATCCATGGACCAATGAAAGCGCCCTGCGCATCGTCGCGCGTATAGAGGCGCATGATCGTCGGCCAGCCGGCCTTCGCAGCCGCGTCGGTCAGCACCGGGTTTGACGAAGCCGGGCTCATCATAAGCGCGCCGGCTTCGGCGTAGACGGCGGAGGCCGGGATGCTCGAGCCCGAGCAGGCATGGCCGTCGATGAACTTGACCCCGTTGGCGACGATGCGGTTGGCGACCGAAACCGCCTGCTTCGGATCGCACTGATCATCCTCGATGTCGAGCTTGATCTGGCGGCCATCGACGCCGCCGGCCGCGTTGATCGCGTCGGCTGCGGCTTGCGCGCCATGCTTGAACTGATCGCCAATGGTGGCAAGCTGTCCGGTCATCGGCCCGACCACCGCAAAGGTGATGTCCTCGGCGAAGGCAATCGGCGCGCTCATCATCAGGCTCAACACGGCCGCGCTCAAAATACCTAACTTTTTCATGGTGATACAACTCCTCCACTCTCGCGCAGCCGCCCCGGCCGCGCCTCTTCCAGAGTGGCGGGAGAATTTCATTCTTCGGCAAGCCTGTCTAGGCGCATTGGCGGCACTCGATTAGGCCTGCAACGTTCTGTTTGACTATGATCTTTCCCAAAACGGTTCCACCTTTTGCGACCATAGCCCGAAAACGCAAAGCCGCGCCGGCCTTGTTTCGGCCGGTCGCGGCTTTGTCGGTCGAAGCATCTCCGGACACTCCCGTGCCCGAAACCGCTCGCCTTCCCTGTCGTGGCGCGGTTCGGCCGTGTCCGGCCTGCCGCATTCTTGTCATTGTTGATGCGACCGTCTTGCGCGGCCTTGCTCTCGCCGGGTCCGGCCGTCTGTGCGGCCTTGACCTAAAGCGTCCCTGTCGGTGATCTCAGTGTGTGATGAACTTAGTGCCTGATGAAATCGAGGGCTGACCTAGTGCATCGTCATCCATTCGCGAGCTTCGCGAAGCGCTCTGGCGATCTCGACCTTCGACATGGCGGCCGACAGTTCCGAGCGCAGTTCCGCGGCGCGGATCGAGCCTTTGATCGCGGCGATGTTGAACCATTTGTGGGCGGCGACAACATCGGTCTCGCAATCGCGGCCGGTCGCATACATCATGCCCAGTTCGAAAAGAATGTCGGCCTGGGCAGTTGCCCCTATGGCGCCGAAGCCGGCTTCAGGCATTTCAAAACGTGCCATTTCAATCCCCTGTTCTAGCCCCTGTCAGGCTCCCGAGAGCTGCCTTCTTCTGTCCCTTGGTATCTGTCGATAACCCTTGGGGTGGCCGCTCTTTCGATGCTTTCGAGAATGAAGCGAAGGCTTGAATCCGTCGTTAAACGGTGTGCTTAATTTGAGGAAAACAAAGCTAAAACAAGAGGTAAACGCGGGAATTCGTTAAGGATGCAAAACCAGCAATTTCGGCGGTTTGGGCTAAATTTGACGAAAATTTGTGAGGCGCAAATCAAGACTCCGCTAACCACGGGAGACAAAGCCGGCATGCCCATCGTTTCATTTCTCGCCGGCGAGACCGCTTCGGACCGCCAGAAAATCCTGAAGTCTTCCGCAGCGGCACCGCTTTTGTTTTGCTGGGAGGTGGATTAGCTTACGTTTGCGTAAACGGCAGACGGAGGCGGAATACCCGGCCGGATGCCTGCAGGGAGGAGAAACATGTTTCGTAAAATCGGCATGGCCCTTGCGGCCACACTGATCACGGCCGGCACGGCTTGGGCCGATCCGATCGAAGGCAACTGGAAAACGCAGGCCGGTGCGACCGCCGCTATCGCGGGCGGCGGCGGTGCATATTCCATTACGCTCAAATCGGGCAAGTTTGCCGGCAAGCGCATCGGTTCGTTCAAGGTGTCCGGCGCCAACAAATATACGGGCACCATAACCGATCCGGAAACCGACAAGACCTATTCGGGCAAGGCCTCGGTCTCGGGCGCCTCGCTCAAGATGAGCGGCTGCGTGCTCGGCGGACTGATCTGCAAGAGCCAGACCTGGCACAAGCTCTGATCGTTTCCGCTGTCACAAATTGAAAAACGGGGCCGCGATGCCCCGTTTTCTGTTACGGCATCTCTTCGCGACAACGGACCGATCGTCAGGCCGCGGCTTCCGCACTACCAGCAATTTTGCGCATCCTTCGTTCGTGTGAGCGACGTCGGGAGTCGGCAGAAAGACTGCTGCGACGCTCGTGACCGGCGACGGCGCCCTGCACGGCGGGCATTCAACACTCCGTTGATTAATTTGAACCGCAGATGAACGCCGGCATCAGAACCGGTTCAGTCGCATCAGGGCATTCTCATGCGTGTTGAAGGAGACGCCACGCAATGTTCGCCCGCCGCTTTACCATCGTCTGCCTGCTGGTGAGCCTGTTCGGCATGTTGTTCGCCATCCTCGTTGCCGAGGCTGGCCGTCCGGCGCGCTCCTGGGACCAGGCTAATTCCTGCCGGTTCGGTTGCCCGAGCCACCTTCGCCACTGACGCCGACAAAGACCTTTAGAGAGAACAACACGCCATGAACCGCATCGTCGCCAACGCCTTCAAGATCCTTCGACTTGTGCCGCGGGCGACGCTCATCCTGATGGTCCTTGCAGCGCCGGTTCTGGCCGTGCCGACGCTGCGCGCCGATGCCGGCTCGACGATCGAAGCGCCGGCGTTAAAGAAGAACGGCGTCGGCTTTGTGCTGTTGGTCAGCCTGCGGCGCGGCTAGGCCCGATCGACCTTCATCGAAACCATTCGAGCAAAAAACGACGCTTTGGCCACGCTCAGGCCGGCATACCCCCTCCCAACCGCCTGACCAAGCCTCTATATTGGGTCATGGAAAAGCGAATCTATCCCCAGGCCATAGACTCAGTCGTGATGCCGGAGCCGTTCGGCCGGCAGAGCTTCAATGATGCTGGAAAGGCCGTCGCGGCCTTGCAGGTGCTTTACGACCGCAACACCAAATTCCTGCGTGATTCGTTCACGGCGCTCGCCGCAGGCGGCGACAACAACAAGCGCTATCGGGCCTTCTATCCGGAAGTCGGCGTCACCACGACGTCGTTCACCCAGATCGACTCGCGGCAGGCCTACGGCCACATGCCGACGCCTGGCCATTTCTCGACGACCATAACCCAGCCTGTCCTTTTCGAACGCTATCTCATCGAACAGCTTCGCCTGATCATGCGCAATCACGGCGTTCCGGTCACGGTTTCGGAATCGACGACGCCCATCCCGCTGCATTTTGCGTTCCTGGAAGGCTCCCATGTCGATGGCGCGGCGGCCGAACGCATCAGGCGGCCGATCCGCGACCTGTTCGACGTGCCGGATCTCGACGGCACCGACGACCAGATCGCCAACGGCACGTTCGAAGTGGCGTTAGGCGAAGCCAGGCCGCTGGCGGCGTTCACGGCGCAACGCATCGACTATTCGCTGCACCGGATGTCGCACTACACGGCGACCAGTCCCCAGCATTTCCAGAATTTCGTGCTGTTCACCAACTACCAGTTCTACATCGACGAATTCGTTGCCCGTGCGCATGAGCTGATGGCGAAGGGCGGCGGCGGATACGTCGAATTCGTCGAACCGGGTAACGTCATCACCAAGGCTGGACAAAGCGCGCCTAGCGCAGGCGTGGCGCCGCCGCGCCTGCCGCAGATGCCGGCCTATCATCTGAAGAAGCCGAACCATGGCGGCATCACCATGGTCAATATCGGCGTCGGCCCCTCCAACGCCAAGACGATCACCGACCACATCGCAGTGCTCAGGCCGCATGCCTGGGTGATGCTCGGCCATTGCGCCGGGCTGCGCAACACCCAGGCGCTGGGCGACTATGTGCTGGCGCATGCCTACGTCAGGGAAGACCATGTCCTGGACGATGATCTTCCGGTCTGGGTGCCGATCCCGCCGCTGGCCGAGATCCAGGTGGCGCTGCAGGAGGCTGTCGCCGAAGTCACAGGCCTTTCCGGCTACGACCTCAAGCGCATCATGCGCACCGGCACCGTCGCCACCATCGACAATCGCAACTGGGAACTGCGCGACCAGCGCGGGCCGGTGCAGCGGCTGTCGCAGTCACGGGCGATCGCGCTCGACATGGAATCGGCGACGATCGCCGCCAATGGTTTCCGTTTCCGCGTGCCCTATGGCACGCTGCTTTGCGTCTCCGACAAGCCCTTGCATGGCGAACTGAAGCTGCCTGGCATGGCGACCGAATTCTACAAGCGGCAAGTGGCACAGCATTTGACCATCGGCATCAGGGCGATGGAAAAGCTGGCCGAGATGCCGATGGAACGGTTGCATTCGCGCAAGCTCAGAAGCTTTTCGGAGACGGCGTTCCAGTAGGACCGATCGGCCTTCATCGGCCGGAGCCTCGTAACAGCGCGCCAGGGCACTTCGTCATCTTGATTGAGCCGCAATTCTACCGAAAAGCAACGAGATGGCACGCGTTCGAAACTTGATAGTATCGGTGGCATTCGTCGCAATGCTCGGCTGCTCGGTCGCGCTGGTGGCCGGGTTCTTCGGAGCGCTGCATCCGGCCTTCGATTCCTTCGCTCATTTCCGCGTTCATCTTGCCGTGCTGATGGCGCTTTGCGCGCTGCCGTTGCTCGCGACCTCGTTTCGCCTGCAGGCAGCCACAGCGCTGCTCTTTGCCGTGGCCGCCTTTGCCACCACGTCGAACGCGTTGCCGCGCCTGTGGCAGGTGCAGGCGGCCTATGTCGCCAAGCCCGGTGACCAGCCGGTCTACCGCCTGCTGCAGATGAATTTGCGCTTCAACAATCCGACGCCGAAGAAAGTGCTGTCGCTGATCGGCCGGACCAATCCGGACGTGATCACTCTCGATGAAGTGTCGGAGATGTGGACGACCGAGCTTGGCTATATCACCAGCGCCTATCCCTACCGCATCCTCTGCCCCTACCCCAATGGCGTGTTCGGCGTCGCGCTGCTGTCCAGACGGCCGTTCACCGCCGGCACGCAACCGCGCTGCGACAGACGTGGAGCGATGGCCATCGCGACGGTCGATTTCGGCGGAACCGATGTCGACGTCGCCGCCCTGCATCTCACCTGGCCATGGCCGCGCAACCAATCACGGCAGATCGGCGGGTTGTCGGAGGAGTTCGCCTCGCTTGGCGAAACATCGATCATGGCTTGCGACTGCAATGCAGTGCCGTGGAGCGCCGCCATCCGGCGCGTCGCAGCTCTTGGCAAGCTGACCGTCGCGCCCTCGCCCGGGCCGACCTGGCTCTATATGAAGCTGCCGGATTTCCTGCGCTTCGCCGGACTGCCGATCGACCAGATTTTTAGCAAGGGCGCGGTTCTCATCCATTCGGTGTCGAGGCTGGAAAACAATGGCTCCGACCATCTTCCGGTGATGGTGGAATTCTCGCTTAGGCGGGAAGAGAAAAAGCCGGCCGACGAGGATGAAACCGCGACCGCATTCGTTACACAGAACCGCAAGACCCGAAGCTGAGAGCCGACTACTTGCGCACCAGAGCACGAACGAGGTGCTCGACATGGCCGCCGTCGCGATGCTCGCGCGCATCGAAGGCGTTCTGTTTCGCCTCGTATTCGGCATAGACGGCTTTGATCCGACGCCTCGCCTCGCGGTGTGTCTTGCTGCAAACCCAGTTGTCGGCGAATTCCAGTCCCGTGATCGATTTCTCGGTGGCCCGCATCATCACCTTGGCGATGCGGCCATGGTTATGCTCATGAGCACGAACGCCCTCGAAAAACCGCTTCCAGCGCTTCTGAAGCTCCGGCGTCGCGGCTGAGGTCATTCGGGGTAAGGTGTAGGTGAGATCGAGTGTCCCATTGGCCTGCCGCAGACGGCAGACACCGCCCTCCCTGCTGACCTCAAGGTCCCAATTTACAGTATAGGCGGTCAGCGCGATGGCGTGCGTCATGAAGCCATGCCTCTTCGGACCCTTACGGTCCATGGCTTCGATCAGTGCGGCGCCCGTGGTTCCTGATATGTCGTAGGTTCGGGTCTTGACCAGCACCTTCGTGTCAGCCGATGCCGACGGTGCGAAGCCGCACAAAGCGCCAATCGCTGCAAGGCACGTCAGAACCGCCAGGCGCATGTCTCATCTCTCCGGGTCAGGAAGGAAAGGAACCACAAGCGCCGCGCCGCTTCAACGTTTTTTAGAGGCCGCAAATATAGCGGCCATCATTTTTGGTCGCCGGTCCCGACGGACTTCACACGCTGACGTTGTGCTCCATTGATCCACGCATGGCGGCGACGTATTCGATCGCATATTGAACAGGCGAGATTCTTCGGCGCGGTCTGATTTGAATCTCAATACACCCGAGTTCCCGATCGTCCGCTTGCTGGAGCAAACGCGGCTTCCCTGAAAATCGAATGAATCCTGTGGGCGCCTTGAGCGCCTGCGGCGACGCGCCATGCGTTCGGCAGGGCGCCACGTTGCGCGCTGATCGCGATCCTTGTGGAATTCCTTAACGCGGCGGGGCCGTCGATCCGCGGACTACCAGTTCAACCGACATGATGATCTGCCTCGGCTGGCCGTTTTCAAACACCATCTGGGCAGCAAGGCGACCCTTCCCGGCGATGTCATGTGTGACAGTGGTGAGTGGGGGCGTGGTGCGTGCCGATTCCGCGGTGCCATCGAAGCCCACAACCGACACGTGATCGGGTATGTTTATGCCGCGACGAACCGCTTCGTCGAGGACAGTAATTGCCTGCCAGTCCGACATGGTCAGGATTGCCGTTGCTTCTGGAAATCGATCGAACACGACAGCCCCGGCCGAAGGCTCCCCAGGGATGGTTTCGATGATCGGGACATCATCGATCGACAGATTGACCTCCCCCAAGCCTTGGGCGAAGCCCTCGAGCCTTTCATAGTCGAGCTGAAAGCCCGCGGTGATCGCGCGCTTGCCCTTGCCCGGCATATGGACAATCGGCGGTCCGGAGGTGCGCCGGATGGAGAGGATCACAAAATGCCGATGCCCGAGAGCAGCCAGATGCCCGACAGCCATAAGTGCTCCGCTCCTGCCGTCTATCCGGATCGAATTGATATCCGGGCCGGCATCGCTTTCGAGGATGACAAAAGGCAGGCGCCGGCGCTGCGCCGAGGTGATCAGATCGATGTCTACGCTATGGCCCAAAATGAAGCCGTCAACCAACGCCTCCCGGATGGTGGAGGTGCGCGTTTCGTCCGTACCGTTGACTAGGCTCAGCGTCGCCCCGGCTTCGTCGCACGCAAGCGAAACGCCAAGCACCAGTTCTCGTCCATATGGGCTTCTGATCACGTCGGCAATGGCATAGGCGCCCGGCGGCATAAATCCGATGGCGTTGAACTTGCCGTCCCGCAGCACTCGTCCTCTGGGGTCGGGACCATCGTAACCAAGCTGCTGCGCCGCAGCCTCGACACGCTCGCGCACATCGGGCCGCACGAGGTCTGGGTGGTTGAAGACATTGGAGACTGTGCCGCGGGAGACCCCGGCGACTCTCCCGACATCCGCGAGGGTCGGCGTTTTGGAATGGTTCATTCCTTCAGTTAAACACTTTTTTGGAGCGCTCCAAGTTATTCTTGACTCGTCACTATAAAAGGCAAACCTTGCATTGGAGCGCTCCAATTAGCAGAAATAGCAGTTTTCAAGCATTCTGTCTCAACGAAGGCTCGTGTGCCCAACTCTGGGCGTGTGAGCGCCAAATCATCCAGGAGAATAAAATGGCTGCGACCAATGGTGGCCCGACATCGCTCGTCGGAAAGACTTTCGACTGTGCATTCGGCCCGTTCGTGCCTCGGCTGACGGTTCTGTCGCCGACAGAATTGCATGTGCGGGCGACGATCGGCGCTACTCAGATCGACGAGGTCGTGAAGAGCGATCTGACAGGCGTCCGCCCTGATCTCTTTATAATGAGCTGGACGGAGCAGAGCGGTAACTTCGTCGTGCAGGTTCAGGATCATGAGAACAAAGTCGTTCATAATTATGCGCGGCTGGCCGACGGGCAACTGTTCTGTGCGCAGGGGATCATTCAGCCGGTACCGGCGGCCTGACAGGCCATCACACCGCGCCGCGGAACTACGCGAACTGTTGTGCGGCCACTTGACGGATACAGGAGTATATTTCCCTCAAAATAGACCCGTTCCCCTTCAGGAGTGTCGTCATGAACACCCTTTCCGAACCAATCTTCGATGTCGCACAGCTGGCGCATGTCGAATTGTTGACGCCCGATCTCGATGGGACGTTACGCTTCTTCATGGATTTCATGGGCATGCAAGAGACCGAGCGGCGCGGCAAGTCGGCCTATCTGCGCGGCTATGAGGAGCAGTATCACCATTCGCTGAAGGTGAGCGAGGCACAGCACGCCGGACTGGGGCACGTCGCTTGGCGGACGCGCAGCCCGCAGGCGCTGGAGCGGCGGGTCGCAGCGATAGAGGCGACCGGCCTCGGGCGAGGCTGGATCGACGGTGACGCCGGCCATGGCCGAGCCTTCAGATTCGAAACGCCCGAGGGGCACCAGATGGAGCTGCTGTGGGACATCGACTATATCAGCATACCGCCGGGACAGGCTACGAAATTGCTTAATCGCCCGCAGAGGCGCCCGCTCAACGGCATTCCGGTTCGCCGCATCGACCACCTGAACCTGATGGCCGCCAACACCGGCGCCTGCCGCGATTTCATGGTTGACGTGCTGGGCTTTCGCGAGCGGGAGCGGGTCGTTGGTGACAACGGGTCGGCGATCGCGAGCTGGCTCAGCGTGACCAATCTTTCGCACGATATTGCGATCGTCCCGGAGCCGACGGAGATGCGTGGACGCTTCCACCACGTCTGTTTCCACTACACTTCGGTGCAGCATCTCTTCGATCTGGCGGAGCTGGCAAGGGAAGCCGGGATTTCGATCGAGCACGGCCCGGGCCGGCACGGCATCGGCGGGGCAACGTTCCTGTACATGCTGGAACCAGGGGGCAATCGCATCGAGGTGATGGGCGATCCCGGCTACATGATCTTCGATCCGGCCTGGAAAACCGTGGTATGGGAAGCGTCCCAGATCGCCGATGGCGTGGTCTGGAGCGGCTCTCCGGTTCCGGATTCCTTCTGGGTCTATGGAACGCCGGTGCCGCAGCCGGTGGAGGATAAGACTATCGCCGCCGTGGCGTAGAATCGGTATTTGCGCCGAGACCAGAACGGCAATTTTCTAGCATTCAATACGCTCGCCAGATCTGTTCTAGTTAGTAATAGCTAATATCTTGCGCTACATGTTCTGGTAAACTGGTCCCTCACCGCCTTGTGGCGGCACCCAGTTGATGTTCTGGTTGGGGTCCTTGATGTCGCACGTCTTGCAGTGGACGCAGTTCTGCGCGTTGATGACGAAGCGCACGTCCTTCGCGGTGGGATCGGCGGCGGCGTTGCCATCCTTATCGACCCATTCGTAGACGCTGGCCGGGCAGTAGCGTGTCGAGGGCCCGGCATAGACATCGTGTTCGGAACGCTGCTGCAGATCCATATCCGTGACGAGCAGGTGGACCGGCTCGTTTTCCTCGTGGTTGGTGTTGGAGAGAAACACCGAGGACAGGCGGTCGAAGGTGAGCACGCCGTCCGGCTTCGGATAGGCGATCTTCTTGTGCTTGGCGGCCGGTTCCAGCGTCGCATAATCGGCCTTGCCGTGCTTCAGCGTGCCGAAGGGCGAAAAGCCGAACAGCGAATTCAGCCACATGTCGAGGCCGCCAATGCCGACGCCGACGACGGTGCCGAAGCGCGACCACAATGGCTTGACGTTGCGCACCTTCTTCAAATCCTTGCCGATGTCGGTCGCCCGCCATGCCGCCTCGTAAGAAGCCAGTTCGTCATTGGCACGGCCGGCGGTAATCGCGTCGCTTACATGCTCGGCCGCCAGCATTCCGGAAAGCACGGCATTGTGCGAACCCTTGATGCGCGGCACGTTGACGAAGCCGGCAGCACACCCGATCAGCGCGCCACCGGGGAAGGACAGTTTCGGCACCGACTGCCAGCCGCCTTCGGTGATGGCGCGGGCGCCATAACCCAGCCGCTTGCCGCCCTCGAACGTGCCTTTGATCGCCGGATGGGTCTTGAAGCGCTGGAATTCATCGAACGGCGACAGATAGGGATTCTTGTAGTTGAGGTGGACGACGAAGCCGACTGCCACCTGGTTGTCCTCCAGATGATAGAGAAAGGAGCCGCCGCCGGTCTTCATGTCGAGCGGCCAGCCGAAGGAATGCTGCACCAGGCCCGGCCTGTGGTTCTCCGGCTTGACCTGCCAGAGCTCCTTGAGGCCGATGCCGTATTTGCCGGGCTCGCGGCCGTCGGAAAGATGGTATTTGGCGACCAGCTGCTTGGCCAATGAGCCGCGCGCGCCCTCTCCGATCAGGACGTATTTGCCCATCAGCGCCATGCCCGGCGCGAAGCCCGGGCCGTGCGTACCGTCCTTCTCGACCCCCATATCGCCGGTGACAACGCCGGTGACCGCGCCGTCGTCACCGTAAATGAGATCCACGGCGGCAAAGCCCGGATAGATCTCGACGCCCAGCGCCTCGGCCTTGGTCGCCAGCCAGCGGCAGACATTGCCGAGCGAAACGATGTAGTTGCCGTGATTGTTCATCAGCGGCGGCATCAGGATGTTGGGCAGCCGGAACGAACCGGCGGGGCCGAGGACCAGGAAATGGTCTGCCGTGACCGGCGTCTTGAACGGATGTCCCTCTTCGTCACGCCAGCCCGGCAACAGCCGGTCGATGCCGATCGGATCGACGACGGCGCCGGACAGGATGTGGGCGCCGACTTCGCCACCCTTTTCCAGGACGACGACGGAAAGCTCGGGATTGACCTGCTTGAGACGAATCGCGGCGGCGAGGCCCGCCGGACCGGCGCCGACGATGACCACGTCGAATTCCATGCTTTCGCGTTCGATATCGCTCATCAACCCCTCACTGCCCAGAGTGCCGCGCGCCCATTGGACGCGCAAAGGACACTCTGGCAACTTTTATTTTCGCATGATCCTTTCCAAAAAGTGATTTCACTTTTTGCGGTCATGCGAGCGCATTTGCGCATCTTGCTGGCTTATCCGCTGCATAGCGCATCAATTCGCGACGCGAAACCGGCGCTGACGTGACAATGGCGTTTTCGTCAAAAAGTCGCGCATTGTACTATAAGATCGCGGGTTGGGGTCCACCAGAACATCGATCCGGGCCCAGGCCATTCCAGCAACTCATTCCAGCAAGCCATTCCAGCAAGCCATTCCAGCAAGCCATTCCAAGCAGAGCCGCCGCCCTCACGTTTTTAATTGTTCGACGGCTTGCTTATCGTCCATACTTCGCGCCATGCGCATATACGGGCCGACCGGCTTTTCATCGACGCGCTTTTTTTCCTCGCCCGGACGGATTTGCCGGGCGCTCGCTTTGATCCTTTGGTCGCTGGCGCCCATTGAGGCCCGCGCCGATCCGCAAAAGGTCTGGGCGACCGGAGCCTACTCCTTTTCCGACGAACTCGGCGGCTTCCGCATCACCAGCGCCTCGGGCATCGGGACAAAGGAGGACCCACTTGTCATCACCGAAGAGCTGAATTCGGCAACACCGGTGACACTGACCATCCGCACGACAAAGCCGATCCAGCCGTTCGGCACCGCGGGCCAATTTGCCAACGGCCTCATGTATATGCGCATCGACGTGCTCAACAACAGCGGCCAGGCCTGGGTCGAGTTCCAGTTCGAACTTCAGGAGATGCTCCACCGGCCGAGTGTGTTCGGCGACGGCCTGTCCTTCGACCAGCGCAACAAGACGCCTGACAACATCTGGTCGAGCAGCTTTGCCGATTTCGATCGCGACTTCGAACCCTATGACCGGCTGCTGTTCAAAAGCGGCAAGATCGACCCACTGAGGACGGCAAGCTTCGATTACCTGATCACCGACTACACGCCGCGCTGGACGTTCTATCTCGTGCAGGATCCGCGTATACCGTCGAGCTGACATACTTCGTCATTCTAGGGCGAAGCAGGAGCGAAGCGACGTCGCGGAGACCCTGGAATCCATGCCGTGGCTGCCGCCGAAGAATGTGACGGCCCAGAATGAAGGCTGTTTTTGGCTCCGCCTCCGCTCACAGGGATCTGCACCGCTGCGGCGCTCCAATGTTACGGCATGGATCCTGGGGTCTTCGCAACGTCGCTTCGCTCCTGCTCCGCCCCAGGATGACGAAATCATGAAGCATCGCGCCAATCACGATGTTGCAAATTCCTGCCGCGCGGCCGAATGTGAAGCATGACTGCCGTTTCCCGAGACAACCGACCTGATATCGCGGACCTGCTGGCCTTCTACGCTAGCGCGGGCGTCGATGAAGCGCTCGAAGAGGAGCCGCTGAACCGGTTTGCCGAGGCTGCGTCAAAGCCGCCTGAGCGGGCGCCAGCGACAGTTAGGCAGCCAACTGGTGAAAACGCCGCACTGCCGCGCTCGACGAGCGTGGCACGCGCCGAAATGGGCGAAAGGCAAGTTGCGGCACCGGTAGCCCGCGCGCCGTCCGGGGCGGCGACCGTGCCCGACGAGCAGCAAGCCGCCTTAGCGCGCCAATTGGCGACGACCGCGGCAACCCTGGACGAGCTTCGCCAGCACATGGCGGCATTCGACGGCTGCAATCTCAAATTCACCGCCAAGAACCTGGTGTTCGCCGACGGCAATCCGAATGCCGCTGTCATGCTGGTCGGTGAGGCGCCCGGCCGCGACGAGGACATCGAGGGATTGCCGTTCGTCGGCCGCTCGGGCCGGCTGCTCGACCGAATGCTGGCCGCGATCGGCCTCGACCGGACGTCGGCCTACATCGCCAATGTCATCCCCTGGCGGCCGCCGGGCAACCGCACCCCGACACCGCACGAGACCGAGATCTGCCGGCCGTTCATCGAACGGCAGATCGAGCTGGTCAATCCGAAGGTGCTGGTCAACCTGGGCGGCCCCTCGGCAAAGACGCTTCTCAACACCAGCGAGGGCATCCTGCGGCTGCGCGGCAATTGGCGCGTCCACACGACCGCCTCCGGCATTGCCATTCCCGCCATGCCGACCCTTCACCCTGCCTATCTGTTGAGAACTCCCGCGCACAAGAAACTGGCCTGGCGGGATTTCCTTGAAGTGAAGGCGAAGTTGCGGGCGCTGGGTTGACGACCAGCGTTTCCTCGCCCCGCAAAGCCGGGAGAAGCGCTATAACCTGCCCGGTAATTGAAAAGCGTCCGCCGCCGACCTAGTCATATCGCCATGACAGCATCCCAGACTTCCGCCGGCAGCCTCATTCGCGAATGGCGCACGCGCCGGCGCATGAGCCAACTCGATCTCGCGATGGAAGCCGAAATCTCGCAGCGGCACCTGAGCTTCGTGGAAAGCGGCCGTGCGGCACCCTCTCGCGACATGGTGCTGCATTTGGCCGAGCAGCTATCGATCCCGCTCAGGCAGCGCAACCAGCTTCTACTGGCGGCGGGCTTTGCGCCTAGCTTCAGCGAGCGTTCGCTCACCGATGCCTCGCTGGCGCCGGCGATGGCGGCCGTCGAGATCGTGCTCAAGGGGCACGAACCCTTCCCGGCGCTGGCCGTCGACCGGCACTGGAACCTGGTATCGGCGAACGCTGCTATCGGCCCATTCTTGGCCAATGTCGCCGAGCCCTCGTTGCTGAAGTCCCCGGTCAACGTGCTGCGCCTCAGCCTGCACCCGGGTGGCGTCGCGCCGCGCATCGTCAACCTCGCCGAATGGCGCGCGCATCTCCTCGACCGGCTGAAACACCAGAACGACGCCTCAGGCGACCCGGTCCTGGTCGAATTGGAACGCGAGCTCCGGACCTATCCGTCCGGCCTGAGCGGCGCGCGGCCGGTGCCGGTCGAGCCTAACGCGATCGTGCACCCGCTGCGGCTTGCCCATGGCGATGCCGTGCTGTCGTTCATCAGCACGATCACCGTATTCGGCACACCTCTCGACGTGACGCTGTCAGAGCTGGCTATCGAGTCCTTTTTCCCCGCCGATGAACAGACAAGGACGGTGCTGGTGCGATTGGCGAAGGAGCGGGCGGAGCCGTCCTGACTATCCTTGCGGCGGGGTCGCCTGGCGGGTGCGGGCACGTTCGAGGCCAAGCTGGCGCTCACGCCAGATGATGAAGATGCCGGCGGCGACGACGATCAGGCCGCCAATGAGCATATGAACCGTCGGGACGTCGCCGAAGGCGAGATAGCCGACGACAATGCCAAGCAGCATCGAGGTATACTCGAACGGCGCTACGACCGAAGCCTCGGCATGGCGATATGCTGCCGTCATCAGAATCTGAGCGACCCCGCCGCAAAAACCTGAAAGAACCAGAAGACCCGCCTGCACCGGCGTCAGCGCCTGCCAGCCGAACGGCAGCGAAAGCAGCGCCAGGACGCTCGCCGTCACCGAAAACCACAGCACGATGGTTGCCGTCGGCTCGCTCTGGACGAGATTGCGCACCAGCAGCATGGCTACGGCCGAGATCGCTGCCGCGACCAGGGCGGCGATGACGCCGAGCACCTCCTGATCGCCGAGTGCTGCACCCGAACTCAGCAGGGTCAGTTCCGGCCATGAGATGACCAGCACGCCGACCAGTCCGACGGCAACCGCGCTCCAGCGATAAACCCGGATCGTTTCGCCCAGAAAGATCGAACTGAACACCACCACCAGCAGCGGCTGTGCGTAGTTCAGCGTGATCGCTTCCGGCAGCGGCAGCCGCGTCAGCGCGAAGAAGCCGAGGCCCATGGCGCAGACGCCGACAACGCCGCGCGCAATGTGGTTGAGCGGGCGTTTGGTCGAAAAGCCGGTGCGGAGCTTTCCCTGGAATGCCAGGAAGACGATGATCGGAAAGATGGCGAAAAAGGAGCGGAAGAAGACGATCTGGCCCGCCGGCACGGTGCCCGCCGCCTTGATGCAGGACGACATGCCGACAAAGACCGCCACCGACACGATCTTGAGCATGATCCCGGTGAGCGTGTTGTGCCCACCGGAGTGATCCGAAAGACTCACTTACCAGCTGCTTCTTCGATTGCTGCCCAGATGCGCGCCGGCGTCGCCGGCATGTCGATGTGTTTGATGCCGTAGGCGCGATAGAGCGCATCCGTCACCGCGTTGAGCGCGGCAGGCGTTGCGCCGATCGTGCCCGCCTCACCTGCCCCTTTGATGCCGAGTGCATTGGTGGTCGAGGGCACGTTGCGGGTTTCGAAATGGAAGAACGGAAAATCGTCGGCGCGCGGCATGGCATAGTCCATGAAGCTCGCTGTCAACAGCTGCCCGTCCTCACCGTAGATCGTGTTCTCGGTCAGCGCCTGGCCGATGCCCTGGACGACCCCGCCATGCACCTGTCCGGCCAGCAGGATCGGGTTCACGGTGACGCCGAAATCGTCGACGATCGTATAGCGGACAATCTCCGTCATACCGGTGTCGGGATCGATCTCGATCTCGCAGATGTGGGTGCCGTTCGGGTAGGTGCATTCGTCCTGGACGAATTCGCCAAAACCCTTGAGATCGTCCGGGTCCTTGGCGGCCTTGGCGATGCTCGAAAAATCGATGGTGCGGTCGGTGCCGACGATGCGGGCAACGCCCTTGGACAATTCGATGTCGCCGGCCGAGGTCTCCAGCTCATCCGCGGCGATGCGCTTGATCTTGTTGGCCAGATCCTCGCCTGCGCGAGACGCCGATACGCCGCCCAGGGGAATGGAGCGCGAGCCGCCTGTGCCGCCGCCGGCCTTCAGCTCGTCAGTGTCGCCTTGGCGGACATGTATCTTGTCGATGTCGAGATGGAGCTTTTCAGAGAGGAATTGCGCATAGGCGGTCGCGTGTCCCTGCCCGTTGGTCTGGGTGCCAATCTTCAGCGTCACCGTGCCGTCGCCGTTCAGTTCGACAAAGGCCGGTTCAGAGCCCGCAAAGGCACAGGCCTCGATATAGGTCGCCATGCCGATGCCGCGGATCTTGCCAGCCGCCTTCGACTGCGCCAGCCGCTCCGGAAACGCCTGCCACTCCGCCTGTTCGATGGCACGGTCCATATGACCTGCGAATTCACCAGTATCGTAGAGGCGGTCTGTCTGTGTGCGATAGGGGAACTGCTCAGGCCTGATAAAATTGCGCCGGCGGATCTCTTCGACGGGAAGGCTGAGATCGTGGGCGCAGGCATCGACGAGCTTTTCCAGCAGGAATGCCGCTTCCGGCCGGCCGGCGCCGCGATAGGCGTCGACCGGGCAGGTGTTGGTGTAGAGGCCGGTCACCGAAACGTCGAGCGCCTGGATGTCGTAGACGCCGGTCGACATTGTGACGCCGATATAGGGGATGAACGGGCCGTATTGAGAGACATAAGCGCCGATATTGGCGAGAAGGTCGACCCTCATGCCGAGAAAGCGGCCGTCCTTGTCCATCGCCATTTCAGCCCTCACGACATTGTCGCGGCCTTGTGCATCGGTGAGGAAGTGCTCGGTGCGGTCGCCGGCCCATTTGACCGGACGGCCAAGCCGCCTGGCTGCCTCGAGCACCAGCGGATACTCGCGATAGACGAAGGTTTTCGGCCCGAAGCCGCCACCGACATCCGGCGTGATGACGCGCAGCTGGTCCTTCTTGATCTTGAACACGCCGGCCAGAATGGATTGCATGGAATGCACGCCTTGCGAACCCGTCGTCAGCACGAAGCGGTTCTCTTGCGTGTTCCACTCGCCGATCGCCGAACGCGGCTCCATGTAATTGCAGACCAACCGGTTGTTGATGAATTCGATCCGGGTGACGTTGGCAGCCTTGGCGAATGCTGCTGCGGTCTTCGCCTTGTCGCCGATGTGATAGCTGAAGGCGCGATTGGAGCCGAGTTCCGGCCAGACCAGCGGCGTGCCTTTATCAAGCGCCGTGGCGGTAACGGACGCGGCATCTTCGCCACCGTAATCGACCTCGATCAGTTCGGCCGCGTCCTGCGCCAGCGCGCGGCTGTCGGCGACGACGAAGGCGACGGCATCGCCGACGTAATTGACGCGGTCGCGGCAAAGGATCGGAATGTCGCGGGTCGGCGCCTTGGTGCCGTCCGGCTGTCTCTGCATGGCGCCGGATTTCAGATTGCCAAGATGAGCAATATCCGCACCGGTCAGCACCAGGTGGACGCCAGGTGCGGCCCTGGCCGCCTCGGTCGAACCGACGGTGAAGCTTGCCTTGGCCGCCGGCGAGCGCAGGACGTAGCCGTGCAGGAGCCCGACGGGCTGGATGTCATCCGTATAACGGCCGAGACCCTTGATGAAGGCCTGGTCCTCGCGACGCAGCACAGAGGCGCCCATGCCGAATTTCGGTGTGACGACGGTCATCGGTACCTCGCGGTGATGATTGGAGAACGAGTGCCTGAAATAGGCATTGCGCCAGTTTTGTCGAGTGACGGTTTCGTGTAAAGAGCGCGGGCTTCAAATTACTTGGACCAGCGGACCCACTTGCCGCTTAGGGAATCGACAGGAAACCCACGGAATGCGCACGGACACCGGCCAGGTCTTCAAGCTCGAAGACTATCGCCCCACCGACTATCTCATTCCGGAAACCAGCCTGACTTTCCGCCTGTCGCCAGAGGCCACCCGCGTCGTTGCCGTGCTGACGGTCGAACGTCGCGGCGGCATAGCGGCGTCGGTGCCTCTGGTGCTGGATGGCGATGGCCTGACGCTCACCCGCGTCGCAATCGACGGCCGCACACTTGCGCCGCCGGATTTTTTTGCCACGCCCGATCAGCTGACGATCACCGCGCCGCCCGCAGCACCCCGCTTCCAGCTCCTGATCGAAACCGAGCTGGCGCCGGTACACAACGAAGCCCTGATGGGCCTCTATCGCTCCAGCAATGTCTATTGCACGCAATGCGAGGCCGAGGGCTTTCGACGCATCACCTATTTTCTCGACCGTCCTGACATCCTGTCCGTCTATACGGTGCGCATCGAGGCGCTGCGGCATGAGGCGCCACTGCTTCTTTCCAACGGCAACCCGGCGGGCAGTGGTGAACTTGCCGACGGCTGGCATTATGCTAGATGGCACGACCCCTTCCCCAAGCCGTCCTATCTGTTCGCGCTGGTGGCAGGCGCGCTCGGCAAGGTCGCTGACAGCTTCGTCACGCTGTCCGGCCGCGAGGTCGAGCTCGGCATTTATGTCGAGCCGGGCAAGGAAGGGCTCGCCGGCTATGCCATGGACGCCCTGAAACGGTCGATGAAATGGGACGAGGAGGCGTTCGGCCGCGAATACGACCTCGACGTCTTCAACATCGTTGCCGTATCCGACTTCAACATGGGCGCGATGGAGAACAAGGGCCTCAATATCTTCAACGACAAATATGTGCTGGCCGACCAGGAGACCGCGACGGACGCCGATTTCGCCAATATCGAGGCGATCATCGCGCATGAGTACTTTCACAATTGGACTGGCAACAGAATCACTTGCCGCGACTGGTTCCAGCTTTGCCTGAAGGAAGGACTGACGGTTTTTCGCGATCACGAGTTTTCCGCCGACCAGCGCTCGCGAGCGGTGAAACGCATTGCCGAAGTGCGCACGCTCAGGGCGCATCAGTTTCCCGAAGATCAGGGACCTCTGGCGCATCCGGTGCGGCCGCGACGCTACCGCGAGATCAACAATTTCTACACCGCGACGGTCTACGAAAAGGGCTCGGAAGTCGTGCGCATGATCCGCACCATTCTCGGCGCCGAGACGTTCCGGGCCGGCCTGGACCTCTATTTCGAGCGCCATGATGGCAAGGCTGCGACGATCGAGGACTTCATCAAAGTGTTCGAGGATGCGTCCGGCCGCGACCTGTCGCAATTTTCGCTTTGGTACCATCAGGCGGGCACGCCCAATCTGACGATCAGTTCGACGCACAATCCGGCAGCCCAGGAATTCACGCTGGAGATCGAGCAGTCGGTGCCGCCAACGCCGTCCGAAAGCCGCAAGCGGCTGATGCATATTCCGTTGGCCTTTAGCCTGGTCGGCGCCGATGGCAAGGCGATAACCTTCAGCAGTGTCGAGGGCGCCAGCGTCGAGGACGGTGTCATCCATATCCGCAAGCGCCGGCACATGGTGCGCTTTTCGGGCGTTGCCGAGCGCCCGGCATTGTCGCTCAACCGAGGCTTCTCGGCGCCGGTGACGCTTTCCGTCGAGCAGAAGCCCGACGATCAGTTCTTTCTTGCCGGCCACGACGACGATACCTTCTCACGCTGGCAGGCGTTCAACACGCTTTTGACCGACGCGCTGATATCAGCCTTCCGCCAGGTCCTCGGCGGCAAGCGGCCTGGTTTCGCATCACGGCTGACCAAGCTCGCCGGCAAAATAGCCGGCGACGGGACACTCGAGCCGGCCTATCGGGCGCTGGCTCTGGCGCTTCCGAGCGAAGCCGACATCGCCCGTGACATCGGCAAGAACATCGACCCCGATGCCATCTTCTCGGCTCGCGAGGCGCTGACGGCCGCGATCGCCGGAGCCAACCGAGAGATATTCTCCGATCTCTACGATCAGCTTGCCGACAAGGACACTTTCAGTCCGGATGCGGCAAGCGCCGGGCGCCGGGCCCTGCGCAACATCCTGCTCGACTATCTTTCGCTGCTGCCGGAAGGTGCTGCGCTTGCGGCTCGGCATTTCCAGTCCGCCACCAACATGACGGACCGCGCCGCTGCATTGACCGTGCTTGCGCTCCGTCACAGCGGTTCGCCCGAGGCGGTCAAGGCACTGGCCGACTTCGAAGTGAAATATGCGACCGATCCGCTGGTGATGGACAAATGGTTCCAGATCCAGGCCAGCGTGCCCGGCCCGAAAACCATCGATGCGGTGCGCGCTTTGACCGGCCATCCGGCGTTCTCGATGACCAATCCGAACCGGGTGCGTTCGCTCGTCGGCACGTTTTCCAGCGCCAACCAGACCGGCTTCCACCGCACCGACGGCGAAGGCTATCGGTTTTTCGTCGAAACGGTCCTGCAGGTCGAAAAGCGCAACCCGCAGTTGGCCGCCAGGCTGGCGACGGCCCTCAGATCATGGCGTTCGCTCGAACCTGCCCGTCAGGCCAAGGCAAGGGAAGCGCTGCTGTCGATTGGCAATGTCGAGAACCTGTCGGCCGATCTGCGGGATATCGTCGAGCGGACCTTGGCGTGAGGGTTCCCCTCCCCCTTGAGGGGAGGGTGGACAGCCGCCGAAGGCGGATGGACGGGTGGGGTCGCTGCGGCAGTGCGCGGCCTCGACCGACCCCACCTGCCTCGACCTTCGATTTAAAGACGGAGCGCTTCGCCGAGGACCCCTCTCGGCAACGGACCACACTCCCCTCAAGAGGGGCGGGATATCGGCGCTTTAGCCATTATTTTAGTCGATTTTTAATCTTTTTTCGCCGCGCCTCTGGACAAGGCGAATCACCTTTGATTCTTTAGCTGAAGATTCGGAAGTGCGGCGTCGCCGGATCGTCAAGCAGATTTGAAATCGGGGAGAGCCATTTATGGCGAAGGCGGACGCGTGGGGCGCGCCCGGAGGGACGGCTTTTGAGCGACGTGAGGCGAGACGAGACGGTCTCGCCGGTAACGCTCGGCTCATCGCCGAACCCGCCTACCGACGGCTCCTGGCAGCCGAGCCGTTGTTGCGCCGATCGATACCGGCCCTGATCATCGTTTTCCTGCTGGTCATCGCTGCGCTGCGGTTCTTGTCGCTGATGAACGAGCGCGACGACGTAGAACGCGACGCCAAGGCGATCCTCTCGCTCGCGGCGGGCCAACTGGCCAGTTCGATTACCGTCAATGCCAACCTGACCTCAACGCCTGGGGCGACGCAAGACCTGTTGGAGGGCATTAGCCGTCTGGGCGCCATGGGCCGCAGCCACGTGCTTGCGGTCACCGACGGCGCGTTCAAGATCGTTGCCGTGACACCGCAATCGACGGGCTGGAAGGGGCGGTCGCTCGACGCCATAGCCCAGGGCGGTCAACCGTTATTCATGTTCGGCGACCGCGCCGGGGTGATGGAGGTCAGCATCGGTGGCCAGGACTGGTATGCGGCGATGAGCCTGGCAAATGCCAGGAACGGTGCTGCCGCAGCGCTCGTTCCGCAGGAAGCGGTCTTCGAGGCGTGGCGAAAGACCGTTTCGCTCAACGTCACCCTGTTTGTGCTGACAGCCGGCGTGCTGATCATCGTCCTCTACGCCTATTTCGGCCAGGCGGCGCGCGCCCAGGCCGCCGACCGCATTTATCTCGAAGCGCACCAGCGCATCGATATGGCGCTGGTGCGCGGTCGCTGCGGCCTGTGGGACTGGGACATGGTGCGTGGCAAGATGTACTGGTCGCGCTCGATGTATGACATGCTGGGCTACGAGCCCTGCGACACGATGCTGTCGTTCGGCGAGGTCGACGAGATCATCCATCCCGAGGATGGCGACCTGTTCCAGCTCGCCAACAGAATCGTCGCACGCGAGATCGATCACATCGACCAGGTGTTCCGGATGCGCCATGCCGACGGACAATGGGTGTGGATGCGCGCAAGGGCGCAGGTCATCGACCCGGAAGCGCCGGAGATCCAGTTGATCGGCATTGCCGTCGACGTCACAGAGCAGCGGCACCTGGCGCTGCGCTCCGAGGCAGCGGATCTTCGCCTGCGAACGGCTATCGAAAACATCAACGAATCCTTCGTGCTCTGGGATTCGACCCAACGTCTGATCATGTGCAATTCCAAGTACCAACAGGACAATGGCCTGTCGGATCGCGATGTGATGCCGGGCGCCTCGCGCACCGTTCTGGAAGAACGCATGCTCGCCTTCGCGTCGGAGCGCCGGCTTGCCAATCTCAACGGGCAGCAAGGCGGCGTGACCTTCGAGCGGCAGCTTGCCGATGGGCGCTGGCTGCAGGTGAACGAGCTTCGGACCAGGGACGGCGGCACCGTCTCGGTCGGCTCGGACATCACCCAGATCAAACTGCACCAGGAGAAGCTGGTCGACAGCGAGCGCCGGCTGATGGCGACGATCCACGACCTCAGCCTTGCCCGCCGGGCGGAAGAAGAGCGGTCGCGCGAGCTGGTCGAGCTCAATCGCAAATACATGAAGGAAACCGAGCGCGCCGAGGCCGCGAACCGGGCCAAATCCGAATTCCTGGCCAACATG
Organism: Mesorhizobium sp. WSM4823; assembly: GCF_055811195.1. Taxonomy (NCBI): domain Bacteria; kingdom Pseudomonadati; phylum Pseudomonadota; class Alphaproteobacteria; order Hyphomicrobiales; family Phyllobacteriaceae; genus Mesorhizobium; species Mesorhizobium sp. WSM4823. The sequence continues at coordinate 34,810 of NZ_JBVVQL010000012.1, forward strand.
TCGCATGAGTTGCGCACGCCGCTCAACGCGATCATCGGCTTCTCGGAGCTGATGGAACAGGCGCTGTTCGGGCCCTTGGGTTCGCCGCGCTACGAGGAATATGCCACCGACATCAACGGCAGCGGCAAATATCTGCTGGGCGTCATCAACGACATCCTCGACATGTCGAAGATCGAGGCCGGCCAGTTTTCGATGGATCAGGAAGAAATCGACCTCTGTCCGCTGATGAGGGAAACGGTGCGCGTCATCTCGCTGCAGGCGGCGGAAAAGTCGATCACCGTCGAAACCCGCATCCCCGATTCACTGACGCTGTTCGCCGATCGCCGGGCGATCAAGCAGATCATCATCAACCTCCTGTCGAACGCGGTGAAATTCACCGGCCAGGGCGGCCGCATCGCGGTAAGGGCCCGCAACACATCCAGCGCGCTGGTGCTGACGATCGAAGACAATGGCTGCGGCATCCCGAAGGAGGCGCTGAGCAAGCTCGGGCGGCCGTTCGAACAGGTGCAGAACCAGTTTTCCAAGAGCCATGCCGGCTCCGGCCTTGGCCTTGCCATTTCACGCTCGCTGGCCGAGCTTCAAGGCGGCGCCCTGAAAATCCGATCCACCGAAGGCGTTGGCACGATCGTGTCGGTGCGCATTCCGATCAAGAGGTCGACGCAGCCGGTCAGGGCCGCCGCCTGACCCTCTGTTGTCGTGAAATGGTTGGAATTTTCGGGAGCACCGGAGGGCCAGCGCCCGGTGCTATTCGAAACAGCCGTTTGGCGTTGTGCCGTCAGGATCACTTCGCACGGAGCAGAAGATCGAAATCCTTTCTGACCTTTTGCGACGTCTCCTTGAGGTGCGCTTCCAGCACACCGAAATCCGGCAGGTCGGTGACCGCCAGAAGCAGATCCGAGAGCCCCGGCGGCACGTCGTCCCGTTCGAATACGCCGGTGAGGCAGAGCCGCGTCATCTGGGTCAGCGCCAGATAGAGCGCATAGGCATTGCAAAGCTCCTGCCTGACCTGGGCGTCGGCGAAATCCGGCGCCAGCCTCGACAGGACTTCCGCTGTCCCGGTAACACGGCGGCCGGCTTCAATCTTTCCCGTGATCGCCGCCACCTGGGCGATGAATTCGAGATCGATGAGACCGCCGGGGATCAGTTTGATGTCCCAGAGATCGCGCGGCGGCTTCTCCTTCTCGATCATCGCACGCATCTCGGACGCCTCGGCCATCACCTTGGCGCTGTCGCGCGGCAGGGCAAGTACCGCTGCCACCTCGGCCTCGACCTCGGCGCACAGCGCTTTATCGCCACCGATCGCGCGAGCCCTGGAGAGCGCCATATGCTCCCATGTCCAGGCGTCCTTGCGCTGGTACTTCTTGAAGGCATCGACATGAGTGGCCACCGGCCCCTTGTTGCCGGACGGCCGAAGACGAAGGTCGAGCTCGTAGAGAACGCCCTCGGCGGTCGGTGCGGACACGGCCGATATCAGCCGCTGCGTCATCCTGGAGTAATAGTGGGACGGGGCGAGCGGCTTGTCGCCGTCGGATTCTTCGGCATCGGTGTCGTGATCATAGAGCAGGATGAGGTCGACGTCGGAGCCGGCCGTCAATTCGCGGCTGCCGAGCTTGCCCATGCCGAGCAGCGCAACAGTGCCGCCGGCGATGCGACCGTGGCGGAGCGCGAACTCGGCGATCACTGCCCGCAGCGCCGCATCGATGGTGAGATCGGCCAGATCGGAAAAGGCGTGGCCGGCGCGGGCCGAATCGATCGAGCCGGCAAGCAGCCTGACGCCGATCAGGAATTTTTGCTCGGACGCAAAGATGCGCAAGCGGTCGAGCACGTCCTCATAGGCCCTGTCGCCTTCGAGGAAGGCAGCGAGACGCGCCGAGAGATAGGCGCGGTCCGGCAGTTCGGTCAAAAGGGCCGGATCCAGAAGACCATCGAACACATGCGGCCGGCGCGTGATGATAGCGGCCAGCCGAGGAGCCGCGCCCATGATCGTGGCCAGCAGCTTCAGCAGGGCTGGATTGGACTGCAGCAGCGAGAACAGCTGGATGCCGGCGGGCAGGCCGGCGAGGAATTCGTCGAAGCGTATCAACGCCTCGTCTGCCCGGCGCGTCTGGCCGAAGGACTGCAGCAGCGCCGGCGTCAGTTCGGTCAGCCGCTCGCGCGCTTCGGCCGACTGGGTGACGCGATAGCGGCCGAAATGCCAGCCGCGGATAACACGGCAGATGTCACTCGCCCGCTGGAATCCCAGGCTTTGCAACGTCCGCAAGGTGTCGGGATCGTCGACATCGCCAGTAAAGACCAGGTTGCCGATGCCCGCCGAAAGCTCGGGCGCGGTTTCAAAAAGTGCGGCGTAGTGGCGTTCAACCTGATGAAGTGCGGCACGGAACGCCTTGGCAAAGGCCGTGGCATCGGCAAAGCCGAGCATACGTGCTATGCGTTCAAGCCCTTCGTCATCTTCCGGCAGTATATGCGTCTGCTCGTCGGCGATCATCTGGATGGCATGCTCGACGCGGCGCAGGAACCAGTATTGCCCTGCGAGCGCGTCGCACGCCTCGGCCGTGATCCAGCCGCGTGCCGCAAGCTGGCCAAGCATCGGCACGGTTTCGCGGCCGCGCAGCTCGGGGAAGCGGCCGCCGGCGATGAGCTGCTGGGTCTGGACGAAGAATTCGATCTCGCGAATGCCACCGCGGCCGAGCTTGACGTTGTGGCCCTTCACCGCGATCTCGCCATGCCCCTTATGGGCGTGGATCTGGCGCTTGATCGAATGAACGTCGGCAATCGCCGCGTAGTCCATGTATTTGCGCCAGATATAGGGCTGGAGCTCCTTCAGGAACGCAGCACCGGCGGCGAGATCGCCGGCCACCGGACGCGCCTTGATCATGGCGGCGCGCTCCCAGTTCTGGCCGCGCGCTTCGTAGTAGCGCAGTGCGGCCTCGACCGGGATCGCCAGCGGCGTCGAACCAGGATCGGGACGAAGCCGGAGGTCGGTGCGGAAAACATAGCCGTGTTCGTTGCGGTCCTGGAGTATGCGGACCAGCCGGCGCGTCAGGCGCGAAAACAGCTCCGTCGCATCGAGCGGATCGATGACGGCAGGCGCCTGCGGGTCGAAGAAAACGACGAGATCGATGTCGGAGGAGAAGTTCAGCTCATGCGCGCCAAGCTTGCCCATGCCGAGCAGTATCCAGCCCGATTGGCGCGCCGGATCCTCGGGATCCGGCAGTTTGAGCTTGCCCTGTTCGTGCGCGTCGCGAAGCAGGAAGTCGACAGCGGCGCGGGTGCAGGCGTCGGCAAGATCGCTCAGCCGCCGCACTGTGATGGCGGTTTCAGCCTCGCCTGCAAGATCGGCCAGCGCGATCAAGACATGGGCTTCCGCTTTCCATTGGCGCAATTCCATCATCAGGCGGCTTTCGGAGATGGCTTCGCCTCGCGAGGCTTTGTCGATCGCTGCGCCGATCGCAATCAGCCGGGCCTCGACCGTCCCATCGAAAAGCGCATCGAGAATCTCAGGGCGGCGGCGCACTGTGTCGCGCAGAAACGGCGACAGGTCGAACACCGCGGCGAGGAAATCCTGGGCGGCGCCCCTGCCGGCCAGGAATTTCGCCAACCGGGTAAGCCCCTCCTCCTGCGCGGTGGAAGCGATCTCAGACAATTCCCGCCGGGCTTGGCTCTGATCCAGGGGCACAAGCTTTGCGACCGGCTTCAAGAGCCGGTTGGTCTGTTCCGCAGCCGCCTTCACTGGCATCAGCGATCCTCCCGTCCGGGAAAGCTCATGACTACCGACAATCCAGGATTGCCCGGCAGAAGATCGAGCCGCCCGTTGTGGAATGTCATAATAGCCTTGGCGAGACTGAGGCCCAGGCCGGAGCCCGGCTGCGAGCGACTTTTTTCCAGCCGCACAAAACGCTCGGTCACCCTGGCGCGATCGGCATCGTCGGGAATGCCCTGGCCATTGTCGGAGACGGAGAGCTTGATCTCGCTGCCGGCGCGTTCAAGCGCAACGCGAACGGTGGGCCTGGCGGTTGAGTCGGTCGAATATTTGATCGCGTTGTCGACAATATTCGACAGTGCCTGGCCGATCAGCTCACGATTGCCTTCGACGACGAAGGCGCCCTGCACCGAAGTATCGAGTGTTACCCCCGCCTCCTCCGCCACCGGCTCGTAAAGCTCGACGACATCGCGCACGGAGGCGGCCAGATCGACCCGGCTGATGCTTTCGGAGGAATAGCCCGCTTCCAGCCTGGAGATCATCAGGATGGCGTTGAAGGTCTTTATCAGCTGGTCGGATTCCGCAATGGTCGCTTCCAGCGCCTGCCGGAAGTCGGTGGTCTTGTGCTTGCCGGAAAGCGTCGCCTCGGCTCGGTTGCGCAGCCTGGTCAGCGGTGTCTTCAGATCGTGGGCGATGTTGTCGGAGACCTGCTTCAGCCCTTCGTTGAGCGTGGCGATCCTAGCCAGCATGGAATTGAGGTTTTCGGAGAGACGATCGAACTCGTCGCCCGCGCCGGTGACCGGCAGCCGGCCGGAGAGATCGCCGCCCATGATGCGGCGGCTCGCTTCCGACACCGAGTCGATACGCTTCAGCGCCGCGCGCCCGACAAAGAACCAGATCAAAAGCCCGCCGAGTCCCATCATGCCCAGCGCCAGCATCAGCGCGCGGCGGATGACGGCGCGGAATCGCTCCGGCTCGCCGAGGTCGCGGCCGACCAGCATGATCATCTGATTGGGCAGGCGCAGCACCAGCGCGATAGCGTTATGTCCCTTCTCGCCTTCCGCCTGGATTTCACTCTCGCCGGATTGCGTCTCATTCTCGTCGGCCACCGGGTTGCGTTGCCGCTCCAGCGCGCCCTCGCCGAAGCGCCGGTAGGAGAACGGACGAGTGGTCCAGCCCTCTGCCTCGAGAACGCCCGGCTCCAGGCTCTGCACGTTTCCGGTCAGGATCTGGCCGTTGGCATCGGCAATCAGGTAGAGATTGGCGCCGGGCTGGCGGGAACGCTGCTCGACCACACGCACCAGAACCGGCAGGCCGCCGCGCTGATAAGCCCGGGCGAGGCCGAGCACTTCGTCGTTGATGGTCTCCTGCGTCTGCGCGGTCAGCATGCGCGCCGACAGAGAGGTCATGTAGAAGACGAGCAGCACCGCGCAGATGGCGAACAAGAGGAGATAGAGCGCCGAAAGCCGCGCTGCCGTCGTCTTCATGATGGCAGGCATGGAAAGAGCCATGCTAGCCGCTCTTGAGCATATAGCCGGCGCCACGAACCGTATGTAGGATCGGCTTGTCGAAGCCCTTCTCGATCTTGCCGCGCAGCCGCGAGACGTGAACGTCGATGACGTTGGTCTGCGGATCGAAATGGTAGTCCCAGACATTTTCCAGCAGCATGGTGCGCGTCACCACCTGGCCGGCATGGCGCATCAGATATTCGAGCAGGCGGAACTCGCGCGGCTGCAGCGTGATCTCGCGCGTTGCGCGTCGCACCGAATGCGAGAGCCTGTCGAGCTCTAGATCGCCGACCCGATAGACAGTTTCGGCTTCCCTGGCGCTGGCCCGGCGGTTCAACACCTCGACCCGGGCCAGAAGCTCGGAAAAGGCATAGGGTTTGGTCAGGTAGTCGTCGCCGCCTGCACGCAAGCCGGTGACCCGGTCGTCGACTTCGCCGAGCGCCGACAGGATCAGCACCGGCGTCGTGTTACCTCTGGAGCGCAGGCCGGCGATGACCGACAGGCCGTCGCGGCGCGGCAACATGCGGTCGACGACCATCACGTCATAGTCGCCGGAATCAGCGAGCGCGAAGCCGGTTTCGCCGTCGCCGGCGACATGGGCGGTGTGTCCGGCCTCGGTGAAGGCTTTCTGGAGGTAATCGGCCGCTTCGCGATCGTCCTCTATGACGAGAATCTTCATGGGACCGTTATACGCGATTTCTCTGGAAGATTGAGTGGCCGGCATATGCATCGTGGCCTCACCTGAGCGTATCGCGAACAAAGTGATTCAAGGATACGCGGTAAGTCTTTGTTTTGGAACGCCGTCGCCGCAATGACACCGGCTCCCTCGGCGCAAGATCGAAGCAGGCTTTCGGGCGGCATGTTCTGTGGTTTGAGCGGCAGCGGGCGATGGGAGCCCGCTGCCGCTGGGGCGGAACACGATGACTGACTGACAAACTATCCGGCCCCGTACTTTCCCGTGCGGCGGCTCGGGATATTTGAAACCGCCGCACCGGAAACGTCTGGGGCGTCAGCCCTTGGCGACAGGCAGCGCGACGAAGCGGTTGCTGTCGTCGCGGCTGATCTGCATCAGCACCGCCTTGCGGCCCGACTTCACCGCATCGGCCATTGCCTTGGCGACGTCGTCGGTGCCATTCACCTCCGTGGAATTGACCGAGGTGATGACGTCGCCGGGCTGGATGCCACGATCGGCGGCATCGCTGTCGGGGTCGACATCGGTCACCACAAGCCCTTTGCCATCGTCGGATCTGGTGACGGTGAGGCCGAGATCGGCCAGCGTGTCGGCCTTTGGCGGAGCGGAAGGCTGCTGGTCGGACGAGGCCTGCTTGTCGCCCGAAGGCAGCGTGCCGAGATCGACCTTGACGGTTTCACTCTTGCCGTCACGCCACACGGTGACGTCGACCGATTTGCCGGGTTGGTAGGCGCCGATCAGACGGGCGAGTTCCTTCGGCGAAGCGACGTCCTTGCCGTCCACCTGAGTGATGACGTCACCGGCTGATATACCGGCCTTCTTGCCGGGACCATCGTTCTGGGCGCTGGAAACGAGCGCGCCCTTGTCGGACTTCAGCCCCAGCGATTCGGCGATTTCGGAGGTGACCGGCTGGATCTCGACGCCGAGCCAGCCGCGCTGGACGGTGCCGCCCTTCATCAGATCCTGCACGACCTGTTTGGCGGTCGAGGCGGGGATGTCGAAGGCGATGCCGACGCTGCCGCCGGACGGGGAGAAGATCGCGGTGTTGATGCCGATGACCTGGCCGTTGAGGTTGAAGGTCGGGCCGCCCGAATTGCCGCGGTTCACCGAGGCGTCGATCTGGATGAAATCGTCATAGGGGCCGGCGCCGATGTCGCGGCCACGGGCCGAGACGATGCCGGCGGTGACAGTGCCGCCGAGGCCGAACGGATTGCCGACGGCCACGACCCAGTCGCCAACGCGAACCTTGGAATCATCGGCGAAGTCGACATAAGTGAACTTGCCGTCGCCTTCGACCTTGAGCACTGCGAGATCGGTGCGCTGATCCGTGCCAACCAGCTTGGCGTCGAGTTCCTTGCCGTCATGCATCACCACCGTGAAGGACGATCCATCTCCGACGACATGGTTGTTGGTGACGAGGTAGCCATCCTCAGAGATGAAAAACCCGGACCCCTGGGCGATCGGCCGCGGCTGGCGGTTGTGGTCACGGCGTCCGAAACGCCGCATTCCATCCTGGCCATCCTGATCGCCAAAACCACGGAACTCCCTGAAGAAACGGCGCAATTGCGGATCGTCGGGAAGGTTGCCGAAACCGTCGAGTGGATCGGAGCCGTCGTCAGCGGTCGATTCGATCTTGGCCTTGACGCGGACACTGACGACCGCCGGCGAAACACGCTCGACGACATCGGCGAAGCTCGGGACCTGCGGCGCCTCGACTCGCACGGCTTCGGCCATAACCGGGGCTGTCCCAGTGGCAACCGCGCCGAAGCCGATCGCGCCGGCAACGGCTACTGAAGCGACGGCGGCGAGCAGGCGTTTGCGGGTGCGGGGATATGAATTGGGGGCAATATTCATGGGTGACGTATCCTCTTTCAAGGGATGCGCTTCGGTCGGCATCCTCAGGCAACAGAAATAGAGAGGCGCACATTACGGCGCCATTTCCGGTGCATGAAACTTTCGTAATGTATTGGCACGAATCCCTTGGTTGCGCCCGCCCGTTGCCTTATGTTGTACACAGTTCAGCACAAGGCTTTCACTATGACCGCAAGCGCCACCATGACGATCCGGGTTTCGTCCGAAACCAAGCTGAAGCTGGAGCGGATCGCTGCCGACACTCGGCGCAGCAAATCCTTCCTCGTGGCCGAGGCGATATCAGCCTATGTCGATCGCGAGCTTGAGATTATCGAAGGCATCAAACGTGGCATGGCCGACCTGGCAGCTGGCCGTGTCGTGCCCCACGACGAAGCTATGGCGGAAATCGACGCCATCATCGAAGCAGCGGAAGCCAAGCGCGCGGACAGGGCGTGAAGCGGTTCGTCACCTGGTCGCGAGAAGCGCTGGACGACATCAAACAGCAAATCGCCTTCATCGCGCGGGACAATCCAGCCGCTGCCAGACGCCTTGCGGGTTGCATTCGCGACACGGGTCGCGGTCTTGGCGACATGGCGACGGGCCGGCCTGGCCGGGTAACAGGCACTTATGAGAAGCCAATCAGCCACCTACCCTACGTCGTTGCCTATGAGCTGCGGCCGATCGCCGGACGTGAGAGCGTCGTTATCTTGCACGTCATTCACACGTCGCGAGACTGGCCGCCGGAGGAATGGCCGAGTTAGTTACCCAGCATCTTGTCCAACGCTGCCTTCTCCTCGGCGGTGAGCACGGCCGCAGGCGCTGAGCGGCGCGAGCGGGCGCCGAGCACGATGAAGGCGCTGCCGACAAGCAGCAGGAACACCGGCGTGCCCCACAACAGCGCATTGCGCAGGCTGAAGCGCGGCTTCAACAGCACGAACTCGCCATAGCGGGAAACGATGTAGTCCATCACCTGCTGGTCGGTATCGCCGACGACGAGGCGCTGGCGCACCAGCACGCGCAGGTCGCGGGCAAGGTCGGCATCGGATTCGTCGATCGACTGGTTCTGGCAAACCATGCAGCGCAGCTCCTCCGAAAGCGTCCGCGCCCGCGCCTCAAGTGCCGGGTCGCCCAGAACCTCGTCGGGCTTCACCGCAAGTGCGGCGCCGGCAAACAACAGCGTCAGCAGAAGGATCAGCGAGGCCAGCGAGAATCTTGCGGTCATGGCAGGCTCGCGGAAGGCACGGCGCCCGTCGACTTGCGGCGGCGCGCCGGTGCCCCGACACGCAGGCGCCGGTCCATGAGCGACATCGCAGCACCTGCCATCATGACAAGGCCGCCGCCCCAGATCAGCGTCACCAGCGGCTTCCACCACAGCCGCACCACAACGGAGCCATCGGCCCCCTCGTCGCCAAGCGAGAGGTAGAGTTGGCTGAACCCCATCGTCTTGATACCGGACTCGGTCGTCGTCATCTGTCGGACTGGATAGGAGCGCTTGGATGAGGTGATTACGGCTCTAGTGTTTCCATCAGCGCCGAGCAGGGCGAAGCGGCCGCGATCCTCGCTGTAATTAGGCCCCTGGGCTGGATAAAGCCCTTCGAAACGCAGCGTATGGCCGGACAATTGCACGGTCGCGCCCGCGTGCATCGACAGGATCTTCTCGGTGCCGAAGCAAAGTGTACCGACGATGCCCAGCGTCGTCAGCCCGAGGCCTAGATGGGCGAGCCCCGTCCCGAAGACCGAGCGCGGCAGGCCGGCGAAGCGCCTGAGCATAATGCCGGGCGCGACAGTGCCAAGGCCGGATTTGACGGCTATATCGGTGAGCGCGCCGCAGATCAGCCAGAAGGCCAGGCCGACGCCAAGCGCCGCGAACACCGAGGCGCCATCGATGAACAAGGCCGTCACCAGCGTGGCCAGAAGCGCTGCGGCGAAGGCCGCCATCAGGCGTTGAGCGACAGCGAAGACGTCGCCGCGCTTCCAGGCCAGAAGCGGCCCGAACGGGACCACGACCAGAAGCGGCACCATCAGCGGGCCGAACGTCAGGTTGAAGAACGGTGCGCCGACCGAAATCTTGTCGGCTGAAACGGCCTCGACCGCCAACGGATACAGCGTGCCGATCAGCACGGTGGCGGTGGCCGTAGTCAGGAACAGATTGTTAAGGACCAATGCCCCTTCGCGCGAGATCGGATGAAACAGGCCGCCGGCCGTCAACCGGGAGGCGCGAAAGGCGAACAACGCCAAAGATCCGCCGATGAACAGCATAAGGATGCAGAGAATGAACACGCCGCGCGTCGGATCGGTGGCGAAGGCGTGGACGGAAGTCAGCACACCCGAGCGCACCAGGAAAGTGCCGAGCAGCGACAGCGAGAAGGTCAGGATCGCCAGCAGCAGCGTCCAGATCTTCAGGGCCGAGCGCTTTTCCATGACAATCGCCGAATGGAGCAGCGCCGTGCCCGCCAGCCATGGCATGAAGGAGGCGTTCTCGACCGGATCCCAGAACCAGAAACCACCCCAGCCAAGTTCGTAATAGGCCCAGTAGGAGCCCATGGCGATGCCGCCGGTCAGGAACATCCAGGCGACCAGCGTCCATGGCCGCACCCAGCGTGCCCAGGACGCGTCGATGCGGCCTTCGATGAGAGCTGCTACCGAGAAGGAAAAGCAGATCGAGAAGCCGACATAGCCGAGATAGAGCAGCGGCGGATGGATGGCGAGGCCGAGATCCTGCAGGATCGGATTGAGATCGCGGCCCTCGATCGGCGCCGGATTCATCCTGGCGAACGGATTGGACGTCGCCAGGATGAACAGGAAGAAGGTGACGCCGATCGCCCCTTGCACGGCCAGCACGTTGGCCCGAAGCGTCGCGGGAAGATTGCTGCCGAAAACGGCGACGAGCGCGCCGAAGAAGGTCAGGATCAGCGCCCAGAGCAGCATCGAGCCCTCGTGATTGCCCCAGGTGCCGGTGATCTTGTAGATCAGCGGCTGCAGCGAATGCGAGTTGTCCCAGACGTTAGCTACCGAAAAATCGGACGTTGCATAGGCTATCGTCAGCGCCGCAAACGACAGCGCGGTCAAGGCAAAGCCCGTCACCGCGACCGGTCCGCCGACGGCCATCATCTTCTGATTGTTCATGCGCGCGCCGAACAACGGCACCAGCGTCTGTACCAAGGCCAGCGCGAACGCCAGGACCAGCGCGAAATGTCCGGTTTCAACCAAGGCCGTTACTCACTTTTGCTCTCCTGCCACACGCCCTTGGCCTTGAGGCCGTCGGCCACCTCCTTGGGCATGTAGTTCTCGTCATGCTTGGCCAGCACGCTGTCGGCGACGAAGACGCCATCCGAACGAAACGTGCCTTCGGTGATGACGCCCTGCTCCTCGCGGAAAAGGTCGGGAAGAATGCCGGTGTAGGTGACCTTGACCTGCTTCTGGTTGTCGGTCACCGAAAAGGCGACGGTGGCTCCCTGGCCGCGCTCGATCGTGCCTTTTTCGACGAGGCCGCCTAGCCTGATGCGCTGGCCGGGCTGCAGGCTGGCGGTGGTCAGATCGGCGGGCATGTAGAAATACGAGGCCTTCTGGCCGAGCGCATAGAAGGTCAGTCCCGTCGCGGCACCGAGAAAGGCCAACCCTCCAGCGATCACCGACACTCTTTTCTGCTTGCGCGTCATGTTCTACTCCGTCGCCGTCAGGCCAAGCGAGACGGCAAAGGCGGTGAATTTCTTCGCTTCGTCACTATCGGAACCAAAAACGGCGATACCGCGATTGAGCGCGTCACGTGCCTGATCGGCCTTGCCCAGCACGGCATATGAACGAATAAGCTGCATCCATCCTTCCGCATCGCGCGGGTTTTGCCGCAGTTTTTCATCAAGTCCCGCGACCATCGTGTTGATCATCGTTTCCCTGTCCTGCGGCGACATCGACGAGGCGGCATCGACATCCCCGGTGCTCGGGCCCTTTGCAGGCTCTCCTGAAGCGACGCTCCGCTTGGCGGATTCGGCAAGCGCCTGCTCGACGGCGCTGCGCCAGGTTGAGTCCTGCGGCAAGGCGCCAAGCATTTTCTGCCAGGCCGCCGTCGCCTCCACAATGCGGCCTTCCTGCGCCATGCCCATCGCGAGATAAAAGCTGGCCTTCGGATTTGCCGGATCGAGCTTCAACGCCGCCTCGAAAGCGGCCTGAGCGTCGGCCGAAACAATGCCGCCCGCCGCATTGGCGATCGCCTCGCCGAGACCGGCACGCCGAGCGGCGCTGTCGCCGTCGAGGCGAATGGCGTTGCGATATGCCGTCACCGCGTCGGAGAACCGCTGCATGCGCAGATAGATCGGCGCCAGAACGTCCCAACCCCTGCCATCGGACGGATTGGCGGCGAGATGGGCCTCGGCACGTGCCACCAGCTCCTCGACGGAACTGTCGGCGGGATTCTTGGCCAGCCGCTCGCTGAGCGGCTGCGAAGGCAGATCGGGCGAGCCAAGCTGGCTGTACAAGCCCCAACTGACCAGCGGAACCACCAGCACGGCTGCGGTCGCAACCAACCTGGTCGCCATCGACGGCTGCCGCGCCGCGGCCTTGTCGGCCGGATCGGAATTGTCCAGGCGCAGGATGCGGCGGGCGATTTCGGCACGCGCTTCTTCGGCCTCGGCCGGCTGGATCAAGCCACGCGCCACATCTCGGTCAAGCTCCGACAGCTGGTCGCGATAGACTTCAAGGTCGTGCTCGCTGCTCGCCGAACCACCCTTTGGGCCGCCGGCCAGCGGCAGCAGAACCGCCAGGCTTGCACCCAGGGTGAGAACGGCAGCTATGACCCAGAACAGCATGCTTCTTCCAATAGCGGCAGAGCCCCGCCCTGCCAACACAGGCATCCTGCGACGCTTTGACGGCAAGCGCGCCGCAAGTCCATGGTTGATATCAACCGAACTATCCGGCCGGTCGCTATGTCAGCGGCGTCCAACTGCCATCGGCGTTGCGGCATGCGGTCCCGCGCGCGGTGGCGCCGGCGGCACCGGTAAAGACCGTGTGGGTGTACTGCCGACAGTCCTGCGAGCCGACACGATAGGGCTGGGCGGGCACGACTTCACCATAATGCGTCGAACGATCGCTCTTCCACGTCACTTTCTGACCGCTCGTGGTGTACTCGAGCGCCTTGTATTCAGCCTCCAGCGCCTTGCGTTTTTCGGGGTCGGTCAAGCCGGTACCAACCGATCCGCTGACGAGGCCTCCCCCCATCGCGGAAATGATCGTCGTCGCGATCTTGCCGCTACTTGGCGGCGTCGCGGCAGGCTGTGGCGCGACCGTGGCGCCCGGGCCTTTGCCCAGCGTCGTGCAGCCGGAAACGGCCAGCAGTACGGAAACGAGCGCGACGCGAATCTTCATGCCAACAACCGGTTTTCTTGAGTTAGAGCTGAGAGCCGCGCAATCGGGGAGGTCGGCGTGGACATAGTGTTGATGTTTGTCGGAAATTTGGCCGCGACCGACGGCTCCGGGACCAATCGACAAGCCGCCATATCACGCATCGCCGATCAATTGTCGATTTGCCCCTGCAGGCATCACTGAAGGCTCCGCAATTGAACCACCGCCTTCAATCCGCCCATGCCCGACCGTTCCAGAGCCAGAACGCCTCCATACTCGTTGACGAGGTCGGCGACAATGGCAAGACCAAGCCCAGTCCCCGGCTTGGTCTCGTCGAGGCGGCGTCCGCGCTTCAGCGCCTCGCGGGCCTTGTCTTCGGGAATGCCTGGGCCGTCATCCTCGATGCTGATCTCGAACAGATTGGCAGCAGCGTCCTTGCCAGCGCCACTCTTCTTGCCTGAGACTGGTGTCACCGACACCGCGACCGCGCTCTTTGCCCATTTCATGGCGTTGTCGAGTAAATTGCCAAGCAATTCTTCCAGATCCTCACGTTCGCCGGCAAAGACGATGTCGACTGCCGGCAACGAAAGCGAGAGAGTGGTCTGCGGGTTGAGTTTTTGCAGCACGCGCACCATGCGCTCGACCAGCGGTGTCACCGGCGTACGATAGACGACGCTGTCGCGCTGCGCCGCGACGCGGGCGCGCTGAAGATAGTGGTCAACCTGCTTCTGCATGGAGGCGGCCTGCTCGGCTATCAGCTTGCCCTTGGCGCCGCCGAGCGCCCGCCCCTCGTTGATCAATACCGCCAGCGGCGTCTTCAGCGAATGGGCGAGGTTGCCGACCTGCGTGCGCGAGCGCTCGACGATACGCTTGTTGTTTTCGATCAGTGCGTTGGTCTCGTTGGCGAGCGGTTCGATCTCAGCCGGGAAGCTGCCGTCCAGCCTTTGCGCGGTTCCTTCGCGCACCATGGCGAGAGCGTTCCTGACCCGGCGCAATGGCTGCAGGCCGAGCAGGATGGCGATGGCGTTGATGGCGATCATGCCGACGCCGAACAGCGAGAGATAGGTCAGCAGGCGACGCTGGAAAGCGTCGATTTCCTGCTCTAGCTCGGTCTGGTTACCCATGACACGGAAGCGTGCTGCGCGATTTTTCGCATCGAGAACGAATTCGCTCTCGAACACCTCCAACTCCTCGCCATTGATGCCTTCGGTGGCATAGCTGCGTTGGAAGCTGGCATTGAAAGGGACCTCGGCAACGCTTGGCGACGGGATCGTCTTCGTCATCGAGGAGGAGTGCAGATCACCTCGCACGCCTTCCGACGCAGGTTCCACCGACCAGTACCAGCCGGAATTCGGCTCCGAGAACCGGAGATCGCCAAGGTCGGGAGCACCGGTCAGCGAACCGCCTTCCGACACGCCGACCGAGCCGATCAGATTGAACAGATGCGCCGACAACAAGCTGTCGAAACCGCGTTCGTTCGCCTGGCGATAGAGCGTCGTGATCAACGTGAAGATGACGATCAGGGTGAGTATGGCCCAGACCGTGGAAAACGCGATCACCCGAAACGCCAGCGAACGCGGCCAGAACCGCAGTGAAAGCGGCGTCCTAGCAGTCTGTTTGAGCGGTTCCGCCTTACGCCTCCGGCTCACGCATTCGATAGCCCATGCCGCGAACGGTTTCTATCATGTCGATGCCCATCTTCTTGCGAAGCCGTCCGACAAAGACCTCGATTGTGTTGGAATCGCGGTCGAAATCCTGATCGTAGAGATGCTCGACCAGTTCGGTCCGGGACACCACCTCGCCCATATGGTGCATCAAATAGGCAAGCAGGCGGAATTCGTGCGACGTCAGCTTCAGCGGCACGCCCTCGACATCGGCCTTGGAGGCCTTGGTGTCGAGCCGCAACGGACCGCAGGTCAACTCCGACGACGCATGGCCGGCCGCGCGCCGGATGAGCGCTCGGACCCTGGCCAGCACCTCTTCGATGTGGAACGGTTTGGTGACATAATCGTCGGCGCCGGCGTCGATGCCAGACACTTTGTCGCTCCAGCGATCGCGCGCCGTCAGGATCAGGACCGGCATCTTGCGGCCGCCGCGCCGCCAGCGCTCGACCACGCTGATGCCGTCCATCTGCGGTAAGCCGATATCGAGCACGACGGCGTCGTAGGGTTCGGTGTCGCCGAGGAAATGCCCCTCCTCGCCGTCAAAAGCGCGGTCGACGACATAGCCTGCGTCGAGCAGCGCGTCCGATATCTGCCGATTGAGATCCTTGTCATCTTCGACGACCAGTACGCGCATGCGGGGATCAACACCTGTTGAAGAATTGGTCAGATATAGGCCGATTCCGGCGCACTGGGAAACGGCGGGATCAATTCTGCGGAACGACGATCTCGGTGCGGCGCGGCCGCTGTCCGTCCTTGCCCGGAACCAGCACGACGATGACGCAGACCGGCTGACCACCGCGGGTCGATTGCGATGCCTTGGCCAGCGTGCCGCCATTCTGCTCGGCAACCTGCTGACCGATCGCGTAGCAGTCGGAGGCAGCCAGGACGACCCGCCGCTTCTGCTCCGGCATGACGACCGGCAGCGCCGTCGCCTGCGACACGAACAGACCGGCCGCAGATAGCGCCAGTATCGCGGTTCGAAAGTGCGAGCGAAGCGTTCTCATGATCAGCGTTCTAACGCATCGGTGCTGAACGTGAAATGAACAGTGAACGCCTGCAGCACATGCCTCTCTTACCCCCTGAAATGCGAGACAACCGACTTCATGATTTCGCCGCTCCAACCCGGCGAATTCATCGACGCCCAGTCTAAACTGTGTTGCAGCCATATTGAAAGCGCGTCAGGCGTTTTCTTCCGTCACGGCGCGAAAGCGCAGCAGCCCGTGACAGGCTGAAACATCCTCGTCGTAACGGGCCTCGGTGAATTCGAGTTTGAGATTGACGCGGTGATGCTCGTCGAGCGCGAGGGCCGCATCATCGAGGCGGGCACTGACCAGGCCCATCGCATCGAGCATTTCTTTCCTCGCCTCGGACTTCGACCAGAAGTGCAGCGTGAAAAGCTGCTCGGCATCGTTCTCGACGCCTGTTGTCCAGTCGTAGACGCTGGTCCGGCCGTAAGCGACATAAGGAAACGGGACATTTTCCGGGGCATGATCGTACAGTTTTGCGCCGCCCAAGGCCGCTGACAGGAAACCGTCACCATTCAGCGCTTCGAACAAGGCCTTCTGCAACGCGGCGGCCGGCGCGGTCATCGTCATCTCCCCTCGCCCGTCACAACTGAACAGGCCTTCGCGCCGCCAGCGATTCCTGCTTACAGCGTAGCCGGGATGAAGTTCTGGCACCAGATCACGGGATCCTTCGATGCGCCGATCGAGCTAACGGTCGGGATTATCGAAAATCGGCTGCAGTCAGCACATACATGCTCTTGCCGGAACGGACATAGGCATTCCTTGCCACGTCATGTATGGGACCGACGGCCGAATCGAAGGCGGCGAGATATGTGGCTTCGGCTGTCACCGCCTCCGGCGGTGCCGTCGAGATCGCGTCTGCATCGACAAGGAAAGAAATCCGGGACATGCCGTCATAGCCGACGAAGCGGATCCGTCGGCTCGCCTGGTCATAGCTTCGGCTGAGGTTTGGAAATGTCAGGCTCATGACTTGACCGCGGTTAGGCGGCCCCCACTCTTTTGACTGCTGCTGGCTTCTTGGCTGCCGCCCGCTTTTTCTTGGGAGCGACGGGATTGAGGGCTTCCGCTGCACGGTCGGCCTCTTCCTTGGCCAGCCGCAGCGCCCGCAATCTTGCCGTCTTGATGTCCCTGGCCTTGGCCTCGGAAACATATTCGGCCGTTGCCTGGTTTCGCTCCGCGGTTTTCTTCTGCTTTTCCATGAACCGCGCTTCAGCTTTCTCCATGATATTGTGATTGAATTCCGCCATCGATAAAATTCTCCTTTTTGGCTGAAATAACGAAAGTAAAGCCTTCTCTTTAAAATAGGGACCCGGAACAGAAAATTCAATTTTCGAGCTGTTTTGATCGACCGGATTCCTGAAACAATTTCCGGAAACAATACTACGATTAGTTTTCAGTCAGCGATAAATATTTTTTGACAATCGTTCCAGCGGGTGACCGGTGTCCCCGACGCGCTTGCGGTAGCCGCATTTCTTTCGAGGCCGATACTGGCCAGATCACGAGACCGGTGCCGCCCCGCCGTCTTCGGTACGCCGCGCTATGAATTCGTCGAGAACGCCTGACGTGGCGGCGGCCGAAGCCGGCGGCCGAAAATCGGCCAGCAGCCGTTTCCAGATGCCGGTGGCGCGCTCCGTGGCGGTTCTTGATCCGGCCTGCGTCCAGTTGCCGAAATTGGACCAGTCGGCGACCAGCGGCTCGTAGAAGGCGGTGCGGTAGCGCGCCATAGTGTGTCCGGCCGAGAAGAAATGCCCGCCCGGCTGCACTTCGGCGATCGCCTCGAAGCCGATCGCGGCCTCGTCGCCGGGCGTCGCCTCGCAGAGTTCGGCCACCGTTTGCAATGCCTCGATGTCGGTGATCAGCTTCTCGAAGGAGACGCTCAAGCCGCCTTCGAGCCAGCCCGCCGCATGGATGCAGACCGTGGCGCCAGCCAGCACCGAGCCCCATAGGGCGAATTGCGTTTCGTGGGCCGCCTGCGCATCCGAAATGTTGGCGGCACTGCCGCCGCCGGAGCGCCAAGGAAGGCCCGTGAAGCGGGCAAGCTGGCCGGCGCCGAGCGTCGCCTTGACGTGCTCCGGCGTGCCGAAGGCCGGCGCCCCGGATTTCATGTCGACGTTAGACGAGAAGGAGCCATAGACGACCGGCGCGCCCGGCCGCACGATCTGGGCCAGCGTCAGCCCGGCCAGCGCTTCGGCATGCTGCAGCGTCAATGCGCCGGCGACGGTGATCGGCGCCATGGCGCCGGCCAGGCAGAAGGGCGTGATGATCAACACCTGCCCTGCCCTGGCGAAATCGATGATGCCTTGCGCCATCGGGATGTCGAGCTGGCGCGGCGAGTTGGTGTTGATGACGGTGTAGCAATGGGCGCCGCTGGCGAATTCGTCCTCCGACAGCCCGCGCGCCAACCTGATCATCGCAAAACCGTCCTCGACCTGCGGCGTACCGCGCGCAAAGACGAACGGGAACTTATCAGAGAGCGTCAGCTGAGCCCGGTTGACGGCATAATGGCGCAAACGATTGTCGATGTCCTGCGGCTCGATGCAGGGCCCAAGCATATGCAGCACGTCGAAATGCTGCACCAGCCGAATGAGATCCTCGAAAGCGGCAAGCGTCCCCGGCCGCCGGCCGCGCTCCAGATCGGTGACGTTGGGCGCCCCGGATCCCGCCAGGAATGTCATCGAGCCGAGCTCGAGCATCAGGTCTCGCGCACGGTCGCCGGCGTGCGCCCGGATCGACTTCGGCGCCGAGGTAAGTGCGGCCGCCACGATGTCGCGACCGATGCGCACCATCTGGCTGTCCTCATCGACCAATGCGCCGGCACGGGCAAGAATGACACGCGCTTCGGGCAACAACACCTTGACGCCAAGTTCCTCAAGCACGCGCAGCGCCGTGTCGTGGATCGCGGCAACTTGGTCGGCTGAAAAGATCGGCTGCGGCAGGAACGGGTTCTTCAGGGAACGATAGTCCGGCCGGCGGCTCGACTCGCTGCCGGCCTCGCCGGTTCGTCCGCGCCTGCGTTCGCGCCTTAAATCACGTGCGGCGTCGTCGACCATGACGGATACTCCTCATTGCCTCATTGCCTTCCCCTGGGGGTCGTAGGGCGAGGCGGGGATGATGCGCGCTGGCCGCTCGACGCCGACAATGTGCACAGACAATGCCGCACCCTCCGCCGCGAAATCGCGTTCGACAAGGGCTAGCGCCAGGCTCTTGCCGACCGTGTAGCCATAGCCGCCGGAGGTGACGAAACCAATGCGCCGGCCGTTGTGCCAGACCGGTTCGAAGCCGCTGGCGTCGGCATCGAGCGCGTCCACCTCAAGCGTCACCAGGCACTGCGTGGTGGCGCCCTTGCGCTCTTTCAATGCAGCCTCGCGGCCGATGAAGCCGTCTTTGCCGAAGGAAATGAAGCGATCGAGGCCGGTCTGGCCTGGCGTATAACCTTGGGTGAATTCGCGCGACCAGATGCCGAAGCTCTTTTCCAGCCTGAGCGCGTTGAGGGCGTAGAAGCCGATCTCGGCAAGGCCGAGATCCTCGCCGGCGGTCAGCAGCGTTTCGCGCAAGGTGGCATGCATGCTGGCCGGGCAGTTGACTTCGAAGCCGAGTTCGCCGGCAATCGACAGACGCGCGACACGCGCACGCACCATGCCGATGTCGAATTCGCCGCATGCCATGAACGGCAAGGCCTCGGCGGAGACATCCTGATGCGTGGTGCGCGCAAGAACCGCCCGTGCCTGCGGCCCGGTGACGAGGAAGCCGGACATTGCATCGGAAATGTCGGTAATGGTCACGCCTTCTGCCGCATGGGCCACGAACCAGCGCATATGGAATTCCCTGAGATAGTAGGAACCCATGATCCAGTAGTTGCCGCAACCCCAGTTGAAAACGGTAAGATCACCTTTCAGCCGGCCATCGTGGCCCAGCATCGGCGCGAGCTTCGCTTGCCCCGGTTTCGGCAGCCTTGAGGCAAACAGCCGGTCGAGCCAGGCTTCCGCGCCCGCGCCGGACACCGCATAGCGCGAAAAGGCCGAGGTGTCGACGAGACCGGCGGCGCGCCGGACCTGCAGCGCCTCGTCGCCAACGATGTCGAAGGCATTGGAGCGTTTCAGCGTGGTGTTCTCGCGAAAGTCCATTGGCGCAAAATAGGCCGGGATTTCCAGCCCCCATGAGGCCGTCCATTCGCATCCTGCCGCCGTCATGCCGTCATAGGCCCCGGGGCGTTTCACCGGCCGGCCGGCCGGGAGGCGCTCATTGGGAAAGGTCATGACGAAGCGGCGCGAATAGAACTGGCGCGTCGTCTGCTTGAGATAACAGCGGTTAGCGGCAAACGCCCCATAGCGGGCGATGTCCATGCCGAAGATATCGGCCCGTGGTTCGCCATGGATCATCCACTCGGCCAACGATTTGCCGACGCCGCCGCCCTGGCTGAAACCGGCCATGACGCCGCAGGCGACCCAATAGTTCCTCAGGCCACGCACCGGGCCGACAATCGGGTTGCCGTCAGGTGTGAAGGTGAAGGCGCCGTTCACCCATTTTTTGATGCCGGCTGTCGCCAGGCAGGGGAAGCGCTCATAAGCCCTGGAGAGTTCCGGGCTGATGCGGTCGATGTCCTCGGGGATCAGTTCGATGCCGTAATCCCACGGCGCGCCGTCCATGTTCCAGTGCTTTGGGTTCTGCTCATATATGCCGAGCAAAACGCCTTTGCGCTCCTGGCGGAGATAGGCAAAGCCGTCGAGATCGACGGCAAGGCCGAGCTCCCTGTCGAGGGCGGCGACTTCCGGAATGTCCTCGGTGACGAAATAGTGGTGCTCCATCGGCGTCACCGGCAGGTCGACGCCGGCCATGCGGCCGAGTTGCTTTGCCCAGAGACCACCGGCATTGACGACATGCTCGGCAACGACCATGCCTTGCTCGGTCAGCACATCCCAACCGCCATCGGCGCGCGGCTTCAGGTCGAGAACGCGGTTGCGCAGAATGACGTCGGCACCGCGCTTTCTTGCCGCCCCGGCATAGGCGTGCGTCGTGCCGTAAGGGTCAAGATGGCCTTCGTTGGAATCGTAGAGGCCGCCGAGCACGTCGCTGACATCGACGATTGGGCAGATTTCCTTGATCTCTTCCGGGCTCACCAGCCGGGCGGTTTCGATGCCGACCGACTGGAACACGGCCCAAGCCGATTTCAGCCACTCCCAGCGGGCGGGATCGCTGGCCATGTTGACGCCGCCGGTCATGTGCAGGCCGGCATCCAGGCCGGATTCGGCCTCGATCTCACGATAGAGCTTGATGGTGTAGTCCTGTAGCGCGGCGACATTGGGATCGGCGTTGAGCGCATGGAAACCGGCCGCCGCATGCCAGGTCGAACCGGCCGTCAGCTCGGCGCGCTCGATCAGTGCCACATCGGTCCAGCCGAACCGCGCCAAATGGTAGAGTACCGATGCTCCGACCACGCCACCCCCGATGACGACTGCACGATAGTGCGACTTCACGGCTTCCTCCGGCTGTTCGACGCTTGCTCAATCCTGGCACCATATACGTACTGTACATATGTGTCTAGAGTGTAGGCATAGCTGTCCAGTCCGCTTGCGCGTCGTTATCCGTCATGCCAATTGTGGGTGCATGATCATGATTGCTCCACAGGACGAGCCGGCGCCCGGCAACATCAAGGTAACGCGCTGGGACTGGATCAATCTTGCGCTCCAGACATTGATTTCAGATGGCATCGAAAGCGTGCGCGTGCTGCCGCTCGGCCAGAAGCTCGGCGTTTCACGCTCAAGCTTCTACTGGTATTTCGAGAGCCGTCAGGATCTGCTCGACCAGTTGCTTGCCCATTGGCGGGACACCAACACCAAGGCGATTGTCGAACGCGCGCAGCGGCCGGCCGAAAGCATCATCATGGGTGTGATGAACGTGTTCGAATGCTGGGCCGATGAGCGCCTGTTCGATCCCAGGCTCGACTTTGCCATCCGGGAATGGGCGCGTCGCTCCGACGACGTGCGCCGGGCCATCGACCAGGCCGACAATGACCGCCTGGGCGCGATCCGCGACATGTATCGCCGCCACGGCTACGATGAAGAGGATGCCTTCATCCGCGCCCGCGTGCTCTATTACATGCAGATCGGCTATTATGTGCTCGACCTCAAGGAACCGGTCGAGGCGAGAGTCAGTCATCTCGCCGCCTATCTGCGCAGTTTTACCGGCCAGGAGCCAAGCGACACCGACGTGGCGCATTTCATGCACTTTATCGCGGCGCGGTAGTATTGAAAGCGGATGCGCGCCGGCAAGGCGGTGGAGGTGGCCCACAAGCCCGACTCCCGTATATAAACTGTACAGCGCAAGTCCTCCTCGCCCTTGTGAGCGGCGCCAAAATGGACGAATAGTCTTGGTGGGCGCGCCGCCCTGAAATTGCCCCCATGCAGTTTCTCAGTGGGAGGCGCAGCCGCAGCCGGATCCTGGAATGGCCAGTCCTTTGAAACCACGCAAGAGAAGAGGTCCGATTGCAGCAAGGCTGCTGGCGGCGGATGCGTGGTTTGATTCCTCGCTCTACGAGATCGGCTTCAAAGCGCGCCGGTTCTGGGAAGCGGCCACTATTTTTTTCCGGCGCTTCCGCGTCTCCGGCTGGCGCCGCGGCATCGTCGAATTGTCGAGCGAGGCCTTCACGCTCGGCGCCGGCGGCATCGTCGTCATGCTGGCGCTCGCCTTGCCGGCGTTCCAGGAGACCGCCGGCGACTGGCGCGCCCAGGGCGATTTCGCCGTCACTTTCCTCGACCGCTACGGCAACGAGATTGGCCAGCGCGGCATCATCCAGCGCGATTCGGTGCCGGTCGACGAGATGCCCGACCAGGTCATCAAAGCGGTGCTGGCCACCGAGGATCGGCGTTTCTTCGATCACCACGGCATCGACGCGCTCGGCCTTTCCAGGGCGATCTTCGAGAATGTACGGGCGAATTCGGTGGTCCAGGGCGGCTCGAGCATCACCCAGCAGTTGGCCAAGAACCTGTTCCTGACCAATGAACGGACGTTGGAGCGCAAGATCAAGGAAGCCTTCCTGTCGCTGTGGCTCGAGGCCAATCTGTCGAAAAAGGAGATCCTGCAACTCTATCTCGACCGCGTCTACATGGGCGGCGGCACCTTCGGCATCGAAGCGGCCGCCGATTTCTATTTCGGCAAGAGCGTCAAGGATCTGAACCTCGCCGAAGCGGCGATGCTGGCCGGCCTGTTCAAGGCCCCCACCAAATACGCGCCGCATATCAACCTGCCTGCGGCCAGGGCGCGGGCCAATGTGGTGCTGTCCAATCTCGTCGACGCCGGTTTCATGAGCGAGGGTCAGGTGCTGCAGGCGCGGCTGCATCCGGCCGAAATCGTCGACCGCGGCGAGCAGAAGAGCCCGGATTACTACCTCGACTGGGCATTCGAAGAGGTCAAGAAGATCGCGGCGAAGTCCGGCCAGCATTCGGTGGTCGCTCACACCACATTCGACGCCAACATCCAGAAGGCGGCGGAAGAATCGATGGAGTTTCATCTCCGTCAGTTCGGCAAGGAATACAACGTCACCGAGGGTGCCATGGTTGTCATCGAAACCAATGGTGCGGTCAGGGCGATCGTCGGCGGCCGCGACTACGGTGCCAGCCAATTCAACCGCGCCACCAAGGCGCTGCGCCAGAGCGGCTCATCGTTCAAACCCTATATCTACGCAACAGCGATGGAGCACGGCTTCACGCCGGACTCCGTCGTTTCCGGCGGGCCGATCTCGTGGGGCAGTTGGTCGCCTCACAATTACAATGGCGGATCGGCCGGCAAGGTCACGCTGATCACGGCGATGGCCAAATCGATCAACACCGTCCCGGTGCGGCTCGCCAAGGATTATCTCGGCATCAAACCGATCAAGGCGATGGCGGAAGCCATGGGCGTCGAATCGCCGCTCGAATCGCACAAGACGATGGTGCTCGGCACATCGGGCATGACCGTGATGGACCAGGCGACTGGCTACAGCGTGTTCGCCCAGAACGGCTTTGTCGGCTCACGGCACGGCATCACCCAACTCGTCACCCGTACCGGCGACGTGGTTTACGATTTCACCAAGGATGCGCCGCCGCCGCACCGAGTGCTCTCGCAGCAGGCGTTGAAATCCATGAACACCATGCTGGCGGCGGTGCCGGTGATGGGCACGGCGCGGCGCGCAGCCCTTCCCAACATCGTATCGGCCGGCAAGACCGGCACCACGCAGTCTTACCGAGACGCCTGGTATGTCGGCTTCACCGGCAACTACACGGCTGCCGTGTGGCTCGGCAATGACGACTTCACACCGACCAACAACATGACCGGCGGCTCGCTGCCGGCGATGGTGTGGCAGCGGCTGATGGTCTATGCGCACCAGAATATCGACCTCAAGCCGATCCCCGGTCTCGATCATCCTTTCGTCGACGAAAAGATCGCCGCCAAGGCCGAGGAAGCGGAAAAGAAGAATGCCGAACAAGCAGCGGCCAATGCCGCCGCCGAGCGCCCGCCGGTGCTGTCCAGCCAAACCACGCGGACCCTAAGGGACATCACAAGGCTGTTCCAGTCGGCGCCGGTCCTCCAGGCACCCACGACGCCGGAGACCCTGTCGGCGCTTTGACGCCGGCACGCGGGCCAGGCCATACCCGCGCCGGCAAATTCCGAGGGTCCGCTTGCCATGGCCCCCTGCCCCGCGATATCCCCGAGCGGCACTCCTCTTTCCCGCGGCTCTTCATGCTCAAGAATGCCTTCCTGACGCTCCTCGCGCTTGCCATAGCCATCGGCGGCGGCGGCGGCAGCGTCTGGTACGCTCTCAAGACGCAGGATGGTATCGGCGCGATCAGGATCGGCCCATGGACGGCGTTTCCCGATATCGGCACGCAGGCGGCGAACCCTTATTCAAGAGCCCGCGTGGCGCGCGAGGGCGTGCTGGCGCTCGGGCGGGCAGAAGGCCTGTCCTTTATCGCCGAACGCGATTCCGGCGGCGAACAATTGAAACGCCAATGCGCCTATGAAATCGAAGGCGGATTTCCCACGGCGCGGTTCTGGACGCTCTATGCCGCCGATCAATCGCTCGGCGTGGTCGAGACCGGCAAGTCGAGGCTTGCGGCACTTCAATCTTACCAGGTGGTGCGCCAGCCCGACAATTCGGTGGTGGTTTCCGTCGACAACCACCCCGCGCCGGGCAACTGGCTGCTTTCGGACGGCTTCGGCCGGATGTATTTCGTGCTGACATTCTACGACACGCCAATTGCCAGCAGCACGGGTCTTTCGGATGTCAAGTTGCCGCAGATCGTGAAGGTCGGCTGCAATGCGTAAGCTGCTGCACGCGATCTTGCTCGGCCTGCTTGGCGCCGGCATCGTACACATTGTTGTGCTGCTGCTCGTCCCGGAATTTTCCGAACGTGACGCCTGGTCGCGGCTGGCCATGGCCTCGGACCTCTATAGGATGACCAGGATGGACGCAGAGGCCGGCGGGACGCCGGTGGTGAAATCCGTCGACCCGCTGTTTTATGCAGCGGCTTGCCGGTTCGATCTGTCCGAAGGAATGGTGCGGGTGAAGGCACCGGGAAACGTCCCGTTCTGGTCCGTATCGGTCTATGACCGCAGCGGCCACAACATCTACTCCTTCAACGACCACAGTGCGACCGGAAGGGTGCTGGACAGTATCGTCCTGACGCCGGCGCAGATGATCGAGATGCGCACGGGTCTTCCCGAGGAACTGCAAGGGGCAATCTTCGTCGAGGTACCCATCGATGAAGGCATGTTCGTCATCCGCGCCTTCGTTCCCGACGACAGCTGGAAGCCAACCGTGTCGCGATTTCTCGATCAGAGCTCCTGTGAGCTGCAGGATTTCTAAGGCGGATCCCGAAACTCAGTGGTGCGGAACAGGCAGCGTCCCTGACGAGCCTGGCATCGAGCCCGGCCTGTCCAGACCGGCGCCTGTCCGGGTCTCGCCCGTCAGTGGCCGTTGCTCATAACGGACGCCGGGGAAAATGATCACCGCCGCCGGCGCTCCGGTGTTTTGTTCTGCTCGATTGGTTGCCGCCGTTCGCGGCACGAAAGACAGTACCATGCCCATGGTTCGCGTATTCCTCTCGGTTGCCCCGGAGCACAACGCAACGCCTCCAATCTTGATTAAGGACGCCAGTAGGTTAACGGAACGCTAACGGATCGCCGCTAATTTGATCTTTGTCTAGAGGTCAGGAAGCCTTGGCCCGCGGCGAATGCGAAACCGACACAGTCCCGGTCGAGCATGGTCTAGATTGTGTCGAGTATCAGGCGTATCTTCGTGTCAGCTTCGGATTTCAGGCAAATCGCTATACGGGCTGAATCGGGAAAGGCCGAAAGGCTGTTCCGCGCGGCGGTGTCGGCGTTCTGTTCGCTCACCCGCCCTTCGCGCCGGGAGATAGCGCAGCTTGAAGACCTGACGCTTCCGCTTTTCGCCAACGTGTCGATCGAATCACGCCGCTACGTCGCTGCCGCCCTTTCCGAGTGCGAATATGCGCCCACCGCGTTGGTCCGGCGGCTTTGCGAGGAGCCGGTCGACGTCGCTGCCCCGCTGCTCATCCGCTCGCGCGCGCTCAGCGATGTCGATCTCATCGCGCTGATCGGGCGGCACGGCCTGCCGCATGCGCGTGCCATCGCGCGTCGCAAGAACCTGAACCCGACCATCGCGGATCTGATCAGGGTGCTTGAAAAGCCGACATTGGTGCGGATGCGACAGCCGGAGGCGATCGCCGAGCCGACGCCCGAAACCGCCGAACCCGCCGCGCCCAATCCCGCCGCGCAACCGGAGCCCGGCGCCGCTGCCGAAAATGCACGGCGCCGGCTGCGGTCGATGATGCATGCCGACACGAAGAGCGCTAGCGTGGCCACCGATCCGTCCAACGGCGCCGAAACCTATGTCAAACTGCGCGAGACGGCGCTGACCGGCAACGCCGCGTTCTTCCAGACAGCACTGGCCGACGCGCTCGAAATCGATTTCTCAACGGCGCGATCGCTTACCGCAAACCAGAATTACACGTCGCTGCTGGCCGCCCTGCGCGCGCTCGATCTTGGCGAAGACAGGGCGTTCCTGATCACCGTCGCCGTTTATCCCACCACGTTTCAGCATCCGCAGGCGATCCGCATCTTCCTCGACCGTTACCGCCTGCTGCACCGCGAGGCAGCGTTGGACAGGCTACGCGGCTGGAAAGCCGAGGCATTGTCGAAGGCCATTCGCTATACCGGACCTGTTGCGGCATACGCCGACACCCGCGAGGCGAACAGCGACAATGCTGCCGCCAACGTCAAGGCGCGTCGTGTCTGAAGAGATTCAAGCGAACGCTTTAAGCTTCTGTTTTCATGAAGATCGTTAGGGCGACTTGACGGAGATCAGTCCCTCGACGGGAACAGAGCCGGCCTCGATCTCGACCACCCAGATGTCGGGGTCGAATTTCTTCTCCCTTTCCAGTCGGGCGTCGAAGACGGCGACATCGTCGCCTGCGCCGAGCAGGCTGAAGAAGCGCTCATCGGGCTTGGCTGAATCATAGCTCGTCTGCGGCGCCGGCCCGAACAGGGCGATCTCGCCCAGTCTGCCACGCGCCAGCACAAAAACGGCGCCGGCCTCGGTCGCGCCGCGCTTGACCACGGCGGCGAAGCCGCCGGCGCCGAAAACCCGGCGCAGCAGGGCCGACACCCACAGATCGGTGGTTACGCGCATGGCAGGATTCTGGACGACATCGGACGGTACTTAGAGCAAAGGGCCGAAAACCGAAATCGGTTTTTGCCCATCCGGTTGGCGAACGCCTCGACCGTCAGGCGTCGATTGTCAGTTGGTCAGGCCGATCTCGCGCATCTTAACGTAGACGACCTCGTCGGGCTCGCCGGTCTCCGGCAATCCGAACAGCGACTGGAACTCCTTGATCGCTGCCTTGGTGCGTGCCCCAACCACGCCATCGAGCTGCATATCGTCATTGCCGAATGCCTTCAGCCCGGCCTGGATCTTGATGATACGGGCGTCGGGTGCTGGCGCTGCCGCATTTGCCTGCGTCGAAACGGAAACGGGAACGGCGGCCGTGTCGCCCGGGCGAGGTGCAGGATGCGGCACCACCGTGGAGGCGGTTGGCGTGGCGCCCAGTTGATCGAGCAGGACGCTGTCGATCTCGCCGGAGGCGTTGAGCCCGACCTTCTGCTGATAGGCTTGGATAGCCTTGCGCGTGTTGGGGCCGGTAATCCCGTCGACCGTACCGGAGTAGAAGTCGAGATCCTTCAATATGCCCTGGACCTGCTCGACGACCGGATCGCTCTTGATCGGTACCGGCCGCACGATGTTGATGGTAGTCTCTGGCTCGTCGACGTCTGCGCGAGGAAAGTTCTCTATGCTCCTAGTCGCGAAGAACGCGCCGGCATGGGGAAAAGGCTGATACCACAGGGCGTTCGCCGAGACGTAGAACAGCGTCACCAGGAAGGCGGTCGAACCGCCGACCAGAACCGGGTTGCGCGAGAGCAGGCTGCCGATGGCGACCGCGCCACCTTGCAAGGCATTGCCGCGGCGCTTGACTGCCTTAGGCCGTTTTGCGGAGCGAGCCATGCCTGTCCCCTTTCGTCTCGCCTTCCGTCTTGGCCGCGGGCATCGGCAGCACGCCGGGCTTGTCCGTCGAACGCCCCCTCGGTCCGTTCACCGGCAAGCTGATCGTCACCGTGGTGCCCTCGCCTGGCATGCTTTCGATCGACATCGTGCCTTCGTGCAGTGCCACCAGCCCCTTTACCAGCGACAGGCCGAGCCCGGATCCCTCGAAGCGGCGCGTATAGTCGTTCTGTATCTGCATGAACGGCTTGCCGAGATTGGCAAAGTCTTCCTCGGCGATGCCGATGCCGGTGTCTCTGACCCAGAAATGCAGCCGCGAGCCGATCCGCTTGGCGCCGACGACGACATCTCCGCCATCGGGCGTGAACTTGATCGCGTTGGAAACGAGATTGATGAGGATCTGCTGCACGGCGCGACGATCGGCATTTATCTCGCCTGCATCCGGTGCGATCTGGGCTTGCAGTTCGATGTCCTTGGCTTGGGCCTGCAAGCGCATCATCGACCGGCACATTTCGACCGCTTCCACAAAGCGGAATGGCTCCGGCTCGGTTGCGTAGGCGCCGGCTTCGATCCTTGACACATCGAGTATCGAGGTGACGACGGCAAGCAAATGCTGGCCGGACTCCTTGACCAGGCCGACATATTCCTTCTGGCGCGGATCTTTGAAGGTGCCGAACATCTCATGCAACAGCATGTCGGAAAAACCGATGATGGCGTTCAACGGCGTGCGAAGCTCGTGGCTGACAACCGCCAGGAAGCGTCCCTTTGCCACTTCGGCAGACGCAGCCGCCTCTTTCGCAGCGGCAAGCTCTTCGCGCAACCCGGTGACTTCGTCGTTTTCACGCAACACAAATGTGAAGACGTCCTCCTGCTCTTTAGCCCGCATCAGCTCGAGGGAAAACGGCCGGTAATTGTCCGCCGTCGGGCCGTTGCCGTTTTGCGGCAGCCGGACGCGAAGATCGAGGCGGCGCGCCGACGCGCCATCGCGCATGTCGGCCAGCGCGCTGAGGTATGCGACGCGATCGGACAGATGGATGCGGTCGAACAGGCCGGTACCGAACAGCAGTTCCGGCTGCAGCTTCAGGATCATGCGCGCTTTTGCCGATGCATCCAGAACCTCGCCATGCCTGCCGACCCGCAGGACAACGGCGTCGATAATGTTCTCGAGCCGTTCGTCGGTCGCCGGATCGAGCTGCGCGCTGGCCGGATTGCCAAGGGCTGCTATACGCGGAATGAGGGTGAGCGCCCAGGCCAGCGGCAGCAGCCAATGCCACGCAACGATTTCTGCCGCGCCGAACGGAAAGACAAAACCGGCAAAGGGCTGCAGCAGGATAGCGACAAATGCGGATACGGTACCCCACAATGCGGCGCGACGAGACGCGCCGATCCACCAGGCTTCGAACGGCAGCGCCACGACAAGCATGGCGACCGGCGAGGCCAGACCTCCCGCTGCAGCAATGACACCGGCGAGAGCGAAACTGCCCATCACCAGGGCGACCTGGCCAGCGAACGCCATCTTGCCCGATGCCGCTACCAGCAAGGCGGCAAACCAGCAGAGACCGAACGTCGTAAGGATCGCGGCCATGGTCACGGTCGCGCCGATGCCCGAGGTCACCAGCGTGACGGCTGCACCTGCGGCAAAAAATGGAGCTGCCAGCATGACACCGATAAATCGGCTCTGGCACCGGCGGTCGTTCTGTCCGAGGATCGACGGATGAACCATACGTTCGCAACCGGCTGCCATGGCGCCGGGCAACTCAACGTATCTGGTTCTTATCGAACTCAACTCAACGCACTCGCATCCGGTCGTGAACATCCCTGCTTCGCAGGTCGCTTTTGTTGATTTGAAACTCGCATCCAGCGTTTAAGGAATGGATAAGGCGGGACCGACCAATGCCCGGCCCGAGGCAAATATCGGGAGGCCGGCGCGGCAAAACCTGGGCAATTGCAGCCATAGTAAATGGAGCGTTATCCGGGCCGACCGCCCTCCCGCCGCTCACAGCTGCCATCCGCACGCCGCTCTTTTGAGAAATAACCATAGAAAACAGTTAGATGGATGGTTAACCTTAAGTGAAGAAAATAGGCTGGATTTGAGGCAAACCCGTTGCAAAATGCTTCGTTTCGAATTTGCCTAAAATTTGAGGAAAATTTTCGCTGACCAGGCAAGCCGTCCTTTGTGCGTCTGTGCCACTATCGCAACCATAAAGAGGTCATGCCGCACGAATGCATGGTCCGGTCACGGACGAGAGGGCATACAGATGGGCTTTCTGATAAGAATGGCTTTCTGGTTTTCGCTGGTGCTTCTGGCGCTGCCGCTGAGTGTCGGCTCCGACGAAGCAGGCCACCAGAGCGTCGGACCGATCCAGGCCTTGTTTGCGGCCCGCGAGGCGGTCGGCGACATTGCCGGCATATGCGAACGCAAGCCCGACGTCTGCGAGACCGGCAAGTCTGCGATGCACACGATCACCGCCCGGGCCAAGGAGACCGCCAAGATCGCGGCCGCCATGTTGGACGACGAGACCGCCGAACCCGACACGGCGACAACGACCGGCAGCGTGCCCGAAGACATCGTCTTGCCCACGAAAGTCGACTTGCCGGCAAAGGGCGACTTGCCGACAAAAAACTAAGATATTTTTCAGCCGCGTCTATCACTGCACCGCAGGCCGATCGCCCTCTCGATGCCTACGGGTGTTTTCCTCTTTTTCCGTGACGCGGCGTCGCCGGATGACTATATCCGGTGCGATGACCACGACGATCCAAACGATCCGCGACGATTTCTCCCTGCTTGACGAGTGGGAAGACCGCTATCGCTATGTGATCGAACTGGGCGAGGCGCTGCCGCCATTTCCCGATGTGGAACGCAATTCCGTCAACAAGGTGCCCGGCTGCGTTAGCCAAGTCTGGCTGACCACGGAATATGGACCGGGCCCCGATCCAGTCGTCACCTTCGCCGGTGATTCGGACGCCCATATCGTGCGCGGCCTCGTCGCCATCATGCTGGCGCTGTTTTCGAAACGACCCGCCAGCGAGATCCAGAAGACCGACGCGGAAGCCACGCTGAAGGCACTCGGCCTCGACGAGCACCTGTCGCCGCAACGCGCCAATGGTCTTCGTTCTATGGTCAAGCGGATCAAGCGCGACGCCGAGGCGGCCTTGAGGCAGACCGCCTGATTAGGTCAACAGTGCGCGATCAACCGGCATGACGGCGCCGATACATGCAACGCATGTCGCACCAGCAATGCTCCAAAAGCAAAACGGCGCCCGGAGGCGCCGTTGATCATCTAACCCAAAGTAGAGAGAGTGCCGGTTATCAGCGCCCCTTGCGCTTGCGACCGAGACCCATCTTCTTGGCAAGTTGGGAACGGGCAGCAGCATAGTTGGGAGCAACCATCGGATAGCTTGCGTCCAGGCCCCATTTTTCACGATATTCGTCAGGCGTCAGACCGTAGTGGGTCATCAAATGGCGCTTCAGCGACTTGAATTTCTTGCCGTCTTCAAGACAGACGATGTAATCGTCATGGACTGAGCGTTTCGGGTTTACTGCCGGCTTCTGCTTGTCGGCAGGCGGCTGTTCACTGGCCCCGCCCACGCGCCCGAGGGCGGCATGGACATCGGCGATAAGGCTCGGCAGTTCGCCGACCGGCACCGGATTGTTGCTGACATAGGCGGCTACGACATCGGCCGTCAATTCGATCAGCGCATCACTATTTCTGGAAGGTGTTTCGACAATATCCATGGCTTCATGGCCCCAACGAAAGGTGTTTCTATCTGCGCCCTATTTTTGACAGGTCGGGCACCGCGCGAAATTTTTGCAGGAAAGAGCCTCTGCGATTCGCGTCGCAGCATCCTAATGAGCCAGTGAACGAAGTAAGTCAATTCGCTTCTTGTGCTATATTCATCGGTGTTAAGAAAATATTCCACGATCAGCTTCAATCTTTCGTGCACTCTGTAACTTTACGATATTTTCTGGTCAGACCAGCAGCGGCTGACGCAACGTCAAGCTGCCGTTACATCCATTACGGCTAGTAAAAATATCTCAATGCTTGGCTATGCTTGGTTGTAGCGCGCGCTAGCTGGTTGTTTAGAGTCCGCGAAACCATAGGTTGCGATTTGTCTCGGCCGCTGCTGCGAATAGCCCAGAGATCAGCCGCGGACCGCCACCGATCCGTCAATGCGGGGTGATGTATTTTCCATAGACCCAACCGGTGACGAAATTGCCGTTCTGTGCCGGATCATGCCAAACTTCGCACCAGCGATAACGGATCTTCTGTTCCTGCTTCCAAGCCGGCTGCTTGGCGATGTCGAGAAGGTTTATGCCGCCGGTACACTTCCCAGTCATCTGCAAAACGGCACCGTTGGGATAGGCGGCCTGCTTCTGGGATGATGCCGCCGGATACTTGCGCACGTTGAGCGTGTCGCCAAACGCAACGTTGGTCACTTGCCAAGCGGCGAACACGGTTGCATGAGATTGGTCGGCAAAGGCCAAAACTGTCGAAGCGGCGACGAAAGCCGCGGCGGCGTGAAAACGGTATTTCATTTGTCTCTCTCCTCCGGCTCATCTTCTGGAGCCCGGCGCAAACATATATTCCGGCTCTTGAACCCGCGCTGATCGGCGTGTTCATTCTCCATTCAAGTAACTTCCACAGCGAGACGCAATGACCCGAACCCCAGCATTTCCGACTGTCACCCCGCCGCAACCGGAGAAGCGACCGGTCTTCGATATACATCATGGAGTGACCCGGACGGACGACTATGCCTGGCTGAGAGCCGATAATTGGCAAGAGATGTTCAGGGACCCGTCCCTGCTCGACGGCCAGATCCGCGCCCATCTCGAAGCCGAGAACGTCTACCAGGCGGCCTTGATGGCCGACACCGCACCGTTGCGGAAGCAGCTCTTCAAGGAGATGAAGGGCCGCATCAAGGAAGACGATTCTTCCGTGCCAATGAAGGACGGACCCTACGCCTATGGGTCATCTTTCAAGCTTGGCGGCGAGCAGCCGCGTTATTTCCGGACACCGCGCGAAGGCGGCGATCAGCAGATTCTGCTCGACGGCGATCTTGAGGCCGAGGGCAAAGCCTATTTTCGCCTCGGCGGCGTCGACCATTCGGCCGATCACGGCAAGCTCCTGTGGGCGTTCGACGACAAGGGCTCCGAATTCTTCACGCTTCGTGTGCGCGATCTTGCCAGCGGCAACGAACTGACGGACCGGATTCCGGACACAGGTGGCGGCGGCGTGTGGGATGCCGGCAATGACGGATTTTTCTACACCCGCCTCGATTCCAACCATCGCCCCTCCAAGGTGCTGTTTCATGTCCTTGGCGACGACCCGCAGAATGACCGGCTGATCTATGAGGAAACCGATCCCGGCTTCTTCATGAATGTCGGCGGCACGCGTTCCAACGAATGGATCATGATCGGCATCAACGATCACGAGACCTCGGAGTACCGGCTGATGAGCGCCAGCGCGCCGTTCGCCGAACCGAAGCTGGTTTGCCCGCGCGAAACCGGCCTGCAATACGACCTCGAAGAAGGCGGCGATATCTTCTTCATTCTCACCAACGCCGACGGCGCCAAGGATTTCAAGGTCATGACGGCGCCGGCGAGCGACCCGGTGCGCGCCAACTGGCAGGAACTGGTGCCGCACGAAGCGGGGCGGCTGATCCTCTCGGTGATCGGCTTTAGGGATCATATGGTCAGGCTTGAACGCAAGGAAGGACTGCCGCGCATCGTCGTGAGCGATCGCAAGAGCGGCGAGGAGCATCTCATCTCTTTCGACGAGGAAGCGTTCTCGCTCGGCCTGTCGGGATCCTACGAATACGACACCGAGATCATGCGCTTTTCCTACTCGTCGATGACGACGCCGGCGCAGGTCTTCGACTACAACATGCGCACCCGCGAGCGCGTGCTGCTGAAGACCCAGGAAGTGCCGTCCGGTCACGACCCGGACCACTATGTGACGCGACGGCTGATGGCGCCCGCCGCCGACGGCGAACTGGTGCCGGTCTCGCTCATCCATCACCGCGAAACGCCGCTCGACGGATCCGCACCTTGCCTGCTCTACGGCTATGGATCCTACGGCATCACAGTGCCGGCCGCCTTCAATACCAACTGCCTTTCATTGGTCGATCGCGGCTTCGTCTATGCCATCGCGCATGTCCGCGGCGGTAAGGACAAGGGTTACGGCTGGTACGACGACGGCAAGCGGGCGCACAAGATGAACACGTTCACCGATTTCATCGCAGTCGCACACCACCTCGTCGCCGAACGCTACACAGCCCATGACCGCATTGTCGCACAGGGTGGCTCGGCCGGCGGCCTGCTGATGGGCGCCGTCGCCAATATGGCGCCGGAATGCTTCGGCGGTATTGTCGCCGAGGTTCCGTTTGTCGACGTGCTCACCACCATGCTCGACGCGACCTTGCCGCTGACGCCGCCGGAATGGCCGGAATGGGGCAATCCGATCACTTCGAGGGACGATTATCAGACCATCGCCGCCTACTCGCCCTATGACAATGTCGCCGCGCTCGACTATCCGCCGATCCTGGCGCTTGCCGGCCTCACCGACCCACGCGTCACCTACTGGGAGCCGGCAAAATGGGTGGCGCGGCTGCGCGACCGCAAGACCGGCGACAATCCGGTGCTGTTCAAGATCAACATGGATTCCGGCCATGCCGGCGCATCCGGCCGGTTTTCCAGGCTTGAGGAGATCGCCTATACATATGCCTTCGCGCTGAAGGTTGCAGGCAAGGCCGACCTTGCCGCACACGAACTTTTGAGCTGATTTTCCGCTCGCAATTGCAACGGCCGCGCGCTACCCAGTGCGCGGCTTTTTCCCAGCCGCAAATCACCCAGTCACGCCAAGGTTTCCGCCATGATGCTCGTCGACGTCTATCTCGACAAATCGCCCATCCAAGGCATCGGAGTTTTTGCCAAGAACCACATTCCCCGTGGCACACTGGTTTGGAAGCTCAACCCCAATTACGACCGGCGCATCCCGGTCGATGTCTATGAAGGCGAAACCGGATCGGTCAAAGCTTATCTCGACCGTTATTCCTATCCCGACCGCCGCGACCCGAACTACATCGTCTTCGAAGCCGACGACGCACGCTACATGAACCATGCCGACGACCCGAATTGCGACGTCGCCTCACCCGAGGAGACATATGCATTGCGCGACATCGCGCCGGGCGAGGAAATGACCTGCGACTACAATCATTTCTTCGACACCGGCTTCGATTTCCTGGGTGATCGATAATCGGTCTTGCGGGCGCTCAACTTGAAGGCGGCTTGCGCGCGGGATAGCCGTCGGGATGCGGCGGGACGGCTTTCAGGTAGGCTGCGATCGCCGCGCGGTCCTCGGGCGTCAGTTCGGCCATATTTCTCTGCACATCGACCATGGCGCCGCCCACGGAATCGAAATCCGGCGTGAAGCCGGTTTCGAGATAGTAGGCGATATCGGCCTCTGACCAGTCACCGAGCCCGCCTTCGCCCGAAGTGATGTTCGGCACGATGCCGCTGCCTTCGGCGGCCGCAGCACCCGCTAGCCACTGGCTTTTTTTGCTGCCGCCGATGAAATCCCGCGGCGTATGACATTCGCCGCAATGGCCAGCCCCTTCGACCAGATAACGACCTGCCAGCACCGGCTGCGGCGTCCCGTCCGGAAAGGAAACCACCGGCTGATCGCCCAAATAGAGACGTTTCCACAGCCCAATGCCGCGACGGATGTTGAACGGAAATCCCAGCGAATTGGCAGGCGCCTTGCCCGCGACAGCCGGAAGCGTCTTCATGAAAGCATGAAGATCGGCAATATCGGCCGGCTTCATCCGCGCGTAGGAAGCATAGGGAAACGCAGGATAAAAATGCTCGCCGGTTGGCGACACGCCCTTCAGCATGGCGTTGGCGAGGTCTTCGACTGACCAGGCGCCGATACCGTCCTTGGCATCCTGCGAAATGTTCGGCGGCACGAAAGTGCCGAACGGTGTCTTGAGTTCGAGACCGCCGGCCAGTTGAAGGCGGGCATCGCCTTGCAAGCCTGGCTTCGCATGGCACGATGTGCAGCCGCCGGCATAAAAAATGCGTTTGCCCCTGGCGGCATCGCCGGGGCCGAGCTGCGCCAGGGTCTCAGCGTCGAGCCTGACCGGCGCCGACAGGAACCAGCCCACAATCGCGCCGGCGACGCCCAGAAGAAGGGCGGCGCCGACGAGTTTTTTCAGCAGGCGCATCGCCCGCTATCAGCCCTTCTTTATCCTGTATGTCTGGTGGCAGGTGCCGCAATCGCCGCCGATAGTGTTGAATTGTGTCTTCAAGGCATCGACGTCCGCGGGGGCAGCAGCGGCAGCAGCCTTGACGTCGGCGAGATACTTCTGTTCAGCCGCCTTGAAGCCGGCCATGTCTTCCCAGATCTTGGGCGCAGCCGTGGTGTCGCCGGTGTCGCTGCCCGCCAGAAAAAGCGTGTCGACGTTGGCATGGAATTTTTCGGCATTGGCCTGCAGCGCCTGCAACGCCGTCAGCACGGCAGCGGCGTCGTAAGGGTCCTCGCCCTTAACCACTTTCGACAATTGGCCGGCGATCTTTCCGCGTTCCTTCATCAGGGCCTGCCGCTCCTGGATCGGATCGGCAGACGCCGCCGAACCGGCGAAGGCGAGCATCGAGATGGCGAGGATAAGCTTTCTCATTCATTGGCTCCATGGTGAAGATATTTAGGACCGGATCCGGCCCTAGCGATAACGGCAAAGGTGGCTTAAAAATTCCGGAAATTCGCCTCACGGTTATGTGAATTTTTGCGATAGTCGTTCTTGCGTGGAAATGAGCAGCCGATCTCGAGCCAAAAGAAAAGCCCCGTTTCCGGGGCTTTTTGCAACTCAACGGGCTTACGCCTTTTCATACATTTCGAGAACGTAGTCCCAGTTGATGAGACTGTCGACGAAAGCTTCAAGGTATTTCGGCCGGGCGTTGCGATAGTCGATGTAATAGGAGTGCTCCCAGACATCGACGCCCAGGATCGGCGTCGCGCCATGAACCAGCGGGTTCTCGCCGTTCGGCGTCTTCGAGATAGCCAGCTTGCCGTCCTTGACCGAAACCCAGGCCCAACCCGAACCGAACTGGGTGGTGCCGGCGGCGATGAAGTCCGCCTTGAATTTGTCGTAGCCGCCAAGATCGCTGTCGAACGCCTTTTGCAGCGCGCCCGGCAATTTGTTGCCGCCGCCGCCCTTCTTCATCCACTTCCAGAAATGGATGTGGTTGTAGTGCTGGGCGGCATTGTTGAAGAGCCCGGCATTCTTGCCGAAGGACTGTTTTACAGCGTCTTCGACCGACAAATCGCCCAGCCCGGCTTCGGCAGCCAGCTTGTTGCCGTTGTCGACATAGGCCTTGTGGTGCTTGTCGTGATGATACTCCAGCGTCTCCTTCGACATGTAAGGCTGCAAGGCCTCGTAGTCATAGGGCAAGGCGGGCAATTCAAAAGCCATCGGTCGTACTCCTCGTGGAAAAATCCGGTGTCGATACCGGACTAACATAGGTCTGGATTGATGTGGAACAACTCCGGAATGAAGCGCCGATTCCCTTTTTATCGGGTCAACCGGCTGAAGTCGAATGTGCCCAATCCCAATAGAGTTCGCGCGCCTTCTTGGCTACGGGCCCGGGCTGGAGATTACGATCCTCGATGCGGGTGACCGGCACGACTTTCGAATGATTTCCGGTCGAGAATATCTCGTCTGCTTCGAGGAATTCGCGCACCGACAGCGCTTTTTCGGTGGTCTTGAACCCATACTCGTCAAGCAGCGTCATCGTTCGCGAGCGAGTGATGCCGGACAGAAACGTGCCGTTCGGCGCCGGCGTCAGGACATGGCCGTCCTTGACCAGGAAAATGTTCGAGGTCCCGGTTTCGGCGACATTGCCCAGCATGTCCAGCACAAGCGCGTTGTCGAAGCCGCGCATCTTGGCTTCTAGGATGGCACGGCCGTTGTTGGGATAGAGGCAGCCGGCCTTGGCGTTGGTCGGCATGGTCTCGACGGTCGGGCGCCGAAACGGCGAGACGGTAACCGAAAAGCCCGCCGGCGAGATCATCGGCGATTCGTAGAGGCAAAGGCAGAAACGGGTCGAGGCCGGATCGGCCGGCACACCCATATAGCCACCATGCTCGGCCCAGTACATCGGCCTTATGTAGACCGCCGTCTTGCCGTCGAACTTCTTCAGCCCGTCCCAGGTCAGCCCGACAATCTTTTCGGCGCTCATGGATGGCTTGAGACCAAGTGCGATCGCCGAGGCGTTCACCCTCGCGGCGTGGCGGTCGAGGTCGGGGGCGACACCCTCGAACCAGCGGGCGCCGTCGAAGACGCTGGTGCCGAGCCACATGGCATGACTGCGTGGCCCCAGAATGGCGACATTGCCTTCGTACCAGTCGCCGTCCACGAAGGTCCATGTCGCGGATTGCGCCGCAGTCGCCAGTGTCATCGCTTGGTTCCGTTTCAGAACTGTCCTGTGTTGCCATTGGAAGATGCTTTGTCATCTGCCGTCAACCGGCATGACCGAGATTTATTGAGGCCAGCGGCATGCGGATTGCAATCTGTGCTTGCGCCTGGCCCTGCCTCGCCGCAAAACTGTTGTCATGCATTTTGCGGCTTATGTTTTCGACGCCTACGGCACGCTGTTCGACGTGCATGCCGCCGTACGCCGCCATGCCGACCAGATCGGACCGGACGGCCAGCTCCTGTCGGAGATATGGCGCGCCAAACAGCTGGAATATTCCTGGGTACGGACGCTGATGGGCGCCTATGTCGATTTCTGGCAACTCACCGAACAGGCGCTCGATTTCGCCTTGCGCAAGGTTCCTTCCGCAGACAAGGGGCTCAGGGCCAAGCTGCTCGACGCTTATTGGCGGCTGGACTGCTACCCGGAGGTGCCGGCCGTGCTCAAGGCGCTCAAGGCATCGGGCGCGAAACTGGCGATCCTCTCCAACGGCTCGCCTGAGATGCTGGAAGCCGCGGTCAAATCCGCCGCGCTCGACCAATTCCTGGACGACATCTATTCCGTCGATACGGTCAGGCGCTTCAAGACCGACCCGTCGGCCTACGACATGGTCGCGACAGGCTGGCGCCTCTATCCTGATGCGGTGTCGTTTCAGTCATCCAATCGCTGGGACGTCGCCGGCGCGACCAAGTTCGGCTTCCGCACAGTCTGGATCAACCGCTCCAACCAGCCTGAAGAATACCGAGACTTTCCGCCGGCCCTGATCCTACCCTCGCTCGAAGGCCTGCTGGCCGGAGGCTAACGCATGATTCCGAAAGTCGGAATGGAACGCGCGGCGCTGTAGGCCTGTTGCCCCGGCGCAACAGCGACGGCGCTGTCACAGCTTTGCCTTTCTTTGTCCACCCTCAGGCCAGAATCGGAACCGCCTATCGCGCCGGGCATTGGTAGGGCTGGCGCCTTACCAATTGGCGTATTCATGTTTTGTTTCGATTTGAGACCTAAAAAAGGCAGCCATGTTCACTACTGAAATCGAATCCTATCGCCTGAGCCGTCGCGGCTTTCTCAACGCCGCTGCGCTCGGTGCCGCCTCGATTGCGGTTTCCGCCTGCACCACGACAGGAGGGCGGCCGGTCGAGCCTCCACCGCCAGCCAGTGTCGAGCCGCCGCTCATGGACTATGCAACAATGTACGCTCCGATCAGCGACGGTGGGTTCGAGGTCCCAGGCGTACCGTTCGAGAAAATCGACGAGCAATTTCTGCGTCAGATCGTTCCCGATCCAACCGGCCAACAGCCTGGCACCATCGTCGTCGATACGGCCGGCCACCACCTCTACCTCGTGCGTCCGGGCGGACAAGCCATCCGTTATGGTGTCGGGCTGGGTCGCGCCGGTTTCGAATGGTCTGGTGACGCCGTCGTCCAGTGGAAGCAGAAATGGCCGAAATGGACCCCGCCGGCCGAAATGATCGCCCGCCAGCCTGAGCTCGCGAAATACAGTGTCGACAATGGCGGCATGCCCGGCGGGCTGACGAATCCGCTCGGCGCTCGGGCGCTGTATCTCTTCCAGGGCAACCAGGACACACTTTACCGCCTGCACGGCTCGCCGGAGTGGTACTCCATAGGCAAATCGGTATCATCTGGCTGCGTTCGCTTGATAAATCAGGACATTATCGACCTGTATGACCGTGTGCCCGGCAAGGCGCCGGTGATCGTTACCTCCGGTGTCGGTCAGGAGCTTGTTGCCACGGCAGACCGCAAGGCCATTCCGATCGATGCGGGCGTCCCGGAAGGATCGATCCTCCTTGGCCCGGTAAGGGCGA
Source organism: Mesorhizobium sp. WSM4823 (assembly GCF_055811195.1). Taxonomy (NCBI): domain Bacteria; kingdom Pseudomonadati; phylum Pseudomonadota; class Alphaproteobacteria; order Hyphomicrobiales; family Phyllobacteriaceae; genus Mesorhizobium; species Mesorhizobium sp. WSM4823. The sequence continues at coordinate 75,422 of NZ_JBVVQL010000012.1, forward strand.
TCACCGACTCGGTTTTCTGAGCTGGTCGAAAGCGCTGGAGGAGCGGATATCGCTGCTCTCACTGTCGATCCGGGCACGCCAAAGCACTCATGCACCTCGCCGAGTTCGCCGTCACTTGGCGGAATCTCGAAACACGCCGGCGTCCACGTCGCGCATGAAGCGGCTCACAAGAGCCGCACATTCTCTGTGATGGGTTTCCAAAAGCTGGTGTCCGCTTTCGAAGACGTGGATCTCCAGCGCATCAAGGATGCGGTTGTAGGCCATGATCTCGTTGATATCAAAGAAGGGGTCGTGCCTGCCCCAAAGCAGAAGGCATGGCGGCTGATGCTCGCGGTGGTAGGCCCGGATTGTCGGGAAACGCGCAATGTGCGACCCGTAGTCTGAGAAGATCTTGAACTGGATATCGGTGATTCCGGGCCGCGACAGACGCTCCCAGTCGAGGTGCCAGCCCTCGGGAGGATAGAGAGACGCCAGGCGCTGCGGCTGCTCTCCGATATACTGGTATCGGGTCGTCTCGAAATTCATCCAGTCGGGGAGCTTGGTCCTGTTCTCCTCGGTCGGGTCGGCAAAGAACGCCTTCGGGGCTTCCCATCCCTGCCCCAGCCCCTCCTCATGTGCATTACCGTTCTGGACGACAAGGCCAAGGATGCGGTCCGGCCGGCGCGTCGCGAGATGGTAGCCCACGGGCGCGCCGAAATCGTGGATAAACAGGAAGAACCTCTCGAGGTCCAGCACAGCGAGGAACGCGTCGATCGTGTCGGCAATGTTCTCGAACGTGTAGTCGTAAGCATCGGCGGACGGCGCGGAGGAGTAGCCGAAACCAGGCAGATCCGGCGCAACGACATAGGCGGTTTCCGCCAATGGTTCGATGATGTTGCGATACATGTAAGACGACGTCGGGTAGCCGTGCAGCAGCAGGATTGCCGGCCTCTCCGGATCGCCGGCATGCCGGTAGAAGATATCAAGACCTTTGACATGGATGGTCTCGTGGCGGGTCTTGTGGTGATAGTTTTGCATCTCTCATTCCTCCTTCTCGTGCCGGACGTGACATCGCCCTGGTCTCGAAACCGGATTTCCGTATTATAGCGGTTACAGTGCTTGTAACCGGATAACAGGTCAGACGAGGTTGGGTTCCGAGGCGAACGCACATACGCAATGGGTGCCGGAGCACTTCATTGGCGGGCATCCCGCCCTTGATCTCGCGAACGCCGTGTTCAACCGGCGGGTGCCCGAGCAAGATAACGAGCTGCTTAAATCCGCCCAGGACATCGGAAACTGGTTCAAGGCATCGGGGCTTGCCGATGCTCGCCAGGCAGAAGCGGTCGCCAGCATAACGGGCGAACCGTTCGTCGAACGGGTCCACGCGGTGCGGGAGGCGTCGGCCCGGGTCTTCGGGGCGATCGCCGCGGGCAGGCCCCCCGCGATGGAGGCGCTGAGCTTCCTGTTCTCCGGCGCGGCGAGCGGGCTTGCCGCCGGGTCGATCTTATCGAACGGTACGCGACCGGAACTCACTTTGGTCGAGTGGCGGCACCCGGCCGCCGTCACGGCCTTCCTTGCCGTGCTGTCGGTGGAAGCCTTCTTCACCCTGTCGCGCGAAAGGCTGCGCTCCTGTCCGCGCTGCGGCTGGCTTTTCCTGGACACGTCGCGAGGCGGGAAACGCCGCTGGTGCAGCATGCGGACCTGCGGAAACCGCGAGAAGGTGTCGCGCCACAGGGAGCATGCCTAGGCAGGGTCGCCGCCGTCGGCCCCTGCTCAGCATGACAGGCCAAAATCTTGGTCGTCGATGGCAGGGAGACGGCTGTCCAGTCATCCTCCGGCAAGACGCGGCAGCAGGAAAATTTCGGCGCCTTTTGGCAATTCCTTCGACCAGGTGTCGCGATAGATCGTACCGTCGATGGCGACGGCGATGCCGCGGTCGATCAAGGGCTCGAGGCCGGGATACTGTTCAGCCAGCTTCCTGAACAGCTCCCTTATGTCCTTCGCTTCGATCTCGACCTTGTTCTTGCCTCCGGCGGCCGCGCCAAGCGATCCCCAGAGCGTCACTTCAACCATCAGCCTGCCCGTTCGGCCTCGATCGCCGCCAGGATGCGCGGCGGTGACATCGGGATATGCGTCATCCGCACGCCCGCGGCGTTCGACACCGCATTGGCGATCGCCGCCAGCGGCGGCACGATCGATGTCTCGCCAACACCGCGCACCCCGTAAGGATGGTTGGGATTGGGGATCTCGAGGATCTGCGTGTCGATCATCGGCAGGTCCGAGCAGACCGGGATGCGATAGTCGAGGAAGCCGGCATTCTGAAGCCGCCCGTCCTTGCCGTAGATATACTCCTCGTTGAGCGCCCAGCCGATGCCTTGCGCAGCACCCCCCTGGTACTGTCCCTCCACATAGGTCGGGTGCACCGCCTTGCCAGCATCCTGGACGACGGTGTAGCGCAGCACCTTCGTGGCGCCGGTCTCGGGATCGACCTCGATATCGCAGATGTGGGTGGCGAAGGAGACGCCCGCGCCATCGGCGACGAGTTCGCTGTGGCCGGCAATTGGCCCTCCAGTTTTGCCCGACTCGGCCGCGATCTCCTTCAGCGACAGTTTTCCGAGATTGCCGTGCTTCTCGCCCTTGGCGACCGCATGACCCTGTTCCCAGGCCACGTCATCGACGGAAATGTCCCACATCTGCGCGGCGCGTTCCCGCAGGACCTTGATCGCGTTGCGGGCGGCCGAGATCGTCGCCATGGAGGACGAGAAGGTACCTCGGCTTCCGTCCGTCATATCGTTGTAACCGAGGCTGGAAGTGTCGGCGACCACCGCCTTGACCTGCTCATAGGCGATGCCAAGTTCTTCCGCGGCCACCAGCGACAGCGAGGCACGTGAGCCGCCGACGTCGACGGTTCCGACGGCAAGCGAGACCGAGCCGTCCATGCCGATGTTGAGGTCAGTACAGGTCTGGCCGCCGAAGTTGAACCAGAAGCCGCAAGCCATGCCACGGCCTTGGTTCTTGCCAAGCGGAGCCTTCATGTGCGGATGGTTCTTCGCCGCTTCGAGCGTGGGGCCGATGCCGATCGGGCCATATACCGGGCCGTAGGACGATCTGGTGCCTTCCTGCGCGGCATTCCTGATCCGGAATTCGACCGGGTCCATGCCGATCTCCTTGGCCAGTTCGTCGATTGCGCTCTCTACCGCGAAAGCGGCCATCGGCGCTGACGGCGCACGATAGGCGGCGGTCTTCGGCCGGTTGACCAGAACTTCGTAGCCGACCGTCTTGACGTTCTCGAGCCTGTAGCAGGCAAACGCGGTCATGGCGCCGATCTCGGCCCACATGCCCGCATAAGGGCCGCAGGAATAGCGCAAGGTCGCCTCGGCAGCGGTGATCGTGCCATCCTTGCGGGCGCCGATCTTGACGTCGATTGAGGTGGCGCTTGTCGGCCCGGAGGCGCGGAACACCTCGTCGCGCGTCATGACCAGCTTGACTGGCCGGCCTGACTTGCGCGACAGCGCCAGCGCGACCGGCTCGGCCCAGACATGAGTCTTGCCGCCGAAGCCGCCACCGATCTCCGACGAGGTGACGCGCAGCTTGGAAGCTTCCATGCCAAGCAGCTGCGCGCAGTGCTGGCGGTAGACGAAATGGCCCTGCGTGCAGACCCAGAGGTCGGCGGTGCCGTCGGAGCTGACGCTCGCGACGCAGGCATGCGGCTCGATATAGCCCTGGTGCGTTTGCTCGGTCTTGAAGGAGCGCTCGACGATGAAATCGGCCTGACCGAACCCTTCATGGATGTCGCCATGGCCAAACTGAGTGCGTTTGGTGACGTTGGAGGGCTTGACGGGCTTTTCCTCAAGGCCTTCGGTGAAGATGGCTTCGTTGAGCAAGGGCGCGGAGTGCCTCATCGCATCGTCGACATCGATCACATGCGGCAACACCTCATAGTCGACCTCGATCAGCTTCAGCGCTTGCCTGGCTGTGCGGGCGTCGACCGCCGCGACCGCGGCCACCGCATGGCCGTCATAAAGCGCCTTCTTGCGCGCCATGCAGTTGTCGAGGATGTCGTACATGGCGGCATCGCCATCGGTGAGGTCGGGCAAGTCGGCCGCCGTGATCACCGCCTTGACGCCGGCTAGCTTTTCCGCCTTCGACGTGTCGATCCTCCTGATCGTGGCATGCGCGTGGGGGCTTCTGAGAACACGCCCGACCAGTTGCCCGGCCATATTGAAGTCGGCGCCGTAGCGGGCGCGGCCCGTCACCTTGTCGACGCCGTCGGGACGGACGGGGCGCGTACCGACGGAAGAGAAATTGCGTCCCGAATAACGCGGATCGAAATTCATCTCAGGCTTCCTTCATCACACTGGCGGCGTCCTGGACGGCGCGCACGATCTTGTCATAGCCGGTGCAGCGGCAGAGATTCCCGGCGAGGCCGAAGCGGATTTCCTCCTCGGTCGGATCGGGATTCTTGGCCAACAGGTCCTTGGCGGCGATCAGGAAACCCGGCGTGCAGATGCCGCATTGCAGTGCTGCGTGCTCGAGGAACTTTTGCTGCAGCGTATGCAGCCTGTCGCCATGCGCCATGCCCTCGACGGTATCGACGCGCCGGCCTTCAGCCTCCGCGCCGAGCACCAGGCACGAGCACACCAGCCGATCGTCGAGGATGATGCTGCAGGCGCCGCAATCGCCGGTACCGCAGCCTTCCTTGGCGCCCGTCAATCCCAGACGATCGCGCAACACATCGAGCAAAGTCTCGTCCGGCTGGCAAAGGTACTCGAAATTGTCGCCGTTAATCGTCGTTGAAACTGCAATCCCAGCCATCATTTGCCCCCTGCACGTGCATAGGCGGTCGCGGCGGCCCGCTTGGCCAGCACGCCCGCAACTTTTCTTCTGAATTCGACCGTGCCACGCTTGTCGTCGATGGGGCGACACGCCCCCGAGCAGACTTTGGCGAGCCGCTCCAGCGTCGCTTCGTCCAGCTTGGAGCCAATGAGAACCTCAGCCGCCTCTTCGACCAGAAGCACCGTCGCCGCCACAGCGCCGAGCGCCACGCGGGCCGCTTTGACGACGCCGTGCTCGTCGAGCGTCAGGTTCACGCCGGCGCTGACCACCGCGATATCCATCTCCGTACGTGGAATGAAACGCAGATAGGCATCGCCCGAGCGCGGCGCGCGCCCATCCAGCAGGATCGCCTCGATGATCTCTCCCTTGGCCAGCGACGTCTTGCCCGGCGCGGTCGGCACGGCTTCCACTGGGATTGTGCGCTTGCCTCCCGGCCCGACAACCAACGCCTTTGCGCCGGCGGCCACCAGCGCCGGCACGCTGTCTGCGGCCGGCGAGGCGTTGCAGAGATTGCCGACGATGGTGCATCGCCCCTGTACCTGCTTCGAGCCGATCAGGTTCGCGGCTTCGACGACGCCAGGCCAGGCTTTCTTCAGGGCCTTGCTCTCGCCCAGCACGGCGCAGGGGACTGCCGCGCCTATGCTGAAGCCATCAGCCGTTTCCCGGATTTCGCTCAAGCCCTCGATCGCCTTGATGTCGACGATCAGCTCGGGTTCGATAAAACCGCCTTTCATCCTCACCAGCAGGTCGCTGCCTCCGGCGAGAATGGCGGCTGTGCCGGACGAGCCGGTCAACTGGCCAACGGCGTCTTCGATTGAAAGCGGACGTATGTAACGCATCGTCTCCCCTTGGTTATGGCAATCTCATCAACCGTTATAAGGAGTCTCCCTATAATGGCTACCCGGTTCTGCATTTGCGGCAATTCAGCTAGGGTTCTCAGCGGCCTCTTGAGAGGCTGCCGAGAATGCCGCGAACGATCGCTCGTCCCACGGACGAGCCGACCGAACGAACCACCGATTTGATCGCCGCCTCCGCCACCGTCTGGCGATTGGATGCGCGCCGCGCCGGTGGCCGTCCGCCGCCGGTGGTCTGCGGGGGTGGATCATCATTGCCGAAGCCCGGAATAGTCCAGCGCGACCGGCCGCTCTCCTGCTGCTGCGCCTCTGCATCGAGAGCATCCTTGGCTTTTTTCTGCAGCATCTCGAAAGCCGATTCGCGATCGATGGTCTCGTCGTATTGCCCCGCAACCGGGCTCTCGGTGATCAGCTTGCGGCGTTCGTCAGGCGTGATCGGACCAAGGCGGGACGACGGCGGGCGAATCAATGTCCGCTGGACCATGGACGGAGCACCTTTGGCTTCCAGCGTCGAGACCAGCGCCTCGCCAGTGCCGAGCTGCGTGATCACGGTCGCGGAGCTGAAGTCGGGATTGGGCCTGAACGTGTCGGCGGCCGTCTTCACCGCCTTCTGCTCTCGCGGCGTGTAGGCGCGAAGCGCGTGCTGCACCCGGTTGCCGAGCTGGGCCAGCACCGTTTCAGGGATATCCAGCGGATTTTGGGTGACGAAATAAACGCCGACGCCCTTCGAGCGAATCAGGCGGACCACCTGTTCGACCCGGTCGATCAGCACCTTCGGCGCGTCCTCGAACAAAAGGTGCGCCTCATCGAAGAAGAAGACCAGCTTTGGCTTGTCGGGGTCGCCGACTTCGGGAAGCTCCTCGAACAGTTCCGACATCAGCCACAAGAGGAATGTCGCATAGAGGCGGGGATTCATCATCAGCTTGTCGGCGGCAAGCACGCTGATGGCGCCACGGCCGTCGCGGGTGGTGCGCATGATATCGGCGATCCGCAATGCCGGCTCGCCGAAGAAGTTCGTCGCCCCCTGCTGCTCCAGGACCAGCAAGGTGCGCTGGATAGCGCCGACCGAAGGTTTGGTGACATTGCCGTAGCGAGCCCCGATCTCCTGGGCGCGATCGGCAATGTTGGCAAGAAGCGCCTGCAGATCCTTCAAATCCAGCAGCAGCAGGCCTTCTTCGTCGGCAATACGAAAGGCGATGTTCATGATGCCTTCCTGCGCCTCGGAAAGGTTCATCAGGCGCGACAGAAGCAGCGGCCCCATTTCCGAGACGGTGGCGCGGATCGGATGGCCCTGCTCGCCGAACAAATCCCAGAAGATGACCGGGAACTCCTGGAATTCATAAGGATCGAGCTTGACCTGCTTGGCTCGCTTGACCAGAAAATCCTGCGCCGTCCCCATCATGGCGATGCCTGACAGGTCGCCCTTGATGTCGGCGCAGAAGACCGGCACGCCAGCATTGGAAAAACTCTCCGCCAATATCTGCAAGGTCACGGTCTTGCCTGTGCCGGTCGCGCCAGTGATCATGCCGTGACGATTTCCATATTGCAGCAAAAGGCGTTCGGGGCGCTGGTAGCTGTCGTCCGGCTTGCGGCTGGCTCCTATGAAAATGCTGGTGTCGTCGGCCATCTGCCCGGTCTCCGCAAACCTGAAGTGTTGAACGCCCTGACGTATTGAAAGTGATGGGGCTCGCCGCAGGTATAATGACGCCATTGCGCAGCGACAATGGCCATAGTCGAAATTGGGTTTTTGGAGCTTGCGGATTTTGCGCATGTTTGGCAATCGGTTGACGGTTCATCGTCGCAGGCGTGTTGCATTGTGATCTGGGACGGGGAACCATAGACTGACGTTCCAGGCCTGTGGGCCGACAAGCGCATGACCCCGAAAATCGGAATCGATTTTCGCCGGGGATCGTGCGCAGGATCAAAAGTGCTCCAGCGTTCTTTGTTCGTCCAAAGGACGCGCGGCGCTGTAGACGAGGAGAGCGGATGGGCGCCGGTGCCTTGAATCACGATGCCGAGCTTCCGAACCCTGACCGGCTGCGGTGGCTGGCCCTTGCGGAGAAAGCCTTAGCCGGCGGATCCTTCGAGGAAAAGCTCGTGTCCCACACGGACGATGCGATTCGCATCGAACCGCTCTACGAGCGTTCGGCCGCCGCAGAGCCTCTCGCGCGGGCAAATCCCAGGTTGCCGTGGTTCGTCAGCCAGCGTATCGACGACCCGGATATCGGCCGCGCCAAGGCGCAGGCCCTGGAAGACGTCGCACAGGGCGCCACCGGATTGTCGCTCGTCTTCGAAGGCGCGCCGAACGCGTTCGGCTATGGCCTGCCGAGGACTGCCGAGGCGCTCGAGACAGTGCTGGACGGCGTGCCGCTCAACCGCATCCAGATCCGCATCGACGCGCATCCCTGGAGCCGCGCCGTGGCCGACTGGCTGGTTGCGTTCCTGACCAAGCGCCGATCCGACCCGGCAAAGCTCAACCTTTCCTTCGGCATCGATCCGGCGGCGATATTTGCCGGAACCGGCCGGCTGCGCATGTCGATCGAGGCTCTGCAGGCGTCGATGCCGCAATCCCTGGCGCATTTTTTCTCGATGGGCGTGCCCGGGGTTCTGCTGGAGGCGGACGGGCGCGTCTTCCACAATGCCGGCGCCACCGAAGCGCAGGAGCTGGGCACCATGATGGCTTCGGCGGTCTCCTATCTCCGCATGTTCGAGGAGGCGCGCCAGCCGCTTGTCTATGCGGCGCCCCATATCGGCTTTGCGCTGAGCGTCGACCAGGACCAGTTCGTGTCGATGGCCAAGATCAGGGCCCTGCGCAGACTGTGGGCGCGTGTTCAGGAGGCATGCTCGATCTCCGCCTCGACCGCCAGCATCCATGCCGAGACGTCCTTCCGCATGATGACTTCGGCGGACCCGGAGACAAATATCCTGCGCACGGCAATCGCCGGCTTTGCCGCGGCAGCCGGCGGGGCCGATTCGATCTCCATCCTGCCGCACACGATCACGCATGGCTTGCCGGCGGGCTTTGCCCGCCGTGTCGCCCGCAACGCGCAACTGATCATGGCCAGCGAAAGCCATATCGATCACGTCGCCGACCCTGCTTGCGGTTCGGGCGCCGTCGAAGCGCTGACATTGAGCCTCTGCGAAGCGGCTTGGGAAGAATTCCAGCGGATCGAGGCGGAAGGTGGCGTGCTGTCCAGTCTGCAGCATGGACACATCCAGAAACGGGTTCAGGCGGCCTCGGCGCGCCGCAATGCCGCCTATCAGGCGGGCGAGCGGGCCATCATCGGCACGACGCTTCATCCGTTGAAGACCGAACGTCCGGTCGAAACGCTGGCGGCGGAGCGGCGGCCCGCCTTCACCGAAGGCGTGGCGGTGTGCGAGCCGCTGTTTCCGATCCGCATCGATCAGTCGATCGGAGCAGCATCATGATCCCGGATTTCAGCCAGATCGGCTGGTCGGCGCCGCGCCGGGCGCCGATCGAGATCAGGGGCCAGCGGACGACGCCGGAAGGGCTGGCCGTCAAGCATTTGTACAACCAGGGCGACCTCAAGGGGCTGCCGCATCTCGACACTTATCCGGGCCTGCCGCCATTCGTGCGCGGCCCCTACCCGACTATGTATGTCCAGCAGCCCTGGACGATCCGGCAATATGCCGGCTTTTCGACGGCGGAGGAGTCGAACGCCTTTTACCGGCGCAACCTTGCAGCCGGCCAGAAGGGGCTGTCGGTCGCTTTCGACCTCGCCACGCATCGCGGCTACGACAGCGATCATCCGCGCGTTACCGGCGATGTCGGCATGGCCGGCGTCGCCATCGATTCCATCCTCGACATGCGCCAGCTCTTCGACGGCATCCCGCTCGACGAGATGACGGTGTCGATGACCATGAACGGCGCGGTGCTGCCAATCATGGCGCTCTACATCGTGGCGGCGGAAGAACAGGGCGTTGCGCAGAAGGATCTTGCCGGAACCATTCAGAACGACATTCTGAAAGAGTTCATGGTGCGCAACACCTACATCTACCCGCCACAACCTTCGATGCGGATCGTCTCCGACATCTTCTCCTACACCTCGCAGCACATGCCGAAGTTCAATTCGATTTCGATCTCCGGCTATCACATGCAGGAGGCAGGGGCGACCGCCGACCTCGAGCTTGCCTATACGATCGCCGACGGCATCGAATATGCCCGCGCCGGCGTCGCAGCGGGTCTCGATATCGACCGTTTCGCGCCACGCCTTTCGTTCTTCTGGGCAATCGGCATGAATTTCTTCATGGAGGTCGCCAAGCTGAGGGCAGCCCGCCTTTTGTGGTCGAGCCTGATGCTTAAGAATTTTGCGCCGAAGGACGAGCGCTCGCTGTCGCTGCGCACCCATTGCCAGACTTCGGGCTGGTCGCTGACGGCACAGGATCCCTACAACAACATCATCCGCACCATGATCGAGGCGATGGCGGCGACCCAGGGTCATACACAATCGTTGCACACCAACGCCTTTGATGAGGCGATGGCGCTGCCGACGGACCATTCGGCGCGCATTGCCCGCAACACGCAGCTCATCCTGCAAAAGGAATCGGGCACCACCCGCATTATCGACCCGTGGGGAGGCTCTGCCTATGTCGAACGGCTGACGCATGATCTGGCGGCGCGCGCGCTTGCCCATATCGAAGAGATCGAGAGCCTGGGCGGCATGGCCGCCGCGACCGAAAAAGGCATACCCAAGCTGCGCATTGAAGAGGCCGCCGCGCGCACCCAGGCACGGATCGATTCCGGCGAACAGATACTGGTCGGCGTCAATGCCCATCGCCCCGGGACGGACATCGAAGTCGACGTGCTGAAGATCGACAATGCCGAAGTCAGAGCTCGGCAATTGTCGAAGCTGCAAAGATTGAAAGGCACACGCGACGTCGGCGCGGTCGAGAGCGCACTGGATGCGCTGAGCCGTGCTGCGGAGAGCGGCGAAAACCTGCTGGAATTCGCCATCCGCGCCGCACGCGCCAACGCCACGGTCGGCGAGATTTCGCTGGCGCTGGAAAAGGTCTTCGGCCGCCATGTCGCCTCGGTCCAGACGATCTCCGGCATCTATCGCAAGGCACTCGGCGACAATCCGGTGGTCGACCGGCTGCAGGACAAGATCGTGGCGTTCGAGGAGAAGTCCGGCGGCAAGCCGCGCATTCTCGTCGCCAAAATGGGACAGGATGGCCACGACCGCGGCCAAAAGGTCATCGCCACCGCCTTTGCCGATCTCGGCTTCGACGTCACTGTCGGGGCGATGTTTCAGACGCCGGAAGAGATCGCTAGGCTCGCGGTCGAGCACGACGTGCATATCGTCGGCGCTTCCTCGCTCGCAGCGGGGCACCTGACGCTTATTCCCGAACTCAAGGATGCGTTGAAGAAGCTTGGCCGCGATGACATGCTGATCGTCGCTGGCGGCGTCATCCCGCCGCAGGATTACGATGCGGTGCGGCAGGCGGGTGCCGCGGAAATCTTCCCGCCGGGCACCGTCATCCCGGAAGCGGCGGAACGGTTGATCGATTGGCTGCTCCAAGTGGGCTGACCCTGTTGTAATATCCGTTGTAACGGAGAGCGGATCGCGTTATAATTTGCGTTGCAACAAGGGTGCAGCGCCGTGAATACGACTATCCGCAAGATCGGCAATTCCGAAGGCGTGATCCTGCCGAGGGAGCTTCTCGATCGCTTGAACCTGAAGGCTGGCGACCAGCTTCAAATCGTTGAAACAGGTGACGGCCTTGCGCTGAAGCCCGTGGACGATAGCTTCGAGCGGCAAATGAAAGCTGCCCGCGAGGTGATGGACAAATACAAGGTCGCGCTTCAGAAGCTCGCCGAATGAGCTGGCAATTTCTGAGCCGGCGCGCCGTGGAAGCGATGCACGCGGAGCAGCTGCGCCGGCATGGCGGCGCGCAGGGTTTGAGGGACGAGAATGCTCTCGAATCGGCGCTCGCCCGCGCCGAGAACAAGGCGAACTACGTTGATCCATCGATCGAGGATCTGGCTGCGGCATATGTCTTCGGCATCGCCAGAAATCATGCCTTTGTCGACGGCAACAAGCGCACTGCCATCGTCGCCGCCGGCGCATTCCTGATTGTCAACGGCTATACGCTGACGGCCGACAACGGCACGATCTATGAGTTCGTCATGGGCGTCGCCGCTGGCGAGATCGACGAAGCGGGCGCGGCGGCATTCTTCCGCGACCATGTCGTCGAGATCGAGGGACGGAACGTTACGGAACCGCTTTGAGCGTAGGTCAGCTGGCAGTCAGCTTGACGATTTCCCACTCTTTGCCGTTCACTACGGCGATTTCGCCGACCTTTTTGCCGAACAAGGCCATCGCCATGGGTGATACATGGGAAATTGTGCCCTTGGCCGGATCGGCCTCATCCTCGCCGACGATCTTCCAATGTACCTTCCTGCCGTCATCGCCTTCCAGGGTGACACCCATGCCAAAGCGAACCAGGTCGCTGCCGGGTTCCGGCAGGGAAAGCTCGGCGCTTTCGCGACGCGCCGTCCAGTAGCGCAGGTCGCGGGAGATCAACGCGATGCGCTCGCGATCGGCCCTCTTCTCCGCCCTGCCCAAATCATCGCGCAGGGCAGCCAGTTCGGCGTCGATCATCGCCAGGCCGCGTTCCGTCACCAGATTGCGGTGATGGCTGATCGGCCGCTCGCCGATGCCGGCGATGGCGTTTTCGCTGTCCTCTTCGCGGGTGAAGGCTCTGCTCATCAATCAAACTTATGCCTCGCGGGGCGACTGCACAAGCCATTGCCCGCAAACGGGACCGGACCGATCGGCCTGGCACGATTCCTGCGGCGCGACGGGCCGAACGCTGGGAATCTGTGCCGATGTTGAACAGACGAAGATTGCTTACGCAGACCGCCGGCTTTGCCGTCATGGGCCTCTCGCTCGGCAAGGCAGCGGCGGCCGGCCTGCCCGGCATCGACAATGCCTCGATGCGCGGCTCGATCAACGCTGCCGACCTCGGCGTGCGGCCCGGCGCGCTTGACGATCAGAGCAAAGCCTTCGCCCGGCTGCTGCGCGACGCAAACAACCGCGACATGCCGGTGTTCCTGCCGCCGGGAACCTATGTCGTGTCCAATCTGTCGCTGCCCAGCCGTGTCAGGCTTTCCGGGGTGCCGGGTGCATCGCGGTTCGTCTATGGCGGCAACGGCCATCTGCTCATGGCCGAACAGGCCGAGCACATCGAATTCACCGGACTGGTGTTTGACGGCACCAACCGCTGGATTGGCGACTACGCGCAAGGACTGCTCGACCTCCGCCGCGTCACGCACCTCGTCATCGACAATTGCCAGATATCAGGCAGCGGCAAGAGCGGCCTCGCGCTCGAGCACGCCTCGGGCCGCATCGAGCGCTCGGAAATAACGGGCGCCGCCGACGCCGGCATCTATTCGGTCGAAGCCGCCGGCCTGGCGATATCAGGCAACACCGTGTCCGACTGCGCCAATGGCGGCATCCTCGTGCACCGCTGGCAAGCAGCCGAGGACGGCACCATCGTCAGCGGCAACCGTGTCGAGCGCATTCAGGCGCGCAGCGGCGGAACTGGCCAGAACGGCAACGGCATCAATGCTTTCCGCGCCGGCAACGTCGTCATCTCGGGCAACATCGTCTCGGATTGCGCGTTTTCGTCGATCCGCGCCAACAGCGCCAGCAATCTGCACATCACCGGCAACACCTGCTCGCGCTCGGGCGAGACCGCCGTGTATTCCGAATTCTCGTTCGAAGGGGCGATCGTCAGCAACAACATCGTCGATGGCGCCGCCAACGGCATCTCGATCGTCAACTTCAACGAAGGCGGCCGCGTGGGCGTGTGTTCAGGAAACATCGTCCGCAACCTCTCGACCAGCGGCCCCTACCCTGCCGATCCGCCCGGTTTCGGCGTCGGCATCGCCGTCGAGGCGGATACCACGGTCTCCGGCAATGTCGTTGAGAATGCCCCGCTCTACGGGATGAACATCGGCTGGGGGCCATTCATGCGCAATGTAGTCGCGACGGGAAACATCATTCGCAAGGCCGGAACCGGCATCGCCGTGACCGTGGTCGAGGGCGCAGTGGACGGCGGTTATTTCCGACAATGTCATCGACGGCGCCCAAAACGGCGCGATCGTCGGCCACCGCTGGGCCGAGCCGGTTACCGGCGATCTCGCCTCATCAGGCAATGCCGGCTATGCGCATCTGACCGTCGAGCGCAATCATGTGAGCTGAATGCCCGTTCTCAACTCAGCGCGGCGGCAGGCCTGACAGCGCCGACCTTGGCGCCGATCCGGCTTTCGATGGACGGATGCGCCTGTTCGATCAGTTTCGCCGCCAGCGCCTTATCGGCGTGCAGGAGTTTGGCAAGCACGGCGGCGACCATGACTTCCGCCGCACGACCAGCGCCATCATCGCATTTCAGCGCGATGCCAAGGCCAAGCTCGGGAAGTGCCGCGCAATAGACGCCTTCAGCGCCGCCCTTGACAAAAATCCGGCCGGGCGCTGCCTTCATTAGCGCGACATCAGCCCTGCCTGTGCCGGCGACCAGAAAGGGCTCGGCCATGCAGGCGGAAAGCAGCCGCTTTGCTGCCTTGGCGCGTACGGGTTCAAAGCCGACACCGGTCGCCATGCGGGCAAAGCCGAGCGCCAAGCTGCGCAGCGGCACGGCATAGGTTGGGATCGAGCAGCCGTCCGTGCCGCAATGGTCGACATCATGGGCAGCCCCGGTCACCGCTTGCATCACATCGCGCACCATCTCCTGCGAAACATGGCCTGATTTGACGTAGCCGCGATGAGGGATGCCGGCGTGGACGCAGGTGCAGAGAAAGCCCGCATGCTTGCCGGAACAATTATTGTGCAGCGCGTTCGGCAAGGTGCCGGCGCTGGCCAGCGCAACCGTCGCGTCATGGCTCGACGGCCAATGCGCGCCGCACTCAAGTGCGGTCTCGTCCAGCCCGGCCTTCGCCAGCATCGCCCGTGCCAGTTCGACATGCGCGGGCTCGCCGGAATGCGAAGCGCAGGCAAGCGCCAGTTCGCGGGCGCCGAAACCATACGCATCGGCGGCACCGCTTTCGACCAGCGGCAGCGCCTGAATCGCTTTCACTGCCGAGCGCGGGAACACCGGGCGGGCCGTATCACCGATCTCCCAGACCGGCCTGCCGTTGGCATCGAAGACCGCGATGGCGCCACGATGGGCGCTCTCGACCACCGCGCCGCGCAAAACCTCGACCAAAACCGGATTTGTCATGATTTCCCCGTTAACGCATGAGCTGGAAAAATCGGAAATCCTTTTTAGAAGGATCATGCGCAAAATCAAAGTGTTACAGCGTCCTTTGCGCGCCCTAAAGGGCGCGCGGCACTGTAAAGCGGGCCGCTTTTATCTGATCCGGTCGAGAATGGAAACGTAGTTGGCGACAGCGGCACCGCCCATGTTGAAGATGCCGCCGAGCTTGGCGCCCGGCACCTGGATGCCGCCCGCCTCGCCGACGAGCTGCATGGCGCTCAGCACATGCATCGAGACACCGGTGGCGCCGATCGGGTGGCCTTTGGCCTTCAGCCCGCCGGACGGATTGACCGGCAGCCGGCCGTCCTTCGCCGTCTCGCCATCCAGCGCGAGTTTTGCGCCCTCGCCCGGTTTCGCCAGACCCATCGCCTCATATTCGATCAGCTCGGCGATGGTGAAGCAGTCATGCGTCTCGACGAATGACAGGTCGTCGAGCGTCACACCGGCCTTCTTCAGCGCCTGGTTCCACGCATGCTCGCAGCCTTCGAAGGCAAGGATGTCGCGCTTCGACATCGGCAGGAAATCCTGCACATGCTCATTGGCGCGGAAGGCGACCGCGCGGCGCATCTTCAGCGCCGTCGCGGTGTCGGCAAGGACCAGAGCGGCGGCGCCGTCCGAAACCAGCGAACAGTCGGTACGCTTCAGCGGACCGGCAACGAATGGGTTCTTCTCGCTCTCCTGGCGGCAGAACTCATAGCCGAAATCCTTGCGCATCTGCGCATAAGGATTGTCGACGCCGTTCTTGTGGTTCTTGGCGGCGATCATGGCGAGTGCGTCCGACTGGTCGCCATAGCGCTGGAAATAGGCCTGCGCGATCTTGCCGAAGACGCCGGCGAAACCCGCCGGCGTCTCACCATCCTCGGGCAGATAGGAGGCCTTGAGCAGGTTCTTGCCGATTTCGGGACCTGGCGTCGTTGTCATCTGCTCGGCGCCGACCACCAAAACGATGCGGGCGGCATTGGCGTCGATGGCGCGAATGCCTTGCCTGACTGCCGCCGAACCCGTGGCGCAAGCGTTCTCGACGCGCGTCGCCGGCTTGAAGCGCAGCCGGTCGTCGGCCTGCAAGACCAGGCTTGCGGTGAAATCCTGCGCGGAAAAGCCGGCATTGAAGTGGCCAAGCACGATCTCGTCGACCTCGTCAGGACCGATGCCGGCATGTTCGAGCGCCTCGCCAGCTACCTTGGTGATGAGGCTCTCCAACGTCTCGCCTTCGAGCTTGCCGAAGCGCGAATGCGCCCAGCCGACGATGCATGCTGTCATGGCAATCTCCATCCTGCAGGCCGGGCTACGCGATGTCGCGGCGCGCCTCAGCATTGTTCAAGTATGAACCGTTCCGGCGACGTCGTGAAGAGGCCAGAACCACACAATCGCTTGATCTTGATATCTGGTCATAGCGCCTGACTTTGCCATCAAATCACGCTGGATTTTTGTTGATTGATGCGTCAATAAAAAATAATCTCCTCGCAACAACCGGAGCAAAGATGCCGAAAGTCGGAATGGAGCCGTTGCGCCGCAAGGCGCTCATCGACGCGACGATCTCAGCGATCGGCGAGCGTGGCTCGCTTAATGTGACGATGTCGGAAATCGCCGGGCGCGCGGGCGTGTCTTCGGCACTTGCCCATCACTATTTCGGCGCCAAGGACGAGCTTTTGCTGGCAACGATGCGGCACATCCTGGCCGAGCTGACCGCCGATATGCGGCGCGCGCTGCGCTCGGCCACCACGGCACGCGAGCGCGTTTCGGCCGTGGTCGCCGTCAATTTCTCCGATGCCCAATTCCAGCCGGAAACGATCGCCGCCTGGCTCGCCTTCTATGTCGAGGCGCAGAAATCGGCAGCACTTCGCCGCCTGCTCAGGGTCTATGCGCGGCGCCTGCATTCCAATCTGTTGAGCGGGCTCACCGGCATCCTGCCGAGAAGCGCAGCCGACCGCGTCGCCGAGGCGACAGCGGCGCTGATCGACGGCCTCTACATCAGGCGCGCGCTAAAGGACGGCGTGCCCAATGCCGCGACCGCGATCGCAGTGATCGAGGACTATCTCGAAACCAAACTCAACCGGAGCGCGCAGTGACGTCCAAGCGACCCAATTTCCTGATCGTCATGGTCGATCAGCTCAACGGAACATTGTTTCCGGATGGACCGGCGGACTTCCTGCATGCGCCGCATCTGAAGGCGCTGGCAGCGCGTTCGGCGCGCTTCAAAAACAACTACACCGCCTCGCCGCTGTGCGCGCCGGGCCGCGCCGCGTTCATGAGCGGCCAGTTGCCGTCGCGCACCGAGGTCTATGACAATGCCGCCGAATTCGCCTCGTCGATCCCGACCTACGCGCATCATCTGCGCGCCGCCGGCTACTACACCTGCCTCTCCGGCAAGATGCATTTCGTCGGTCCGGACCAGTTGCACGGCTTCGAGGAGCGGCTGACCACCGACATCTATCCCGCCGATTTTGGCTGGACGCCGGACTATCGCAAGCCAGGCGAGCGGATCGACTGGTGGTATCACAATCTCGGTTCTGTCGCCGGCGCCGGTGTCGCTGAAATCACCAACCAGATGGAGTATGACGACGAGGTCGCCTTCCACGCGGTGCAGAAGCTCTATGATTTCGCCCGCGTCTCCGACGATGCTTCGCGCCGGCCGTGGTGCCTGACGGTTTCCTTCACCCACCCACATGACCCCTATGTCGCCCGGCGGCGCTATTGGGATCTCTACGAGAACTGCCCGGCGCTCGAGCCGGAAGTGGGCTTCATTGCCTACGGCGAACAGGATCCGCATTCGCAGCGGCTTTATCGCGCCAGCGATTACGACAGTTTCGACATCACGGGCGACCAGATCCGCCGCGCGCGGCGCGGCTATTTCGCCAACATTTCCTATCTCGACGACAAGGTCGGCGAGTTGCTGTCGGTGCTCGAGCGGACGCGCATGCTCGAGGACACAACCATTCTGTTCTGCTCGGATCACGGCGACATGCTCGGCGAGCGCGGCCTGTGGTTCAAGATGTGCTTTTTCGAAGGCTCGGCGCGGGTGCCGCTGATGATCGCCGGGAAAAACATCCCAGCCGCCCTGATCGCCGCGCCGGTCTCCAATCTCGACGTGACGCCGACGCTTTGCGACCTCGCCGGCATCGACATGAGCGCAATTGCACCATGGATCGACGGTCAGTCGCTGCTGCCGCTGCTCGACGGCAAGACCCGCACCGCACCAGTGCTGATGGAATATGCGGCCGAAGGCTCCAATGCGCCGATGGTAGCGATCCGCGACGGTCGCTTCAAATTCATCCATTGCGAGATCGATCCGCCGCAACTGTTTGATCTTGAATCGGATCCGCGGGAATTGACCAATTTCGCCGCCGACCCGGCTCATGCGGCTTTGGTTGCTGCGTTCACCGACAAGGTCCGGGCGCGCTGGGACATGGCCGCTTTCGACGCCGCCGTGCGCGCCAGCCAGGCGCGCCGCTGGGTGGTCTATCCGGCGTTGCGCAACGGCACTCACTACCCCTGGGAATTCCAGCCGTTGCAGAAGGCTTCGGAACGCTACATGCGCAACCACATGAATCTCGACACGCTCGAAGAGCAGAAACGCTTTCCACGAGGCGAATGATGACACTTGGTCCCTCGCTCGCTGATTTCACGGCGCGTATGACCCATGCTTGAGGCGGATTTCGTCATCATCGGCTCCGGCTCGGCAGGCTCGGCCATGGCCTACCGGCTGTCGGAGAACGGCAAGCATTCGGTGATCGTCATCGAATTTGGCGGCAGCGACGTCGGTCCGCTGATCCAGATGCCGTCGGCGCTGTCGATCCCGCTCAACATGAGCCTCTACGACTGGGGCTTTGCCAGCGAGCCGGAGCCGCATCTCGGCGGGCGGGTGCTGGCGACGCCACGCGGCAAGGTCATTGGCGGCTCGTCCTCGATCAATGGCATGGTCTATGTGCGCGGCCACGCCCGCGACTTCGATCACTGGGCCGAACAGGGCGCGGCCGGTTGGGGGTTTGCCGACGTGCTCCCCTACTTCAAGCGCATGGAGGACGCCAACGGCGGTGAGAATGGCTGGCGCGGCCACGGCGGTCCGCTGACCGTGCAGCGTGGCTCGCGGACCAATCCACTCTACGGCGCTTTCGTCGAAGCGGGCCGTCAGGCCGGCTTCGAGCTGACCGATGATTACAACGGCGCGAAGCAGGAAGGCTTTGGGCCAATGGAGCAGACCATTCGCGGCGGCCGCCGCTGGTCGGCCGCGAGCGCCTATCTCAGGCCAGCGCTGAGGCGGAAAAATGTTAGCCTGGTCAAGGGCTTCGCCCGGCGGGTGATCATCGAGAATCAACGCGCCATCGGCGTCGAGATCGAAACGCGCAAACGGATTCAGGTGGTCAAGGCGCGACGTGAAGTGATCGTTGCCGCCTCCTCGATCAATTCGCCCAAGATCCTGATGCTGTCCGGCATCGGCCCCGCCGAACATCTCAGGGAGTTCGGCATTCCGGTGGTCGCCGACCGGCCCGGCGTCGGCCGCAACCTGCAGGACCATTTGGAGCTCTATATCCAGCAGGAATCGACGCAGCCGATCACGCTGAATTCGGTGCTGAACCCGTTCTCCAAGGCGCTGATCGGCGCGCAATGGCTGTTCTTCAAGTCGGGTCTGGGCGCAACCAATCACTTCGAGGCGGCTGCCTTCGTGCGCTCGCACGCCGGCGTCGACTATCCCGACATCCAGTATCATTTCATCCCGGCGGCGGTTCGCTATGACGGCAAGGCGGCAGCGAAGGCGCACGGATTCCAGGCGCATGTCGGGCCGATGCGATCGAAGTCGCGCGGTTCTGTCACGCTGCGCTCACCCGACCCCAAATCGAAGCCGGTGATCCGCTTCAACTACATGTCGCACCCGGACGACTGGACCGAGTTCCGCCACTGCATCCAGCTGACGCGCGAGATCTTCGGCCAGTCGGCATTCGACCCCTATCGCGGCGAGGAGCTCTCGCCGGGCTCGCATGTGCAGTCGGATGACGATCTCGACGCCTTCATCCGCGATCACGCCGAGAGCGCCTATCATCCTTGCGGTACCTGCAGGATAGGTCGCGCCGATGATCCGATGAGCGTCGTCGATCCGGAATGCCGTGTCATCGGCGTCGAGGGGCTGCGGGTCGCCGATTCCTCGATCTTCCCGCGCGTCACCAACGGCAATCTCAACGCGCCGTCGATCATGACCGGCGAAAAGGCCGCAGACCACATTCTCGGCCGCGCGCCGCTGGCGCCGTCCAACCAGGAACCATGGATCAATCCGCGCTGGCAGGTGTCAGATCGATAGAGCGACGTGCGTCCATTCGGACGCACAAGCGCTCTATCGCTTTTAGTCCTCGCATCGTGCTTTCCGAAAATCGATTCCGATTTTCGGGCCGATGCGATAGACCATGATCCGGCGGACTGTTCGCCTGCTCGTTCCTGGCGAAAGACGATTTGGAGAAGCTCGCATGCGCGCACAGCCAACGGCATCGCACTATGTCAACGGACGCTACATCGACGACGAGCAGGGTGCGCCACTGCCGGTCATCTATCCGGCAACCGGTGAGACCATCGCGATGCTGCGTTCGGCGACGCCGAACGTGCTGGAACTCGCCATCGAAGCAGCGCGCGCAGCACAACCGGCCTGGGCGCGGCTGAAGCCGGTCGAGCGCGGGCGCATCCTGCGCCGTGCCGCCGACATCTTGCGCGCGCGCAATGCCGATCTCGCCCGTATCGAGACGCTGGATACCGGCAAGGCGATCCAGGAGACACTGGTGGCGGATGCGCCGTCGGCAGCCGACTGCCTCGAATATTTCGGCGGCGCGGTCGCTGCCTATAATGGCGAGGCCTTCGATCTCGGCGGACCCTTTGCCTATACGAGGCGCGAGGCGCTGGGCGTCTGCGTCGGCATTGGTGCCTGGAACTATCCGATCCAGATCGCCGGCTGGAAATCGGCACCCGCGCTCGCCATGGGCAACGCCATGGTTTTCAAGCCGTCGGAGAACACGCCGCTGTCGGCGCTGGCGCTCGCCGAAATCTATACCGAGGCCGGCCTGCCCGACGGCCTGTTCAATGTAGTGCAAGGCTATGGCGATGTCGGCGCCGGCCTCGTCGAGCACGATGTCGTCGCCAAGGTCTCGGTGACAGGTTCGGTGCCGACCGGCCGCAAGGTGCTGTCGCTCGCCGGTTCGAAGATGAAGCACGCCACGATGGAGCTTGGTGGCAAGTCGCCGCTGATCGTCTTCGACGATGCCGATCTCGAAAACGCCATTGGCGGCGCCATGCTCGGCAATTTCTATTCGACCGGCCAGATTTGCTCCAACGGCACGCGTGTCTTCGTGCAGAAGGGCATCCACGACCGTTTCGTCGAACGCCTGGTCGAGCGGACCAAGAAGATCCGTATCGGCGATCCACTCGACCAGGAAACACAGATGGGGCCGCTTGTCTCCAAGGCCCAGCACGAGAAGGTGATCGGCTACATCGAGGCCGGCAAGCAGGACGGCGCTGTGCTCGCCTGCGGCGGCAACGTGCCTTCGCTGCAGGGTTTCCAGGGCGGCTTCTTCGTCGAGCCGACGGTCTTCACCGGCGTCACCGACACGATGCGCATCGCGTGCGAGGAAATTTTCGGGCCTGTCATGAGCGTGCTGAAATTCGACGGCGAGGACGAGGTGATCGAGCGCGCCAACGACACCGAGTTCGGCCTTGCCGCGGGTGTGTTCACGCGCGACCTGCCGCGCGCCCACCGCGTTATCGCCGAGCTGCAGGCCGGCACCTGCTGGATCAATGCCTACAATCTGACGCCGGTCGAAATTCCGTTCGGCGGCTTCAAGCAGTCGGGAATCGGGCGGGAAAACTCGCTTGCCGCGCTGGCGCTCTATTCGCAGTTGAAGTCGGTCTATGTCGAGACCGGCGACGTGGCGAGCCCCTACTAAGGCTCGCGGCCCTGCTTGTCAGCCGCGGTATTTGCCCGACTGGAAATCCGGTCGGATGCAAGCTCGATGAATGCCTTGACGAGGGGCGAAAGATGCCGGCTGCTCGGATATAGGACATGCAGCCCGCCGACAGACGTCGTGTGGTCCCGGAGAACGCGGCTCAGCCGCCCCCCATTTATAAAGGGCTCGGCAATGCTGTGCGGCAATTGCGCGATGCCGAAGCCTGCGAGCGTGGCCGCAACGACCGCCTGCATTTCATTGGCGGCGAAGCGCCCGGCCACCGTGACCGTTTCCTGACCGTGTGGCCTGTCCAACACCCAATGGGCGCCCGAGGTCGAAGGGCCAGCGATGACGCATTGGTGGTGCGCGAGATCCGCCAGGCGCTCCGGCATCCCGTGCCTTGCGAGATAGTCCGGGCTGGCGCAGAGCAGCCTGTGCGTGGAGCCGAGTTTGCGGGCAATCAGCGTCGAATCCTGAAGGATGCCGGTTCGGAAAGCGAGATCTATGCCGTCCTCGACCAGGTTGAGCTTGTCGTCGGTCAGCCGAAGCTCGACCTTGGTTTTTGGATACATTGCAAGAAAGTCGACCACGGCCTGGGTGAGGAAATAGCCGCCGAAGCCGACGGGAGCGGAAATGCGGATCGTGCCTGATGGCTCCACTCTTGCTTCGGCGAGGCGCAAATTTGCTTCCTCGAGCGTCCGCAGCGCCTGGCTGCTCTGCTCGTAATAGAGACGCCCGGCATCCGTCACGTTAAGGCTGCGCGTCGTGCGTTGCAGCAGGCGGACCCCAACTTCGCGCTCAAGCGCGGCAACGCGCCGACTGACCGTTGTCTTGGGCATGGCAAGCAGCCGCGCGGCAGCGGTGAAGCTGCCGGCCTCGACGACGCGAGCGAACACGACGATATCGTTGAGGTCAAGCATTGTATCTACTTATGAGACAAAGTTTCCCGACTATAGGCGGTTATGCATCAATGTGACAAACCTTAATTTTGCTCGATCGGAAAAAGAAGGAGCAAACACATGACCACCAAACGAAGCGTACTGGTTACCGGCGCCACAGGCCAGCAAGGCGGCGCTGTCGCGCGTGCCTTGCTGTCGAGAGGACATCGCATCAAGGCATTGACGCGCAGGCCTGACAGCGATGCCGCGCGGCAACTGGCGTCGGCAGGCGCCGAAATCGTGGCCGGCGACCTCGGCGATACGGCTTCCGTTGTGAAGGCGGCAAAAGACGTCGACACCATGTTCTTGATGGGCAACAGCTACGAGGCCGGGATGGAAGAGGAGACCCGCCAGGGGATTCTGGCCGCCGATGCAGCCAAGGCTGCAGGTGTCGGGCATCTGATCTATTCGTCCGTTGCCGACGCCAACAAGAAAACCGGCATCCCGCATTTCGAAAGCAAGTATCTCGTCGAGCAGCATGTCGAACGGCTCGGCATTCCCTATACGATCAGCGCCCCGGTCGCCTTCATGGAGAATTTCGTCGCGCCGTGGTCGATTGGCGCGCTCAGCCAGGGTACGCATGCTTTCGCGGTGCCCGCCAAGCGCCCCCTCCAGCTGGTCGCCGTGGCGGATATCGGAGCTTTCGTTGCCGCCCTGGTCGAGCGGCGCGAGGGCGTGTTCAGCAAGCGTTTCGACTTCGCCGGGGACGAATTGTCAGGCGAAGACCAGGCGAAGATCCTTTCGCAGGCCATCGGCCGCCCGATCACCTATCAGGAAATTCCGATCGAGGTGGCCCGCCAGCAAAGTGAAGACGTAGCGCTGATGTTCGAGTGGTTCGACCGCGTCGGCTACGACGTCGATATCGCGGCTTTGCACCGAGATTTCCCGGAGGTCCGCTGGCACAGTTTTGCTGACTGGGCGCAGAAGTTCGACTGGAACGCTCTTAAGCAGGCATCCTAAGCCTGCCTGAGTTCGCGGTTGGCGATCAAGTGCGGCGGAAGCGGATCAGCGATAAGCTGGACCGCTTCCCTTGCCGGGCTTCTCGCCTGCGAAGCAACCAGACCCTAACCTAGAAGGTCTGGTTATAAGCGCCGACCTCAGGGCTGCGGCGCAACACCGCATCGACGCCCTCGAACATCTGCCGGCGCCGCTCTGATGACACCGGGCTCTCCACCACGACGACGAGCTCCGGCTTGTTCGACGACGCCCGCACCAGGCCCCAGGTGCCGTCCTCTGCAACGACGCGAACGCCGTTGACGGTGATCAGGTCGGCGATCTTCTGGCCAGCGAAGATGGCGCCCTCCTGCTTCATGGCCTGAAAATCGGAAACGACCCGCTCGACCACGCCATATTTCAGATCGTCGGCGCAGTGCGGCGACATGGTCGGCGTGCCGAAGGTCAGCGGCAGCGCGCGGTAGAGATCGGCCATGCTGCTGCTCGGGCTGCGATCCAGCATCTGGCAGATGGCGATGGCTGTGATCAGACCGTCGTCATAACCGCGCCCGATCGGCGGGTTGAAGAAGAAATGACCGGATTTCTCGAAACCGGCGATGGCGTCGAGCTCGGCTACGCGCCGCTTGATGTAGGAGTGACCGGTCTTCCAATAATCGGTGACCGCGCCATCGGCGCGCAAGACGGCGTCGGTGTTGAACAGCCCGGTCGACTTGACGTCGACGACGAAGGTCGAGCCGGGATGCAGTCGCGCGATATCGCGGGCGAGCATGACGCCGACCTTGTCGGCGAAGATCTCGTTGCCTTCATTGTCGACCACGCCGCAGCGGTCGCCATCGCCGTCGAAGCCAAGTCCGACATCGGCTCCTGTCTCCAGCACCTTATCACGGATCGCGTGCAGCATCTTCATGTCTTCGGGATTGGGATTGTAGTTCGGAAACGTATGATCGAGCTCGACATCGAGCGGAACCACTTCGCAGCCGATCCGCTCCAGCGCCTCCGGCGCGAAGGCGCCGGCAGTGCCGTTGCCGCAGGCGGCAACCACTTTGAGCCTTCTCGATATGCGCTTGTCGCGGGTCAGGTCGTCCAGATAGGTTTTGCGGAAATCCGCAACGAAGTCATAGGAGCCGCCGCCGATCAAGTCGAAGTCGCCCGCAAGCACGATCGTCTTCAATGCGCTCATTTCCTCCGGACCGAACGTCAGGGGACGCGCGGCCCCCATCTTGACGCCGCTCCAGCCATTCTCGTTGTGCGAAGCGGTAACCATGGCGACGGACGGCGTGTCGAGCGCGAACTGAGCGAAATAGGCCATCGGCGACAGCGCCAGCCCGATATCCCTAACCCGTGCGCCGGCGGCCATCAGTCCGGAAACCAGCGCCAGCTTGATCGCCAGCGAATAGGAACGGAAATCATGCCCGGTCACGATATCCGGCCCGGCGCCCAAGCGCCGGATCAGCGTGCCAAGCCCCATTCCGAGCGCCTGGACACCGATCAGATTGAGCTCCGGCGGCTCAGCCGACGCCGGGTGGCCGAACCACCAGCGCGCATCATATTCACGAAAGCCGGACGCCTTGATCAGCGCCGAGGTTTCAAACTCGAATGTGTTGGGACGGGCATCACTAACGATCTTCAGGGGCAAGACAGCAACTCCAAGCGGCTGGATTCAGAGTGGTTTCAACTGAGGTGGCCGGTGCCTATAACACGAGCCCTTAAACGGTGTTTACTCCCAGCAAACTGAAACCTGTATGACGTTAAGGCGAAAGCGGAAGAAATGCGACAGAAGCGTTGCCATTGGCGCTTGCAGGAACGAAGTGCGGCGGCTATAAGCCCGCGGTCTGGTCACGGAGTGTAGCGCAGCCTGGTAGCGCACATCGTTCGGGACGATGGGGTCGCAGGTTCAAATCCTGCCACTCCGACCAGAAAAAACAAATATTTAGCGTTTTCCCGAAATTCGCCATTTACCTGAACCCGGCAGAACGCAGCGTCAATGGACGCTGATATCGAGGTTCTGCTTCAGAGCCAGTTTCGGCTATGGTGAGAACACCGATTTCACTGTCGCGATCAACGCGGCCTTCAAGCTCGCCCACCGTGGATTCGCTGATCGCACGGCTCAAACCGGCCCCGGCAATCGGCTTTCCTCATGGCAGTAGATGGCTTCGGCCGCCTGTCGTGACCGGCAATCGGCCTTAGCCGATGTCGTCGCGAATGCACGCCTTCAGATGGCCATCTGATGTTGCCCGCAGCGGCGGGACGATGCCGGCACAAGCGTCCAGGGCAACCGGGCAACGGGTTCGGAAAACACAGCCGGTCGGCGGATTTGCGGGGCTTGGAATGTCGCCCTTCAGCACCTGCCGGCCTTGCTTGGCCAGTGGGTCGAGCGACGGAATGGCCGAGAGCAGCGCGCGCGTATAGGGGTGCTGCGGCCGGGCATAGAGCGCGGCCGCCGGTGCAACTTCCATGATGCGCCCTAGATAGAGAACGATCACCGTGTCGCAGATATATTCGACGACGGCCAGGTCATGCGAAATGAACAGCATGGTCAGACCGAGCCGGACCTGCAGGTCGCGCAGAAGATTGATGATTTGCGCCTGGATGGAAACATCGAGGGCCGAGACTGGCTCGTCGGCGACGATAAATTCAGGCTCGAGCGTAAGCGCCCGGGCGATGCCGATGCGCTGACGCTGCCCGCCCGAAAATTCGTGGGCGTAACGGTCATAGGCATCGACTGGCAGCTCGATCGCAGCAAGTGCCTTCTCCGCCTTCGCCCGCCGCTCGCGCCTGTTGCCGATGCCCTGAATATCCAGGCCTTCGGTGAGGATCTGCCCGATGGTCATGCGCGGCGACAGGCTGGCAAACGGATCCTGGAAAATATACTGCATCTTGCGGCGCTGGCGAGCCAGGGCGCCGGCGTTCAGCTTGGTGATATCGACGCCGTCAAAGCTGATTTCGCCTGACGTCGGCTCGATGAGACGCAGCACCGAGCGGCCGATCGTGGTCTTGCCCGACCCGGATTCGCCGACGAGGCCGACCACCTGGCCGCGCGCAATATCGAAGGAGATACCTTCCAGCGCCCTGACGATGGGACCGCGCGAGAACGCCGTCGGCGCAAAATGCTTGGTCAGGTTCCTGACCGAAAGGAAGGGGGCGTCCACGGTCAGAGATCCTCCCAGCGCAAACAACGGCTTTGCTGGGTCGACGTCGCCGCGAACAATGGCGGTACAGCAGTGCGGCAGGCATCGACAGCCAGGGCGCAGCGCGGCGCGAAAGAGCAGCCCTTGGGCAGCAGCGCCAGCGACGGAACATTGCCGGCGATGGTCGGTAGCGGCGTTCCTGCTGCCTTCAGCATGGTGGCCTGGCCAAGCCGTGGCACGGAACGCATCAGCCCCGCTGTGTAGGGATGGCGCGGACGGGCGAACACCTCGCTCACCGGACCCGATTCCACGATGCGCCCGGCATACATCACCGCGACCCGGTCGGCGATCTCGGCAACGACGCCGAGATTGTGCGTGACGAACAGGATGCCCATGCCGCGTTGCGCCTGCAACTCGGCCAGCAGGTCGAGAATCTGGGCCTGGATGGTGACGTCCAGAGCGGTGGTCGGCTCGTCGGCGATCAGCAAGGTCGGATTGCAGGACAAGGCCATGGCGATGGTGGCGCGCTGGCGCATCCCTCCCGACAGCTCATGCGGGTATTGCCGCGCCCGCCGATCGGGATCGGGAATGCCGACCTGAGCCAGCAGCCGCACCGCGTCGGCGGCGGCATCACGATACGACTTGCCGAGATGGATGCGGATCGGCTCGGCAATCTGTTCGCCGATGGTGTAGACCGGATTGAGGCTGGTCATCGGCTCTTGGAACACCATGCCGATGTCGTTGCCGCGCACCTTGCGCAGCGACTCACGATCGAGGCCGGTCAGCTCGGTGACCGTGCCATCCCTGCGCCGCAGCGCGATCGATCCCTCGGCGATGTGTCCGATCTTCTTCGGCAACAGGCCGATGATCGACAGGCTGGTGACGGACTTGCCTGAACCGGACTCGCCGACGAGCGCGACCGTCTCACCCGAGCCGATCGTCAGATCGACGTCCTGCACGGCGGCGATGTCGCGTCCGGCGATACGGAACACCGCCCGCAGACCGGAAATCGAGAGGATCGGAGCGTCCACGGTCAGCGCAGCAAGCCGACGTCGCGAAGGATGATTTCGACCTTTGCGGTTTCCTCGGCGTTCAAGCTGCGTTGCGGCCGCGCCATGGTGTTGGAGGCGATAATGCCGAGGCTCTTCATCGCGGTCTTGAAGGCGCCGACGCCGGCCGAGCCGGCGCTGGTCCGGCCGAGCGAGATCCAGACGATCTCGAACAGCTTCAGCAGCCGTTCCTGCTCCAGGCGGGCTTCGGCATGCTGACCCGCCTGCATCAGGGTCCACAGCTTGACGTAACCGTGTGGGTCGACATTGGCGAGGCCCGGCACGACGCCATGCGCGCCCATGGCCAGCACGCTGTCGACCAGGATCTCGGACCCGGTCATGCCGAAGAAATTCGGATCGTTGGCCATATCCTTGAGTACGTAGCGCAGATTGCCATCATCGCCGCTGGAATCCTTGATGCCGGCGATAACGCCATCGCTGGCAAGGCCGACGGTGGTCTTACGCTCCAGCTTGACATGCACACAGACCGGAATGTCGTAGGCGATGATCGGGATGTCGACCGCGTCCTTGATATAGCGGAAGTGATCGCCGATCTCGGGCTGACTGGTGCGGGTATAGAATGGCGCGGTGACCACGACGGCGTCGGCGCCGGCCGATCTGGCTACCTTGGCGTGGTTAATGACACGGTCGGTTGTCGGGTCGATCACCCCGGCGAAGATCGGAACGCGGCCGTTGTTGATCTTAACGGCGTGCTCGATGATGGCTCTGCGGCCGGTCTCGTCGTGGAAGACGACCTCGCTGGTCGAACCGAGCACGAAGAGCCCGTGAACGCCGCCGTCAAGCAGGTTCTCGATCGTCCGCGTGAACGACGGGAAGTCGATGGTGAAATCGGAATGGAGCGGAGTGACGACAGGTGGCACGACGCCGGTAAACAGGGGCATTTTGAAAAACCTTCAGGGTCAGTTGAGATCGGAGCGAGGGTCGAATGCATCGCGCAGCCCATCGCCGATGAAGTTGATGGCCAGGACGGTAAGCACGAGCACGGCGCCGGGAAACATCCATTGCCAGGGATATTGTTCGAGCACGACGGTGGAGCGGGCGAGATTGAGCATGTTGCCCCAGCTGGCTTCGGGTGGCGCGATGCCGAGGCCGAGGAAGGAGAGGCCGGCTTCGAGCAGAATGGCGTTGGCGATCTGCAGCGTGGCGTAGACGACAAGAATGTCGATGCAGTTCGGCAGGCCGTGACGGAACAGGAGATGCGGCAGCCCTGCCCCCATGCCTCGGGCGGCGACGACGAAGTCACGCTCGCGCAATTCGAGCAGCCGGGCGCGCACCATGCGCGACAGCACCGGCCAGGAGAGCAGCGAGATCACCAGGATGGTCGGCGCGATGCCGGTGCCGGCAATCGAAGCGAGCACGAGCAGGAAGATCACCGGCGGCAGCGTCATTGCGAGGTCGACGAAGCGCATCACCGTGCCGTCGACAACACGCCCGCCGAAGCTCGCGACGGCGCCGACCAGAAAGCCGATGACGATCGAGATGGCGACCGAGCAGACGGCGACCAGCAACGAAATCCGCCCGCCTTGCAGCAGCCGGGCCATGACGTCGCGGCCGACGCCGTCGCTGCCCAGCCAATGAATGGCGGACGGTCCCTTGTTGATCGCCCTGAGATCGATGGCGTTGGGGCTGAACGGCCACCATAAATGATAGGTCGAAACCGCCAGCAGGATGGGAACGACGATAAGCAGACCGGCGCGCGCCGCACGATTTTCAAAGAAGCGGTCGAACGCGCGGCGAAGCGGTCCTTTGGTTTGCGGCACGGCTGTCGGGCCGACTGTCGGATCAGGCGCGGTGATTGTCATCACGACACCTGAATGCGCGGGTCGACGACGGCATAGACGATATCGGTCAGGAGATTGACCAGAATGACGCAGATGCCGATCACCAGAGTGGCGCCCATGATCACCGGGTAATCCCGTGTGCCTACGGCGTTGACCAGCAGCAGGCCCATGCCCGGCCAGTTGAACACGCTTTCGAGGAAGATGGCGCCGCCGATCGCGATGCCGACTGTTGATCCGATCAGGGTGATGACAGGCAAAAGCGCATTGCGCGTCGCGTGCTTGATGATCACCCAGAATTCGCGCACCCCCTTGGCACGCGCGGTCCTGACATAGTCCTGGTTGAGCACTTCCAGCAGCGATGCGCGCATGTAGCGCATGATCAGAGCAGCGTGTCCGATGGACAGCAGGCAGGCGGGCAGGACGAGGTGCGCGAGCACGTCCGATACGGAAAAAGGTGCGCCGGCGGTCTGCATGCCGCCTGATGGCGCCCAGCGCAGCAACACCGAGAAGAAGTACAGTCCAAGAAGTGCCGTCAGAAAAGCCGGGCTGGAGATGCCGATGAAAGAAACCACCGACAGCGCGATGTCGGGCAGCGCGTTACGACGGACGGCGCTGAAGATGCCGGCGGAAATGCCAAGCACGATGGCGATGGCCAGGCCGGTGCCCATCAGGAGCGCGGTCGGGCCGATGCGCTCCATGACCAGCGGCAGCACGGCAACGCCGCTGCGTTGGATCGAATAGCCGAAGTCGCCGCTGAGTGCGGCGCGAAGCCAGGCGAGGTATTGCACGGGAAGCGGCTGGTCGAGCCCAAGCCGGTCACGCAGGACTTCGAGGTCGGAAGCAGACATCGGGCTCGACGGGTTGATGTATGCATCGATCGGATCGCCGGGCGCCAGTCGCAGAAGGACGAAGATGAGGACGCTCAAGGCGACCAGCATCAACAGTCCTGTAGCGCTGCGGCGGGCAATGAAACTCAGCATTGGCGGTCCGTAGTGATGGTGAGCGGAGCCGGCATCAGGCCGGCTCCTTGCGGGCCTGACCCGCCGAGCGTTTTACTGGATGTCCCAGCGTTCCGGGTGAGCCGCGTAAGGACCGCCGGCCGGCGCCGGGGTCCAGACAAAGTCACGCAGCTTGTTGGAGGCCACGCCATAGCGGTTGGCCACCCACAATGTCGCCCAGGGCACATCCTTGTTCATCACCTTGCAGACTTCCTGCCAGGATTGATCGATCTTGGCCGGATCGGTCTGGCCGAGCGCGGCGTCCAATGCAGCGCTCAGGTCGTCGAACTCGATGCGCATGGTGTTGAAGCCTGCCGGCGGAATCTGGGACTTGTTGAGCCCAGGGCTGATGCCGGCCGGATTCGGACCGTTCTGCAGGCCGGCGTAGACCATCGCAAACGCGTTCCAGTCCGGCGTACCTTCCTTGTAGACGATGCCGTTATAGGTCGGCGTATCGACGACGCGCGGCACCACATTGATCCCGACCTCGGCCAGCATCGACTGGATGGCGGCCATCACATTGGCCGCTTGCGGCGAGCCGTAATAGGTCAGCAAGGTGATCGGCTTGTCGCCGTTGATCTTGTCCCAAGCCGCCTCGGCAAGCAGAGCCTTGGCCTTTGCCGGATCGTAAGCATAGGGTTCGAGGCCTTCGGGAACCAGATGCGGCGCGACGTAGCCGCAATTGGCCGGTTTGGCCGCCCCGCCATAGAGGCTCTCGATGATGGCATTGCGATCGATCGCGTACATGATCGCCTGGCGGACACGAACATCCCTGAAGAGCTCGACCTTCTGGTTGAGGCCGATGTAGTTGACTACATAAGAAGCGCCCTCGATCACCTTGAAATTGCTGTCGCTTTTGAAGGATACCGCGTCGTCGGGTTCGACATAGGTGAACTGGATCTCGCCGGCGCGCAGCGCGGCAACGGCCGCCGCCGGGCTCTCGAAATACCGGTTGATGAGCACGTCGACCTTCGGCTTGCCGCCGCGATAGTCGTCATCCGCGGCAAGTTCGACATATTGATCGCTGACATAGCGATTGAACTTGAAGGGGCCGGTGCCGACGGGAGTGGTGGACCACCAGGTGCTTGTGGCCAGCGTTTCCGGTGGCATTCCGGCCAGGGCATGCTCCGGCAGGATCATCACCTGCGAGAGAATGGACAGGAAGGAACCGTTGGGCTTCGACAGTTTGACGACGACGGTGCGATCATCCGGCGCGTCGACCGAGGCGATATCGCCGAGACGCGCAGCAAACAAACTGCCGGACGCCTTGTTCCTGGCGAGCTCAAGCGTAAACTTGACGTCCTTGGATGTGAACGGCTTGCCGTCATGCCAGGTCTCTTGGACAAGGTTGAACGTATAGGTCAGCTGATCGTCGCTGACCTTGTAGTCCTTGGCCAGATCGCCTTCGAGTTCGGTCAGATCGGCGTTGTAGATGACCAGCGGTTCAAAATAGGTGCTGAGCCAGGTAAAGCCGCCGGTCGCAGCCAGCGGATTGAAGTTCTTGGGAAAGCCGCCGGGGCCGACGTCGAAGCCCCCGGTTATGGTCTTGGCGCCCTGTGCCTGGACGCTGGTGGCCGGGCCGATGCCGCCGAGCAGCAGCCCGGTGACGGCCAGATGACGAGCTATAGTCTTGATGCGCATGGTTTCCTCCCTTGGCATTGTCAGGTAGTTCGGCGTTGGGTCAGGTCGTTCGGTTTTTGGCGATCACTTGCTGAATCCCCCTGTAGTGGTCGTCGAGGCGCTGACGCGCCCGGTCGACATCCTTGGCGGCGACGGCCTCGACGATCTCGTGATGGTCGCGCCATGTCGCCAGCGGCGTCGGATTGTCGAGGCTGGTGAAGTTCGAGGCCTTGTTGAACGCCACCCAGAAGATGTCGATCAGTGCGCTCAGCATGTGATTGTTCTGGCAGCGGAACAGCAGCTGGTGGAATTGCTGGTCCTCTTCGGCAAAGCTCTCCTGGCGCTCGGCGCGCCGCCGCATGCTTTCGGTCAGCTGGCGCAGCGCGGCGATGTCTTCGGCGCTGATCATCTCGATGGTCTTGGCGATGAGGCCGGTTTCAAGGACGCGGCGGATCTCGCGCAGCTCCTCCACATCGCGCAACGAATCCTGCAGGCCATATGCCAAATTATCCAGCAAGGGCTTGAACGAGAATTCCTTGACGAACACGCCGATGCCGCGACGCGTCTCCAGAATGCCGATCGACTCCAGCGCCTTGATCGCTTCGCGTACCGAATTGCGGCCGACGCCGAGCCGCTGCGCCAGGAACGTCTCCGGAGGCAAGGGGTCCCCCGCCTTGAGCTTGTTGCTCTGGATATAGGTCCTGAGGCTCTCCTGCACGCTGACGTGAAGCAGCGGCGGTCTGGTCAGCGGCTCGATCGACTTAGGTTCCGAGATCGACTTGGGTTCCGACATTTTGCTCCCAGCGCCGCTGCAATTTGCGCCCGTTGGCGCACCGCAAAACGGTCGATGCTTGTAGCATAGCGACTTGTAGGATATCCTGCAAGTAAGAGGATTCGTCACTGAAATGAAGATTGTCCTGGCCGGCTCAAGCCATTGGCACGCCGAAATGCATCTCGACGCCGCACACGCTTGTGGTGCCGAGATTGCCGGCATTTGGGATGAGGACGCGGAGCACGCGCGCGCCTTCGCGACGCGTCATCATTTGCCGTTCATCACCGACTTCGCGAAAATCCTCTCCAGCCCGCCTGATGTAATCCTGCTGATGGGACATCCTTCGACGGTGCCCGCGCGGGCGCGTGCCGTTATCGAAGCCGGCATACCGCTGATCCTGGAAAAGCCGGCGGCGAGCAGCACCGGAGCGTTGGCTGCGCTGCGCGAGCTGGCGAGGCAGCACCAGGCCTTTGTCAGTGTTCCCCTGCCCAACCGCTTTGGACCGGCCGTCACTGCCTTTGAGCGGCTGCGCCAGCAGGGCCGCGCCGGTGCGATTGCGCATTGCCAGTTCCGCTTGGTCAATGGCCCGCCGCAGCGCTATGCGGCCGACGGCGTCGCCTGGGTCGTGGATCCGGCGATCGGTGGCGGCGGCGCGCTGAGGAACCTTGGCATCCACGGCGTCGACGCCGCGCTTAGCCTGGCAACCGGCGGGCCTGGGCTGAAAGCCGTTTCGATCGAGAACCGCATTCACCGCGCCGCAGTCGAGGACCATGCGCTGCTTGTGCTGGAAGATGATGCCGGAGCGTTGTTCGTGGTCGAGGCCGGATACACTTTCGCGTCGATGCGCCCCGGCGGTGACTTCGAATGGCGCATCGTCAGTGAGAATGCGACCCTCATCGACTATGGCGAGCGCGCCATCTGTGCGACGCTCGACGATGGCGCTATCGTCGACTTGCCGATCGAATTGCCGGCGACGCGCTATCGGCTATGCATGAGCGACACGCTCGACCGGCTGGCCCGGAAGGCGCCGCCGGCGACTTCCATCGATGACTATGTTGCGGCGATGTCGCTGATCGACGCCGCGTATGAAAAGGCAGGACGATGATTGGAATAGGCATTATCGGCGCGGGCGATTTCGGCGGGGCCCATGCAAGGGCAATCAAGGAAGTGCACGGCCTGCATCTCGTCGCGTCGAGCCGCGGCAATAACGATGCCCTGGCCGGCTTCACCAGCGAGCACGGTGGTCGCGGCTACACCGACTGGCGCAAGCTGCTGGACGACAAGGATGTCGACGCCGTTCTCATCGCCAGCCCTCACCATCTCCATGCCGAAATGGCGATCGGGGCGGCAAAGGCCGGCAAGCACATCATGCTCGAAAAGCCGATGGCGCCGACGGCGGCGGCCTGCGATGCGATCAATGCCGCCGTGGCCGCTGGTGGCGTCAAGCTGATGGTTGCCCATCTCATGCATTTCGCCCTGCCCTGCATGGCGGCCAGGCAGGCGCTTGAGGAAGGAGCGCTCGGCCGGCCGCTCATCGGATCGAGTTGGATCATCAAGCTGTGGATGGAGCACAATCGCCGCGACTGGCATCTGCGCAAGGCAACCGGCGGCGGCATGCTGTTGACGGCCGGCATTCATGCGCTCGACCGCCTGGTCTGGCTGATGGATGACGATGTCGTGTCGGTGAGCGCCATGCTCGGCGCCAAGTTCCATGACCAGGAAGCCGACGATACTGCCCTGCTCGGTCTGCGCTTCGCCGACGGCGGGCTCGGTCAGGTGCAGAGCATCGGCTATCGCAATGGCGCGACCACCTACGCCATGGACCTGGTCTGCGAGCAGGGAACGCTGCGCATCGACATGGACCGCGGCACGATGCTTGGCCGCGATACGGCCTGGACCGACCTGCCAGGCTCGTTCGAGCCGAACTGGATGCACAACGCGCTGGTGCGCGAATGGACGGCGATGCGCGATGCCATTGCCGACGACAAGCCGGTGCCGGTCGACGGTGCCTATGGACGCAAGATCATCGGCATCATCGAGGCCGCTTTTGCGTCGAACGAAACTCGCCGCGAGCACGAGATCGCCGGTGCGCGCTGAACTGGACGGCCATCTGACCCATTTGCCTGCACAGGCGCCGCGCGGCGTCTGGGGCGCGGTGATGCTGGCCATCGACGATCGCGGAGCAATCGACTGGGAGGCGACGGAAGAGACGATCTCGCGGCTCTGCGCGACCGGTGTCGACGGCATCTATTCCAACGGCACGGCCGGCGAATTCCACTGCCAGACCGAACCCGAGTTCGACCGGCTTTGCGACCTGGTGGCCGCGATAGCCGGCCGCTCGCGCCTGCCCTTCCAGATCGGCATCAGCCAGTCCAATCCGCGCGTTGCGCGCGAGCGGCTGATGCGGGTATCGGCGCTCCGCCCGGCGGCGGTGCAATTCACCTTGCCCGACTGGTGGCCGCCCAGCGACGACGAGGGCATGCGCTTCGTTGGTGGTCTGTGCGAGACCGCGCCTGACATGCCGCTGGTGCTCTACAATCCACCGCACGCCAAGCGCCGCCTGACGCTCGAAGGCATTGCCAGCCTGCGCGCAGCCGTGCCGTCGCTGGTCGGCGCCAAGCTGCCGGGCGGCGACACCGACTGGTACGCCGACATGCGCCGCGAGCTGCCGGGATTTTCGGTCTTCGTGCCCGGCCATACGCTGGCGACGGGCTTTGCCCAGGGCGCCCATGGCAGCTATTCCAACGTCGCCTGCCTGAGCCCGAAGGGCGCTGTGACGTGGTGGCATATGATCCGCACCAATGTGGCAGCCGCTGCCGAAATCGAGACGCGTATCCAGGCCTTTCTCGCCACCCACATTCTGCCTTTTCGGGCTCGCTACGATGTCAGCGATGCGGCGCTCGACAAGGCGATGGCGGCGGCCGGCGGCTGGGCGCCGCTTGGCCCGCGACTGCTCTGGCCTTACAGCTCGGTTCCCGACGAGGAGATCGCGACGCTGGCCGAAGCCGCACGCACGGCCTTCCCCGAATGGTGGCAGTGAGCCCCGCTTAATCGACGCCATCGCGTAAACTTTTTCGCCCGACATGCGTTGTTCTTTCTCCAAGCCAAGGAGACAGCCATGCAGATGAAATCGGAAATCGCCGGCGAGGCCGCCAAGCAGCGCCACATCCAGCGCGGCATCGATGCCAAGGACAAATCGAAGGGCAACGGCAAGCAGCAAGGCGCCATGCAGGCCGGAGCACGCAAATATCCCGAGCCGCCCTTTCCAGAACAGCATCAGCCGAAGCCAGGGCACGAATGGGCGATCGAGCCGGCGCCGCTTTACGATGCGCCATTTTATATCGGATCGAAAAAGCTCGACGGCAAAGTGGCTGTCATTACCGGCGGCGATTCCGGCATCGGCCGCGCAGTGGCCGTGCTCTATGCGCGTGAAGGCGCCGACGTGGCGATCGTCTATCTGTCCGAGGACAAGGATGCCGAAAAGACGAAGGCGGCAGTGGAAGCCGAAGGCCGGCGCTGCATGCTGGTCAAGGCGGACGTCAGCGAACGTGATCACTGTCGCAATGCGGTGGCTGAGGTGGTGAAGGAATTTGGCCGGATAGACGTGCTGGTCAACAACGCCGCCTTCCAGATCCATTCCACCGACTTCAGCGAACTCACCGAGGAGCATTTCGACACGACGCTGAAGACCAACCTCTACGGCTATTTCCACATGGCGCAGGAGGCCGTTCCGCATATGAAGCCCGGTTCGGCGATCATCAACAGCGGCTCCATAACCGGCATCGAGGGCTCGAAGCAACTGGTCGACTATTCGATGACCAAGGGTGGCATTCATGCCTTTACGCGTGCGCTTTCGGGCAACCTTATCGAAAAGGGAATTCGGGTGAACGCCGTGGCGCCAGGTCCGGTATGGACGCCGCTCAACCCGTCGGACAAGGAAGCCGGTGACGTTTCGAAGTTTGGCGCAGACACGCCAATGAAACGGCCGGCGCAACCGGAGGAGATTGCGCCGGCCTATGTGTTTCTCGCCTCGCCGCACTGCTCGAGCTACATCACCGGCGAGATACTGCCGATTATCGGCGGCTACTGAGTGGGTGTCCTGCGCCGCCACGATTGTCCGCTCGGCTCGATCACACTGCGGAACGGTATGCCTCGTCGTGCGACCTAGCGTGTGACGGTGGTGGCGGCGATCTCAGACATGAAATGGTCGACAGATGTATTTCATTGCCTTGGCAACAGACTATGACGGCACGCTGGCGCACGAGGGGGTCGTCGCTGAAAAGACGATTGCCGCCCTCGAACGCTTCAAGAAAAGCGGCCGCAAACTCATTCTGGTCACGGGACGAGAACTGCCCGACCTCAAGCGCGTTTTTCCCGAGCTCGGCCTGTTCGACAAGGTCGTCGCCGAAAATGGGGCGTTGATCTACACGCCTGCCAGCGAGGAAGAACGCACGATTTCACCGGCACCGGCGCCCAAATTCGTCGCCAAGCTGAAGAAACACGGCGTCAAGCCGCTTTCAGTCGGACGGTCGATCGTTGCGACCTGGGAACCACACCAGGCAACAGTTCTTGAGGTCATCAAGAACCTAGGGCTGGAGCTGGAAATCATCTTCAACAAGGGCGCGGTGATGGTGCTGCCGAGCGGCATCAACAAGGCAACCGGGCTGGCCGCCGCGCTTGAGGACCTGAAGCTGTCGCCACACAATGTGGTTGGCATTGGCGATGCTGAAAATGATCATGCCTTCCTGCAGGCATGCGGCTGCAGCGTCGCTGTCGACAATGCACTTGCGGCGGTCAAGGACACAGCCGACCTGGTGACGCGCGGCGCCCGTGGAAAAGGCGTCGAGGAACTGATCGAGAAACTGGTGAAGCGTGATCGGGAACTTGTCCGAAAACGCCGCGACGGCATCCTCCTCGGCTCGGTCGGCAGTGACGAAGTCTATCTGACGCCGACCGACACGGTTCTGATCGCTGGAAGCTCCGGCATCGGCAAATCCACCTTGGCCACCGCGCTGACGGAACGCTTCGTCGAGAGCGGCTTTCAGTTCTGCATTTTCGACCCGGAAGGCGACTACGACGGCCTCGAAGGCGCCGTTCGGATAGGCGACGGCTCAAGCGCACCGACAAAGGCACAAGTGCTCGACCTGATCGACAAGCCGGACACCAATGTGGTCGTCAATGGGCTGGCACTGCGGGTCAATGAGCGGCCGGACTTCTTTGCCGATCTGCTGCCCGGTCTTGGCAGTTTCCGCTTCCGTACAGCGAGGCCGCATTGGCTGGTCATCGACGAGGCGCATCACCTTCTGCCCAAAAAGCGCGACGACACACGCGCCGTCCTGTCGTTGGAATTGCCGGGCACTGTCCTGATCACCGTTCATCCGGAAGCGATCTCGACCGATGCCCTGCGTCTGGTCACTGCCGTCATTGCGCTTGGCCCCAAGGCCAAGAATGTCATCAAGGCGTTTTGTCGTGAGACGGACACCAAACCGCCAAAGGATATCCCGTCGCCAAAAGGCGAGCGCGTGTTGTTCTGGCGACCGCAAACCCGCAAGAAAATTGCCGTAGTCAAAGCGATCGAGCCGCGCCAGTCGCTCAAGCGTCACAGCCGCAAATATGCAGAAGGTCAACTCGACGAGGCCGGCAGCTTCTATTTCAGAGGTCCTGACAACGCGATGAACCTGCGGGCCCACAATTTGTTGATCTTCGCGCAGATCGCCGAAGGCATCGATGACGGGACCTGGGAGCATCACCTGCGCGCCGGCGACTATTCCGAATGGTTTCGTCATCAGATCAGGGACAAGGAGTTGGCGCGCGAAACCGCCGAAGCAGAAAAGGACGAAAAGCTCTCGGCGCAAGAAAGCCGCAAGCACGTTCTGGATGCAGTACGTCGCCGCTATACGGCTCCTGCCACCGCCCCGGAGGAATAGAGAGAAAGGGATGATCCATGCATATCATTCTCGGAGGCACCGGCCATGTTGGTTCTGCTGCAGCTATGTCGCTTCTACAGCAGGGCGAAGCGGTCACCATCGTAACTCGCGACCAAGCCAAAGGCGCCGACTGGACCCGGCGTGGCGCCGAAATCGCGGTGGCGGATGCCCACGACAGCGAGGTCCTTCGCCAGGTTTTTCGTCAAGGCGAGCGGCTGTTTCTGCTCAATCCGCCGGCCGACCCATCGACCGACACGGACGTTGAAGAGCGTAAGACCGTCGCCGCCATCACTGCGGCGCTTGAAGGATCTGGATTGCGAAAGATCGTCGCCCAATCAACCTACGGCGCCCGGCCCGGCGACCGATGCGGCGACCTGAACGTCCTCCACGAGTTGGAGCAGAAACTGCATGCCCAGCCGATCCCTGCCAGCATCATCCGGGCGGCATATTATATGAGCAACTGGGATTTTGCTCTTGGAACTGCGGAGCAGGATGGTGTGGTGAACACATTTTTCCCGGCGGACTTCAGATTGCCGATGGTGGCACCGGACGACCTCGGGCGCACCGCCGCCCGCCTGCTGAAAGAGCCAATCGAACAGACAGGTATGCACTATGTCGAAGGCCCGGCGCGCTACACTGCGTCCGATGTCGCAGCTTGTTTGAGCGACGAATTGCAAAAAGACATTCAGGTGGTGACGGCTCCGCGCGAAAAATGGCAAGAAACTTTTGAGGGCATGGGCTTTTCCAAAGCCGCTGCCGAATCGTATGCGCGCATGACCGCCGTTACTCTGGACGAGCTAGAATTGCCCACAAATCCCGAGCGTGGCACGGTTTCCCTGCAACGCTACATTTCCGATCTGGTGGCCCGACGAAATTAGCGCCGCAAAAAACGGCGAATACCTCTGTATTCTCAATCCGTTACCGGAACAAACTACACTATTAAATCCTCTATTCTGATCGGCAGATCGCGGATACGCCTGCCGGTGGCGTGATACACCGCGCTTGCGACTGCGGCTGCTGTTCCGACATTGCCGAGTTCGCCCAAGCCCTTGACGCCGGCCGGGTTGACCGCGTGATCGACTTCCGGGACGAGGATCACCTCAAGCTGCTTTATGTCGGCGTTGACCGGCACCAGATAGTCCTGCAGGTCGCGGTTGACGTAGCGGGCGTGGCGCCGGTCGATTTCGGTCGCCTCGTGCAGGGCCTGGCCAATGCCCCAGATCATGCCGCCCATCAACTGGCTACGCGCGGTGCGCGTGTTCATGATGCGGCCGGCGGCAAAGGCGCCGACGATGCGGGGAACCCGGATTTCCCTGGTGTAGCTGTTGATGCGCACTTCAACGAATTCTGCACCATAGGCGTATTTCACCGAATCCTCGTCCTGATCGCCGCCGTGGAATTCCGGCTGCCCCGCGTAAAGTTTCTTCAGCGCCTCAGGCGACGAGCCTTTCGGTGCAAACTCGGCATATTCCTCGAGCGCGCCGATCTGCATCGCGTTGAAGACGTCGGACAGTCTGGCCGACTTGCCGCCATCGGTGACGACGGCCTCCTTTTCCATTTCCAGCTTTGCGTTGCCGGACCCCGCCAGCGGTCCGCCCTCCCCGACAGCAGCGGCGAAGAGTTTTTCGCGAATCGCGTCGCAGGCTTTCAGAACCGCCGAGCAGACACTTGCAGTCGAAATCGAGCCGCCCGAGACTGGCGCCGGCGGCAAGGTGCTGTCGCCCATCTCGACGCTCACCTTGTCGATATCGACGCCAAGCCGTTCGGCCGCCATCTGCCCCGCCACGGTGCGCACGCCGGTGCCGATCTCGTGCGAGCCGGACTGGACACGAACATGGCCGTCGTCGGTCAGGCGGACACGGGCTGCGCAGGGCGCTGCGGCGGTAGGATAGATGGCGGTCGCACAGCCCATGC
The DNA here is from genome assembly GCF_055811195.1 of Mesorhizobium sp. WSM4823. Taxonomy (NCBI): domain Bacteria; kingdom Pseudomonadati; phylum Pseudomonadota; class Alphaproteobacteria; order Hyphomicrobiales; family Phyllobacteriaceae; genus Mesorhizobium; species Mesorhizobium sp. WSM4823. The sequence goes on from NZ_JBVVQL010000012.1 coordinate 116,392, forward strand.
CGACAAGCCAGTCGCCGTCTCGCATCGAACCGACCGCCGCTTCGCGCTTTGACCAGCCGAAGGCCTCTGCGGCCTGGTCATAACATTTGATCAGCGACCTGCTGGAAAATGGCTTACCGCCGATCGGCTCCTTTTCCGGCTCGTTGATGCGGCGGAATTCGACCGGATCCATGCCGAGTTCCACTGCCATTTCGTCCATGGCGTTCTCGAGCGCATAGACGTAGGGCGTCTCGGGCGGCGAACGCATGTAGCCGGGTGTGTTGCGGTCGGCATGCACCAGCGACACATGCGTCAGCACCGAGCCGTAATTATACATGCGGCTGGTTGCCGAGGTGCCGCCGACGACATAGGGATCCGGTCGCGAGGTCACTTCCCAGCCTTCGTGACCGAAGGCGGTGATGCGGCCATCCCTGTTCGCGCCGATACGGATGCGGTGACGGGTCTCCGCCCGGTAGGTTTGTGTGTCGTAAGCCTGCATGCGGCTGACCACGCAGCGCACCGGCCGGCCGACCCGGCGGGCCGCGACCGCCACGATCGCCGTGCGGGCGGTCATCGGCCCCTTGGAGCCGAAAGCACCGCCGATATAGGGACTGACGATCCGTACATTGGCCGGGTCGATCTTCAATTGCCGTGCCAGTTCGGTCTTCCAGCCGGTGACGTTCTGGCTTGGCTCGTGCACGGTGAGCTGATCGCCCTGCCACCACGCCGTCGTGGAAAACAGCTCGATCGGATTGTGGTGCTGGGTCGGCGTCGAGTATTTCTGATCGACCTTCACCGCAGCCGCCGCATAGGCTGCGTCGAAATCGCCGGCTTTAAGGTCGTCCTTGTACATCGGACTTTTGCCGGCGGCAGGCTCGATCGTGGTTCCCCGGGAATCGAAGCTGGCGCTGGGTGTTTCTTGCGCATAGTCGGCGCGGATCAGCATAGCCGCCTCCGCCGCCGCTTCGAATGTCTCGGCAACCACCAGAGCGATGATCTGGCCGTCATGGAAGATGGTCTTGTCGTGCAGCGGAGCGATCGAGCTTGCGCCGGTATTGCCGAATTCCGGCTTGTCGACCTGGTCCATGTCACCGACGCTGACGATATCGAGGACACCGGGCACCGCTCGAGCTTCCTTAAGCCGGAGACCGGAAATGCTGCCCTTGGCGATGGTGCTAGTGGCAAGCACGCCGTAGGCGACATTCGCGGTCGCAAGGTCGGCTGGATAGCCGGCCTGGCCGGTAACCTTCAGGCGGGCATCGATCCGGGGAACGGGATTCCCCATATTCTCTTTCGGCGCGGGGGCAGCTTGGTTCATGATGAGACCTTCATGTCGCGTGTTTCGAGCAAGGCTCGCACCAGGGTGCTTTTGCCGAGCGGGATCTTGAATGCGTTGTGTTCCCTTGGCTTCGCCTCGACGAATGCGGCTTCGGCAGCAGCCTCAGCGGCATTGCGATCGAGCACCTTGTCTTGCAATGCCTCTTCAGCCGCTCTTGCACGCCAGGGTATGGTCGCCACGCCGCCAAGCGCTATGCGGGCCTGCCTGACCGTGTCGCCGTCCATATCGAGAGCGACGGCCGCCGAGGCCAGCGCAAACGCATAGGATTCGCGGTCGCGTATCTTCAGGAAGCGGGAGCGGCGGCTCCAATCGCGGAAAGGCACATTGATGGCTACGATGACTTCGTCGGCCGCCAGATCCGTCTCTATGTTGGGCGTATCGCCGGGCAGGTGGTGCAGCTTGGCGAAGGGTATCCTGCGCAAGCCCTCCCTCCCCTCGGCTTCGACAACGGCATCGAGCGCGATCAAGGCCTGGGCGAAATCGCCGTGATAGGTAGCGATACAGGCGTCGCTGGTGCCGAGGACCGCATGCTGCCGGTTCAAGCCTTCCAAGGCAGCGCAACCGGACCCCGGCTCGCGCTTGTTGCACGGCCAGGATGTCTCGCGAAAATACTCGCACCGCGTCCGCTGCAGCACATTGCCGGCCAGGCTGGCCATGTTGCGGATCTGGCCGCTGGCCGCCAATTTCAGGCTTTCGGCAAGCAGCGGGCAACGGCGCTTGATCTCGGCCCTGTCTGCCGCTTCGCCCATGCGAACCAGCGCGCCGAAACGGATGGTGTCGTCGCTGATCCTGATCTGCCGCAAGGCCGGTTCGGCCAGACCGTTGAGGTCGAGCAGACGCTCGGGCTGCGCAACGCCAAGCTTCATGTAATCGGCCATATTGGTGCCGCCGGCGATGAATTGCGCGTTGGCCTGCGTCGGGGGAACGCGCGCATCGGTAGAATGCGAGGCGGCGGCGACGGCCGCGGAAACATTGGTCGGTCTTTCGTAAGCGAAGGGGCGCATCTCAAGCCCTCCTGGTCTCGTCTCGCGCCTGGACGATGGCCGCGACAATGTTCGGATAGGCGGCGCACCGGCACAGATTGCCGCTCATATATTCGCGGATGTCGTCTTCCGAACCGGCGTGGCCCTCGTTGACGCAGCCGATGGCTGACATGATCTGGCCTGGCGTGCAGTAGCCGCACTGGAAAGCATCGTTGTCGATGAAAGCCTGCTGCATCGGGTGCAGGGTCCCGTCCATGGAAGCGATCCCTTCCACGGTGGTGACTTCCCGGTCCTGGTTCATGACGGCGAAACTCATGCAGGAAAGCACACGCTTGCCGTCGACAAGCACCGTGCAAGCCCCGCACTGGCCGTGGTCACAACCCTTCTTTGTGCCCGTCAGGCCGACATGATCGCGCAGCGCGTCAAGCAGGCTCGTGCGATTGTCGAGGGCGAGATTGTAGGCTTGCCTGTTGATGCGCATCGAAATCGTCGACAGATCGCGCGGCCCGGTCGAACTTGCGGTTGATTGTTCGGCCGCTTTCACCGACTTCGCCAGCAACGGCGCAGCTGCGGCCGCCGAAACGGATCCGGTCATGAAGCCGCGTCGGCTGAGGACGGGCAGTGTGGGTTTGCTGGGGGATTTGGCATCGGACATGGCTGGCTCCAGGCTGGCTGCGTCTCAAGCGGGCCAAACCATCCGCTGGAGGCAAGGTTCCCTGTCTCTCACGCGCCTGTGATCGTTTCTCCTCCAGTCGCGCAATCCCATCGCCCGCCTCGAATTGGCATTCGGAACTCTCCAGCCGTCTTTTCGTTCACACTCGATCGACGAAAAGACGACAACCAAAAGCCGATATGGCGTCTGGAGTGAAATCATGAAATCGCAGCTTGTCGCCGAAAGCGCCGGACAAAGGACGTTCGTGGTGGTGCTTGATCCCGGCGAAGAAGCATTCGCGGCGCTTACCTCTTTCGCGGTCGATCAGGACATTGGCGGCGCCTCGCTGACCGCGCTCGGCGCCTTCGAAAGGGCGACCGTCGGTTGGTTCGACTTCAACCAAAAAACCTATCGGAAAATCCCAGTCCAGGAACAGTGCGAGGTGCTCAGCGCGATCGGCGATGTCGCGATCGGCGACGACGGCAAGCCCAGCCTTCACGTCCACGCGGTGCTCGGCTTGCGCGATGGCACCACGCGGGGCGGACATCTGCTCGACGGCATCGTTCGGCCGACACTCGAAGTCACATTGGTGGAAGCGCCTGGGCATATGCGCCGCAGGAAGCGTCCGGAACTCGGCATCGCCTTGATCGACCTGGACTCTTGAGATCCAAATGCGGACCAGCGCTGAAACTCAGGTCCGTCCTTTGTTTTTTGATTTCTCGGGCGCGGTCTCGGGTGCGGCTTCCCAGCCGAATACGCTGCGACCGCCGAGCAGATGCGACTGATCGAACTCCCCGGCAACGATTTCCTTCAGGCTGGGGCCGGTGACGTAGCGTTCGACCTGGCGTGATTGGTCGTCCAGCCGCTTCAAGGCACCGATTTCTTCGTCGCGGCCGAGCCTGGCCCTATGGACGGCGGATTTCAGCACGCCGATCGTCTCGTCATAGACCTTCAGCGGCACAGGAAATGGATGCCTGTCCTTGCCGCCATGCGCCAGCGAGAAACGACCGGGATCGGAAAAACGGCACGGCGCGCCATGCAAAACCTCGGCCACCAGCGCCAGCGCCCGCACCGTGCGCGCACCGACGCCGGGGACCAGAAGAAGTTCGGAAAAATCGGCCGCGCCACGTTCGGCAGCCGCCGCCATGTTCCCATGAAGACGGCGCATGACGACATCGCTTTCGCGAACGTCGTGGTGCGCCGGCATGATCAGGTGCGGCAGCATCGGCTGCTGTTGCGGCGCCTGCTCCGGAGCCGGGCCGGGTTCCAGCGCGGCGAATTCCCTCAGGATGCGATCCGGTCCGAGGTCTTGCAGCAGCTCCAGTTGTCCCTTGCGCGACGCGTCGGCGCGGCGGTCGGTCAGGTTGACGATCTCGCCCTGGTTGGCGCCCTCGATGGCGGCATGCGGCTGGTCGACAAAGCTCTTCAGGCCTTCCGACAGCCAGTGATAGCGGCGCGCCACTTTGCTGTCGCCGTTCATGCCCTGCTGCACCACGACCCAGTCGCCGTCATCGGTCACGATGAAGCCATGTAGATAGAGATCGAAGCCGTCCTGAACGGCGGCGCTGTCAACTTTGGCGACGAGACGGCTGGCCGTCGCCAGGCCTGTTCCGTCGAAGCCGACGCGCTCGCCGATGACGGCAAGCTCGTGCGGGGTCTTGCGTGAATGCGCCCCGCGGCCGCCGCACACGTGGATGCCGAGTTCGCCGGAGAGCGGAGCCAAACCGCGTTTCAGGGCACCGATGACGCTGGTGGTGATGCCGGAGGAATGCCAATCCATTCCCATGACGGCGCCAAACGACTGGAACCAGAACGGATGCGCCAACCGGCGCAGTAGCTCCTCGCGACCGTAGTGGTGAATGATCGCCTCGCACATGACCGCGCCAAGGCGCGTCATGCGGTCGCCGAGCCATTTCGGCACGCGTCCACCGTGAAGTGGGAGGTCTGCGCTTCCCGATCGTTGTGCCAAATCTTGCCGCCTGTTGCCGATCTATGCCTTGCGCTCAACAGATAGGTATCGAAAGCGGGGTGAAGAAGCGATAATGTCCGTTTCGAGCTGCCGATGCTGCCTGATTGGTGCCAGGCCCGCTTGGCAATCAGTGTAGCGGTTATCAGGTAGATTCGCTGACGAGATTAGGCCCATTCGGGTTCCATCGGCGGCGTTTGCCGGTTACCGGTCGGCTGGATTTCCGACCGCCGGATCGCGCCGCCTCGAATATCTCTCCACACGCGGCAGATCGTCACGAAATTCCACCCACGGCAGCTTCATGTCCCAATAGGCGTGAGCCTGCGGCGCAAAGCGTTCGGGGTGGTCGAAGAAGCCGATCGTCAGGTAGAGTTCTTCGGGAAGCCCGTGGTCGAGATAGGCAATGGATGTCCCGCAATCGGCGCAGAAGGTGCGGAGCACGCCTCGGGTTCTCGAGAACGTCTTCGGCGTGCCGGTCAGCAATCTGAATTGGGCCGGTCGATATCCGACCCAGACCGTCAGCGGGCTTCCTATGGCCTTGCGGCAATCGTCGTCGTGATCGGAGCAAATCCAGAACGGGTCGCCATGCATCTCAGCCGTTATCGAACCGCAAAAACAGGAGCCGGTCTCGATTCTGGTCATCGAACTATCGCTTCTGATCGAGGCGGCCGTTCGGCCGCAGGGTGCGCAGGGTGATCGAATAGCGGTGCGCGGCAACCGGAGGTATGCTGTGCTCCCATTCGGTACGCGCCGGACCCGTCATCAGGTAAGCCGACCTTGGCTCGACGATGATGGTCTCGCGGTCCCATTTCGTGCCGTTCTTCCGGCGGAGCCGAAAGCTGCATGGGGCAAGCAGGGAAACGCCGGCTACGGCATCGAAATGCGGCTTGTCGCGATGCCAGCCGATACCGGCGCCGGGTCGGTACTCGTTGATCAAAACCTGCACGAAAGCATCGACGGGCAGCCGCGCAAATGCCGCCACCTTCTCCCTGAGCGGCATCAGAAAAGCTGGGATCGCCGGCGCCTCGACGACTTTGCGCTGGTCAAAATCGTAGCGCAGGCCAAAACCGGCGACGCGCCGGTTTGCGAGATGGCCATGAAAATCAAAGGGCTGGAAGGCGAGACTTTCGAGCTGCCGCACCAGCTCAGCTTCTTCCTCGACGGTGATCAGCTCTGGCAGATAGTGAAATCCCTCCGGCAGACCATCTAGCGCATGAAAATCGGGCGCACGAAAATCGGGCGCGCCAAACAGGTCGCCTTGGCCGGCGCCTTCCGGCTGCTTGGTTTTGAGCGATGGCATCAACCCTAATTGGTGAAGCTGGCCGGCGACGGCAAGGCCTTGGAGGCGCGGAGCCGGCCGGACCCTCGCCTCTTATCTTGCGCTAGATGGAACCGGCTAGATGGAACCTGGCTTGCCAGGGCGGGTTATTTGTACAAACGCGTCGAGCATTAGGGTCGAGTGTCGGGAAATGCCTTCAACTGCTATCCAAAGCATAAATTACGATCCGGCGACGAGAACCCTCTCCGTATGGTTTGTCCCAAGCGGATACCGCTACGACTACGACGACGTGCCGCCACAGACCTACGCCGCATTCCGCAAAGCCACATCAAAAGGCCGGTTCTTCAACGCGTTCATCCGAGACCGGTACAGACACCATCTGGTCGAGCAGAGCCAGTCGGGGTGAGACCGGCGCCCTTGTCGCCGAGAATGCATCCGAAAAGCGATGGCTTGCTCGTAGAAACCGGCCGGTCGACCGCTCCTTCATTGTGCCGGCGGCGTACCTGGTTGATCGCCGCCCGTCGACGACTTGGGCGTAGGATCCTTGTCAACCTCGGGACTTTGCTCGACGGTATTTGTGTTGCTCTGTGTCGGTTCAGTGCTGCTGGTGCTGCCCTGTATCGGTTCCGCCTCGTTGCTGCAGCCCGCTAAAGCAAAAGCCGCCAGCAGAACCGACAAAAACGACAATCTCGTCAACCGCAATTTCGTCATGCCAACCGCTCCTTCCTGCTCGACAACGGCGGGTCGTGAATTTGGTTGCAGCGGAATGATTATCTGGGTTGGCCGAGGACCTTCTCATCGCCGTGAAGGAGCCAAGGAACAAATCTGCGCGCCGCCACGTTGCATTTCCAGTGCAAACGCTTGTGACAGTGAGGCTGTTGTCTTGGCGCCGAGAGCAAACTGGAAGGGCTTCCTGAAAATTGGAGAACTCAGCTGCCCGGTGGCACTCTATACGGCTGCCTCGACTTCAGAGCGGATCGCCTTCCACACGATAAACCGCGCCACCGGCCATAGGGTGCATCGCGCGTTCGTCGACAGCGATAGCGGCAAACCCGTCGAGAAGGACGATCAGGTCAAAGGCTATGAGATCAGCTCGGGCGACTACGTCGTGCTCGAACCCGATGAGGTCGCAGCCGCCGTCCCCGAGAGCGACAAGACGCTGTCGGTCTCGGCCTTCATCGGCTGTTCCGATGTCGACGACGTGTATTTCGACAAGCCGTATTACCTGGCCCCGCCGGACAAACACGCGGAAGAAGCATTTGGGCTGATCCGCGAAGGCATGCGCAGGAAGAAAGTCGCTGCAATCGCCCAGACCGTCCTGTTCCGGCGCGTCCGGACCCTGCTCATCCGGGCCTATGATGAAGGGCTGGTCGCAACGACGCTGAATTTCGACTACGAGGTGCGCTCGGCGGAAGAGGCCTTCGACAACGTGCCCGACATGAAGATCAAGGGCGAGATGCTCGAACTGGCCGAACACATCATCAAGACCAAGACGGGCAAATTCGATCCGACCAAATTCGACGACCGATATGAGGCGGCCCTGGCCGAACTTGTGAAGGCGAAGCTCGAAGGCAAGAAGATCGCTGTTCCGAAGCCGGCCAAGCGAGAAAAGGTCGTCGATCTTATGGATGCGCTGCGCCAAAGCGCCGGCGTTGGCGGCAAACAGCCCTCGACAAGAAAACCAGCGGCAAAGTCAAAGCCGGCGCGACACGCGAAGGCGAAGCAGACGGCGCCGCGTCGGAAGGCCGGCTGACCGATGGCGCTCGAGACCTACCGCAAGAAGCGCGATTTTTCGGTCACCCCGGAGCCGCAGGGCCGCAAGGCGGCGAGGACGGGGAACAGCTTCGTCATCCAGAAGCATGATGCGACGCGGCTCCACTATGATTTTCGTTTGGAAATGGACGGCGTCCTGAAGAGCTGGGCTGTCACCAAAGGGCCGAGCCTGATCCCCGGCGAGAAGCGTCTTGCCGTCCATGTCGAGGACCATCCCTTGGAATATGGCGGTTTCGAAGGTACCATCCCGAAGGGCGAATATGGCGGCGGCACCGTCATTCTGTGGGACAGAGGCACTTGGGCGCCGATCGGCGACGCGCATCGCGGCTATGCGAAAGGCCATCTCGATTTCGAACTTCACGGCGAGAAGCTCGGCGGCCGCTGGCATCTTGTGCGGATGGCCGGAAAGCCGAGGGAAAAGCGCGAGAACTGGCTGTTGATCAAGGGCGACGATGAGGCTGCACGCGCCGAAGGCGATCCTGACATTCTGGACGAGCGGCCGGAGTCCGTCGCCACCGGCCGTAAGATCGAGGATGTCGCCGGCGAGGCGCCCGGCTGGTCGTCGAAGACAGGACGCATCGGCAAGCGCCGCGGCCGCACGAGGGCCGCTCCACCGGAAAAACAGCCCGCCCCCGCCAACGTTCCGGAGCCATCAAAGATCAAGGGTGCCAAGAAGGCAGCGCTTGCCGATTTCGTCGAGCCGACGCTGGCGACTCTGGTCCCGTCAGCGCCGTCCGGAGAACGCTGGCTGCACGAGATCAAATTCGACGGCTACCGGCTGCAGGCCAGGATCGAAGCCGGCCGCGTCAAACTGTTGACGCGGAGCGGTCTCGATTGGACGAAAAAATTCGGCAAAGCGGTCATTTCGGCGCTGGCCGATATCCCTGTCGGAACGGCGCTGATCGACGGTGAACTCGTGGTCGAGACCTCCGCCGGCGCATCGGATTTTTCCGCGCTGCAAGCCGATCTCAGCGAGGGCCGCAGCGATCGCTTTCGCTTCTACGTCTTCGACCTGCTTCATCTCGACGGGTACGATCTGCGCGACGTGGCGTTGATCAAGCGCAAGGAGCTGCTGGAAAAGATCATCGGCGGGGATAACGGTATCATCAGCTACAGCGGACATTTTGAGGAGAACGGCGTTCTGGTCCTGCAACACGCCTGCCGGCTGAGCCTGGAAGGTGTCGTCTCCAAGCTTCGCGATGCGCCTTACCGCGCGGGCCGCAGCAAGAACTGGGTGAAGTCGAAATGCTCGGCACGGCAGGAATTCGTCGTCGCCGGCTATGTCCCCTCGACAACTTCGCGCAACGCGATCGGTTCGCTTGTCCTGGGTGTCTATGACGACGGCAAGCTTCATCATGTCGGACGCGTCGGCACCGGCTACACGGCAGCGGTCGCGCAGAGCCTCTTCAAGAAGCTCGAGCGGATCCGTATTCCGTCGAGCCCGTTCGACGAGCGGCTGACCGCTGAGGAGGCGCGGCAAGCCCGCTATGTCAGGCCGGAACTGGTCGCCGAAATCGAGTTCCGCGCCTGGACCGCCGACGGCAATCTGCGCCACGCCTCGTTCCGCGGGTTGCGCGAAGACAAGCTGGCGAAGGAGATCGTCCGCGAAACGCCGAAGACGAACAAGGCGGCACCCAAACCTCAGCGCCGGACCGTCAAGCTCACCCACCCCGACCGCCTTTATTGGCCGGACCAGGGCGTGACCAAGGAGGGGCTCGCCGACTATTATGCCGAAGTCTGGCGCCATGCATCGCCCTACATGGTCGGCCGGGCACTGGCGCTGCTGCGATGCCCGAATGGCATTTCGGGCGAGAAGTTCTTCCAGAAGCATGCCTGGAAGGGTCTCAATCCAAATATCGTTCTGGTCCACGATCCCAAGGACCCACCCGACGAGCGGCTGATCAGCATCAATGACCTCGATGGGCTGATCGGCCTTGTCCAATCGGCGGCGCTGGAGATCCACCCCTGGGGCTCGATGGTGAGCGATTGGGAGCGTCCGGACACGATCATCATGGACCTCGATCCCGGCGAGGGCGTTGCCTGGGAGGCGGTGATCGAAGCCGCCGTCGAGACCCGCGACCGGCTGAAGGATGCAGGGCTTGTCCCCTTCATCAAGACCTCCGGCGGCAAGGGTCTGCACGTCGTGGCGCCATTGAAACCGAAAGCGGAATGGCCTGAAGTTAAGGCCTTCACCAAGGCGATTGCCGACGCCATGGCCTCGGACAATCCCAGCCGCTACGTCTCGACCATCACCAAATCGAAACGACGCGGAAAAATCCTCGTCGACTATCTGCGCAACCAGCGTGGTGCGACCGCAGTCGCACCCTATTCGACAAGAGCCCGACCGGGTGCGGCGGTGTCGATGCCGCTTTCCTGGGACGAGCTCGGCCCCGGCATCGGACCGGCTTATTTTACCGTCGAGAACACACCCGTCCGGCTTGCCTCGCTATCGTCGGATCCCTGGCAGGATTTCCGCGCGGCCGCAGCGCCGATCGAAGAACCGGGAAGCCGGCGCAAGAAAGCGGCTTGAGGCCTGCCTTACGAAGGGCATGCATCGGGGCAATCAGGCGATCTGCTCAAACGTGCATTGTTCCGGCGCCTTGTCGGGCCGCCAGCGCAGGAATTTGGTGCCATGCCGGAAACGGTCGCCGGTAACGTGATCGAAGCGCACTTCCACCACCAATTCGGGACGGACCGGTTCCCATTCGCCGCTGCGCTCGGTGCTCCAGCGGCTCGGCCCGCCCGGCGCCTTTCCGGTGAAGCCGGGGGGCTCGCGCATGGCTTCGAGCTTGCGGGTAAGCTCGGCCCTGTCGTCCTTGGCAATAGTCGAGGTAAAGCCGACGTGATCGAGCTTGCCGGCCTGGTTGTACAGACCCAGCAACAGAGAGCCGACCTGCGGGCTGTTGCTGAGATAGCGAAAGCCGCCGACCACGCAATCGGCCGACCGCAACCGCTTTACCTTCACCATGGCGCGCACCCCCGGTTGGTACGGACCGTCCAGCCGCTTGGCGACCACGCCGTCTGTCGCCCCATGTCCGGCACCCCCTAACCAGGAGCGGGCTTCCTTCACATCGCGCGTACAGTGCGAAAGCACAATGTTCCTGCGGTTTGCCGAAGCGACGAAAGCCTCAAGGATCACTCGCCGTTTTTTCAGCGTCCGCGCCAACCAGATGGTTCCGTGCTCATCGCAGAGCATGTCGAACAGGACGATGTGCGCCGGGGTTTCGGCGGACAGCTTGCGGATCCTGCTCTCGGCCGGATGAAGCCGCATCTGGAGGGCGTCGAACGAAAACTTGCCGTCGACCGAGATGACGATTTCGCCGTCGACGATGAAACGGGACGACGGCAGTCCCTTCAACGTCGCGACGAGTTCGGGAAAATACCGTCCGAGCGGCTTGCCCGACTTTGCGCGCAACTCCACAGCGTCGTCCTGCCGGAATGCCAGGCAGCGAAAACCGTCCCATTTGCGCTCGTATTGCCATCCGTCTCCTTCAGGAATCGCATCAGCGGCCTTGGCTTCCATTGGAGGCGTATCGAGCGGCAGAGGGAAGCCGCCGTCGCGAGGGATGACCTTCATTGTGCTGCCTTTGTCCTCCCGAGCAACTCCGTGCGCCTATTTTGGCTTTCCGGCCTCCGAGCCGATGCTCTTGCGCAGCGCATCCATGATGTTGATCACGTTGCTGGGCGGTTGCTCGGGCTTGGCCTTCGCCTTGGCCGGCCGTTTCTTGCCCTTCTTCTTCGAGGCAATGATCTCCAGCAGCCGCGCCTGGACGGGATCTCCGGTCATGGCGGGATCCCACTGCCTGGTTCGCTCATCAATCAGCGTCGAGACCATGTCCATCATTTTCGGGTCGGGTTTGGCGTCGTCGATCTTGCCGAAATAATCCTCGGGATCGCGAACCTCGTCACCATAGCGCAGTGTCCACAACACAATGCCCTTGCCTCGGGGTTCGAGCATGACGGCGCGCTCGCGGCGATACATGACCAGTCGCGATATTCCGACCGTCCCTGTCGACTGCATGGCGTCGCGAATGACGGAGAATGCCTCCTCCCCGACCGGGTCGTCAGGGGTGAGGTAATGGGGCTTGTCGTACCAGATCCAGCCGATGGAGTCGGCATCGACGAACATGTCGATGTCGATGGTGCGGGTGCTCTCAAGCGCAACCGCGTCGAGCTCGTCGTCCTCGAGCAGCACGTATTCGTCCTCGCCGCGCTGGTACCCCTTCACCTCGTCGTCTTCAGCAACGGGCTTGCTGCTGACGGCATCGACATATTGGCTGACGACCCGATGCCCGCTCTTGCGATTGAGCGTATGAAACCGGACCTTTTCGCTCTCGGTGGTAGCGGGCGTCATCGCGACCGGACAGGTCACCAGCGAAAGCTTCAGATAGCCTTTCCAGAAAGGACGTGGCGCCATCAGGGAACCCCGGCAGATGTAAAACAGCCGAACGCACCAGGGGTATCGATTGTTCCAGCTGCGTTTCGTCGCGCCCAAGGCTCGCGAGCAAGATCGCTCGTCTTCGACCCTCAAGAAACCTGATGCCGTCGAATTCATCATTTTTCCGGTTCGGGAAGGAACCGATGGGCGCGAGCGCAGTTCGGGGCAGACAAACAGCTCGGCGGCAGCGAGGACCATTCGATGTCGGAAGCGATCCGGATCGCAATCGGCGCTCCCTTGTCGGGAAGTGCGGCAGCGCTTGGCGCCGAGATGAAGCAGGCGATCGAACTCGCGGTCGAGGAACAGAACGCGGACGGTGCGGGGCTTCCCATCTTGCTTGAGGCCGCGGACGATCAGGGCAAGGTCGAGACCGGACGGCAAATTGCGGACGAGTTTTGCAACCGGCCGGATCTGCTCGGCGTCGTCGGCCACTACAACAGCAATGTCACCATCGCTGCGGCGGAGATCTATGCTGCCCACGGCCTCGCGATGATCACGCCTATCGCTTCCGACACGGCGCTCACCGAGCGCGCTCTGCCGAATGTGTTTCGCTTCACCAACCGCGACGACCGGACCGGAGCAGCCATTGCCCGTCATCTCTACGACGTCATGGGCAAGCGCCGCGCCGTGCTGGTCGAAACCGAAACCATGTATGGCCACAGCATGGGCAGCGCGTTCTCGCGGGCATTCCTGTCGCTCGGAGGACGCATCGCGGAGCGGCGAACGGTTCGCGAAGGGAGCCGCGATTTTGAGCCCGTAGTCGCGTCCCTGCGGGCCGATTTCGACCTCCTGTTCTACGGCGGCAGTTTCGAGGGTGCGTTCATCCTGCGAGCAATGCGCCGTGCAGGTCTCGACCAGCTCTTTGCCAGCGGTGACGGCTGTTGGGACGCGGTGAATTTCCTTGGGCCTGCAGGAGAAACCGCGACATTGGGTGAAGGCGTTCTTGTGCTGTCCGCTACGCCCGAAGTGGGCAAGGTCGCGGGTTCGAGCGATTTCGCCGCCCGCTACGCGGCGCTGTTTGGACCGATCGGCAACTATGCCGTGAATTCCTACGATTCAGCCCGCGTGCTGATCGCCGCAATCAAGGACGCGATCACCGAATCCAAGAGAAATCCGAGCCGACGCGACGTTCTGATTGCGATGCGGAAGCTCCGTTTCCAGGGCATTGCTTATAGCGATCCGGTGCAGTGGGACGAAAAAGGCGACAACCTGGCCGCCGTCACGGCGCTCAACGTGGTGGAAAATGGCCGATTTCGACAGATTGCCGAAATCCCGCAGATGCAAGGCATCGGATAGACCCTCACGACGGCTGCGGCGCACTCGGAAACAACACTCGCAATTTGTGCTCCGCGGCTGCCCAGTTGCGCGTGTGATATTGCCAAAGGCAACCATTGCTCACCGCAAAGGCCAGCATTCCGACAACCACGGCGAGGCTGATCGTCGACCCAAGGACGGCATTGGTCATCACACCGGCAAAGACGCCGGCGATCGCACCGTTGACGACATTGACCATGCCGGCGGTGCTCGTGAACGACTGCCAAGAGGTAGGCTTGAGACCGACATCGGCAAGCAAGGCAAGCTGGTTGTCATGCGTCGAATGGACAAGATATCGCGCCATGGATGGCGCCAGCTCGGTATAGTAGTGCCTGATCCGCGCCATGCCGCGTGCGTGGACCATATCCTCAATTGCCACCTGCACGGCCCTGACAAAGGTGACCAGTCCGACGAAGTAGAGGCATGGCAGCAGGATCAGGCTGAACAGCACGAATGGCTGGCCCATCTTCGTCACCTGAGCGACGAAGGCGAGTGCAATCGTCGCGCTCGATACGGAGGTCAGGAACAGATTGGCGCGCTGGTTCGCCTCCTGAATCGTGGCTGCCCGGGCGGTTTGCAGCACGAAATGCTCTGTCGTCATCATCTGCAGGAGTTGCTGCCCGCTCTCGCTGTCACTTGTTTCTGTCATCGCGAATAGGTTTTCGTCGGTCGCGGTGTTGCCGGGTAAAGCCGCATCGGCAATGCCGGATGAGCCTCCCCTGGAGAGCAGGCGACCGCGCCATACGGCGAGTGGCTGTCAGTCCCGCAAACGATTGGCGGCGTGGTCCTGGCGTTGGTCGGTCGCGACCTGCTTGGAATCCAGACCGCGTTCCTTGGTATGTTGCGCCTTGTCGCGGTTGGACAGGACTTGGTTTTCCCCGATCTTATCCTTCGGGGTCGTGGTCATGGCGCCTGTACCAGAACCCTTCCCCTGTGAACCCGCTCCGATGTGCTTCTTGCTACCTTTTGCCATGGGCTTTCTCCAATTCGTGTGGGACGACGCGGTGGTTATTCCTCAGGGTTAGTCCTTGGGGCCAGTCGTCGAGGATCAGTCGTCGGGGCGGTTCTTGTGATGAACGCTCTCCTGATTTCTTCCCCGAAGGATGTTGCGGTCGTCAGGATCGACAAGATCGGGTGTGTCGGACCTGATTTCCGATCCCTTGCGCAGCGCTTCACGTTCCGCTGCCGATCGCTTCAGGTCCGCCTCTGCGTCGAAATCCTTGTCGGCGCCCTTCGTGTTCTCCCGCTTTTCAATGATGCGCATCTGCTGTTCATGGGTCCTGCGTCCAGCCATTGTTTCCTCCAAGGTGCCTCGCATTCGATTCATGCCCAGATCGCTGGCGGCAATCGTCGGATTCCCGGTGATTGCAGGCCGTGCCGAAGCCATTGTGCTCTCCACGAGCTGGGCCTGTTCCTATGGCGATAATGGCAGGGCGGCGGGATCGTTCCGAAATGGCGGTCGAATAAGCCGTCCTTCGCTCATCTCAGTCTTTCTCTTCGCGATACAAGCGCTCAGTCGCCCGCTCACTCTCCCTGCGTTCTGCGGGACCGCGGCGGCGTCGCGTGACGAGTGCGTAGGCGATCAGGATTGCCAGTATCAGGGGACCGCCTGCAACGACGAGCAACCACATGCTGTTCTCAAACATGGACTATCTCCTTTTCCTCACAACCGATAAGGCGCCGAAACCGTTCCTGGGTTCTGCCGCCAATTGCCGATGTTTACGATTGGCCAAATCGCTGGCGCCTTTGTCGTCGCAGGGCGGAGCGAACGCGAACCGGAGCATATGACCAGGAAGGATGTCGTTGCGAGTTCGCGATCCGTGGTTTCAACTTGACACGTGACGGCAGTTATGCTAGGAATTTATTCATGGTGCTGATTTGCGCCAACGACCCGCCGACAAGGCGGGTTTTTTGTTTCGGCGCTATCCCCACAGGACTGCGAGTAGCCGTTGACGGCGCGACGTGACCCTCGCCGGGTCACTTCCCGATCGGCTTCCGCTGTGCGCGGTTCGCAACGCCGCCGTTCCGATGGAACATCAGGCTATCTCAGTCGTTCGGCAACCGATCGCTGATTTCCACCGCTGGCGCCCGACGCCGCAGCGGGCGCGTAAATCTGCAGGGACACGCGTAAATCTGCAGGGACACGCCCAGACACACAGGAGGCAACCATGCCCAACACTGCCGAGATCCTTGTCGACACATTGATCGCCTGGGACGTACGCGTGATCTTCGGCCTGCCGGGGGACGGCATAAACGGCATCATGGAGGCGCTGCGCACAAGGCAGGACAAGATCCGCTTTGTGCAGGTGCGGCACGAGGAATCCGCGGCTTTCATGGCGACAGCCTATGCCAAATGGACCGGCAAGCTCGGCGTCTGCCTCGCCACCTCAGGGCCAGGAGGCACGCACCTGCTCACCGGTCTCTACGACGCAAAGCTCGACCAGGCGCCGGTCCTTGCCATAACCGGCATGCAGTTTCACGACCTGATCGAGACGTTCACGCAGCAGGACGTCGATCTCACCCGCGTCTTCAACGACGTCACCGTCTTCAATACGCAAGTGAGCGACGCAGCCCATATGGAAAACGTCGCCGGCCTGGCCTGTCGTTCGGCGCTCGCGGGACGCGGCGTTTCGCATCTTTCGATAGCCAGCGACGTGCAGGAACAGACGGCGGCAAAGCGCTCGCTGCGCAATCTTCCAAAACATACACCTGAGCGGTGGTTCGAAGGGGACAAGCGACCCGACGACGCCCAGCTCGCTCTTGCAGCGGACATCCTCAACACCGCCTCGAAAGTGGCAATCCTCGCCGGGCGCGGCGCGCTTAATGCGAAGGCCGAGCTCGAGAGGACGGCGGAACTCCTCGCCGCACCCGTTGCCAAGGCCTTGCTCGGCAAAGCCGTCCTGCCGGACGATCACCCGCACGTCATGGGCGGAATAGGAATATTGGGCACGCTGGCTTCGCAGGAGATCATGGAGGAATGCGAGGCGCTGCTGATCGTCGGCTCGACCTTTCCCTACATCGAATACTATCCCAAGCCGGGCAAGGCGCGCGGCGTGCAGATCGATCGCAATGCGCAGCGCATCGGCCTTCGCCACCCCGTCGAGGCCGGTCTGGTCGGCGATGCGGCCATCACCTTGCAATTGCTCAACGAAAGGCTGAAGCCAAAGCAGGACAGATCCTTTCTCGAGAACGCGCAGCAGAGCGTGCAACGTTGGCGCAAGATGATGGCGGAGGCGGAAAGCAGGGACGATGTGCCGCTCAAGCCGCAACGCATCGTCAAGGCATTCGGCGATCGAATGCCTGCGAACGCCATCCTCGCTACCGATTCCGGTCAGAATACAGAACTTGCCGCCCGTCATATCGATATCAAGGCCGGACAGGATTTCGCCGTCTCCGGCTCGCTGGCGTCGATGGCCTGCGGGCTGCCCTATGCGATTGCCGGCGGGATCGCCTTCCCAGGCCGGCCGGTTTTCGCGGTGGTCGGCGACGGCGGGCTGGCAATGCAGCTTGGCGAATTTTCCACCGCCGTGCATTACAAGATTCCGCTCAAGCTTCTGGTGATCAAGAACAACATGCTCAACCAGATCGCCTGGGAGCAAATGATGTTCCTCGGCAATCCGCAATTTGCCTGCGAACTCCAGCCAATCGACTTCGCCCTGGCCGCCGAGGCCATGGGCGGCATCGGCTACAGCGTCACTCGGCCGGAGGACGTCGAGGGGGTCCTCGACGCCGCCTTTGCCGCGGAAGGCCCGGTGATCATCGAGGCGGTCGTCGACGCATATGAACCCATGCTGCCGCCGCGCATGCCGGAGGAATATCGAAAGAACATGCGCACAGCGCTGCGGGAAACGCCGGGCCGCAAAGAGATTGAAGCAAACCTCGCTCGGGAGCCGCTGAAGACGATGATGGGTTGACTGAAGGTTCGCTAGCCGGGTCACTCCTTGACGTAGGCGCCTGGCTGGCGGCCGCTCTTCGGGGCCTTGGCATCCTTGGAACGCTCGGCGAGCGACGGACCGGCGCCGGACGTCTTTTCGGTCGCGGCACTGGGGGTGGACTGTCCGGGCGGATTTTTCCCCTCGGACTGATGGGTTTTGTCCTCCACCTCGTTTCTTGACCTTGTCAGGCCCATCCCCCCGGCAGGCTTCTTGTTGCCGGCCGCCTCTTGGGAGAATTGATCAGACGCGTCCGCATCTTTCTTGGCCGGGTACTTGGTCGCACCATGTTCGTAACGGGTCTCGTTTTCAGTCATGGCGTCTCTCCAATTGTCTTCTGCGGCGGTTAAACACTCCTGGGACGGTTCGGGTTCCAGCCGCCGCTGGCGCTCCGGACGGACGCCATATGCAACGCGCGGCACCGTGCCGTCAAACGGATGTCGCGCCCGCCGGCACGGCAACACTCAGGCGGCGTCCGCCAGTCAGACCTCTTGCCATGGCGTGTGCAGGATGTCGGCGCCCGGCTGCTCGTCGAACAGGACCGCGCAGCCGCGCTCCAGCGCCACCGGCGACAGGGCGTTGGCCACGGTTTCGTCCGGCGAGATGAAGTCACCGGTCAGCACCCGCAACTCTTCCACGGCTTTGGCCATCGACACCAATCGCCCTGCCGCGCGGCCGGTCGTGCAGGCATCGATGACGGAAACGAGATCGATCATATCGAAGTGGCCCATTATAGGCCTCCGCAAACAGCGTCCCTTCCCAGCTATGAACGCCGCAGCGATCGACAATGTTCCCGGCCGGGCCGAACAGAGCGTCACGTGCTAACCCTGGTCTATCTTATCCTTGAGCTTGCTTAGGAATGTCACCAGAGCGTCTTCTGGCCGATCGGCCTCCTCGGTCAGCATGTCGATGCCCCAGCGTCCGAGGACGGCTTCCTGGACGACGCTCGGTTGCGGCATGAAGACGAAAGATCTCGGACGGTTCTTTTCGTAGCCGGACCGGCGCCAGGTTTCCCACAGCCGATACAGCAACAACCGGATGTTCATGTCGGACATGCTGTAGCCGATGAACAGGATGGTGCGCCCCAGCGCGTCGGCGCGAAACTTCACGTCCAGCGGCGAATCGAACGACAGCCGCTCGAAATAGTCGGACTCGGCCAAAACCAGCGAGGCATCGTCGTCGAAATCCCCGTGGTATTTGATGATCTGGGTAGCCTCGCCGTTCACTTTGGCGATGTCCTTGGCGTTGGCCACTTTTACGAACGGCCGGTCGTGGAGTTCGAACGCAACCTCAAGATTTCGATCGTAGTTGGTGGTGTAGATGATCGGGAAATCGAGTGACACGATCAGCTCGTGGATCGCCGATCCTTTCACTTTTTTCCGCGAAACGCTCCATTCGCGATCCATCCAGCTGCGCAAGGAGCCGATACTGCCATGCTTTAGCCGGTAGTATTCGGCAAGCGCCTGATAGCTGGGTTCAGGCATATCGGCCGTAGCGCGGTCGAGGCCGAGTTCATCCTCCATATGCTCGATGAGCTTCTCCCAGGATGGCAGGCCGACGCTCATCGACACCCCCGCTCCAACGAACAAGATCGCTCGTCGCTTTTTCACGGATTGAGCCAGTTGCTCGAGTGCAGACGGCATAGCCAACTCACCGGGTAATGATCCAACACAACTGCGAAAGGCAGCGTCTGTTCCGGAGTGGCCGGATCATATCGGCGTTCAGCAATTCGGGCGCAGACTGGAACCGCTGAGGCAGATTGAAGTTTGGTTGCCAGGGAGACGATGATGGCCGCACAACGAGATCAGACGCCCGCCAAAGCGAGAGGCGATATTCAGGCGACGCAGGACAAAAACCCGGGATTCGACCCAGCGGCCGCACCTGAAGAGACCGATGCAGAAGCGGCAGATGCGCCAAACGCTGTCATTGAGGCTCGTCCACGGCGACAGCCAGAGTTCACGAACGAAGCGAGTTTCGCCGATGCTATGCGGCCGCTGGAAGGCGAGCCTGATCTTGAGCCCCGCAAGAACTGGCCGGTGTTGGTGATTGCCGCGGTCGTTCTCGTCGGGGCCGCGGTCTTCGTGATGGCAGCCATGCTGCGCTAGCAAGACATGCTTCCGGAGCTTATTCGTACCCGAGGGCCAAGTCGTTGTGAGCATCTGTTGCGGCTATCGCAGCCTGGCCGAAAGCGACTGCGATCTGGTTCAAAGCCTTGACGAGGTCGCCGATGGCATACACCCCCTCGACCGAGGTCCGCTGGTGCTTGTCGACGACGACGTAGCCGTCGTCGCAGCGTTTGACGCCCATTGCCAGCGCGAGCTCGGAACGCACCCGGCAACCCATCGCCGGATAGATGACGTCAAAATGGCGCACCGCGCCATCCCCGAGGAGGGCATCGTAGCCGTTGCCGGCAGGAACAAACCTTTCGAAGGCATCGCAAATGGCAATTTTTTCTTCCGCCGCCACGCGCCGCGTGCTGGCCGAAAAATCCGGAAGATAGCGAGCCAGCATTGTGACGTGCTGCGTATACTGCTTGAGGAACATGGCCTCTCGCAGTGCCTTCGCCTCCTCCCCGATGACGGCGACCCGATGATCAATGACTTCGTAGCCGTCGCAAACCGGGCATAGGCGTACGCTGCCTCTGGCAATGGCCTCGCGCAGGTCCGGAATAGCAGGTACAAGGTCGACAATACCCGTCGCCAGGAAAATCTTGCGGGCGCCGATCCGCCCTGCGTTTGTCTCGGCGCCAAACCCGCCTACGGTCGGCTCGATCGATGACACCTGACCCTCCACCAGTGTCGCTCCGTATTTGTCGGCCTGCGCACGAAGCCGGTGCAGAAGATCGGCGCCGCTGATCCCTTCCGGAAATCCCGGACAGTTGCGGCTTTCCGCAATCAGCATGGCGCGCGCCTCATTCGCGTCCACCACGACGACCCGATGGCGGAACCTGCCGAGATAGATCGCGGCCGCCAATCCGGCAGGCCCGCCACCAACGATGAGGACATCCGCGTCAGTCCAGGATGAGGCTGAATGTCGGCGTTTGCGTACGGCTTGATCCATCCGCGCCGAACGCACTCGTGGGAAAGATGTTCCGGCGCCGAAAATCGAAGCCGCACGGGCTGTCGCGGCAAGCGCTACCACTCGATCGCCGGCCGCGCGATCATCAGCCAGAATATCCCGAGGACGGCAGCAAAGGCGGGAAAGCCAAAGGCGAACCACAGCCAGAAAAGCCTGGTATACCGGGCCGGCAGCGGGGTGCCCGCTTTAGCGGCTGCGGATGCCAGATTGCGCATCTCCATCTGTATCCATACCACCGGCAGCCAGAAAACGCCGGTGACGATGTAGAGCGCGATCGAGAGTACGATCCAGCCTTCGGAGAGCGGGTAACCGACCTGCCAGGCAAGCGCGACGCCGGTTATCGGCTGCGCCACAACCGCGGTTGCCGTGAAGAGGAAATCGGCGATTACCACGATGCGCGCCACGGCCGCAATCGTTGCCGCATTGCCGGTCCTGTGGGCGAGAAGCATGAAGAAGGCGATGCCGGCGCCGGTGCCAAGCAGCACACTGGCACCGATGACATGCAGGTACTTCAGCACGAAATAAAGCATCAGCGCTCCTCCAGTATTGCCAAGGCAACAAAGTGCAGGACGATGATCGGCAAGACTTTCAAGAATGGCCCAAGCGGTTCGTTCCAAAGGTCCGGGCGCAGGAAGGTGCCCAGGATCAGATAAAACAGCGAGAGCGCAATTCCAGCGTAGAGGCCTTTTCGCGCCGTTGGCCGCCAGGCTATGAGCGCGCCGACAACGATGTCGGCGAGAGCGCCGGCGACTACGGTCGGCGCTGACAACATACCAGCCCCGGTGCTTTGCATGAGGCCGATGCCGTTGCCGAAGCCAGTGGTCAGCGACACAATCCCCGTCATGATCCAGAAGAAGGGCAGGACGACGAAGATCGCAGGTTTGGCGAAATAAAGCCCGGCAAACCATTTTTCCTGCACCGTCGCGGGATTGAGCGCGAGGAACTGCACCAAGCTTTGTGGCTGTATGCCGGTCAAGGAAATCCAGCCCGAGGGGTCTCCGACCGCCCCTCGTGTGATCTCCCTGGCGGCGTTGCTGCGCATTGGAGGCCGCCAGCCGAGCATCGCGGCAAGATCGCCGAGGCGGTAAAGAAGCCGCGCAACCCATCCCGGCAGGACAAGTCTCGTTGCTGGAGCCCAGCCGAGCCAGCCGCGGAAAGTGCCGACAATCTCGTCCAGGGTCAGCTGTTCGGGACCTGCAAGTTCCAGCGCAATACGGGACCGACTGCCGGGATCGAGAAAGAAGAGCACCGTCGAGACCACATCCTCGAGCTGCACAACCTGCAGCCGGCCGGTATCGGGCATCGACGGCAGGACCGGCAGCGAGGCCAGACCGCGAAACAATGCGCTGGCGCCAAACACAGGCCGGCCGAGCACCACGGACGGTCGAAGGATAATCCAGTCCAGATCAAGCGCCATCAGGGCCTGATCGCCGGCATATTTCGTCGTCGAGAACGACGAAGGCTGTGCCCGATCCACACCCATTGCAGAGAAGTGGATCACCTTGGCAACGCCGGCCCGCGCGCAGGCGAGAAAAAGAGCCGCCGCCGCATCGCGATGAACCTGCCCGGTGTTTTCGCGGGGACTATCCTGCAGAACGCCGGCACAATTCACGACGGCATCGATGCCGGTGAGATGCGGCAGCCAATCTTCAGGGCGTAGCGCGGTCGCCATGTCCAGCACCAATGATTGGTAGCCGCGAGCTCCATTGTCCCGAGGGCTGCGGACGATGCCGACCACCTCGTGGCCTTCGGAAACGAGGCGGGCGCAGACCGAAGCGCCGATCAGGCCAGTGGCGCCGACGACGAGGACTCTCATGGGATTTCGATCTCGGCCGCTGGAGGCATATTGTTCACTTTACTCTCCGGCCCGCGAATATTCGACGTGCTCTCTCGCGCGAGAACTGTCCGGGCAGCGCGGAACAAAACCATCGACCGCGGGATTTAGGACAGCAGCAGGAGATCCATCATGGACAGGGAAGAGCGTATCAGGCGGCGAGCCCATGAAATATGGGAACGTGAAGGCCGTCCGGAAGGGCGGGAGCGGGAGCATTGGGATCGGGCTGTCCAAGAGATCGAGGCAGAGGGTTCCGAAGCAGAACGAGGTCCGGTCGTTCCCGACCCGACCGTTGGAGCCGGCTCCGATCCCGCACAGGCGACGCGCGGAGCTAATCGCAAGCCGAAATCTTGACCGGCTGTCCGGCACGGAAAGGAAAATGCCCATGCCTCGTCTTATCTCCTTGGGAGTGATCGTAGTGGCGGTACTCTTCATCGTTTGGCTGTGGGCCGACCAGACCGGCCAGACCAGCGTCGAGACCCAGCCCGCGCCCCATGCCATAGACCAGGATGGATGACGCCCGCCAAATTCCATTCCGAACAGGGCCTGCAAGGCTCGCAGTTGACGCGATCCTGGCCTAGGTCGAGGGCGCGGCATCCTCATTCCTGTACTCCTGAATAAGGCCAAGGATTTGCGATCGAACCAACTCGCGAGCCTCGGGCTGAACGAACGGCATCAGGAGTTCGACCCTCTCCTCGATCTTCTCGGGAAGATCCGCGGCAGGATCGATGAGATCGTTACCGTGCGCGTAGAGATTGTCCGTCAGCTTCTTGTCGAGGTCGGAAAAAATACCCATCCATCTGCTCCAAGCCAGCTTCTCTGCTTTAATTGGGAGGCTGACGAATTGTTCCGCCGGGGCGGTCGCTAACTAAAGAGCTGCTTGCCCACCGAAGCGTGCTGGCATTGGCCCCGCAGGATCGCGATTATTGCTGGTCCGGCATCTCGGTATTCTCCCGGGGATTCTTCTTGACGCCCGCCGCAGGCGAGGTGTCGGCCGGGGCGTTGCCGCCTTGGTTCTGCTCAGGCACTCTTGTAACCGGCGAGGTTTGCCAGCCCATGTCGCCGTACAGAAAGCCTATGAGAAAGCCGACGATAATAATCGCGGCTATGGCCAGCGAAAGTATAGCGTTGCGTCGCTGCATATCCGGCTCCTTCCTGCGAGCCGAACAGCCGGTGGCGAAAATGGTTCCCATCTACAGGAATGCGCGTGCAGCATACGTTGCGCACCTGGGAAAACGCTTGAAGCTTCAGGCCGTGGAACTTCGCACCTCGCCGGCGGTTGACATGCGCGAGTGACGAGCAGCGAGCGAAATGAGCTGTTCACCGACACTCTCGCAGCAGGAAGGAGACACCATGGGCAAAGAGAATACGACATCGAAGCCGGTAATCCGGCAGGCGGATGCCGGCGGCTTGCCACATCCAAGGCGGGACGCCGACAATACGGATGCGGGCGCGAAGCCGCCGACGCCGAAGACCGCCGGGACCTCAAAGCCCTCGACTGCTCCGCTGGACAATCCGGTGGCGAACCGCAATGCGGGCCGGCCGCGCCAGTCAGGCACCACACCACGGCCGTCCGAAAAGCCGCTGGACTGAGGTCGATGGCCGGGGTCGAACGGGACGGCGGCTGCCTGTGTGGCGCCGTTCGCTTCAAAGTGAGCGGCGCTCCGCTGCGCGTCGGAATCTGCCACTGTCAGGATTGCCGACGCGCCAGCGGCAGCTTCTTCACGCCGTTCGGCGTCTGGCCCATTTCGGCCTATGAAGGCAGCGGAGAAATGAAGATATTCGCCAGACGCAGTTTCTGCCCGCAATGCGGTTCGCATATCGCCTGGCTGCGGGACAACGAGGCCGAGATCATGCTCGGCTCGCTCGACATGGCTCCCAGCGACCTCATTCCGGAGTATGAACTGTGGGTACCGCGCCGTGAGAACTGGCTCATGGCATTACCCTGGGCGGAGCAATTTAGCGGTGATCGCTTTCCGCCTTCCGATCCATGACGAGCTGCTGAAAGAAGTTAGGAAGTCCGGGCCAATTCAGCCAAGGCACTCAAAATGGCAGCCTGATCTGCCGGCTTGCGAACAAATTTGAAGGTGGCGAAGGCGGATGGAACATCGTGAGGGCCAAATCCGCTGAGACACGCGAACGGAATGTCGCGGGTTTGCAATTCTTCTGCAATTGCCAGGCTTGTCTCGCCATTCAGCTGAATATCCAGCAGCGCCACGTCGACATGATCTTCGCCGATAAGGCGAAGCGCCGCCGCCACCGAGGGGGCGGGGCCGACGACCTGATGTCCCGAAGCGCGCAGACAAGCAGCGACGTCCTCGGCGATGAGCCATTCATCTTCGACCACCAGAACGCGCAGCCGGTCGCTCACGACGTCTCCTTGCGCGTCATTGGAAATGTGACCTGGACCTCAAGGCCATCATTGTTGAAGGCGGTCTCGACGTTTCCGCCCAGCCTGTAGCCGATCTCGCCCTGCAACAGGGAAAGCCCGAAACCGTTTACTTCGGGCTTTCTCACCGGCGGGCCGTCTCTCTCGCGCCAGGCGAGCGTGAAGACATCGCCCTCGCCTGACCATTTCACTACGACCCTGCCCTGGGGTTTCGACAGCGCACCATATTTGGCGGCGTTGGTCGCCAGTTCATGGATGGCCATGCTGAGGGAAAGGCCCTGTTGCGGACTGAGCTTCACTTCAGCCCCGTCAAGCTCGAACCGGTCGATGCCGAAAGGTTCGAGTTCCTGTCGCAACAGTTCGTTGATAGCGGCTTCTTTCCAGCGCTCCTTCGACAACAGCCCGTAAGCCCGCGACATGGCATGCAAGCGACCGATCAACGCCTCGGCGAACTCCTCCTTCGTTTCCGAATTTTCGCGGGTGCGGTTGGCGATGCTGGCGACGACCGCCAGCATGTTCTTGACGCGATGGTTCAGCTCCGAAATGAGCACCTGGTTTTGCTTTTCCGCCTCGGCCAAGGAGGTGACGTCGACCAAAGTGACCACGACGCCCTGAATTCCATCGTCCTTGTCGCGATAGGGATTGATGCGAACCATGTGAAACCGGCCCTGGGCGTCGCGCGCCGGATGATGGTTCAGGGTCTCTCCGGTTTCGAACACGGTATCGATGTGCTGTTTCAGCTCGGGATAGTCGAGCTGACTGGAAAGCTCGGTCAGCGGCCGGCCGATGTCGGATGGACGCAGGCTGAAGAACGACGAGGCCGCCGGAGTAAAGGTGCGCACCACCAGGTTGCGGTCGAGAAAAATGGTTGCGATCTGGGTGCTATCGAACAGATTCCGCAAGTCGCTGTTGGCGTGATCGAGCTCCTCTATCTTGCTGGTCAGTTCCGAATTTATGGTGTTGAGCTCCTCGTTGAGCGACTGCATCTCCTCCTTCGACGCCTCAAGCTCCTCGTTGGTCGACTGCGCCTCCTCATTGACGGAGACGAGTTCCTCGTTCGACGATTTCACCTCCTCCAGCGCGGTCTCGTACTCCTCGATCGTCGACTGCAGTCGCTCGCGCGTGTCGCGCAGATCCCGCTCGAGATCCGCAGTGCCTTCGCTATCACGATTTTGGCGCCCCACGTCCGACCGCGCCTGCACCGGGCCCGATGGTTCGAATAGGACAAGATACAGTCGTTCGCCCTTGCCGCGTTCCGCCAGGGGCTCGACAGTGAGTTTGATCGGCTGGGCCTGTTCGTCGTCCTCGTCGACGACGACATTTTCCCGCACCACAGTGCGGCGCGTCGTGGCGGCTTCCCGCAACGCCGCGCGAAGGTCGAGCCTTAGCCCGGCGCGGGCCAAAGTCAGCACTTGCCGGCTCGGAATGCCTTGCGGCGCTTCGAGATATCCGCCGGTCCGGGCCGAATAGTAGACGACGTCACCATCGCCATTCACCACGACATGCGGAGGCGCGAAACGCTCCAGCACCTGCGCCTCGACAGCCTGCCGAAGCGGATAGCTGGAAGTTCCTTTCTTCGACCCCGTGCCTTCGGGCATGAAGGCGCCTGAACGGCCATCACCGATCAGCATCGGCAGCCTTATATGCGGCGAGGCATGTTCCCGCGCCTGAAAAATGCGCTGCTTCTTGTCAACGGTGGCGAAGAGGTTGTCGTGCTGGCCGACGCTTTCGGAGGTGCCGAGAAAAAGATAACCGCCCGGCTTCAACGCGTAGTGAAAGATCGGAATGACCCGGTTCTGGATGTCCGAGCCGAAATAGATCAGCAGGTTGCGGCATGAAACCATGTCCATCCGTGAAAACGGGGGGTCGCGGACGACGCTGTGAGGGGAAAACACGCACAGCTCCCGTACCCCGTTGACAAGCACGTAGCTGTCGCCGTCGCTGCTGAAAAAACGCTGCTTGCGTTCGGGCGAAAGCCCCCTTAGCAAAGCTGCCGGGTAACGCGCCGCGCGCGCTACCGCAAGTGCCGGCTCATCGATATCAGTCGCAAATATCTGGACTCGCGGCTGGACCGGAAGCGTGTCCATGTGTTCACGCACCAGCATGCCGATCGAGAACACCTCCTCGCCGGTGGCGCAGCCAGGCACCCAGATCCTGACGGCGTCGCTGGCGGTCTTGCCCTCGAAAAGCTGCGGTACGATCTTCTCCTCGAGCAGCTTGAACGCTTCGGGATCCCGGAAAAAATCGGTGACGTTTATCAAAAGATCACGAAAAAGGTTCGTCACCTCGCGAGGGTCCTTTTTCAGCCATTCAACGTAGTTTTCAATCGAATCAAGCTGTGCGATCTGCATGCGCCGCTTTATGCGACGCAGGAATGTCTTGGCCTTGTAGCCGGAGAAATCATGGCCGGACTGGCCCTGCAGAATGCCGTAGATCTCGTCGCGGAGCCGACCCATGTCTGCCGTCTCCTGCTCGCCGTCTCCGCCAACCCCGTTCAGCATATCGAAGCTGCGGGCGAACCCTTCGAGCTTCGCACCGATGTCCTCCGCAGGCGCCGCAATATCGATCAGCCCGCTGGAGATCGCACTTCTCGGCATGTCCGGATTGCGCGGGCCGTAGCCGTCGGGTGCCTGGGCGACAGTCAGTCCGCCACGCTCCTTGATCGCCTTCGCGCCAAGCGTGCCGTCAGAATCGCCGCCCGACAAAATGACACCGACCGCATATTCGCCCTGATCCTCGGCAAGCGCGCTGAAGAAGATGTCGATCGGCTTACGCTCGCGGCTGAGCACGTTGGCTTGCCGCAGTTGCAGCACTCCCTTCTCAATCGTGAGAACGACGTTTTGCGGCATAACATAGACCTGGTCAGATAGGACTGTCATGCCGTCCTCGGCGATGATGACCGGCATCTGCGTGTAGCGCCCAACGACTTCGTGAAGCAGGCTTTCGCGCTCGGGACTGAGATGGGTGACGATGACGAAGGCCATGCCGGGCCGGCCGCTGACGCCCTTGAACAGGCCTTCCATAGCGGGAATGCCGCCTGCGGAAGCGCCCACGCCCACAATAGGAAATCTCTTCATCCGGGATGTCACCGCCAGCCCTCGGTTGAACAGCCTAGACCACAAGGCCGCCAATCGACCCAAAACCCACGACCGGGCTGAACCCGACGCCATCATATAACGCGCAAGAGGGCCGGAACAAGTCCGTGCAGACGGCGTTAAGGTCGGGACCAATTGTGGAACTTCAATGTCAAAACGCACACTTGACCTAAAGCTGACAAAACGAGCGTTGTTGCGCTCTTCGGATTTACTGTGCTTGCCGGCAAACGAACCCATTCCTCCCCGGATGCTGGTTTTGGCGAAACGATTGCAGGCAGCCTTGCAGGAACATTCTGAACCAGCCCGTGCGGATCGGAAATCTCGCTCCAAGAAGGGACGATGAGGTGCGCGATCTGCGAGGGGTGCACATCCTGATCGTCGAGGACGACTGGGTATTGGCCGGCGATCTTGCCAGGTACTTCGGCAATATGGGCGCGGTCGTCCTCGGCCCTGCGGCGACAGTCGAGCAGGCCTCTGCGCATACCGAGACGGCAGAGGCGGCGATCCTCGACGTCAATCTCAACGGCCGGCGGGTGTTCCCGATCGCAGACGAACTGATGCGCCGCGGCGTGCCTTTCGTCTTCTTCAGCGGCGACGAGGATATCGTCATCCCCGAACGCCTGCGCCACGCCAGCAATCTTCGAAAATCATCGGATAGCTACGCAATCTTCGATGCCTTGTTCCCCCCGGAAATGTCGGCCGTGGCGGGCAGCCCGCCCGTGAATCTGTCAGACAACGTCTTTTCACTCTTGCCGAAGCTCAGGCTCGCAGCGCGCCTGCTTCTGGGCGACGTGAGCGCTTCGGACCGGCTGGTCGAGCGAACGCTGGAGCGAGCCATCGGCGAGATCGACAGGAGGCGGGCCGGCGTGTCGACCGAAGATTGGCTGAACGGCATTATGCGAAGTGTTGCCAGATCGAGCGGAACGAGCCTGTTGCATTGAAGCGCGACCGACCGCGGACGGCCGAGGCTGGTCTCCTCTATTGATTCTCTTATCTGCCCATCGGGCCGGACTACTCGATATCCGATGCACGACTCCGAAAAAGCACGCTAATACAGCGGACTGGGGTGAAACTCTCCATCGGAATGCAAGGTGCCTAAGAGCTATCGGGGCACCATAGACGCGGCGGCCCTATCAGCCGCCCTGGTTTCGCTCGACGAACTTGTTGAACCGGCTGGTTTTTCCGCCACCGGTTTCGTCCTGGTAGAGGAAGGCCAGATCGTTCTCGTCGAAAATCCGGAAGAACTCGTCCCATTCGACGGCTTCGAACTCCTCCTCGGGTTCGCCAAAATCGATCCGCAGGATGCCGCCCTCGCCCCTGGTGCGTATCACGGCAGGTCGGCCGCCCCGATCTTCGGCCCACTGGCGGATCTCGTCGTGATTGGTGGTCGTCTTCGAGTCAGACATTGAAATCTCCTTTCGATCCGGGCTTTACGAGCTTCACGGCCGGGTCTGGCGCGCCACTGCTCGATGACAGCTACCTGTCTGTCCGCTGCTTCCGACCACGGCCGGATCAGCGCCCTAACCCCGAACAAGCTGCAATGTTCCGAAGGTCCAAGGCCTGTTCGCGATGCGTTCACCTCGGTTTGAGAGATCCCAAAACCATCTTTGTTGAAGGATAGGGAACAAACCTTTTGCCAAACAGTTCGGGGCGCCAAGGCCATCTGCGCAAGGAGTTGTCGTGAAACGCATATTGGTTACCGGGGGCTGCGGTTTCATCGGCCGCCACGTCGTTCAGGAACTCGTCGAACATGGTTATGCCGCCTGCATTCTCGATGCGCTGCTGGAACAAGTGCACGGGGGCGAGGCGATCAGCCTGCCGGCGGGAGCCGAACTGATCAAGGGCGACGTTCGCGACCGCGACGCCGTCGCCGAGGCGCTCCAGGGCGTCGACGCCGTCATCCATCTGGCGGCCGAGGTCGGCGTCGGCCAATCCATGTACGAGATCGCCCGCTATGTCGGCGCAAACGACCTCGGCACCGCCACCCTGCTTGAAGCGCTGATCAAACATCCGGTCGAGCGGATCGTCGTCGCTTCATCGATGAGCGTCTACGGCGAGGGCCTCTATGCGACGCCGGACGGTCGGCGGGTCGACAATGCAAGGCGGCAGACGAACGACATCAAGAGCAGCCAATGGAACCCGCTGTCGGCGGCGAATGAAAGCCTGTCGCCGCTGCCGACGGACGAGGAAAAGCCGGTCGATCTCGCCTCGATCTATGCGCTGACGAAATATGCCCAGGAGCGCGCGGTGCTAATCTTCGGGGACGCTTATGGCGTCGATGCGGTGGCGCTGCGCCTGTTCAACGTCTTCGGCGCCGGACAGGCGCTCTCAAACCCGTATACCGGCGTCCTGGCAAACTTCGCCTCGCGGCTCGCCAATGGCCAGCGGCCGATGATCTTCGAAGATGGCGAACAGAAACGCGATTTTGTCCATGTGCGCGACGTCGCCCGCGCGTTTCGCCTGGCCTTGGAACAGCGCCAGGCACGGAGCCACGTCATCAACATCGGCAGCGGAAAGGCCTATGCGATCAGCGAAGTCGCCCGGCTGCTCGCCGATGCAATGGGTGTGCCGGAGCGGCAGCCTGAAATCCTCGGCAAGGCGCGCTCCGGCGATATTCGCAACTGCTTCGCCGACATCTCGAAGGCGCGTGAATTGCTCGGCTTCGAACCGCGGCACCGGCTGGAGCATTCCCTCGACGAGTTCGTCGCTTGGGTTCGCAACACGGTTGCCATCGACCGCGGCGCCGACATGAAACGGGAGCTCGAAGAGCGGGGACTGGTGTCATGAGGCCCGATGGTTTTCGCGAAGCGCCGGTCACCATCGTCGGCGGCAGCGGCTTCATCGGCTCGAACCTCGCCGACAGCCTGTTGTCTGACGGCGTGCCGGTGCTGGTCATCGACAATCTCAGCCGTCCGGGCGTGGAGCAGAACCTCGCATGGCTGGCGCAGAAGCACGGCGATCGCCTTGCCGTTGAGACCGTCGATGTCCGGAATGCGGACGTTCTGGCGCCGCTTGTGGCGCACTCCAGGGCGATATTCCATCTTGCCGCACAGACCGCCGTCACCACGAGCCTCGTCCAGCCAAGCGAAGACTTCGACATTAACCTTCGCGGGACGTTCAACATCCTCGAAGCCGCCCGCCGGAGCGGCAACCGCATCCCGGTGATCTTCGCCAGCACCAACAAGGTCTATGGCGGCCTGCCCGATGTCACGGTGCGCGAAGAGCACGACCGGTGCGTGCCCTGCGACGCCGGCATCCGCGCCAACGGCATAGACGAGACCTGCGGCATCGATTTCTGCACGCCCTATGGCTGCTCCAAAGGCGCGGCCGATCAATATGTGCTCGACTATGCCAAGTCGTACGGCCTGCCAACCGCGGTCTTGCGCATGAGCTGCATTTATGGACCGCGCCAGTTCGGCACGGAGGACCAGGGTTGGGTCGCCCATTTTCTGCTCAGCGCGCTTTCCGGTCGGCCGATCACAATCTACGGCAACGGCAAGCAGGTGCGCGACATACTTCATGTCACCGATGCCGTTGCCGCCTATCGCGCGGTACTTGCGGGGATTGAGGACATCGGGGGCCAAGCATTCAATCTCGGCGGCGGACCGGACAACGCCGTCAGCCTGCGCATGCTGCTCAAGGAGATCGGCGAGCTGACCGGGCGGAGCCTTTCGATCCGCTACGACCGAGAACGCACCGGCGACCAGCCGTTCTTTGTTGCCGATACCCGCAAGATAGAAGCGAGGCTCGGCTGGAAAGCGCAGGTCTCCTGGCGCGACGGCATCCGCGATCTCGCCGACTGGCTGCAGCGTCATCGCCTTGAGCCGCAAGCCGAAGCAGCGAGGTACGTGGCATGAAAGTCGCCCTGGTCAATCCGTTCTGGACCTACGAAGACAGCATCTATTTCGGCTGCCGCCAGCCGCATCTGCCGCTGGAGCTGGGCTACTCGAAGGCTTTGCTGGAGGCTGACGGCCATGAGGTGCTGATGCTTGACGGGCAAATCCAGAAGCTTGACAACGCAGCGCTTGCCGATCGCGTCGCCGCCTTCGCACCGGCCATGACCGTCGTCAGCACGGCGCCGACCTATTTGTTCTGGCGCTGCGCGCCACCCGAGCTGCGCGTGCCCGCCGATTTCCTTAACCGCCTCGCCGGGCGCGGCGAGCGCACCGTCGCTGTCGGGCCGCACGGCTCGGCGACGCCGGCGCCGACGCTGCGCAAGCTTGGCGTCGACGTCGTCGTGCGCGGCGAATGCGAAGAGGTCGTCGCCGAGCTCGCAAGCCGTGACGATTGGAGCACCGTGCCCCACACCGCCCATCTCGACGGGGGAAAACTGGTCGGCAATGGCGGCGTCCACGCCAGTTCCTTTGTCGGTCATCCCCCCCTCGAATGGCCGTCCGATTGGATTGCCGCCCATCGACACCATCACCACAGGTTCGATGACAACCAAGCGGGTTACGGAGCGGAGGTCGAGGCGTCCCGCGGCTGCCCCTACAATTGCAGCTTCTGCGCCAAGATCGATTTCCGCGATGCCTACCGCCGCCGGAACCACGATGCGGTCATGGCGGAAATCGACCGCCTGATCGGACAAGGCGTCGGCTACATCTATTTTATCGACGAGATCTTCCTGCCGCAGAAAGCGCTGCTGGAAGCATTGGTCGATCGCGACGTCAAGTTCGGCGTGCAGACCCGCATCGATCTCTGGAAGCCGGAGCTCCTCGAATTGCTGGGCGCCGCCGGCTGCGTTTCGATCGAGGCCGGCCTCGAAAGCCTGACCGTGGAAGGCCGGGCCATGCTGGCAAAGCGTTGCCGGCTGGGCACCGAGGAACTGGCTGCGCTGCTGGTCAATGCACGACGTCACGTTCCGTTCGTCCAGGCCAATCTGATCGGCGTGGTCGAGGACGATCCCGCGCTGGTCGATCATTGGCGCAAGCACCTCATCGACCGTGGTGTATGGGCCAACGAACCGGTGCCGCTCTATCCCTACCCCAGTTCGCCCAGCTACCGCGAGATCTGGGGCGAGCCGGATGATCTCGCCTGGGAGCGCGCCCATGAGCACTATCTGGCCTCGTTCCGGACATTCAGCGACATCCAGGAGAAGCGTCCACGTGCGCTGGCCGAGTTGGAGGCCACATGTTGCAGTCACTGATCCGGCGTTCGCGGCGAATCCTGATGACCGTCGATGCCGTCGGCGGCGTCTGGCGCTACGCGCTTGATCTGTCACGAGAATTGGCTCAGGGCGGCGACAGCATCGTGCTCGCCGGATTGGGTCCGGAGCCGTCCGAGGAGCAGGCGAAGGAGGCGCAGGCTTTCGCAGCCCTGGTGTGGCTCAAGACACCGCCGGACTGGACCACCAAGAATGAGGCCGATCTGGACAGCTTGCCGCAGGAACTAGGGCCACTTGTTCGTGATTATGCGATCGACCTCGTCCATCTCAATGCGCCAACGCAGGCCGTGGGACTTGATGTGCCGTGCCCTGTCGTGGCGGTCTCGCATTCCTGCGTCGTGACGTGGCTCCGCGCTGTCAAAGGACTGGCCGCGGACGGCGAATGGGGCTGGCAGAAGGATCGCAACAGACGCGGTTTCGATTGGGCAAATGCTGTAATCGCCCCCAGCCGCAGCCATGCCGACATGCTCGAAGCCTGCTACGGACCGATCGCCCGCCTGAGCGTCGTCAGCAACGGCACGCGGCCGGGTCCAAAAGCACAGAGGCGCGAAGCAGTGGTTCTCGCCGCCGCGCGCTGGTGGGATGAAGGCAAGAACGCAGCTACGTTGGATCAGGCGGCATCGCTGACCAAATGGCCGGTCTTTGCTGCCGGGCCGCTGCAGGGCGCCGATGGGCAACGCGCCAGGTTCAGCAACGTCATCCCTCTTGGCTCTGTCTACTACGATGAGGTGCGTCTGTTGATGGGGCGGGCCGGCATCTTCGTATCGCCGTCAGTCTACGAACCCTTCGGCCTTGCCGTTCTGGAGGCAGCCACATCGGCAACACCTCTGGTGCTTGCCGACATGCCAACCTATCGCGAACTATGGGACGGCGCCGCCATGTTCTACGACGCCCATGATCCACGCGATCTCGCCAGATCTATCGATTGTCTCTCTTGCGACGCCCAGCATAGGCGCCGGCTGGGCGAAGCCGCCGCACGCCGGGCGCGCAAGTTTTCACCGGCAAGACAAGCGGCCGCCATGCGCGACATCTACGATCGGGCCGCGCTGGCCGTTGCGGAACGCTGACGATGCGGTTTGTGTTCTATACCCATTCCGTCGTTTCCGACTGGAACCACGGCAACGCACATTTCCTGCGCGGCATCATGCGGGAGCTCGTTACGCGCGGCCACCAGGCGATCGCCCTGGAGCCCGCGGACGGCTGGAGCCGTTCGAACCTGTTGGCAGAGAAAGGCCCCTACGCGATCGAGCGCTTCAGGAAGGATTTTCCGGAGCTGATGCCGGTGACCTACGATGCCTCCTTCGACCATGAAGGCTGGGTTGCCGACGCCGATGTGGTGATCGTCCACGAATGGACGGACCCGGCCCTTGTCGCGCGCATCGGCAGGGCCAAGGCCAACGGAGGCGGTTTCACGCTTCTGTTCCACGACACCCATCATCGCGCCGTCTCGGCGACGCAGGCGATCTCGGCTCTGCGGCTGGAACATTATGATGGCGTGCTCGCCTTCGGCGAAGCGTTGCGGCAAAGCTATCTTCGCGCCGGCTGGGGCAAACGTGCCTTCACCTGGCACGAGGCGGCGGATGCGCGCCTGTTCAAGCCGCACCCCGAGATCGACCCCACATCCGACGTCATCTGGATCGGCAACTGGGGCGATGACGAGCGCAGTGTCGAAATCAAGGAATTCCTGATCGGTCCGGTGGAAGAACTTGGCCTGAGCGGCACTGTTCATGGCGTGCGCTATCCACGCGAAGCGCTCGCCGATCTTGCCGCCGCCGGCCTGGGCTACGAAGGCTGGATCGCCAATGCCGACGTGCCTAAGGCATTCGCAGCCCATCGCGTTACCGTCCATATTCCGCGGCGTCCGTATCGGGAGAGTCTGCCCGGAATTCCGACGATCCGCATGTTCGAGGCGCTCGCCTGCGGCATCCCGCTCGTTTCGGCGCCTTGGGCCGACGTCGAACAACTCTTCAGGCCAGGCATCGACTTCCTTTTCGCCCGCGACGGAGCCGAGATGGGCCGTCATCTGCGCAATGTGCTGGACGATGCTGACCTGGCCGCCTCTCTCGTAAAATCCGGTCTCGAAACCATCCGGACGCGACACACATGCCGGCATCGGGCGGACGAGCTGTTCGACGTGCTCGCCGAATGCGGCAATCGCCAAGCCGCCAATCCCATCGCCATAGAGGAGACAGTTGCATGAAGATTGCTTTTTACGGATCGAGCCTGCTGTCTTCCTATTGGAACGGCGCGGCGACCTATTACCGCGGATTGCTCAAGGCTCTTTCCCAGCTCGGCTACGAGATCACATTCTACGAACCGGACGTCTACGACAGGCAGAAGAACCGCGACATCGAGGCACCGGACTGGTGCAATGTCGTCATCTACGAGGCGACCCCGCATGCGCTGATGCAGGTGGCAGCAAGCGCCGGCGAAGCCGACATCGTCGTCAAGGCGAGCGGGGTAGGCTTCGAGGACGAGGCGTTGCTGCGCGCGGTGCTCGACCATGCCCGCTCCGATGCGCTGACGGTGTTCTGGGATGTCGACGCACCGGCCACTCTGGGCCAGTTGCGCGACGAACCGGACCACCCCCTGCACCGCGCGTTGCGGGAGATCGACCTTGTCCTCACCTATGGCGGCGGCGACCCCGTCGTCTGGGCCTATCGTGCGCTGGGGGCGGCCGAGTGCGTGCCGATCTACAATGCACTCGATCCCGAAACGCATCATCCGGTGGCGAAGGATAAGCGCTTCGCTTGCGACCTCGCCTTCCTCGGCAACCGCCTGCCGGACCGCGAAGCGCGCGTCGAGGCGTTCTTCCTCGAACCGGCCAGCCGTTCGGGCGAGCAGCGTTTCCTGCTCGGCGGATCGGGTTGGGGCGACAAGCAGCTTCCGGCAAATGTCGCCTGGCTCGGCCATGTCGGGACGCGCGACCACAATGCGTTCAACGTCACCCCCAAAGCGGTACTGAACATCAGCCGCGACAGCATGGCCGCCAACGGCTTTTCACCTGCCACGCGCGTCTTCGAGGCCGCGGGTGCCGGCGCATGCCTCATCACCGACGCCTGGCTCGGCGTCGAATTGTTCCTGGTCCCTGGCGAAGAGATCCTGGTGGCGCGCGACGGCAACGATGTCGCCGAAATCATGCGGACCCTCACACCCCAGCGGGCAAAGGCGATCGGCGCAGCTGCGCTTCGGCGTGTTCTCGCCGAGCATACTTATGCGTTAAGGGCAGATGTGGCCGACGCTGTCTTCAGGCGTCATTTCGAACGCCCCACCGTGGAGGCAGCGGAATGACCAAGCGGCTCGATATCGTCTTCCTTGGCCTGTCCTTGTCCTCTTCGTGGGGAAACGGCCACGCCACGACCTTTCGGGGGTTGCTGACGGGCTTGCACGAGCTCGGCCATCGCGTCACCTTCCTCGAGCGCGACGTGCCTTGGTACGCAAACCATCGTGATCTGCGCGACCCGGATTTCTGCACGTTGCGCTACTACGAGACGACGAACGATCTTCGGGGGAAACACGCCCGCTGCCTGAAGCAGGCCGACGTCGTGGTGGTTGGCTCCTTCGTTCCGGAGGGGCGAGCAGTCGTCGACATCGCCGCTTCGTTGTGCACGGGGCAGTTCTGCTTTTACGACATCGACACGCCGGTCACGCTGGCAAAACTCGCCGCGGACGATTGCGATTACATCTGCCGGCGGCAGATTCCGTATTTCGACGTCTATTTCTCATTCACCGGCGGGCCGACGCTCGCCCGTTTGGCGGCGGACTTCGGTGCACGGCGCGCCGAGCCGCTCTACTGCTCCGTCGATCCGGAGCGGCATCGCCGAACGGCCGATCCGATCTGCTGGGATCTTGGCTACCTCGGCACCTACAGCGCGGACCGGCAGCCGACGCTGGATACTCTCCTGCTTGAACCGGCAAGACGCATGCCGGACCGTCGCTTCGTCGTAGCCGGCTCCCAGTTCCCGTCCGAGACCGTCTGGCCGAGCAATGTCGATCGGATCGAGCATTTACCGCCCGCGGACCACGCCGCCTTCTACAGCCGCCAGCGCTATACGTTGAACGTCACACGCAGCTCCATGATAGCGGCTGGATGGTCTCCCAGCGTACGCCTCTTCGAGGCGGCTGCCTGTGGCACGGCGATCATCAGCGATCGCTGGCCAGGTCTGGATAGCTTCTTTCCGGCAGCCATGATCAACACCGCCGGCCAAGCCGAAGACGTGATCGGTATCCTGTCCAGGCAATCCGACCGCGCCAGGCTGGCCATGGCCAAGCGGGCACGCGAAACGATCCTGGCAGCACATACCGGCGCCGCGAGAGCTCGCGAATTCGTTTTGCTGCTGGCGCGATCAAGATCGGCACGTTCGGCCCTCGATCTGGACGTCGAAAGTGCAGCATGACTGGCAGACAGGAGAAAATAGAGATGCGGCAATCAAGAAGGACGCAACGGACCAAAACGGCGCTTGTCGCCGGCGGCGCGGGTTTCCTCGGTTCGCATCTTTGCGAAACACTGCTTCAGGCCGGCTACCGCGTGATCTGTGTCGATAACTTCCTTACCGGCCGGATGGAAAACATCATATCGATCATGGACCATCGGCGTTTTCTGTTGATCGAGCAGGATATCTGCCGACCGTTGGACGTTACCGAGCCGGTGGACCGCATTTTCAACCTGGCATGCGCGGCATCGCCGCCGCGCTACCAAGCCGATCCGGTTCACACCACGCGAACCTGCGTAATCGGAACCCTCAATCTGCTTGAGCTCGCCGCCCGAAACAATGCACGCTTCCTGCAGGCATCGACGAGCGAAGTGTATGGCGATCCGGAACAGCACCCGCAACGGGAGGACTATGTCGGCCACGTGAACTGCACCGGTCCCCGCGCCTGTTATGATGAAGGCAAGCGAACCGCAGAAACCTTGTGCTTCGATTATTTGAGAACCGAAATGGCCGACATCCGGGTCGCGCGCATCTTCAACACCTACGGTCCGAGGATGGATCCTGCTGACGGCCGGATCGTCTCGAACCTGGTGATGCAGGCTCTCGAGAGGAGACCCCTGACGATATTCGGCGACGGGCTGCAGACCAGATCGTTCTGCTACGTCTCGGATCTGGTCGACGGTTTGATCCGCCTCATGGATATCGACCCCAATCCGCGCCAACCGGTCAATCTGGGCAATCCCGGGGAATTCACCGTTCTTCAGCTAGCCGGATTGGTGAGAGATATGACCCGCAGCAAGTCGGTGTTCAAATTCCTGCCACTGCCGCAAGACGACCCTCGCCGGCGGCAGCCGGACATTTCCCGTGCAAAGACCCTTCTCAACTGGTCGCCAAAGGTGCCGCTCAAGCAAGGCCTGCTGCAAACGATCGGCTATTTTACGGAGCTCGAGGCCAGCCGTAACGAGGATCGAATTCCTCCGATTGCAACAAGCGTGAGGTCCGCTCCAGGCCGACTGCAAAACCTGCCGGCCTAAAGTCAAGGAGAGCTGCGTGGTCGTGCATGGTCATGCGAGACCATGACGTGCGACGCGCGCTCTCACTTTTTCTCATTTTGGGAACATCCAGTCGAGCTCGCGGTTGGGCGAGGATACCGGCATGGAGAACGGACAGGTGCATCGAAAACGATCCGCCAAGGACATCGAGCAAATGGCCGCAAGGGAAACGGCTGCCTTTCTGCGCCGTGCCTCGATCACCTACCTTGAATGCTGTGTGAGCCTGATGATGACGCATCTTGAGCGCGAGGAAGTGGCCACCATCCTGGAAAAAGAAGCGGATATGCTGCGAAAGCTCGACTGAGGCTGCACGCTCCGGCCGTCGATCGCTCAGACAGCCTCAAACGCGGCGCGCAGCTTGGATCCCGCCACGGAGTTCGTGATTTTTCCGGGTCGCAAGGAACATTCCTGGCAACTGGCAGTTCGGCGCGAGGAACTTACCTTTCAACAGCGATGGCGGCAGTTTCGTGGGATCGAAAAAGGTACGGATTGGAATAGCCGGCGTCGGCAATTGCGCGTCTTCCCTTGTCCAGGGCCTCTCATATTATCGGGACGCCAGAGGTAATGAGCCGATACCGGGCCTGATGCATGCCGATCTCGGCGGCTATCACGTCGATGACATCGAGGTGGTCTGTGCTTTCGACGTCGCCAAGGGCAAAGTCGGAAGCGATGTGGCGGAAGCCATATACGAGGCACCCAACAACACGTTCCGCTTTGCCGACGTGCCGGCTACCGGCGTTCGCGTCCAGCGCGGACCGACGCTTGACGGCATCGGCAAATATCTGCGCGATGAGATCGAGGAGGCCGACGAGCCGGTCGCGAATATCAGCGCGGTGCTGCGGGAAAGCGGCGCAGACGTGCTGGTCTCCTATCTGCCGGTCGGCTCGGAAGAGGCGACGCGTTTTTATGCCGAATGCGCGCTCGAGGCCGGCTGCGCATTCGTCAACTGCATACCGGTTTTCATCGCGTCGCGTCCGGAATGGCGCCAACTCTTCGAACAGCGCGGCCTGCCGCTGATCGGCGACGATATCAAAAGCCAGGTCGGCGCGACGATCGTGCACCGGTTGCTCGCCAACCTGTTCCGCGAGCGCGGCGTCCGTATCGACCGCACCTACCAGCTGAATTTCGGCGGCAACACCGATTTCCTCAACATGCTGGAACGCGAGCGGCTGGAATCGAAGAAAATCTCGAAGACGCAATCGGTGACCAGCCAACTCGACGTTCCCCTGGAGGCCGGCAACATCCATGTCGGCCCCAGCGACCACGTGCCTTGGCTCACCGATCGAAAATGGGCCTACATCCGTGTCGAAGGCACGACGTTCGGCGGCGTGCCGCTGAATGCAGAGCTGAAGCTGGAGGTGTGGGATTCGCCCAACTCGGCGGGCGTCGTGATCGACGCTGTCCGCTGCGCGAAGCTGGCGCTTGACCGCGGCATCGCAGGAGCGCTGACCGGCCCATGCAGCTATTTCATGAAGTCACCGCCTGAGCAGTTCACCGACGCCGAGGCACGCCTGCGTACGCTCTCTTTCATCGCCGGGAGGGACGAGCCGATGCTCGATGCCGCGGAATGACGACGACGTTCTTCTTGATCCGCCATGCGGCGCACGACAATGTCGGCGACTATCTTGCCGGACGCATGGCTGGAGTTTGCCTTGGCGAAACCGGCAGGTCACAAGCCTTGCGGCTGGCCAGCCACATGGCGTCGGAGCCGCTTGCAGCCATCTGCTGCAGCCCGCGCGAACGAACATTGGAAACCGCAAAACCGATCGCAATCGCCTGCAGCCCCGACAAGGTCACAATCTGCCAAGAGCTCGACGAGATCGACTTCGGCGCGTGGTCGGGAAAGTCCTTCGAAGAGTTGAACCGGGACGCCGACTGGCAGGTGTGGAACAGTCAACGTCAGGAGGCGAGGACGCCCGGCGGCGAGACCATGCTGGACGTTCAGCAACGTATCATGTCGCTGATGCAGAAGCTTCACACTCGCTATCAGAACAAGTCCGTGGCGCTGGTCAGCCATGCCGATGTGATCAAGGCTGCCGTCTGCAAGGTGCTCGGCTTGCCGCTGGGAGACTGTTTTCGCTTCGACATCGACCCCGCTTCGATCACCACGATCGTATCCGGTGACTGGGGCTCCAAGCTGATCCGATTAAACGAAGCCGCCTGACGAGGACTGCCGGATGCGAATGGTCATTTTCGGTCTCACCGTCACCTCCTCGTGGGGAAACGGACACGCAACGCTGTGGCGCGGGCTGATCCGGGCGCTCGGCAAGCTGGGCTGGTCCGTCACCTTCTTCGAACGCAACACTCCCTATTATGCCGGGGCGCGCGATCTTGATCATCTCGATGGCGGCAATGTCGTTCTCTATCCGGATTGGGAAGACATCCGCCATGTCGCGGAACAGGCGATCGGACAATCGGACGTCGTCATCGTCACGTCCTATTGCCCCGACGCCATCGAAGCATCACGCCTGGCGCAGCAGGCCTGTCACGGCCTGAAGGTCTTCTATGATCTTGACACCCCGGTGACACTCGCCCGGATCGAACAAGGTCAACGGCCGGCATATTACGGGCCCGAAGGCCTTCGCGATTTCGATCTTGTCCTGAGCTACACCGGGGGAACCGCAATCGACGCGCTCAAGTCCCTTTTGGGCGCGCGCCATGTCCTGCCACTCTACGGTCATGTCGATCCCGAGCGGCACCGCCCGGCGCAGCCCCGGGCCGAATTTGCCGGGGATCTATCCTATCTCGGAACCTATGCCGCAGATCGCCAGGCCGGCGTCGAAAAGCTGCTGGTGCACACGGCAGCGCGCCTGCCGGACCACCGCTTCGTAATCGGCGGCGCCCAATACCCGCACGAATTTCCATGGAGCGACAACATCTTCTTTGTCAGGCACCTTCCGCCTGCGGATCATCCGGCCTTCTTCTGCTCATCGCGTCTGACGCTGAACGTGACCCGCGAGGCGATGGCAAAGAGGGGCTGGTGTCCTTCGGGCAGGCTGTTCGAGGCGGCAGCCTGTGGCGCGGCGATCGTGAGCGACACATGGCCCGGTCTGAGCAGTTTTTTTCAACCCGGCAGCGAGGTCATCCTGGCGGACACCACCGATGACGTGGTCGCGGCAGTCTGCCTGCCCGACAGCGAAATTGACGCAATCCGGGGTCGTGCGCGCGAGCGGGTGCTGGACGAGCACACCTCTGCGCAGCGCGCCATGGAACTGGACCGCCTTCTGTCCGATTCACTGCAGGGCTCGACGGCGGGCGAGCCGTTGAAGGAAGCAATCTGATGTTGGGCATCGTCCCTGCTGCCGGGCGTGGCAGCCGCATTCAGCCGCTCGGCTTCTCGAAGGAATTGCTGCCGGTCGGCAGCCGCATCGACGGCCAGACCGAGCGTCCCTGCGCGGTGAGCGAATATCTGGTGCGTCGCATGGTGCGCAACGGCGTCGACAAGATCTGCTTCGTCATCGGTTCGGGAAAATCGGATATCCTCGAATATTATGCTGCCGGCTACAGCGACGCCTCCGCACTGTTTGTCGTGCAGCCCACTCCTACCGGTCTTTGCGATGCGATCTTCCGCGCCGCGCCGCTCGTCGAGCCGGACGAGACGGTTCTGATCGGCCTGCCAGATACGATCTGGTTTCCGGAAGATGGCTTTTGCCGCATGCCGGACGACCGGCTGTCGTTTCTACTCTTCCCGGTGGATCGCCCGGAACTCTTCGATGCCGTCGTTCTCGACCAGGACGACCGGGTGAGAGAGATCCAGGTCAAGCAGCAGGACGCGGCAACGAACTGGATTTGGGGTGCATTCAAAATGCCCGGCCGCATCTTCCATCAGCTTGCGACGCTCTGGCGCGAGCGGGACCGCTATGACGAATACATCGGCACGTTGATCAACGCGTATCTAGCAACCGGCGGCGAAGCTTATGGCGTCAAGGCAGGCACCGCCTATGTCGACGTCGGCACTTTCAACGGCTACCGCACGGCACTTCGGCTGCTTGAAAATAACGACACTATTTTGGAGGACCCGAAAAACCTCATGTTCGTGCCGCCAGGGCAGTCGCCGGTACCAAGCCATCCAGGCGAAGGAGGCTAGCGATGCTGCATTCCAATGCCGAAATCCGCCGCCGCATCGATGCCCTGGGCCCGTGGTTCCACAATATGGAGTTGGCGGGCGTCGAAACCGCCCCCGACCATTTCCTCGGCAATTACCCATTGATCAAATGGCGCAAGTTCGCCGACGCCATTCCTGCCGATTTGTCCGGCAAGGCCGTGCTCGATATAGGCTGCAACGCCGGCTTCTACTCGATCGAGATGAAGCGACGCGGTGCCGGCCGCGTCCTCGGCATCGATTTCGATGAAGCCTATCTGGCGCAAGCGCGCTTCGCCGCCGAGATCGCGGACTGCGACATCGAATTCCAGCAGCTGTCGGTCTACGACGTCGGCGTGCTGCGGGAGAAGTTCGACATCGTCCTGTTCATGGGTGTGCTGTATCACCTGCGCCACCCGCTGCTCGCTCTCGACCTGATCCGCGAGCACGTCGCCGGCGACCTGATGATCTTCCAGTCCATGCAGCGCGGCAGCACCGATCTGCCTGCACTCGATGAGAATTATCCCTTCTGGACACACGATCTGTTCGACCGACCGGAGTTTCCGAAGCTGCATTTCATCGAGCATCGCTATGCCGACGACCCGACCAACTGGTGGGTTCCCAATCGCGCCTGCACCGAAGCGATGCTGCGCAGCGCCGGCTTCGAGATCGTGCTGCACCCGGAGCAGGAGGTCTATTTCTGCCGCGCAGCCGATGAGCCGGCCGGCGGCGGCGCCGTCTACCCTGGGAAAGGACAACTTCATGATTGAAGCTGCGATGATCTGGAACGAGCCAAACAACAAATCCCATTGGGATCCCGAACTCGACCCCGACTGGAGCCGCTTCGCCAATATGGCAACACTGGCC
The DNA here is from genome assembly GCF_055811195.1 of Mesorhizobium sp. WSM4823. Classification (NCBI taxonomy): domain Bacteria; kingdom Pseudomonadati; phylum Pseudomonadota; class Alphaproteobacteria; order Hyphomicrobiales; family Phyllobacteriaceae; genus Mesorhizobium; species Mesorhizobium sp. WSM4823. Next base: position 160,040 of record NZ_JBVVQL010000012.1, read on the forward strand.
GCCGATGCGATCGCAGCGGAAAACCCCGCCATGATCAAGATCCTCGGCGGCATTTCGCCGATCGATGCCGATTTCATGGGGCTCATGAAGCAGTATGGCGTGCTGGATCACGTCGATGCCGTCGGCGTGCATGGCTTCCCGCTCGACTGGAACCTTTGGCAGATTCAGGAATGGCCGCAGAAGATCGGCGAGATTTCGACCGTCACCGATCTTCCCGTATGGGTCAGCGAAGTTGGCGTGTCGAGCTTCGGTGCCGAGGAGGTCCAGCTCTGGGGCTTGCGCCGGACCGCCGAACTGCTGCTCGGCAATGCGCCGCGCATACAATGGTATAGCCTCTACGATCTTCCGCGCGAATGGGGGGCAACGACGCGTCACCGCGAAGCGGAAGGCTCCTCCTACTATCGCCACTTCTACATGGGCCTGCTGCGCGAAGACGGCACACCCAAGCCCGCGCTCGAGGAATTCCTGCGTTACACCCCGGCCATGGGACTGGCGCAGTGGTTTCATTTTGAAGATCCCCGGCTGGACGACGCCGTCGCCTGGCTGAAGCGTTTGGGCGTCACCAGTCTGCGCACCGGGCTTTCCTGGGCCGATAGTTTCAGGCCGAATGCGCTGGACTGGTACGACCGGCAAATGGAAGCGCTGGCCGATTTCGACGTGACCGTCACCTTCTGCTTCACGCCCGAGCATCGCGGAATGATGCCGCATCACACCAGTCCGCCCCTGGTGCCGGAGGAGTTCGCGGAATTCTGTGCGACGATGATCCGTCGCTACGCTCCCGGCATGGCTGTCTCGCCGGTCAGATCTGTGCGAGCTTCGGCAGCATGAGTGTGTCATGCAACACCAAGCTGACAGGTCCGGAACGCTTGCCGAATTCGCGGCTCTGTTGCTAGGCACCGCACCGCACTCGTCGGACGGTGCCGAAATCATGATCGTTGTCGCGCATCCTGACGACGAGACCATCGGCATCGGCGGGCATCTTGCCGGATTGCGTGGATCTCGCATCGTTCATGTCACCGACGGCGCGCCGCGAGATCTTGACGACGCGCGGGCGCACGGCTTCGAGACGTGGCAAGACTACGCCGCGGCCCGCCACAGGGAGTTGGAGACGGCGCTGTCGGCAGCGGGTTTTCCGTCGAAGGGACTGATCAGCCTCGGTTATCCCGACAAGCAAGCCGCCGGAAACCTTAGCTCGCTCGCACGGGAACTGATCGGCCTTTTGGCCGATCGCGATGTCAGCTTCGTCTGTACGCATCCTTATGAAGGTGGTCACCCTGATCATGACGCGACCGCCTTTGCCGTCCATGCGGCCTGCCATTTACCGCGCCGCGACGGACGCCAGGCGCCGGCCATCATCGAAATGGCGTTCTATTGCGCCGGACACGAGGGCGCGGTCCTTCAGGACTTCAACAGTGATCCCGACATTGAGTGCATCGAACTGCACCTTACGGAAGCCGCTTTCGAACGCAAGCAATGCATGCTGGCCTGTCACCGGACGCAACAACGGACGCTGGCGCCGTTTGCAGCGCGCGTCGAACGTTTCCGGGTGGCGCCCGCCTATGATTTTTTGGCGCTGCCGAACAACGGCAGGCTTTATTACGATGCACTGCCGCTCGGCTTCGAGCCGGCGGTTTGGCTCCACGCCGCGGCGGCTGCGTATGAGGAGCTTCGGCTCGACCGGCCATGACCCTCACCGTCCTCAATGTCGCCTACTCTCTCGCGCCAGTCGGCCCGGATGCGGTTGGCGGTGCCGAGCAGGTCCTATCGACGCTCGATCAGGCACTCGTGCGCGCGGGACACGGTTCGATCGTGATCGGCTGCCAAGGCTCCAAAGCGGCGGGGGCCCTCATCGAGACACCTGCTGAACCAGGCGTGCTCGACGATGCGGCGAAGATACGTGCACAGCGCTCCCACCGCGCCGCGATAGAAGTCGCACGCGCCCGTTGGCCAATCGACGTGATCCATCTGCACGGCATCGATTTTGATGCCTACCTGCCTGATCAGGGTCCGACACTGGTAAGCCTGCATCTGCCGCTCGACTGGTATCCGGCCGATGCTTTGCGCCCGCTACGCGACGATCTATGGCTTCATGCCGTTTCAGAGGCCCAGCAGAGAACCGCACCACCAGGCGCCAGGCTGGTCGCCCCCATTCCAAACGGCGTCGACATCGACGCGCTGAGCGGTCGGCAGTCCAAGCGCAACTTCGCGCTGGTGCTCAGCCGCATCTGCCCGGAAAAGGGCATCCATCTGGCGCTGGACGCAGCCAAACAGGCTGACGTGCCGCTGGTCATCGGCGGCAAGGTCTACCCTTATGAAACGCACACGCTGTACTTTCGTGACCAAATCCAGCCGCGTCTCGACAAGCGGCGCCGCTTCCTCGGTCCGCTCGGCTTCACCGCGAAGCGGCGCTTTCTCAATGCCGCCCGCTGCCTGGTCATTCCCAGCCTGGCCGCGGAAACCAGCTCGCTGGTCGCGATGGAGGCGCTGGCCTGCGGTACGCCAGTCGTCGCCTTTCCAAATGGCGCGCTGCCGGATGTGGTCGAACACGGCAAGACGGGATTTCTGGTAAACGACTTAGATGAGATGGCTGAGGCCATCGTCGCAGCAACCAGCCTGGACGCCGAGACATGCCGGGCCGAGGCGCGCCGGCGCTTTTCGCTCGATCGCATGATTTCGTCTTATCTGGATGCCTATCATGCGCTGGCAGGGCTTGGTAGCGGCCGCAGGCGCCTCGCGGCGGTGCAGTGAGGCTTCCATGCTCCGCTCGGAGATCCTCAACGATCCTGCCGCCCTTAAGGCCCTGGAGCCGCGTTGGTGGGAACTCTGGGCGCACAGCCGGACGGCGACGCCGTTCCAATGTCCCGCCTGGCTAATACCCTGGTGGCGCGCATTCGCGCCGGGAGAGCTGGCGGCGATCGCCGTCTGGCGTGGCGACGATCTGGTGGGATTGGCGCCGTTTTACCTGGAGGATACGCCTTCCGGTCCGCGACTGCTTCCGGTCGGGATTTCGTTGAGCGACTATCTGGATGTCCTGTGTTCCCCCGGTATCGAAGCGGCGGTCGCCGTCGCCATCGCCGACCAGGTTCTTGCGATCGAGTGGTCGCAATGGATTCTATCGGACTTGCCGGCAGACGCTGCCGGTCTCACTATTACGCACCCTGCGCTGGTGGCGGGTGAACTCATCGATCATGCGGCTTGTCCCGTGCTCCCGATCACCGGTGAAGATGCGCTTGCGGTCTGCATTCCGGCGCGGAGAAGACGCCAGCTACGCCGCGCGCATAAAGCCGCATGCAGGCGCGGCTGCGTCTCTATCATGCCGGCGCATGCCGATCCCAAAGCATTCTTCGATCACCTGATCCGCCTTCACGGCGCGCGTTGGGCCGGGCACGGCGACGGCGTGCTGGCCGATCCGGCTGCAAAAGAATTCCATCGTCAGGCGCTTCCTCTGCTTGCCGCACAAGGCCTTGCCCGATGCTGGCTTGTCGCCATCGACGATGCGGTGGTCGGCGCCTATTACGGATTTCACCATCGGCACCGGGCCTATGCCTATCTCGGCGGTTTTGATCCGGCCTATGCCGAGGAAAGCCCCGGCGCAATCCTGATCGGTCACGCGATTGCCGAGGCGGCTCGTGAAGGGGTGCGGGAGTTCGATTTTCTGCGCGGCCAGGAAACCTACAAGTATGGTTGGGGTGCCGTCGACCAATGGACGATGCGAAGGGTCTGGACGCGGGGCATGGCTCAATGAGCGCTACTGGACGAAAACCATCGCCACTGGCGTCGACAGTGAGGTTCGTAATCGAGGAGTGCATGGCCGACGGCGCCTGCGTCGAAGCCATCATTGCGAGGCTGGCGCTTCGCTTCGAGACGGGGATCGATGCGGCAGAATTGGCCGATGTGGCGTTGGGCATGTATTCCGCCGACGTTCGAAAACGCGACAGACTGGAGCGGATCTCCGAGCTGCTACGTCACAGGCCTGACATCTTTGCCATGCTGCGTGAAACAGGCGCGGCCGTTCGCCACGAACGTCATGAGGAGGAAACGGATGCAGCCGTCGTCAGGCGGCTGGCCTCCGGCTTTGATGCCGCGGCGGCGATTTCGCTGGCGGCGAGCGTTCAGCTTTCTTCGTTGGGAGATGAGGAGAACCTCGCCGCAGCGACCAACGAGGTAGTAGCGTGGCTGGAAGCACAGGGCTTCACAGGCACCGACCGTGATATTCTGGACATTGGTTGCGGCATCGGACGTTTCGAAAGCGCGCTCTGCGATGCAGCGCATCGAATCGTCGGCATCGACATATCCTCAAAGATGATTTCGATCGCTCGTCATCGATGCGCCAGTCTGCGCAATGTCGAACTGCGGCCGACCTCCGGTCTCGATCTTGCCGATTTCGGCAATGCAAGCTTCGATTGCGTGCTGGCTGTCGACAGCTTCCCCTACCTGGTACTAGCCGGCTTGGCGGAGCAGTATTTCAAGGAAATTGCCCGTGTTCTGAAGACGTCAGGCATGGCGGCACTTCTGAATTACTCCTATCGCGGATCGCCGGCGCTGGATCGCGCCGATGTTCACCGCCTCGCCAAAGTCCACGGCATGCAGGTGGTGGTGAACGGCGAGAAGCCGTTCCGGCTTTGGGATGGCAATGCCTTTCTTCTTGCTGCATCCGACGGAACATTCCGGCCCAATAACTGTTCGGGCGTCAAATAGAAAAGGCACCTGTGAGTGCCCACAATCCGAAGGAGGACTAGGTGGCATACGGCGGCAAGAGACGTCACCTCGGCCGTCAGAGCCAAAGGCTCCGGCGACGGCGCGATGACCGGCTTTCTCAAGGATTAGGCTGAGGAAAAGCGGTTGCGTCCGCCAGAGCCTAGAAGCAAAACACCGAGCAACGCAGGCTCGATGGCAATCGGGTCAACTCCGATCAGTATCATGCCGCAGATCGGCTCGGTTAAAACCGAACGTTGAAATCGCAGACGCGATCATGACCGGCGACCAGCTGAGGTCGCGAGAGTCGAATTTGTCGAGCGCGCCCGAGGATATTGCCCCGGGGAGGATTGGAGGGAACGCATAGGCTTTCCCGACGATACCAGCGGCTTCGAAACAATGCTGTGCAAGGCTCGGCGCTCACTGTGAGAACGGCGCGTGAATCCTTGCAAACTCTGATTGCTGACACCACACTGGTGAAGGGACCAATTCGTTAAGAGAACACGATGTCTCGCTCGAACGACGATACCATCAGCCCGCGAAACCGGCTGGCAATAGACCGGAAGATCGCATCTCTGCTGACTGCGATCGAGCAGGAAAAGGTCCCCGACCGATTGATCAACCTTGCGGTGCAATTACAGAACGCACTGGTCGAAAAGCGCGAATGCAAGGCACAGAAGGAGGACTAGCTATCGACGCCTCTCGACTGCCAAGTTTCCCTGTGCTTCGGACAGGTGATTGCGTCTTTCCACCAATGTATGGAGCGAACTTTCGCCGAGGTATTCCAGGACTCCGGCGCGCGCTCGGTTGAGGCGGCTCTTTACCGTCCCCACCGCGCAACCGCAAATTTCGGCAGTTTCTTCATAGCTGACGCCAAGAACCCCGATCAGCATCAGGACCTCGCGCTGATGTTCCGGCAGCTTCTGGACCGCGCCATAGACTTCCTTGCTCTGGACGGTCCACTCCTGAGAAGCTTCAGAAATCGGGATCAGAGAGGCACAGTCAAGCAGGCCGGGTTTTTCCCTGTCGGCGGCCTTGATGCGCGTATAATAGGTGTTGCGCATGATAGTGAAGAGCCATGACTTCATACGCGTTCCGGGCTCGAACTTGTCGATGTTGGCGAGCCCTTTGGTCAACGTCTCCTGGACAAGGTCATCGGCATCGTCAGGAACACGGCAAAAGGTGCGGGCGAAGGCTCGCAAGGCAGGTATCAGGTCAACGATGGAAACTTCATCCGTTTCCTGGTTGGCCAAGGCGTGGCCCCTGGAGGACAATGGTCCAGCTCCCAGCAAGAACGAGTTGATGAACGTAGACCTAGCTAAATGCATGAAGGTTTGGATCGTTCCGGACATTGAAATAAGTCGCTAGAAAATCTCGGATGGGCGAACTATGCACGGGCGCACCTGTGCGGCCGAGTTCCTGTTGCGACGAATCCCGCCGGTTCGATTGAGACATCGCGCGCGCTTCCGGTCGTCCTGTCAGGTCCTATTCTCCGATCCGCATTGTCACGGGAATGTTCCGTCCATGTGGGCAGGCAGCGACTTCGATCGCCACTATTCGGCAAGCAAAGCCGACAGTTCTTTTGCTGGAACAAAGCTGCGCACCGACAGTTCGACGGCTTGAGCCGGTGGTTCCGGCCTTCACCCATCGAGGAGCGATAATCATGGCCCAATCCCGGCAACGTTCAGAAGGTCGGCCCGCGAGCAGTCGCGACCAAAATGTCGGGCGAGCAAGCGGCGGTGAGCTTCACCAAACCGCGGAAGGCGAAATCCCCGTCCTCACCACTGCGCTCGGCACCCCTGTCTCCGACGATCAGAACACGCTGAAGATCGGCGAGCGTGGCCCGTCGCTGATCGAGGATTTCCACTTTCGTGACAAGATCTTCCATTTCGATCACGAGCGGATTCCCGAGCGGGTCGTTCATGCTCGCGGCTACGGCGCACACGGTTATTTTGAAACCTATGAATCGCTCGCCAAATACACGCGCGCCGACATCTTCCAGCGAGCCGGCGAAAAGACGCCGGTCTTCGTGCGCTTCTCGACAGTCGCCGGCAACAAGGGCTCGTTCGACCTGGCCCGCGACGTGCGCGGCTTCGCGGTAAAGCTCTACACCAAGGAAGGCAATTGGGACCTGGTCGGCAACAACATCCCGGTCTTCTTCATCCAGGACGCGATCAAGTTTCCCGACCTGATCCATGCCGCCAAGCAGGAGCCGGACCGCGACTTCCCGCAGGCTCAAACCGCGCATGACAATTTTTGGGACTTCATCAGTCTGATGCCCGAATCGATGCACATGATCATGTGGATCATGTCGGACCGTGCGATCCCTCGCTCCTTCCGGTTCATGCAGGGTTTTGGCGTCCACACCTTCCGCTTCGTCAACGCCGACGACGAATCCCCCTTCGTCAAATTCATCTGGAAACCAAAGCTGGGCATGCAGTCGGTGGTCTGGAACGAAGCAGTCAAGATCAATGGCGCCGATCCGGATTTCCATCGCCGCGACCTGTGGGAGGCGATCCAGTCTGGCAACTTCCCGGAGTGGGAACTTACCGTACAGCTCTTCGATCAGGATTTTGCGGACAAATTCGACTTCGACGTCCTCGACGCCACCAAGATCATTCCCGAGGAGATCATCGAGCCGATCCCCGTGGGCCGACTGGTCCTGGATCGTATGCCCGACAATTTCTTCGCCGAGACCGAGCAGGTTGCGTTCATGACACAAAACGTGCCGCCCGGCATTGATTTTTCCAATGACCCGCTGCTGCAGGGGCGCAATTTTTCATATTCGACACTCAGCTGAAGCGGCTCGGCAGCCCGAATTTTACCCACCTTCCGATCAATGCTCCAAAGTGCCCGTTTGCTCATTTTCAGCAGGACGGGCACATGGCCATGCGTAACCCGGTAGGCCGCGCCAATTATGAGCCGAATTCGTGGGGCATGGGTCCGCGCGAAGATCCCCGGCGCGGCTTCCGTTCTTTTGCCGATGCCGAGCAGGGGCAGAAAGTGAGGCTGCGGGCAGAGAGCTTCGCCGACCACTACAGCCAGGCGCGGCTGTTCTTCAACAGCCAGACGCCTCCGGAACAACGCCACATCGCCATGGCTTTGACGTTCGAGCTGAGCAAGGTCCAGACACCGGCAATCCGTGAGCGAATGGTCTCCCATCTGCTCAACATCGACGAGGCGCTGGCGGCCAACGTCGCCGACAAGCTTGGCATGCGAAAGATGCCCAATCCGGCGGACACTGCCGTGCCGCCGCGGGACGACCTGGAGCCCTCGCCGGCACTTAGCATCATCGAAAACGGACCGGAGAGCTTCAGAGGCCGCAAGGTTGGCGTGTTGGTCAGCGACGGGGTGGATGCTGCGCTGTTCGAGCAACTCCGATCCGCGATCGAAACGGAAGGCGCAGTTATGGAGGTTATTGCCGCAAAGGTCGGCGGCGTAGATGCGGCCGACGGGACGCAAATCGAAGCGAAGCACATGATCGACGGCGGACCATCGGTCCTGTTTGACGCGGTCGTGCTTATGCTCTCGGAACCGGGCGCCCAACTGCTGGCCAAGGAAGCCGCAGCAAAGGATTTCGTCTCCGACGCCTTCGCGCATTGCAAATTCATCGGTTTCACGTCGGGAGCCGAGCCGCTGCTGGCCAAGGCAGGTGTCGATGCGGATGCGGACGAAGGGCTGATAAGGCTGGAATCAAAAGAGGCAGCTGAGGAATTTGTACAGGCCTGCCGGAGGTTGCGGCTGTGGGCGCGAGAGGCAGCCGTCAAACTCTGAGGCCGGTGCTTTCCCGCCATCTGTTTGGAGGCGCGGCAATCAACTGGACGGAAGCGTCCCTTCCATTCGGATATCTATGGCCGGCTGTTCGTCTTAGCCGCCCTCCTCTCGCTGCTTTTTCAGCACTTCATCAGTCCCGACAAGCTTTTTCGACCCGCCGGGGATCGCTGTGGACACCACGGCGGGCGGGTCGCTCGCGGGGAAGGAATCCTCAAGGCCGGCCTGCAACTGGTCTTCCAGGGTTTCCGGCTTTTGGGATCGACCAGGCGTCCTTCGGGTTTCGGTGTCCTCCAGCGGCTGTTTCATGTCGGGTGAAGACTTGACCTCTCGAACACAGGCATAAAGCTGTTCGATGCCAAATTCCTTCAGCGTTTCGAAGTTGGCTTTATCATTATCTTGCATTGCCTCTATGTGATCGACCATTGCTTTCTCGAACCGGTCGAGGCTATCGGTTCCGCAAGCCCGGCAAAGGCGCAATAGTGCCTTTTTGAGCAGTTTCGGGCCAAAGTAAGCCGACGCCTCAAGCTTAAGCCGTTGCAAGTCCTCTGGAGTTGCCGCCTGAAGTTTTGACATGTGCGCCCCTTTCGCCTGGTGAGCATTATCAACGGCAATTGTCGGCAGATGTTCCATTCATCCGGCCAAGCAGGCGCTTTGTTCCTTCGGCAGGCCATGCCGCATTGACCGTGGCGGACAGGGCCGGATGCACAGAACGGCCTCGCGGATTGCCGGCAAGTGGAACAGGAACCTTTTTTGAAACTCGCCGTTTGCCAGCAGGTCGCTGCATTAGCGGTCGTTAATCAACGGAAAGGGTCTTGCCATGAACTACAAGATGATCTGTTTAGGTGCGATGGCGCTTTCGATGATAAGCGGCGTTTCTCTCGCGGCAGGCGCCGATACGGGTACGTCTGCCTTGGACGACCCCGCAAAGATGCAGCCGTTCTACACAGACTCCAGCATGACGACTCTGCGGTCCGACGACGAGTTCACGAAGGCATGGAAAGCGCTGACGGACGAGGACCGCATGGCGATGACAAAAGTCTGCGATGAAGAGGCGGCAAACGCCAATGCCGCCAACAGCCACCCTGAATTCTGCAGCAGTGTCAAAAAGAACGGCGGGGACAACAAATAACTGAACCGTGCCCGCATATTCGGCGCGGAGTCTGGGCGATCCGTCGCCCGGACTCCGCAAATCGGTGGCATACGGGACTACGCGGCCGCTTCAAGAGCACGCTGGTTGACACCGCCCTCGCCCAGGCCCGTCAGCGCTTCGTCCGTAGCGAGCTCTTCCTTGAGCGTCGCCTTGAGAAGGGCGGCAACGTCGGCCTTTCCCATCTGTTCTGCCCAGGCGATAAGAGTACCGTAGCGGGCGATCTCGTAATGCTCGACGGCTTGCGCCGCCGCGACCAGTCCGGCGTCGAGCGCCGGAGCACCTTCGTAGTCTTCGAGTATCTCCGAGCCCTCTTCAATGATGCCGTCGATTGCCGGACAGGTCTTGCCGCGTGCTGCTTTGCCGAATTTCTCGAACACTTCCTCGAGGCGGTCGACGTGGCCCTCCGTTTCCATGCGATGTTTTTCGAAGGCGGCAGTCACTTTTTCCGACTCTGCGCCTTTCGCCATTTTCGGCAGGGCTCTCAGTATTTTCTTTTCGGCGTAATAGATGTCTTTGAGTCCGTCGAGGAACAGGTCTTCAAGACCCTTGGTTGCCGCTTTCGTTGATTTCTTCGCAGTGGCCATGGTCGTCTCCCGCTGGGGTTGGAGCTAGCCTTCCTAAAACGTGAAGGCGTCCGATAACCCCACCGGCCAGCAACAAGTTCCACACCAATTCAGCATCGTCAAAAATTTTCCGGCGCCTGCGTCGCATGGTCAAGCGCTGCAAGCGTTACGCTGGTGAGCAGAGGGCCCCGAGGCGATGCTTGCCTCGCTTGAGGCTCAATCGATCCGCCTGATGCGGCCTTTATCGAGGCGGAATACTCCATCCTGCCCGCCCTGCCTCTCAAAATCGGTAAGCAGATCGTCCCAGGTTCCCAGGAACTCGCCACAGTCGTCGCAAAAAATCCGGTCGTCAGGACCGGCGTCGGCCGGAATCCGCAACCTTATTGTCAGGCAATAAGGGCACTCCAACTGATGGTTGAGATACTGCTTGGTCATGGACGATGGCGAGAATGCACTGGAAATGCCGCCCCTGCAACCTCGCTCGCGCTGGTCTATCGAGTTCGGGTCAGCGATGGACGCATCACGGCGATTGTCGCGCTCCGGGGAGAACGAGAGCGCCTCCGTCAGGGGTCGAATATTCAAGGCCGATGAAAAACGCAGCAAGAATTAGCGCGCAGATAATGGCGACGGTCGCCAGTGCGGTTCTGGACAACGGCTTACGCGGTTCGCGGTTTTGCAACACTGAACCAGTCCGCTCTCGGTTCGAGGACGACGGAGGGGCCAACACGGCCTGAGCCCATTATATGCCGTCTTTGGTCGGAGGCCACCCGGACTGAGCCGTCGGGGGAATGTTGTCGGATGTCAACTCACCCCGCTTGAGTTTTCTGATCGCTTCGTCGGCTTCGATTTCATCCAGTCCGGAAAGCGGCATAGCGTCAACTATGACGGCTTCCTCACTCTCGCCGTCATAGACCTCCCACAGGCCATCGGGATCCCGCCGTTTGTTGTAAGTGGTTGGCATGGCCGCCGCTCCCTAAAACAGTCTGAAGATGACCAGTTGGATGCCGCTATTGGACACCTGCAACCCACTCGAGAGCCTGGGCCTTTTCGTTCTCCGAGAACACCGGTGCCTCGATCTGCGGGAAAAGCGCGCCAGTCATCTCCGTAGCTGCCTTGATCCACTGTTTTTCGGACACCACTGCGGCACGCTGGAAGCGGTGGAATTCGCCAAGTTTGCTCAGGCCGTAGTGCAGGTCACGGCGCAAAGCGTCGCCCGTCATATCCTCCAAATCCGTAAGATCGGCGAGGACGCCGATCTCTTCATGTTCGCTCAGTTTCTCTTCGATCTCCGGAATGATTTTATCGTAGTCCTGTGCAGTCACGGTACCGGCAACCCGAAATGCGGCGACGTTTTCAGGAGCAGAAATAACCTCGATCACTTTTTCCTCCTTCGAGCTGGCTTCAGGGGTCTCCCGAACAACTCAAGCCGCCCCCAGATGTTCCCTGGCGGCAAGCGTTTTGCGGTCTAAATTCGACACTCATAAGCCGGCGCGATTGGCGGACTCCCGGATTGCCTGGGTGATGACGGTATAGCGTGTGATCGGGCCCTCATCGGGGTCGTCTCCCTGAAAGTGAACGTCCGCGTTCACCGGCAGCCGGCTGGTATTGCCGAACTCCTTAACTGTGGACGCACGGACGAGTTGGATGTCCGGGTCCTGCTTCATGACGTTTATCGCCGCAAGCTCGGCGGTACTGCTGCCGCCAATGCGCCAGCTGGCTTCGAGCACACCGGACCGCCAAATGCCCGACGAATCGACACCCTGGCCGATATCGTAGTTGCGCCGCGAAGCGAAAAATCCGGGATAGTCAGCCATCGCCGCGTCATAGGCCCTCGCCTGCACCGTTGCCAAAGCTAGTGCGCGAGGAAGCTGAAGGTCGTCGAGAGCTTCCCAACCGCCGCGCACGACAATGAGATCGGATCCGCCATAAACGGATTGTCCCGTATTATCGATCGTCGTCCGTTGAGTGCCGTAGTAGGCGACCACCATTTCATCGATTTCCGTTCTGCCAACGCTCAGCGTGGCGATGTCACTGAGGTTCGCTTCGAGCACCAGACCACACTCGTCCAAATCGCAGGAGTGGTATCGCTCAAGCAATCTCTCGACGTCGGAGACCGTTCGAACGATGTGCTGGTCCTGGCCTCGCGAGGAGAGCGGTGGCTTCACTCGGGCCGGTCCGAGCTTCAGCAGACGCTCCGCTGCCCGCAGCGCGTCGTGCCGCGAAAACACGGTATAGCCAGGCAATACTGCTGCGCGGACATTCCTGCCGAAGCTGCTCGACCATTCTTTCGGTCGCTTGGCCAGGCCGTCCACCAATCTATGGGTAATGGCCTTGGTCATTGCAAAGCGCCAAGGCACGACGCCGCCAAAGAGGTCTTGCGGTCCGTTGATACCCAGCCGTGCCGCATCGGCGGCAAGCAAGCTGTCGTCGGGCACGAAATACACACCGCCGCCGTTGCTGTTGCCCATACCCTGCCGGAAGGCAAATCCCTTGAGCGACGCGATCGTGCGGGCAACGGTAGCCACGACTTCTCGCTCGTGAGCATAGAGGGGTTCGCAGCCCGGCGCAGAGAACGCGATCACGGTCCCCTTTGCCTCACTCGGCTGAGTGTCTCTGTGCTCGGTCATCTCGCCGTCCCCGGTGATATCTCGTATGGCTGCGGTGCCGAGGTTGCGGCCCCGCTACTCACTTCGAACGGAGAGAACGCAGAATGTGGCAGAACGTTCAGCGTGGCTTGGCCGACTCGCCGTCTTCTGCCTCATCTCGAACGCTATCCATGGGAACCGCCACCGAGGGCGCACGATTAGAGGATAGACGTCATGTCTCTGAAGTGAGCGCCTAATGGCAAAATTCGAAAACAGTATCGAGTGAATCCGGTGACGTTGCTGGTTCAGCCGCGCCTGGTCAACGACCGCTTCTCGGACGCTGGGCTTCTTCTGGATTTCCGCTTCGGCAACCGGGCCGTGCTCTTCGACATTGGCGATCTGTCGCCACTTTCGCCGCGCGAAATCCTGCGCGTCAGCCACGTATTCGTATCACACATGCACATGGATCACTTCGCCGGCTTCGATCGGCTCCTGCGGCTATTTCTATACAGGAATAGAACAGTGCATTTCTTCGGCCCGCCTGGATTGACCGAAGCGGTGCAAGCCAAGCTCAACGCATACACGTGGAATCTTCTCGACGAACAGTCCCACGACTTTATGATAGCAGCCTGCGACTGGACGCCGGCCGGATTTCGTCATTCCCGCCTCTTTCGAGCACGAGCGGGGTTCGCCCGACAGGACACTGCTTCAAATCCAGCCGAGGGCAATATCCTGCTCGATGATCCCGATTTCCGTATCGAAGCAGCAATGCTCGACCACGGCGTTCCATGCCTTGCATTCGCATTTCAGGAAAAGATCCGGGTCAATGTGCAAAAGCCACAGCTGGAAGCATTGGGTTTGCCTGTCGGACCTTGGTTGAACCAAGCCAAGCGTGCGGTCCGGCGCGGAACTGATCCGAAAACGACGCTCGCCCCAACCGCCGATCGGCATATCTCGGTCGGCGAACTCCTCGGTGCCGGGGCCCTGATGACCGGTCCCGGACAGAGGATCGTCTATGCTACCGACCTCGCATTCAACGAGGCAAATCTTGCGCGTGTCGTTGCGCTTGCGCACGGCGCGAACCAGCTGTTTATCGAAGCGGGCTTCCTGCACGAGGATCGGCGGCTGGCCGCCGCGAAACGTCATCTCACGGCAGCCGAAGCCGGCACGATCGCCAGGCTTGCGGGCGTCGAACATGCCGTGCCGATGCATTTTTCGCCCCGCTATCTCGGACGCGAGAATGAACTGCATGCAGAGTTCGCGGCAAATCTAGGCGCCGGAAATGCATCTCAACCGACGGGAATGAATGCCAACATTTGAGCGACAGCCGTCACGCGTTTTCGATCACTCGCGCTGAATATCCGGGCGGGCCGTTCGCCGCCGTCGACTTGCAAGGATGGCGGAAAGGGTGACCGGGCGAAAATCCCAACTGTCGACGCCTGCGTCGTACTGGCGTGTAACCGGGCTCAGTCTGCCGTGAGAATGGCCATGCAGATCGATCGATTTCTTGCCGATCTGATTCCAGGTGCGAAACGGATAGTGGCAAAGGATCAGCAGCCTGCCGTCTATCGTCAGTTCCTTATAGTGTTGTGTGCTGGCCCAGTCTGCGGCGTCGATGGTCGCTGCGCCATCGTTGTTGCCGATAATCAAATGCTTCTGGCCATGAAGTGACGACAGGAGCGATGAAACGAATTCGGCCGATCCCTTGGCAAAATCGCCGAGATGCCAGATCTCGTCGTCCGGCCCGACGGTTTCGTTCCACAGCGAAATCAGCGTTCGATCGTGTTCTGGCAGTGAGCCGAACGGGCGACGATCGATGCGCAGTATGCGGGGATCGTTGAAATGCGTGTCGGCCGTGAAATAGATCATCGAGCAGCCCATGGCCTTAGCCTATCCCCAACGCGGCGCGACGATGCAAGCTAGAGATCGTCGGTCACCCGCAGGCAATCTCGACAATTGTCCGAGTGTCCTCATCGTAGCTGATGTTCATCCGGGCCCAACCGAGATCGGAGGTGCGGGCGCATGTCGAGCAGTGGATGCGCCAGATAGCTTCCTTCGGTGCATCCGGCATTTCAGTGAGCGGCCGGCCGAGAAGATGCTGATAATGGGACGCCTGGCACTGATCTCCGTAATAGTATCGCTGCGGCTGGCCAGCGATGTGCGCGACCCAAATCGCGGGATTTCGCGGATGGTTGCGTATCGTGGAGCCCTCCGGCGCCCAATACGTGAACGGCGGCGCAGGGTCGGCCTCGATCACGACCCGCGGCTTCGCCAATTTCAACGCCGCGCTCGAGACACTGTGTTGTTGTTCGAAGGATGAGGTACATGCCGTCACGAGCAGAGCCAAGCAGCCCGCTCCTGCAATCAGTGATTTCATAGTGGTGCCTGACCTCCTTGAAGCAGCGTCGGTCTGCTCCCTAGCTGGCACCTGATCGCCAAATCCAGCCGACAATGTGGCTGAGAGATCACCTTCGTGACGCCACCTGGTAGTACGCCAAACAGCGCGGTGTGGTGAGATCGCAAACCTCGCATCGACAGGGCAGTGGCAAGCCCGACTGCAATTAACATTGAGGTGGCGAAGAAAATCGGACGCAGCTAACATACCGCCGCTTTGGAGAGTGTCGTGCCTACGAGACGTTTCAGAAAGCCGATTGTCGTTCAACCTGGCCGGATCGATCGCGACCGGGTTGTTTTGTCGGTCTCCGACGCGGCTGAAGTGCTGCTGAGGGACTGGCCGGCGCCAGCCTCCAAGACGCGACTCGCTGCAATCGAAGCCTGCCTTGCTGTTATTCGCGGCGAAAAGCCGCCAAGGGTCGCGCGCCAGGCGTTCATCGTCGCGGCCAAGGATGCGAGGATCCTGCTCGGCGAACAAATCTAAATCGGCGCTGTCAGGCCGAGCCTCGTTGAGGCAGCTCGATCTCTTGCTCGATCTCCTGCTGCAGATCGTCCCGCGCGCGCTTCGCCGCGCGGTGAGGTAGGTCCGAACCCGACTGTTTCTGCCTGTCCAGCTCGTGCTCCACCGTATCGCGCGAACCTTCTGCCGGATCCTCTTGCGGGCGGTTGTTGCCCGGCTCGGCAGCTTCGTCTTGTCGTTTGTCCTTTCTGCCCTGATGACCCTTGGGACTGTGCTCATCGGCATGCTCGGTATTGTCTGTGCTTGAGCATATCCGATCACCGTCAATTGTTTCGTCTGGCATATTGGTCATACTCCGGCTCCCCGATTTTGGCTGGCGCGACACATTGCGAAGTGCGTCTCGCCTTTGGCGCGTGTTTCGTTGATGAGGCCAACGGCAGATTTGCAGCTTGGTTCCATCTAACCTGCTGCGGACTAACCGCCACCAGATCGGCTGAACCAAGCACTTCCAAGCCTGCGATTAATGTAGCGCCCGGCCGAGACAAAACGCCGCCGAGGGAACCTTCAATTTCCGCGTGGGTTAAGGTCGGACAGCCAATTTCGAGAGAGAAATGATCATGGCTAACGCCCAGCAGGAACTGGCCGAATTCGTCATCAGCAAGGCCTTCAGTCCGGTTATGCGAGCGAAACCGGATGGAAAATCCGATGCCGACCGCAAGACCCTGGAGCACGTGCAGCAGGCGACCAAGACCGAGATCGAGCGCTACCGTAATTATGACTCCGCTCAGCAGGTCGTCGTTAATTTCAAACGCGACCTGAGTTCCGACGCCGCCAAGAAGGTGCACTCTCAGCTGCGGCGCCTGCATCTGCCGACAATCGAGGACATCAAAGATGACTTCGAAGATAAGGCCCGCAAGCTCAGGGTCAAAGCATCGTAGTGACGGACCTGGTCACTGAACCCGTGACCGCATCGGCAAGATCGCCAGGTGTCGAGTTGCTCAGACAATGGCCCGATCCCAACCGCCATAGTGTTGATCGCTGCGCGTGCCGCGCGGCAGGCTGAGCGCGATCAGTACCAGACCGATCGCAACGTCCGCCACCACCGCCGCGATTCCACCACCGGCAAATACGAAGGGTGACACCGCGATCCATGCACCAAGCACCACGTTGAGAAAGCGCACCGGCCGGACAATTTCGGCCATGGCGGTCACTGCGACCATGACGATGAGACAGCCGACGACGTGATCGCTGAAGTAGAGCGGCGGCTCGGTGCTAAAGATCAACGGCGTCGTCATCAGCAACGCGCCGAGCAGCGTACTCGCTATCAACGTCCACGGGAAGTTCACGCCGCCGGTGACAAATTCCTTCAGCAGCTCGGAAGCTGGACGGTCGAGGTCGGTGGCAGGTGTCTGGTTCTCCGACAGCGCCGGTCCGCCCATCCAGAAGGTACGCCAGAACGGCTCGCCCGCTCTCGTAGCACCCCAGAGATACTGGACGGTCGCCAGCACTTCATCGACGGAGTAGGGAATTAGCACCACCGTGACGACGGCCTGAAGGATACATAGCGTGCACAGCGCGCCAATCAGCGGTGGCTGAATGATGATGAAGGAGACGCTGACCACGCCGAGCGGAACAATCAGCAAGCCGAAGAGGATCACCATCCACGGCATGGTGCGCCAGCGTCGGCGGTCGCCGATCGCGCCGGCGAGTATATCGAGGCTATAGGCAAAGGCGCCGAGCCCGGCATCGGCGATCGGGAAACCTTTCGAGACCCATGACGTCACCACCGCCTCGCTGCCGTTGCGCACTGGTGCGCCGCCGGGGCCGAAGAACGGATCCCATAGCCCATCTATGTGGCCCATCTGGTAGGCGGCGAGATAGCGCGAAACGAATAGGCCGACGAAGGCCAGCGCCACGATGGGGATCCGCTGCGTGAAGCTGGATGGCGAATAGGTCCAGCCCAGCGGGCGGTCGTCGTCGGCCGCCAGCGCGCGGCGGCTGATGCCGGGGGTCGGCGGAATCATCACTGCAAAGGCGACGATCAGCATGCCCGCGAGCGTGTCCATGGCATAGGCGGCGGCGCTGGTCGTCCAGAACAGCAACGGCGCAAGCATCACCCACAGACCGAGCGATGCCGTGATCCACTGCACCCAGCGCCAGCGTCTGAGCATCCCTAGCAACGCAAAGACCGTCACGAGCAAGCCGGAAACGATTTCGCTGACACCGAGACCGGCATTGCGGAATTCGGGCTCCGCAATTGAATGTCCCAAAGCCGGAGGTATTGCGGCTGCGACGGGATCAAACAGGCCGACAGTCATCGGCGACGTGACCAGCCACAGTCCGAGCGCAGCGTTGGTCATCGGCGCCCAGAGCGTTCTGGACCGATGCCGTTTTATCGCCGCTTCGACGTCTTCCTTGCTTCGTTCGAGCGGCCCCTTGAGGCGCCTTTCGGCCTGCTCGATCTCGGGATCCGAAGCCGCGACAACGGGCGGATTGAGCTTGTTGGCCGCGTACCAATCCGTGGGGTCCTGTTTCAGCCGGCGGATCATCTCCGGCAACGTGTCCAGCAGCCTATGTCGTGGCGACCAGCCCAGCAGATCCTCGGCCCGCGAGATGTCGATCTCGTAGTGATCGTCCGAGTTCTCGATCATCCACGGCTTGATGTCGGTGTCCTGGTCGAGCACCTCGGTCTGCACCCAGGCGCCCAGCTTCGTCAATTGCTTCGGCAGCGCCAAGGTGCGCCAGTCCTCGCCGTGGATGAGCCGGCCGATGCGCTTCTGCATCTCCTCGTATGACGGTGTGTCCGCCTCGCCGATCAGAAGCACCGTCTCGGGTGGAAGTTCGGCGCGCCGGTCGACGGTGCGTAGCACCGCATCAACGAGATCGTCCTTATGCAGATAGGGCTGGCCGGCGGTGATATCGCCGGCGAACAAATAGGCGGTCGGCAAACGCTCGAAGATGCGAGCGATCTGCTGGGCAACGAACGCCGCCCGGCAGTCTTCATCATAGACGCCGGCGAACCGCAGGATCACCGTTTTGATTTCCCCATGCTCTCTCGAGATCAGCGCCTCGGTTTCGGCTTTCGATTTCGGGTAGGCCCAAGCCGGGTCGAGCGGCGAGTCTTCATTGATTTTCGTGCCCTTCCCCGGGCTTGGCGCGTGGACGAGAAGTGTGCTGGAAAACACGAACTGCTCGGTCTTGATCGCCGTCAGCGCCTTCAGGAGCCGGCGCGTGCCCTGCACGGTGACGGCATCATATTTCGGATTGTCCTTGCCGGTGGTGTCATAATAGGCAGCAAGATGGATGACCGAGGCGATGCGACCGCCGCTGCGCTCCCGCACCGCCTCCACAGCCCTACTCACGCTGTCATCCGAGGTAAGATCGATCTCGATCGTCTCCATGCCGGCGGGGAGATGCTTCGGTTTTGCAACATCGAGACCGATCACGCGGTAGCGGGCAATCAAGCCTTGCGCAATGGCCTGCCCGAGGAAGCCGCTGCTGCCGGTGATAAGAACCGTCGGACGGGGCGCGCCGTTACCCGCCACAGCTCAGGCCTGCTCGCCACGCCGTCTGGACTTCAACCGGGTAGCCTGCCGGTCCCGATCACGGTTGGCCGTTCCATTCAGCCAAATGTTGGCGATCTGTAATGTCTTGTCGAAGATGCGGAATCCAGCTGCGCTCATCATTGCCTCACCGAGAAGGGACCGTCTCGCGCCGGCCACTTAGTGAGTTAAACACCGGCATGCCTGAAATGTTTCGAGGCCGGATGGAAAATTGCTGGAACTGGTCACTCCGCGGCGAAGCGGACCTGGCGCAGCATCGCACTCGCACCGGGCTCGCGATTCAGCTAGTCCCTCTTATGGTTGGCTTGTCCGTGTCGTTCCATTCCGCCTTGCGTGCCCGCGCTTCGTCGACGACCAGCTTGAATTCCCGCATCATCGCGCTCTCAATGGCGAACGCACTGCTTGGCAGTGCGCCGGGGTCTTCCTGATTATTCTGGAATTGAAAACGGGCTTCCAGTTCGGCCCATATTCGCTCGGAAGGCGCGTCGGGGCCAGCAAGCAGCGCGACGATCAGCGACAAAGTCTCTCGCTGGGCATTCAGCCGCCCCTCGATCTCTTCATTCGGCAACTCGGACATATGGATCGCTTCCGATATCAGGCATAACGGCAAAATCGGACCCTTGTTCCGGAATTCAGTGCATCAGCTGCACCAGGTCATCGGCGTTGAGAACGTCCCCGCCTGGTTACGGGTTTCATCCGCTGCTGCCATATTGACGGGTAATGATCTCGAGAAAATGGCCGTTCGGGTTCTCGAAATGAACGCCGCCGCCGTCGAGTTGATTGATTGCGCCCAGCTGTGTCCGGCAAGGTCCGCGCTGAAGAACGCCTGGACAGTCTGAAGAATATCGCATGATTGTGACCGGCGCTGCAGGTCTGCAGCACTAGGCGTCAGAAACGATACCGGATCCCAAGAGTGTTTGCATTAGAACCCTCTTTCATATCTCCAAATGTGCCATCGGCACCGGATCTATGGTGGAGTTGGTAGACAAGTTCGACATTGGGAGCTTGCCTAGCTCTGAAAGAAAGCTCCGCACCAATGAAGCCGAGGAACGATGCATCGCCGCCGTCACGGATTTCGTGGTCGCGCTCGATCTCGGTAGGGCCTGTAACAGCACTGAATCCAGCTGTCGCTGCGGGCGCAATCGCCAAATCACCAATGACGAGGCCCTGATGGCGAAGTCGCGCTCCGGCCCAAAGTTCGCCAGACGTATCATCGTCCTCGCCAAATCTTATGGCCGCGCCGGTGACGCCACCGAGAACGAAACCAGCGCCTATATCGACGAGATCGCGACCATATGCGGCCCCGACTATATAGTTGTCGGTGTAGTCGGCACCAAAGACGTCGATCACATCCCCGAAGGACCCGCGCGCAAAGACGCCACCAAAGACGTAGATATCATTCTTGGTCGGCACACCGTCCGTGAAAGGGTCCTGCGTCGCAAAATAGATAAAGGGAGAATTGTCGTCGGCGGGTCCAGAACTGACTGAGGTGCTCAAGATCACCGCAGCCAGGGCTGCTTGCAGTCCGCGCATAGACAAGCTCCGAATCGATCCGCCAGTCGATCATCCATGCTTCGTGAATTTTACGAGGAAGAACAAGGTGCGAATTAGTTTATCGCCAGAATGCTGAATGCGGGTACGTTCTGGTAGCTCGAACCCTTTGGCAGTCGGCGCACAACGACAATGGCCGCAGTCAGGCGACCGGTCTAGCGAACGGGCTTTCATGAGAAGAGCAGAGCGAACTCGAAATGCCGTCCATCTTCTGTTCTTATCGCGACGGCCAAGGAACCCGCCGCCGACCAGATCGTTTCGCGATATCTGACGCAGACCGGAGGCAAAGCATGCTCGAAATGCCGCATGCTCGCAACCGCATGGTCGACGCGCATATAGCCCGTCGGGACGCCGCTCGGACCGGAACACGCCAACGCCGGAGCACCCGATACTTCTCTATTCGGGCTTTAGATCGCCGCTATGCTGCGTGACGTTGACTATGTCGTGCGAAAACTCGACTGGATGCGCGCCGAAGGCATCTGGCCGAATGGCCCGCGCTATCTCTGGACCGACGCTTTTGGGGTGGTGCTTTATGTCTCGCTTTACAAGGAGCTCGGCGAGGAGCGTTGGCTGGATGAGGCTGAGCGGCTGGTGGCGGAGGTCGAGCGTGTACTCGGCCGTCGGCGCGGACTGAGGATCGGCGAAGCGGTCGACCGCGACGGACAGTATTTCCATTACCTGGCGATGTGGCTGTTCGCCCTGGCGCGTCTCGGCGATCTGAAGCCGCGATACCGCGCGCGCGGCATCGCGCTGGCGCGGGACATTCATCCAGCTTTCGTGATCCCCGGCCGCGGGGTGGTCTGGAAGATGCAGGAGGATTTGCGCAGTCCCTATCCCGGTTACGGCCTCGGCAGCATGGACGCCTACGATGGCTACGTGTCCTACCGGATGCTCGATGAAGACGCACTGGCGCCCGAGATCGCGCAGATGCGTGACCTGATGGAGCGCGATTGGCGCACCCTCGACATTGAACAGGATCTCGGCCTCGGCATGATGCTGTGGCTCGCCCACTTCTTTCCTGCCGAGCCATGGGCGGAGGCGCAGACGACACGTTCGCTGGCAACGTTGGAAACGATGTGGGTCGATCCGCCGGGCTATTTCAGCCGCGCGCCGTGGCTCCGCGATACGAAATTCGCCTTCACCAACTACGGTGTGTCGCTGGGCTTGCAGGCGGCCGGCGTCCGGCCCGAGCGTGTCGAGAGGCTGAACGCTTTCTTCGAGGATTGGCGCTCCGGTGACGAATACGATCGCGAGGCGATCACCTGGGTGATGGCCTGCACCTCGCGTCTTCCCGGTGCGTTTGTTTCCTCCGGAGGGCCCAACAACGATTGAAGACGGTAGTTTCCGGGAACGTTCTCGTGCCGGTGGGGTTGTCGATGACAAGTGCATCGAAAACGCAAGGGACGCGGGTGAAATGGCCCATCTTTCGGGAAAACCGGGAAGCTGTTGGGTGGCTGCCGCCACCGCTACGAATTATCCTCCGATCGAGGGCTCGATCCATGCGGAAACCGTTGTCGTGGGCGCTGGGATTGTCGGGCTGACGACGGCGCTTCGCCTTTGCGAGGCAGGTCGGTCGGTGATCGTCATCGAAGGCCTGCGAACAGGCGGCCAGGTGACCGGTCGCTCGACGGCCAAGATCACGACGCAGCACGCGCTGATCTATCGTCATCTCATCGATACGTTCGGCCGGGACGTGGCGCAAGCTTACGCCGATGCGAATTCCGCCGGCGCCGTCCAAATCCGGGAATGGGTTCGCAACTATGCCGTCCCCTGCGATCTCGAGACCAAGGACGCCTATGCCTACACCTGCGATGCCAGGCGGCGCGCGGAAATCGTCGCCGAAGCAGAGGCCGCGCGCCAAGTCGGGCTGAGCGCCGATAGTCTCGAGCGTGCGCCGCTGCCTTTCGAAACGGCCGCCGCTTTGCGTTTTGCCGACCAGGCGCAGTTCAATCCGGCGATGTACCTGGTTGGCCTGGCTCAGGCGGTTACGGCTCGTGGCGGACGGATTTTCGAAAACAGTCGTGCGATCTCTATTGGCGAGGCAAGCCGCTGGCGCGTCGTCACCGACAGCGGCACCGTTCACGCCGAGTATGTGGTCGTCGCCACCAACATGACAGTGAAGAGTCCCATCGGTATGGCGAACCGGACCCAGCCGCGCTGCCACACTGCCATGGCGTTTCGGATCGATGACCCTCTTGCTGTCGACGGCATGTTCATCGGCATCGACGATCCGACCCATTCCATCCGCACGGGCCGCGATGCCGAAGGCCCGCTGCTGGTCACGCTCGGCCCCAAGTTCGACACGGGCCAGGATGGCGACGTGGCGAAACGGTTTGTCGACTTGGAACAATGGGCAAGAATGCACCTTCCAGTTGGGGAGGCTGCGTGGCGCTGGTGTAATGAGGACTATGATACGGCCGATAGAGTTCCGTATGCTGGCGAGCCCGATCCGGACAAGGCCCCCGGTTTTCACATTGCCACGGGATTCAACGCCTGGGGCATCACCAACGGAACCGCCGCTGGCGCGATGATTGCGGATTTGATCTGCGCTCGGCCGAGCCCATGGCAAGAGCTCTA
The DNA here is from genome assembly GCF_055811195.1 of Mesorhizobium sp. WSM4823. Classification (NCBI taxonomy): domain Bacteria; kingdom Pseudomonadati; phylum Pseudomonadota; class Alphaproteobacteria; order Hyphomicrobiales; family Phyllobacteriaceae; genus Mesorhizobium; species Mesorhizobium sp. WSM4823. The sequence goes on from NZ_JBVVQL010000012.1 coordinate 183,352, forward strand.
TGATCCGGCGCGGTCTTATCCCGAGGACTTTCACAAGAATGGCCGCAGCCAATCTATTGTCTCAAGCCCCGACGACATAGCGCCCGGCATGGGTGGTGTGATCGTCAGGGACAACGAAAAGATCGCGGCGTGGAGAGACACTGAAGGTGTACTCCACCCCGTTTCGGCGACATGCACCCACAAGGGTTGCACAGTGACCTGGAACAACGCGGACAACACATGGGATTGTCCTTGCCATGGGTCGATTTTCGCCACCGACGGTTCAGTAATCCACGGCCCGGCTCGAAAACCGCTTGCCCCGGCCGCGCTGTAAAAAAGGCGGCGCCGAAACGGCCCGGCGTTACCGCGCGTAGGTTCCGACCAGCTCAGTCTGCTCCAGCGCATGCTTGCGAGCTTCGTTCCAGACAAGCTGCACGCCTGCCTGCCCCGGCACACTGAGACTGGGCACGTCGAGCGCGGCAAGCCGGAAATGATAGTGATGGATGCCGTGCCCCACCGGCGGCTGCGGACCATCGTAATAGGCATTGCCGAAATCGTTGGTGCCTTGCCTCAGTGCCGACGGGCCCGGCTTGCCATCTTGCGCCTCGGCGAGTTCGCTGGCATCGGGCGGGATATTGAAAACCGCCCAGTGCCCGAAGGTTCCGCTCGGCGCGTCAGGATCCTGCACGACAAGAACAAGGCTTTTCGTACCATCCGGGACACCTGACCACTTCAGCGGCGGCGAGACGTTCTGGCCGTCACGGGTAAATCTCTCAGGGATTTCCCCGCCCGGCGGGAACGCGGGGCTGATAAGGGTGAGTGGCATTTTTCGATTTTCCCAAAGAAGCGTTGCGGTCGGGACTGGCGAAGTCCGGGCGCCATTCACGCCGCTTGCTGAGCTTCCGCGACGCGCCTGATTTCTCCTGGCAGGGATTCCCAAACCTTGAGCATCTGTCCTTCTTCCACATGGTGGGCAAGCACCTTGGATACGACCCTGAATGCATCCTTGGAATCGACCGGTCGGGTGAATTCCAGTTCCGCCTTGATCTTGGCCAAAAACTCGTCGAGCGACCGCAACTTCTCGGGTGTCTTGGAAGGCTGATACTGGTCGTAGTAGACGCCGCGTACCAGGATCGGCAGCTGCGAGCCTAGGTGGGCAGCAAGATCCGGCTGCATACGGTCCCGCAGGGCATGGAGCACTGCTCCGAGGACGTGCCATGCAACTTGCCGGTCCGGCCCCATCGCGGTCATGATCTCGTCGAGCCAGATGTTCGTCGTCTGCAGCGTCTTGTCGAATACGTCGAGTCCGGTGGCGTTCATCGAAGCCTCCTTTTTCTGTCAGCTGTTTGAATGGCTCATGGGGCGAAACGGCCTTGGTCGGCTGTTGTTCCCGTCCCCAGGCCTAATCGCCCTCTTTCGCGAAGCAGTTATCTATCCGCCAAGCCTGCGCTCAACGTGCTGCCGTCAAGATTTGACTCATCAAGATTTGGCCACGGCAACGAAAAGCGATTGTCCTTGCCTGTTGATGCTGAACAATATGGGCTTGTTCTGCTGGCGCGATTTCGCCCACTCCTCTTGGATGTCCGACGGCTGCGTCACATTCCGGTTGTTGGCCGAGACGATCACATCGCCGGGCTGAATACCGTTTTCAGCGGCGAGGCCGTTGGGGGCCACTTCTTGCACGAATACGCCTGTAATGTCCGGCTGGAGTCCGAGCTGCTGGCGCGCCTCATCCGGGATTGGGCTGAGCGACAATCCAAGACGCGTGTCGGCCGTTTCCGACTTTGGAACGGCGCTGGTCTGTTGCTCCTCATCGTTGCGCTGCCCGATGGTCAGAGCTATTTCCTGTTGGCTGCCTCCGCGATTCCTTGTCAGCGTCGTTTTTGTTCCCGGCTTTTGGCTCGCAGCCGCGAGCGTCAGATCGTGGACGCTCTGAATGTCCTTGCCGTTAAAGCGTGTAATCACGTCTCCTGCCGAGATACCTGCCTGCTCTGCCGGACTGCCGGGTTCGACCGAAGCGACCAGCGCTCCCTTGCTGTCGGGTATTCCAAGCGCCTCGGCAACGGACGGCGTGATCTCCTGGAGACGTACTCCGATGAAACCACGCTCGATCCGGCCCGTGCGGATCAACTGGTCGACGATGTTGCGGGCGGTGCGGGATGGTACCGCAAAGCCAATCCCTATGCTGCCCCCTGTGGGAGATACGATGGCCGTGTTGACCCCGATCACTTCGCCGCGCGCATTGAACAGGGGGCCGCCGGAATTGCCGCGATTGATTGAGGCGTCGGTCTGGAGAAAGTCGTCGTAAGGACCGGCATTGATGTCTCGCGAACGGGCCGAAAGCACGCCGACGGTGACGGTTCCACCGAGCCCGAACGGACTGCCGATGGCGATCGTCCATGCGCCGGGTTGTACTGCATCGGAGTCACCCCAGGCGGTCGTTGTCATATTGGGCCGTGGGTCGATCTTCAGCACCGCGAGGTCGGTTGCCGGATCCCGGCCGACGAGCCGCGCAGGCAAGGTCTCCTTGTCGGAGAATACGACATGGATTTCGCTTGCATCGGCAACGACATGGTTGTTGGTGACGATGTACCCATCGGGGCTGATGACAAAGCCGGAGCCAAGAGCCTCTCGCACCCGTGGTTGAGCCTGTCCCAGGCCGCGGCCACCGAAAGGACTAAGAAAGTCGTCCAGCGTCGCCTGGTCCTGGATGATCTGTCGGGTCGTTATTGCGACCACGGCCGGAATTTTCTCGCGCACGATCGCCGTGAAGTCGTTTGGGATTTCCTGGGCTGCGAGCGGAGCAAACCCGCCGGCCGAGAGCATCAGAGTTCCGGCGATCAGGCCGGCGCACAGTCTTTTATTCAAAACCGGAAACATGGTCTGCGGCTCCTCCAGCGTTCAGTGATAAACATGCGACGGCTCCAGCAGGGGCAGCGGCTCACCAGCGGATTACGACAACCTTCTCGTTGCCGTTGGCGAGTTCGACAGCTTCGGTGCCGTCTGGTTTGTGGCTTTCTACTCGGGCACTTTCTACCGTTTCGACGCCCGCAATGTTGACTGCGAAGGCCTCGTCGGTCTCGGCGGCACAGACCAGTGTTTCCGGTGGCAGATCCTTCACCTGGTTCATCAACTCGCGAAGCCTCATCGCGAACCTCCCTGGCACGGCGGGCCGGATTCTTTCGGCCACACCCTCCAACCATGTCCCCCGAGAAAGGTTCCTTGATGAGATTTTGCGGGCGTCACAGGATATCCCGGCGCAAGATTTCTCATAGGTCCCGAGAGAACAATCGTCGAATGGCCGCCCGTCGATTCATTGGAACCTCCAGCCAGCGAAGTGGATTGGATTGAAAGAATCTCCTGCACTGGACCTCGAAACCAGGAGGATACCCATGGCGACCATGAAAGCAGTTCGAATTCATACTTTTGGCGGGCCAGAGGTCCTTTCGCTGGACGAGGTTCCCGTGCCTCAACCCCGTGACGACGAGGTCACGCTTAAGATCTGCGCAGCAAGCGTCAATCCAGTCGACTACAAGACCCGTGAGGGTTCGGTGGGCGGGGATCTGCCCGTTACGCTCGGCCGCGATGTGTCGGGCGTGGTGGAATTGTGCGGCACGCGGGCTCATACGTTGAAGAAGGGTGATCCGATGTTTGCCATGCTTGGCCACGGCCGGGGCGGCAATGCCGAATACGTCGTGGTCAAGGCGACGGAGGCTGCCGCAAAACCGGAACGTCTTAGCCACGTGCAAGCCGCCGCCGTGCCGCTTGCCGGCATCACCGCGTGGCAAGGCCTTTTCGACCATGGTGACCTCAAGTCCGGGCAGCGGGTTCTCATCCATGGCGGCGCCGGCGGCGTCGGTCATCTGGCGATCCAGTTTGCCAAGGCTGCGGGCGCATTTGTCGCGACGACTGTTGCTGCCGAGGATTTCGATTTCGTCCGTGAGCTTGGGGCCGACCAGGCAGTCGATTACAAGAACCAGCGCTTCGAGGACGAGGTCGGAGACATCGACATGGTTTTTGATCTGGTGGCGGGCGACACACAGGACCGCTCCTGGAACGTGCTGAAGCCCGGCGGAACAATTGTTTCCACCCTTTCGGAGCCCTCGGCGGAACAGGCACGCCTGCATCAGGCGCGTGCGGTCTCCTACATGGCTGAGCCGAATGCGGCGCAGCTTGCGAGGATCAGCGGCCTCATCGATGACGGCAAGATAACGCCGTTCGTGCAGGCAACTTATCCTCTGGAGGAGGTCGCCAAGGCTGAAGAGCGGCTGGAGAGCGAGCATACGCGCGGAAAGATCGTGCTTCAGGTGGTCGCCTGAGGCCGGAACGCTCGAATTTCCCGGAATGTTCGAAACCGCCGCCGAGCTCGTAAACGAATGCGGACTATTCAGTGACTACGAGCAGAAGAATGGATCTGTTTGGCACTGATTATTCGTAAGTGCATATTAATTCGGCCTCACCCAGCATGTTTTCGCGGGCAGCCTGCCAGACTATCAGGGCATCGGGTTCAGGGCCGATAGGAAGGTTGGCAACGCCAAGGGCCGCAAGCCTGAAGCGATAGGTGTGAGGTTTGTCGCCGGGGTGCTGGTCGGGTCCGTCATAGTGAAGATTGCCGAAATCGTTGAAGCCGTGAGGCAAATCCTCGGTTCGCGCTTTGGAGCTCCGTCCCTCGGCTAAATGACGCCGCTCACCGCCGATGTCATAGACCGCCCAATGCCGGGACGCCTGTGACGGTGCATCCGCATCTTCCATGACGAGCACGTAGCTGCGCGTGCCCGGCGGCGGATCGCTCCATTCCAGAAACGGGGAGAGATTATCGCCGCGCCGGGCATGACGGTCCGGAATGGGCTGGCCGCTCCGAAAGGCGGGACTTGTCAAAGTGAACGCCATCACTTTTCTCCATGCTGGGTCGGTCGAAATGGAGGCTTCGGGCGCACGCACCGCGGCTTCACTCCAGCGGTCCCAACCACCACAACCGGCTATTGTTCCTCCTGTTTCTCCGAGAACGACAACATGTGACGCTAAGGTATGGGCGCGGCCCCGTTACCTGAAACGGGCTTCTTCCGGTCGCCCTCTACATGGTCCGCTCCGCCTCTCTTTATGATCGTTATATGCTCGCCGACAAGAAGCGCGACCGGGCGAGCAGGAGGTATTCACCCGACCGCTCTGGAAGCAGGGCGTCGGCCCCTATCGACTGCGTTGCCGGCGAGGTCACCGGCATTTAACGGGCAAGCACGCACGAGTACGATCAAGACCTTGTCTCGTCACCGTTCTGCGAAGCTCAATGCACAAATCTTGCCCTCAGCCAAGCCAGAATTCTGTTCCCGGTAGTTGTCCGGCGAACCCTGGCGGCAGCCCAGCGCGCTTGCATCGTAGCGCCAACGTGGCAGTGACAGACGATGTTGTGCAACTGCCGGTCACTTAATTCGAAGAAGCGCTTTGCCTCACCATAGGTATCATCTTTCAGACCTATGGCGCGCAGCACCGGATCCTCGTAGGCAACGGTGATCGGCGAGCCCGCGCCACGCGCTACGGCACGGGCTTCAGGGCTGAGATATTCGGTGCCTGAAAGCGCTCCGAGGCAGCGCCGTGGATTTTGTTCGAGAAGTTCTGCCCAACGCTCGATCCGCTGCGTCCGAGTCATGGTCGGGTATGTCGCCGAGGGCTCAACTTTTGCAATTGTCTGCAGTTGGTCGAGTGTTTGGTGTTTCATGGTCGGCTCCTTTCGATAGGTCGAAGCGCCCACGCCCTCACAGAAGATTATTGCGCTGCAGCGCGCCGACAAGGCCGTATTTGGCAATGTGAGGAATTTGCCTCCCGGCATGGGTTCGTATCAGGAACCTTCTCGGGGCCTGCTTGTTTGGCTACTGGAAGGAGGAGTGTCATGAGCACAAAGCCACCACCCGTTCCGGCAGAAAACCAGAGTCCGAAGGGTCCCGGCGATAAGAAGTCGGTTCCTGTCGACCAGACGCCGCACGGCCATTCCGCACCGAATCCCGACAAACAGGGCCAGCAAGGCAATGTGAAGGTCAACACGACCCACCAAGGCCACCAGCAGGACCGTTAGGTGATACATGTCCACGTCGAAAAAGACCCCTGCCAGCATCCGCCATGGCGGTCCTGGCGCATCGCACGAAAACGCCAAGGAGCCGTTGGTGATAGAAAAGCCGCCAGCCGATTCCGATCAGCGCAGCCAAAGCAAGATCTCGGGTGGCGGAGGCGAACGCGACAGCCATCATACTCATGATCCCGAAAAGAAAGGTGGCGGCACTCGACCTGCCCACAAAGGGAAGTGAATGGTTCTTTTCTTCACATCTTAATTGAGGCGTGCGTCTGGCATTTTTGCTGAAATGCGAGGCGCAAACATCGGGCCGTCTGCTGCAACACGGCGCGCGGTCGGCCGCACCGTCTCAACCCGTTATACCAAGGGCGGCGCGGTGGGCTGGGCAGCGCTTTGATCCGGTGGAATGACCTGTTGTTCGGCCGAGCGCCACATGGTGCGCAGTTTTTCCGGTAAAGTGGCTTGGACCTTCGCGACCTGACCACGCGATATATGCCGCGACAGCGTGGCAAAGACGGAACGCACCGCTTCGCTGGCATCGAGAAGCCGTGCATCGGACAGGCGATCGGTGACTTCGATGACAAACTCGTCCCAGTCCCAGTCGCTCGGCTGCCTTGCCGGCTCGAACCGATCATAATAGGCGCCACGCACCAAAACCGGCAGCTCGGCGCCTAGATGCGCCGCTAGCCCCAATGGCAGCCGGTCCCGCAACATCTGAAGGACTGTCGACAAGACATTCCAGGAGAGCTGCCTATCCGGGCCTAGCTCGTCCATCAGGTCATTGAGCCAGATGTTGGTTGTATCAAGCGTCTTGTCGAAGACGTCGAGGCCTGTTGCGCTCACTTTACCGTCCTCCCGGTTATTGCGCACAGTCACTCGTGAACGGATTACGTCGGCATGAGTTCCCTTGCAGGTCCAAATTCCGCAACTGTTGCTTCTTGACCGACCGTCGAAACTTCTCGTGAACCTACCGTTCTCCGGCTGAACGAACCGTAACGATACTACTTCCGGTGGAACAGGAAGCCCTTCTGGGAGTTCATACCATCATCAACATGCGCATGGACGTGCCCTTTAAATGGCGCGGCAGCGCAAGGAGGACCATTATGAGTCTCGGAACCATACTCATCATCATCTTGATCCTTGCCTTGCTTGGCGGATTCAGCGGTCTGGGTGGTGGGCCGTTCTATGGCACTGGTTATTATGGCGGCGGCGGGCTCGGTCTCGTGCTGCTCATCGTCATTATTCTGGTCCTTCTCGGACGCATTTAGGGCACGCACGATCAGACCGACAATTTGCCCGCGTGTTCCTTGTGGCCTAGGAATACGGCTGGCGAATATGCCTACGGCTGGCGCCAAAACGGGAGACGTGATAGTCGCAAAAGGGAACCGAAATTACCCAAGTGCATTGTAGCCGCTGCTGAAATCCACTGGAATGGCACATAAGTGAACTTCGTCGAACAAGCCGATGTCGGCCTCGGAGTTCCGGGCCTGCCTTCTGCCGATCTGATGCAGGCACTGCCCGTCGCCGTCTACACCGTCGACGAACAGGGACGTATCACCTTTTTCAACGAAGCCGCCGCTGAGCTCTGGGGCCATCGTCCGGTTATCGGACGGGACCTATGGTGCGGCTCGTGGAAGCTTCGTTATCTGGACGGTCGGGATATGGCGCATGGCGAGTGTCCGATGGCCGTGGCGCTGCGCGAAAGACGGGACGTCTCATGGGACCAGGCGATTGCGGAGCGGCCGGACGGCGAACTCGTTCCGTTCAGGGCTCACCCACGCCTGCTTCGCGACGAAGCCGGCAACGTCGTGGGTGCCATCAATACGCTGCTCGATCTGCGCACGGAGACGCTGGGCGATGAAGCCCGCATGCGTCTTGCCGCCATCGTCGAGTCGTCGATGGACGCCATCGTCTCGAAGGACATGAGCGGCATCATCACTAGTTGGAACGAAGCGGCAGAACGCTTGTTCGGCTACGCGCCTGCCGAGGCGATCGGCCGACCGGTGACGATGCTCATTCCACCCGACCGCCTCGACGAGGAAGTCTCGATCATCCGCCGCATTCGCGCCGGAGAACGCATCCCCTCCTATGAGACGATGCGCCTGCGCAAGGACGGAACGCTCGTTTCGGTATCGCTCACCGTTTCGCCGATCCGCGACGCCATAGGGCGGGTGGTCGGCGCCTCCAAGATCGCGCGCGACATCAGTCCCCATAAGGAGAACGAACGGCGCATCCGTCTGCTCATGCGCGAGGTCAACCATCGAGTGAAGAACCAGTTCTCGGTGATCATCTCGATGATCCGCGAGACCAGCAAACTGACGAGCACGCCCGAGGCTTTCCTCGGGCAGGTTCGGGAGCGTATCACGGCGCTTTCGGAATCCCATGATCTCCTGGTCAATGCCGAGTGGCGAGGCGCGGCGGTCGACGAGCTCATCCAGGCACAGCTCAAGGCCTTCGCAGTGCAGTCGCGCGTGTCGATGGCGGGGCCAAAGGTGATGCTGCAGCCGAACGCCGTGCAGTATCTCGGCATAGCCTTTCACGAACTCGCCACCAATTCGGCAAAACATGGAGCGCTGTCCTGCAGCAACGGGCGCGTCGAAATCGATTGGAATGTGATCCCTGCCGGCGACGGTGCCGGTACCTTTCGACTGGCCTGGCGCGAATTGGACGGGCCGATCCTGGACGCGGTCAGAAGGCGCGGTTTCGGATCCGTCGTCCTCGAGCGGGTGGCGCCGCAGGCACTCAGCGGCAGCGGACGGCTGGAATTCCATGAGCAAGGCGTTACTTGGATGCTCGAGGCGCCGCTGCCCTTCGTCCAGACGTCAGTGGCGGATGACGCGGCCGTTTGAAAAACGCCCGTGAAGCTGAGCCCTTCCCCCTCCGACCGACTGTGCTGATGCTCGGGCGGACCTATTGCGTTCGGTCCGGCTGCCGATGATAGAGCGAAACAGTCCTGTCCTCCAGAACATCGAAGCCGCCGCTGCCAGGCAGAGCATCGTAATTCACTGGGTGCCGATGGACGCTATGTGATTCAAGAACTGTGAGGCTATCGAATTCCATGGCCGCCCCGCAGAACTGGGCCGCTTGCAGCACCAGGCATTCGATATCTTCAAGCGCAACGTTTTCTGCAAGGTTTCGTCGTCGCACCGCCTCGGCCACCGCGGTGACATTGACGATCCTCTCGCAGCGGGCGGCCGCCCGAACTTGCAGTTCAACATCGTGACACAAACGGGCCGAATAACGGTATCTCATGGAAAACCCTCTCTTTCAGGAGCGGTTTGTCCCTCGCTAATAAGCATGTGCCATATCGACCCGACTGGCAAGGGAAATCCACGAAATTACTGTGTAAAATCAATAATTTAGTATACCACGCGAACTGCGCAAACGACGCCTCGTAGTAACTGTCAGCCTTTCACGCCAATAGCCTATGACCCTATCTTGACGGTCGAACAGACTTTTCCTAATTCTTAGACAAATACTAACTTTGAGCGGCTGGAGGGAAAAATGGCCGACCTGGAAAGACCCGAACGACTGCAGATCATGCTAACTGCTGACGAATTGGCCGCATTGGAAAACTGGCGCTTCGAAAGGCGCATGCCAAGCCGGTCGGCGGCGGTGAGAGAGTTGTTACGGCGCGGTCTTCATGCAGACGGGTTCCTGACGGCAGCACAAGGTGCCAAGTCACAGGATTTTGGAATTCTGCCCAGTTCCGGGATTGTCGATGGAGGGTCCGGCGACTAGGCCCTCGAACACCGCGCGTCGGCGTGGCCAGCAACTCCTGGTTTCCCGAGAATCGGCGGCATAAGGCCGTCTCCAGCGCGAAGCTGAAGATGCTTCGGTAAAGTCTATCGGAGCCTTGCCCGCGCTCGGGAACTTCAGGCAATCGTCGCGCGTTCGGTGACACGAGCTTCGATGCCACGCGCTTGAGGCAGGTGGTACATCAAAGCAACACGGAATGCGTCTTCACACGGGGATCGAGCTAGTGAGCTTCCTGTACCGCGCGGCAAAAATCGCCGAACAAGCTCATGCCGGGCAGACAGACAAAACCGGTCGGCCCTACATCGAGCATTGTCGCCGGATCGTCGACGCCGTCGAAACGCTCGACCAGAAGGTCGTTGCCTACCTTCACGACGTTATTGAGAAAAGCGACGATTGGAACCGCGATCGGCTTGAGGCGGCTGGTTTTGGGACATCCATCGTGTCGGCAGTGGATGCTATGACCCGCAGGCCGGACGAGGACGACTTCGCTTTCGTGCGTAGAGCAGCAGCCAATCGATTGGCGCTGCCGGTCAAGCGCGCAGATCTCGCTGACAATCTGCGGCAGGCACGGCAGGTTGGCACCTCGACATCGAAATATGAAGACGGCCTGCGTATACTCGACGAAGAATTCGCCGACTGACGGTAAAGATCTTCGCCCATGGCGTGATGGCCGATGTGGAAACGAAGCGCCCTCTACTCGGGAGTGTGGGGTGTATGCCGCTTATCCTCGGCAGGATCGGCATCTATCCGCGCCTTGTCAGGATCGAAGGCGCCATGGCGGGCGATGGCCAGTGCCGGGGTATCGGGCGTCTCATAGGCCCACATGAAATCGTCAGCCGCTCCGCCGACCGCCTGCACCCGCCAGTAGCTCGCCGTTCCCTTCAACGGGCAGCGCGTTGTGGTGTTCGTCTTCTCCAGAAGCTCGAAATAGATATCCTCGAAAGGGATATAGAAGACAGGGTCATGCCCTTCTTCGTAAACTACCTTTGCCCGTTCGGTGGAGGCAATAATCGCGTCGGAGAACCTGACCGTCACGGTTCCATTGAACGGGCTAATCGTAAGCGCGCTGGGATGGCGGGCGGAATTTGCGGCTGAGGGCTGCATTCGACTTCTCCGTTGGCTGCGCCGTCCCCACCAAACGCCGCATCGCCCGTCGGGTTCCAGTTTGGCCGGGCTTTGCGTTTCGACAAATGCACTGGCGCGCGCCCGCCACTACCAAACGGAGGCGCAGCGATGGCTGCCTTCATGCCTTTGCCGCGACGGATGAAAAACCTCCGGGGACCACTGGGATCCAGGGAACGTTATCGCCGAAGAGTTCGTTGCATGAATCATCAACACCGAATCGGCGGCGGGCTTCGCAAGTAGAAGGGAGATTGCCATGAAAGTCGGCAACTGCATGACGAGGAATGTCCAGGTCGCGACCCCCGAACAGTCCATTCGCGAAGTAGCGCAGATCATGGGTAGGCTCGACGCCGGCGTGATGCCCGTGGGCGACCACGACCGGTTGGTCGGAATGATCACCGATCGTGATATCGCGATCCGCGGCGTAGCATTGGGTAAGGGGCCTGACGCCAAGATGGGCGATGTCATGAGCCCGGACGTCAAATATTGCTTCGATGACGAAGACGTCGAGCATGTACTTGAGAACATGGGCGACCTGCAGGTACGTCGGCTTCCGGTTCTGAACCGCGACAAGAGGCTCGTCGGGATCATCTCGCTTGGCGATCTCGCGACGAATGGCGAAGCGGCAGAAGCGGGAGAAGCTTTAAGCGGCATCTCGAAGCCGGGCGGCGAGCACTCACAAACCAGACACGTCGGTGCCAGCGTCTGATGTTCTCGAATGATTGCAAGCGCCTTGCCAAAGCCTATGGTGAAGGCGGGGCCTCTCGGAGTGGATAGATGTGGGTTGGTCGCTGAACCTCGGGACGATCGCAGGCACGACCGTGCGCGTTCACTTCACTTTCCTGCTTCTGCTCGTCTGGATTTGGCTAACCCACTATCGCATCGGCGGCACGCCAGCGGCTTGGGAAGGCGTTGCCTTCATAATTGCTGTCTTTGCCTGCGTGGTCCTGCATGAGTTCGGCCATATCGCCGCCGCACGGCGCTTCGGCATCAGCACGCCGGACATTACGCTTTTCCCGATCGGCGGCGTGGCCAGGCTGGAACGCATGCCGGAAGAGCCGGGGCAGGAGTTCGTGATCGCGATCGCGGGGCCGCTGGTCAATGTCGCGATCGCGGCGCTGATCTTTGCCTTGCTCGGTGGGTCGACGGGTGTCGAACAGATGGCCGGGATTGAGGACCCGCGTACCAATTTTCTTGCCAGACTTGCAGGGGTCAACATCTTCTTGGTCCTTTTCAACATGATCCCTGCCTTCCCGATGGACGGCGGCCGCATCCTGCGCGCCGCCCTCGCCGCCCGCCTTTCCTGGTCGCGCGCAACTCAGATTGCCGCCACGATCGGCCAAGGGTTAGCCTTCGTCTTTGGGTTCATTGGGCTGTTCTACAATCCGCTGCTGATCTTCATCGGTATCTTCGTCTATCTCGCCGCGGCAGCAGAAGCGCAGAACGCACAGATCCGAGAGGTCGCCACAAGCGTTCTTGTCGGGGACGTGATGATCACCAAGTTCGCCCGACTGGAACGGTCGGCGACGCTCGACGAGGCAATCGAGATGCTGCTCGCCACCACGCAGCACGAATTCCCTGTCGTTGACTCCGCCGGTCATCTTGAAGGGTTGGTGACACGCGACGACATGATCCGGACGTTGAAAGAGAAGGGACCCGCTGCACCGGCCGCGGGCGCAATGCGGAATGACATCCCGAAAATACATCATCGCAAAAGTCTGGAGGAATGCCTGCGCCTCATGCAGAAGGCGGATGTGCCTGCTGTTGCCGTCGTCGACAATGCCGATCGGCTGGTCGGGCTGATGACGCACGAGACCATAGGCGAGATGCTTATGGTCCGCTCGGCCGTTTCAGATGCTTTCCGATTTGGCCGTTTGCGCGGAGGCAAGCCGCGGCCGGATCACGCCAGCGCTCTCTAAAATCGTAGGAGAACGAGCCGAGGGTGGAACCCGTCGGTTCCGGGCTGCCTCGGTTCGCATAACCTTGGGAGACGTCGGCCGGAACGACGTCGTTCCGGCCGATCTATCGTTTGCGTCTAAGAGCCGCCGACGTGAGGCAGGAGTTCAAGCGTACCGCGATAGATCATGTCGCCAGCCACGTAGAGGATCACCACCAGACCTACATAGGCTATCCAGCGATGCTTCTGAAGCAGATTGGCAATGAAGTTTGCGGCAATGCCCATCAGCGCGACCGAAAGGACAAGGCCGAAGATCAATACGTTCGGATGTTCGCGCGCAGCACCCGCTACCGCCAGAACATTGTCGAGTGACATGGAGACATCGGCGATGATGATCTGCCACGTAGCCTGCGCCAGGGTCTTGCGTGAAGCTTTGCCAGCTACGGTGCCGTCGTAGTCGACGTCACTTTCCGAAAGCGCTTCGATCGCCTGCATTTCCTGCGAATGGTCTTGCCGGAGTTCGCGCCACATCTTCCAGCATACCCACAACAGCAACACGCCACCGGCCAACAGCAAGCCGACGATCTGCAGGAGCTGAGTTGTCGCGGCCGCAAAGCCGATGCGTAGAACCGCCGCCGCGGCTATGCCAATAACGATCGCATTTCTGCGCTGGTCTTTGGGTAACCCGGCCGCGGCAAGGCCGATAATAATGGCGTTGTCGCCGGCCAGCACCAAGTCGATCATGATGACCTGCAGGAGAGCGGTCATTGCTTCAGGACTAAAAAATTCTGTCATACGGCACCCTTGCGTTCAGCTAGGGGGTGACGCGGCTTGCGAGCATAACCGTAGAGCAACGCGGACACCGCGTATGACAGGAGAATGCCGCTACAGCTGGAGAAATCTCAAAGCCAGGCCACCCGGATTGGAATTCCAGTCCGACATCACAGTCCCGATGGACTGCCAGAGGGGCCCGGCCTGGTAGCACCTAGCTATTGCCGCAAACGCGAAAACTCAAGGCCTAAATGTGACCCGGTCTATGCGATACCACCCTCAAGCTCAGCCGGCGGTATGCTACCGGTTTGAGCGCACCGCGCATCGAAGACCCAACCTCCTATCCCGCCGGCGCCAGGGAAGCAGGCACTTGGCGTCGCGCGGCCATTGAACGAACCGGTACTCGCAAGTAGACTGATATCATGGAGTTCGATCGGTCTTTGTGATCTGCGACCGCCGATGCGATGAAGGAAATCCGGCTTGGCTGTTCATCGACGACAGATCGGCCAATATCTGTTCCCAATCGGCTCCTTGGGCCTTGCCGCACTAATTCATTTCGGCGGCGCGCCGATCGAGCATTCGCTGCTTTCGATCAAGGTCCTGGCTTTGATCGTAGTCGCAATCTTCATCTTCGCGACCGTGTTTGTGGTTTTGCATCATGCAGAAGCCGTCGCACGGCGGCTCGGTGAACCCTACGGCACGCTGCTGCTGACATTTTCGGTCACGGCGATCGAGGCATCGGTCATCGTTTCGATGATGCTGCACGGCGAGAACAACCCGACGCTGGCCCGGGAGTCCGTATTTTCGACGGTCATGATCGTGTGCACTGGTGTCGTCGGGGTCTGCCTCACCCTGGGTGGGCTGAAGCATCGATATCAGGACATCAAACGACAGGGCACCAACGCTTCCCTTGCCGTCATCATGGCGCTGACGGTTCTTGTGCTGATCCTTCCAAACTACACGCTTGCCACAAGCCCCGGTGCGTTCTCCGCATCGCAACTCGCATTCGTGAGCGTCCTTTCAGTTCTCCTCTATGGTTCGTTCGTCTTTGCACAGATGGTGCGCCAACGGGGCGATTTTATCGAAGATCTGACATCCGGCGCCCAACATCAGGAGCATGTCCCCGAGGGCGGGAGAGTGACCGCGCACGTGCTCCTGTTATTTGTCGGGCTGGCAGGGATCGTTCTTCTGACCGAGCAGGTGGCCGGCAGCATTGAAGACGGGCTCGCGGCTCTTCACGTTACGCAGGCGGACGCAATCGTGGGTTTCTTCGTCGCAGCGCTGGTCCTTATGCCGGAGGCGCTATCAGCGGTTCGGGCCGCACTCAATAACGAGCTTCAGCGAGGACTGAATGTCGCCCTCGGCTCAGCTTGCGCTACGATCGGCCTGACGATCCCGGCGATCGGTGCGGCGAGCCTACTCACAGGACGAAGCCTGATGCTTGGCCTGGGTCCGGGGGATACCGTACTTCTCATCCTCGCGCTTGCCATCAGCATCGTGAGCTTTGGGACGGGCCGAACAACGATGCTGACAGGGCTTGTTCATCTGGTCGTGTTCGTCGCCTATCTGTTTCTTATCTTCGTGCCGTAGGATCGCAATCACCAACCGTCCTCGTGACTAGAGTCTTTCACGTTTTAACGGAAGCGTAGCCTGCGTTCGCAAAGTAATTGTCGCATTCGTCGGGGTCGATAGTGG
>NZ_JBVVQL010000013.1:0-58052 GCF_055811195.1 Mesorhizobium sp. WSM4823
GTCTTGCCATGATCGACGTGCCCAATCGTGCCAATGTTCACATGAGGCTTTGTACGCTCGAATTTACCTTTTGCCATAGTCTCTTTCCTTGGACGGCCTGGACCTTCAGTTCAGTCGAATGCGGGGCGATTAGCGACTACGGCCGAAAAACACAAGTGCCTTGTGGCCGAGCGCGCGCTCACCCGGTCTGAACCCGTAATCCGGTTTCGGGGATGTGGCGCGGATATAGGAACGAACAAGAAGAAATGGAATGGGCGAAGATAGGTTCCGCTGACATCGGCATTCACAGGATGGATACCGCCGCTCGCGCCTGTCCGCCTTGCCGGATTTTACGGCTGGATCTGGCCCATTGCCGGTGTGGCGCCGGTCTGATTTCCTGATCGGATGCATTTCATCCCGATTGCCATCCGCGGCCCACTGTTCATGATCCTCTCGACTGGATCCTATGTCGTCAACGACACCATGATGAAGCTGGCGACGGCAGGGCTGCCACCTTATGAGGTGTTGTTTCTGCGCGGGACAGCGGCAACGCTGTGGGGCATCCCATTGCTGCTTTCGCTGGGCTACGCCAAGCAGATCCCGCTGATCCTCGAAAGGAGAGTGTTACAACGAAACCTGCTCGAGCTGGCGGCAATCCTTTGCTACGTGGTGGCGCTCGCCAACATGCAGATCGCCGATTCGACCGCCTTGGGGCAAATCACTCCGCTTCTCATGCTGATTGGCTCCGCTGTCCTGTTCGGCGAACGGATCGGGGGACTGCGCATGGCGCTGATCGGGCTCGGCTTCGTCGGTGCGGTGATGGTGGCGCAGCCGACCATGCAGGGAATCTCGGTCTACGCCCTGCTGGCCCTCGGCAACGCGGCATTCGCCGCCGCGCGCGATCTCGCCGGACGGCGGGTCGCCGCCGACGTGCCTGGAATGATCGTTGCAATTTCCGCGGTGGTGGTGGTGCTGGTCGGCTCAGGCGTTGCGCATCTGATGTCGGAGCGCTGGGTGATGCCCGAGATGCATCATCTGCTGCTGATGGCCGGGGCCGGATTGTTCCTGATCTTCGGCCACTTCTTCATCTTCATGGCCTATCGCGTCGGGCCGGCCGGCGTGGTGGCGCCGTTCTATTACTGCTTCACCGTCTGGGCGGTCATTTCGGGTCTGGTGGTGTTCCAGCAATTCCCGAACGCGCTGGCGATCAGCGGCATCCTGCTGGTGGTGGCCAGCGGGCTGACCATCGTGTCGCTCGACGAGCGCAAGCGCCGGCTGACCGTGGTGGCGTAAGGCGCGTACTCACAAATCGAGCTGATTGGCGTGACTTTGAGCAAGGTCCGCTTCGCCCCGGCACTGATCAGATTCCGCATCGCGCCGAAATGACGCGAAGGTCACTTGCAGTCATTCGCGCCCATCTATTTACAGATCCTGTTGCCTAGAGGTTGCGGCAAAATTGCAGAACTGCAGTCGCCGCCTGATCAATGCTGGCGTGAACGGCCGGTTGTCATGCTTTGCAACGAAACCACGAGAACACTGTGCCTTGAAGAACGAAATCGATATTCCCGACAAACGAAGGGCAAATATGAGGAGTTTGGCGTTCGGTCTACACCGTTCGCGAGGGTCCGGTCTTGCCAGAAATGCCAATATGCGCAAACTTCACGGGCCTGTCATCCGGTGGGTGTCGTTAAGGAGCTACCCATCTTGGTGTACGCAAACCGCACGCCTCTCCGCGCTTTGGCGTTCGAACGCTATGATCCAACCGAAAAATCTATTGATTGGCTACGGCAGCAGGGGCTCGAAGTGCAACTCGGACATGCACTTTGGGAAATGCCTTTTCAGCGCTTTACCGAGGACGAACTGATCGCCAATGCCAGAGGCTGCGTGGCACTCATGGGGGCAAGTGGAACGCGTATTACTGATCGCGTGATGCAGGCATTGCCTGAGCTGCGCTATATATCCAAATATGGCATTGGAGTTGACAGTATTGACATCGAGGCTGCCACCAAACGCGGCATCCTTATCAGCAGCACGCCCAATGACTTTCAGATATTTACAGTAAGCGAACATGCAGTGGCAATGATGTTGGCCCTCGCCAAGCAGCTTGGGACTTGGACTCCGGAATTTATCCGTTGTGGTGGTTGGCGCGGCTTGACCCATTCCGCAACGCTGCGCGGAGCAACCGTTGGCATTGTCGGTCTCGGTCGCATCGGTCGGGGCGTGGCGCAGCGCTTAAGTGGCTGGGAAGCGAGGATTATTGCCTATGACCCATATCTCGAAGATGCACCCGCGGGGGTGGAATTAGTCAGCCTTTCCGATCTCCTGGCCCAATCCGACTTTATAACGCTGCATGCTACACCGAACCCGGAAAATCACCATCTGCTGAATGCCCAGACGTTCGGCCAAATGAAACCTACCGCCTACCTTGTTAATACAGGCCGGGGCTCACTGATCAACTATCCGGCGCTGCGCGATGCGCTAGACCAGAAGCAAATTGCCGGGGCTGCATTGGATGTCTTTGATCAAGAGCCACCAAGGACTGACGATTCGCTGCTCACGCGGTCAAATGTGATCTGCTCGCCGCATGTTGCCGCCTGGACAAGTGAAGGGACGCAGGCGATTGGTTGGCATGCTGCCAAAAATCTATGGGCAATGATCAGTGGTGAAGGGAGAGCTGACATCGTCAATCCTGAAGCCAGAACTGTGCCAGGATCGCGTAATCCAGGATAAAGACGCACGGGTTGGAAATTATGGTCCAACCGGAGTTCAATCGTGACACGGTGTCAATAGAAAAACAGTCGAGCATGGGTCACGCAACAAGAGACGATGGCCGCATAGGGTCAAGACTGACACACGATGGCCGCGATGTGCCGGCTTAACCTCCAACTCCGTCCCTGGGCTGCGTCCGGAGACTGAAGCGAAAGGCCAAATTCAGAGCGTAAGGGTACATGAAAAGCTCGGATAGCGACTGCCTATCAAATCACTGAGCGGTCAATCTCCCAAACGGTTCGCCGCCCCGTGATCGCCATGGCAGTCTCCAACTCATTCTTCAAGAGATTGACGCAACGCCTAACACCGACAGCACCGCTCGTGGTAGTGCGAAGACATATGGGCGCCCGATCATCACTGCCGTCGCCCCCAACGCCAGGCATTTGAGGACATCAGTGCCGCGACTGTACCGCCGTCCACAATCACGGCTGCCCCTCCGCTCACCCGCTCCACAACAGCAGGCAGAGCGAACGCGCTGGCGATCAGCGGCATCCTGCTGGTGGTGGCCAGCGGGCTGACCATCGTGTCGCTCGACGAGCGCAAGCGCCGGCTGACCGTGGTCGCTTAGTTTAAGCAGAGGTCACCGCAAAAGATGGAGAAGCCCGTGACAAGCCATGCCAACGACCGCACGCTCGCCGGAAAGTGCCTGTGTGGCGCCGTGCAATATGCGGTGGCCGATGAGTTTCTCTATGCCGCGAACTGCCACTGCTCGAACTGCCGGCGCACCACCGGTTCAGCCTTCAAGCCGTTTGCCGGCATCGAGCGTGAGAGACTGAGCCTGACCGAAGGCGACGACAACCTCCTGATCTTTGGCGACGAGACCGGTCATAACACGCACTGCAAGACCTGCGGCTCATTGCTCTATTCGGTCGTCCGCGACGGCGCTTTCGTGCACGTCGCCATGGGAACCCTTGTCGATGAGCCGACCATCCGCCCGACGCACCACATCTTTGTCGGCTCCAAGGCGAAGTGGTTCACGATCACCGATGACCTGCCTCAATATGAAGAGCATGTGACATGAAGAGCATGTGGTGACGGGCAGCCAGACGACAGGGATGATCGCACCGGCCGCAAGCCCATCCATAGATTAGCCGCGGTTCACCAAGTGTTAGAAACGCTCAACCAAATTATCGTTTCGTTTTCACATTCGGCGCCAAAGAACTTATAGTGATTCCGTTCGCTCGATTGTTGCGGGGATTTCTGTGGCACTGCCGCCGGACTGGATGCCCAACATTCCGATGAAGCGGGTCGTATGCCACTGGACGGCTGGCTCGCATTCGGCCGGCGATACCGACAAGGACGCCTATCATATACTTGTCGAAGGCAATGGCAGCCTCGTTAGGGGCCGGCCTTCCATCGCACTTAATTCCGGCAGGGTGAAATCAGGGTACGCAGCTCACACCCTCAACTGCAACAGCGGCTCGATCGGGGTTTCTCTGTGCTGCATGGCCGGAGCGGAGGAAAGGCCGTTCGATGCCGGCCGCTATCCAATGACGAGGACGCAATGGGATGCGCTGATTGTCGTCGTCGCCGAGCTTTGCAAATATTATCGCATCAAGGTAACGCCCAAGACGGTTCTTTCGCATGCCGAGGTCGAAAGCAATCTCGGCGTCGAGCAACGCGGAAAATGGGATTTTTCCCGCCTGCCTTTCGACCCGACGGTCGTCGGCGCGAGAGCCTGTGGCGACCGGCTGCGGCGGGATGTGACGGCGGCGATGGGGGCGATGCCTAATCTGCCGGTCAGACCGGGCCGTGACATGGCCCTCGAAACAGCCATCAGGCGTCTGCTCGATGAATTGTGGCCAATCCTGGCCAGAGGACTCCAAGCTGGCTTCAACACGCTGGTGCGGGAGATCCTCAAAAGGATGCGGTAAAGCGTGCAGCAGCCAAGCGGAAGGCAAATCCGCCCGGCTGCCGCATTTCTGCGACGCCAAATGATGCAGTGCAAATGTTCTAAAGAGCCCGGTTCCCGGTAAACTGGTGATAGGCCCACAGAACGACCACCGACCCCAGCACAGCGACGATCAGGCTGTAGATGTTGAGACCGGTAACGCCTGACGCGCCAAAGGCGCTGAAAATCAGTCCGCCGACGATGGCGCCCACGATCCCGAGTATGATGTCAAGAACAAGGCCCTGCCCGCTCTTGTTGACGATCTTACTGCCTATGAAGCCGGCGATAGCGCCAAGGACAATCCAGCTTAATATTGACATTTTCCTCTCCATTCCCCGCCTCCGATTACTTCCACATTATTAAGCAAAGCTCAAGCCAACTTGAAATTCGTGATTACGGAAAGATCAACCAGCTTGAAATTCGACCCGAATGGGTCATTGTGGGGCGGGATGGGCAACGTTGACATGGAGATCCACAATGGGACTGTTTGACAATGCCGTTCCCGGCGGTAACGTCGCCAAGCCGCTGATGATCGCACTCGGCGCGCTACTGGTTGGAAAAATGCTGAGCGGTGGAAGTTCCACCCAGACCGACCCGGCGCAAAGCCCCGCCCCCGTGCCGCCTGATACAACCGCGCCCACCGACGGTGGCCTGCTCGACGGGCTGGGTGGCCTGCTCGACAAGATGAAAAACGCCGGCCACGGCAACGTCGCCGATTCGTGGGTCGGCACTGGGCAGAACCAGCCGATCAACGCCAACGATCTGGGCAATGCGCTCGGGCCGCAGGTCATTCAGGAGATCGCGCAAAGGACCGGTCTGAACCAGCAGGACCTGCTCAAGCAACTCTCCGCGGCTTTGCCGGGCCTCGTCGACCAGTTGACGCCGAACGGACAAGTGCCGCAGCAGAATCAACTCGCGTCGATATTCAACAGGTTCACAACTTAGACAGTTAAGTCGCCACGCGTCCGTTTGGACGGGCTACGGAAGCTCCAGCATTTCGAACTATCGATTTGCGGATGATCCCGATCGCAAAGCGCGTTTCAATTGCGCTGACCTTTGGTTCGGGATCCTACGTTCGGCCCTGGCGGGCAGCGTATGGAGATCTGGAGCGGGTAGCGGGAATCGAACCCGCATATTCAGCTTGGAAGGCTGCTGCTCTACCACTGAGCTATACCCGCGCCTTTCAGTTAAAGCATCGGATTCATCTGAAAACCGATGCTTTTGCGTTTCAAACCTCCGGGCTGGCAGTGGTGGAGAGGGTTGGATTCGAACCAACGTAGGCTAAGCCAACGGATTTACAGTCCGTCCCCTTTAACCACTCGGGCACCTCTCCAGCCTGCCATCGAAGCCTTGCAACGAGGCATTCACGCTGATCAGGGTCGAAACCTCCTGGTTTTGTCCGAAATCAGCGAAGCGCCTTATGGCGGCAAGGCCATTGGGTGTCAACCGCGCAGCCAGGCTTTTTCGTTGTTGTTCGATATCCGCCGCGACGTGCCATATCCTTAGCCGAAGTAGGCGGTTATAGAAGCCAGCCATGAGCAATAAGTCAGGCACCCCAAAAGACACCCACTATGCCAAGCTGCGGCGCGCCCATCGCGACGAGAAGGCCGGCGGCGCGCCGGCGTTCAGGCCGCGCCAGCCGGTGCCGCCCGGCGAGATCCCCGCCGATGGCCTGGTGCGGCTCTACGGCCTGCATACGGTGCGGGCAGCGCTCGACAATCCGCGCCGGCGGATCAAAAAAATGCTGGTGACGCGCAACGCGGCCGAGCGGCTGGCGATCGCCGATCTCGCCGCCCTGCCGTTCACGGCTGAGCTGGTCGAGCCGAAGGACATCGACAAGATCACCGGCTCCGATGCCGTCCATCAAGGCGTGCTGATCGAAGCCGAGCCGCTGAAACCAAAACGCCTCGACGCGCTCGGCGAGACCAGGCTGGTGCTGGTGCTCGACCAGGTCACCGACCCGCACAATGTCGGCGCGATCCTGCGCTCGGCAGTCGCCTTCGGCGCCGGCGCGCTGATCACCACGGCGCGCCACAGCCCGCATGAATCCGGTGTGCTGGCAAAATCGGCCTCCGGCGCGCTGGAGCATATCGACCAGATCGAGGTGAAGAACCTCGCCGACGCGCTCGGCCAGTTGCGCGAGGCCGGCTTCCAGACCATCGGCCTCGATTCGGATGGGCCGGCTGAGCTTGAAAAGAGCTTTTCCGGGGAAAAGATCGCGCTGGTGATGGGCGCCGAAGGCAAGGGCCTGCGCCAGAAGACCCGCGAAACGGTGATGACGCTCGCCCGGCTCGACATGCCCGGCGCCATCCGCTCGCTCAACGTGTCGAACGCGGCGGCGGTGAGCCTTTATGCGGCGAGGAAATTTCTGGGGTGAATGGTGAATAGTCAATGGCGAATGGTTAGGACGCCTTCCTATTCACTATTCACTATTCACTATTCACTATTCACCCCACTTCATGCCCCGCCATCCGCTCCAGCGCCCTGACCAGCGCCGAATGGTCCTCCTTGGCGCCACCATTGGCGGCACAGGAGTTGAACAATTGCTGCGTGGTCGAGGTATTGGGCAGTGCCACACCCAGCGCCCTAGCGCCTTCCAGAGCGAGATTAAGATCCTTCTGATGCAGTTCGATGCGGAAGCCCGGGGCGAAGCTGCGCTTGATCATGCGCTCGCCATGGACTTCCAGGATGCGCGAGGCGGCCAATCCGCCCATCAGCGCTTGTCGTACTTTGGCTGGATCAGCGCCGGCTTTCGATGCGAAAACAAGGGCTTCGGCGACGGCTTCAATGGTCAGCGCGACGACGATCTGGTTGGCAACCTTGGTGGTCTGGCCGACGCCATTGGGCCCGACCAGCGTGATGTTCTTGCCCATCTTCTCGAACACCGGCCTGGCGCGCTCGAAAGCCTTTTCCTCGCCGCCGACCATGATGGTCAGCGATGCGGCCTTGGCGCCGACCTCGCCGCCCGACACCGGAGCGTCGAGATAGTCGCAGCCTAGCACGTTGATCTTACTGGCGAAAACCTTGGTCTCGATCGGCGAGATCGAGCTCATGTCGATGACCAGTCTGCCCCCGGTTAGACCCGAGGCGACGCCGTTGTCGCCGAACAGCACATCGGCCACCTCAGGCGTGTCCGGCACGATGGTGATGATGATGTCGGCGGCACGTGCCACGGCGTGATGGCCGGTGACTGTCTTCAGACCTTTGGCGATAAGATCGGCCGGCGGCTTCGAACGGTGGTCGCTGGCGACGACGGGGTAGCCCGCATCGAGCAGATGCCCCGCCATCGGCGCGCCCATGATGCCGAGGCCTATGAAACCGATGGTTTCCATTGATTTTCTCCGTTCTTTGTTAAGGCCGCGTTCCTTCGCGCCCCCCTCTGGCCTGCCGGCCATCTCCCCCACAAGGAGGGAGATTGGATGTCGCCGCCGCTTTCGCCAATTTTAGAGGTCGGGAAAGTTAAAAGCCGGCGCCGAAACTGCCAATCTCCCCACCCGTGGGGGAGATGGCCGGCAGGCCAGAGGGGGGGCGCGAAGGAACTTCAATAGTCCTTGACCCTAAGCCGCAGCACTGCCCCGCCCGGCCAGGTCCCGGAACCATCCCAGGCCGGCATCCGTCCCCGCCTTCGGCTTGTACTCCGCCCCGACCCAGCCGGAATAGCCGATGCTGTCGATGTAATTGTACAGAAAAGGGAAATTGATCTCGCCCGTCCCCGGCTCATGACGGCCGGGATTGTCCGCTAGCTGGATATGCGCGATGCGGCCGAGGTTTGCCTCGATGGTGCGGGCGAGATCCCCCTCCATGATCTGCATGTGATAGATGTCATATTGCAGGAACAGGTTCTTCGAGCCGACGCGGTCGATGAGCGCCAGTGCCTGCTCCGAATAATTGAGAAAAAAGCCCGGAATATCGAGCGTGTTGATCGGTTCGATCAACAGCCTGATGCCGGCCTGCTCCAGCTTCTCCGCGGCGAAAGCCAAGTTCTCGGCGAAGACGTCTTCCAGCACGCTCCGTTCGACGCCCTGCGGCGCGATGCCGGCGAGGCAGTTGACCTGTTCGCAGCCCAGCGCGTGCGCGTAGGTGATCGCCTTGGCAACGCCTTGCCGGAACTCCGGAATGCGATCCGGCAACACGGCGATGCCGCGCTCGCCCTTGCCCCAGTCGCCGGCCGGCAGGTTAAACAGCACCTGCGTCAGGCCGTTCTTCTTCAGCCCTGCTGCAACTGTCTCAGGCGCATGCTCATAAGGGCCGATATATTCGACGCCCTTGAAACCGGCGCGGGCGGCGGCATCGAAGCGGTCGAGGAAATCATGCTCGCCAAAGAGCATCGAAAGATTCGCTGAAAAACGCGGCATTCACTTCTCCCATTCAGTCGAGCATGACGATCGCCGTGGGGGCGTCTTCGTGATGTTCGGCAAGCTCCTCGAACTCGGTGATCTTGTCGATTTCGGTGCCCATCGAAATGTTGGTGACGCGTTCGAGGATGAATTCGAGCACCACCGGAACCTGGTATTCCTTCATCAGGCGCTGCGCCTGCTCGAAGGCGCCGGCGAATTCCTCCGGCCTGCGCACCCGGACCGCCTTGCAGCCCATGGCCTCGGCGACAGCGACATGATCGACGCCGTAGCCAGCCTCGGGATCGTCTTTGCGGTTGACGTTCTCGAAGGCGAGGCTGACTTCGAAATCCATCGAAAAGCCACGCTGCGCCTGGCGGATCAGGCCGAGATAGGCATTGTTCACGACGACATGGATGTAAGGCAATTTATGCTGCGCGCCGGCCGCCAATTCCTCGATCATGAACTGGAAATCATAGTCGCCGGATAGCGCGACAATGTTGCGGTGCGGATCGGCGGCGCGGACGCCAAGCGCTGCCGGCAGTGTCCAGCCGAGCGGGCCGGCCTGGCCGCAGTTGATCCAATTGCGCGGCTTGTAGACGTGCAGGAACTGCGCGCCGGCGATCTGCGAAAGCCCGATCGTGGTGACATAGGTGGTGTCGCGGCCGAATGCCTTGTTCATCTCCTCATAGACGCGCTGCGGCTTCAGCGGCACCTGGTCGAAATGCGTCTTGCGTTTCATCGTCTTCTTGCGGCCCTGGCATTCCCTGGCCCAGCTCGACCAGTCGCGCAGTTTCCCCGCGGTCTTCCATTCGGTGGCGACGTCGAGCAGCATTTTCAGCGCGGCACCGGCATCCGACACGACACCGAGATCCGGCGCGAAAACACGGCCTATTTGGGTCGGCTCGATGTCGACATGGATGAATTTTTTGCCTCTGGTGTAGACGTCGACCGAGCCGGTGTGGCGGTTGGCCCAGCGGTTGCCGATGCCGAAGACGAAATCGGCCTCGAGCATCGTCGCGTTGCCGTAGCGATGCGACGTCTGCAGCCCGCACATGCCGGCCATCAGCCGGTGGTCGTCGGGGATCGCGCCCCAGCCCATCAGCGTCGGGATGACAGGCACGCCTGTAACTTCGGCGAACTCGATCAGCAAATCCGAAGCGTCGGCATTGATGATGCCGCCGCCGGCGACGATCAGCGGCCTTTCGGCCGCGTTGAGCATCGCCAACGCCTTCTCCGCCTGACCGCGCGACATTGCCGGCTTGAACGTTACCAGCGGCTCATAGGCATCGATATCGAACTCGATCTCGGCCAGTTGCACGTCGACCGGCAGATCGATCAGCACCGGACCGGGTCGCGACGAGCGCATCAGGTGGAACGCCTTCTGCAGCGCCATCGGCACGAGATAAGGTTCCATGACGGTGACCGCCCATTTGGCGACGGGTGCGGCGATGGCGGCGATGTCGACCGCCTGGAAATCCTCCTTGTTGAGACGCGCCCGCGGCGCCTGGCCGGTGATGCAGAGGATGGGAATAGAATCGGCCGCGGCCGAATAGAGGCCGGTGATCATGTCTGTGCCGGCCGGACCCGAAGTGCCGACGCACAGACCGATATTGCCCGATCTGGCGCGGGTATAGCCTTCGGCCATGTGCGACGCCGCCTCGACATGGCGCGCGAGGATGTGGCGGATGGTGCCCCTCGCCTTCAGCGCCGAATAGAGCGGGTTGATCGCCGCACCTGGCACGCCGAAGGCGCAGGAAATGCCTTCCTTTTCGAGAACAAGAACCGCTGCGTCGACCGCGCGCATCCTGGCCATAGCAAGCCTCCGCAAATGTGTAGATGGCCAAGGATGGCAGCGTTCCCGCTATTTTTCAATTTTTTCAGAATATTTTTTCATTTCTAAAAAGCGACTGCTATAGGCTGATTTTGTTGTATTTTCCGTTTTCCAGAGATCGGCTTCTCTGGTTTGTGGAAAACTTTTTCATTGCCCTGTTTGGTGGAATTGGCGACAATGGCGCCGTGGAAACGAGTGAAAAACGTCAGCGTGGCCGTCCGCGCTCCTTCAACGGCCCCGCCGAGGCCGCCTCGGTGCAGTCGCTCGACCGGGCGTTGCGCATTCTGGCCATCGTTGCCGAGGGCAGCGGGCTGTCGCTGAGCGAAATCGCTGCGCAGAGCGGCCTCGCCGCGTCTACCGCCTACCGCATGCTGACGACGCTGGAAAACCACGGCATGGTCGAGTTCGACAGCACCGACCAGCTTTGGTCGATCGGCGTCGAAACCTATCGCATGGGCGCGGCGTTCCTGCGCCGCCGCAAGCTGGTCGACCGCGCCCGCGCCGTTATGCAGGAACTGATGGAGAAGACCGGCGAAACCGCCAATCTGGGCGTCGCCGAGGATGATTGCGTCGTCTTCGTCAGCCAGGTCGAGACGCATCAGGCAATCCGCGCCTTCTTCCGGCCGGGCACGCGCAGTTCCTTCCATGCCTCGGGCATCGGCAAGGCGGTGCTGGCGCATCTCGAGCCGGAGCGCGTCGGCGCGATCCTGCGCCGGGCCGGACTGGAGCGCTTCACCGAAAAGACGCTGTCCGATATCTCTGCGCTGGCTCGCGATCTGGTGACGATCAAGCTGCGCGGCTGGTCGGTCGACGACGAGGAGCGGCATCCCGGCATGCGCTGCGTGGCCGCCGCCATCTTCAACGAGTTCGGCGAGCCGATCGGCGGGGTTTCGGTCTCCGGCCCGACGGTGCGCGTGACGCCGGAGCGGCTGGCCGAGATCGGCCCCCTGGTGCGCGAGGCCGCAATGGAAGTAACCAGGATGATTGGTGGTCTGCCGCCCCCTTCTTCACCAAGCCGCGCCGGCGAACCGGGTTCACTCTTCGAGATTGGCGCTGCGCGCTCACCTTGACAGCCGCCCGGCTACGGCCAAGTTTGCGTCCACCTTCCGCCAGCCGAAAAGACGCATGAGCCTCCAATCCGTCAAAGCCTTCTTCGCCGAATATGCCCCCGATATCGAGGTGATCGAAACGCCGACAAGCTCGGCGACCGTCGCGCTCGCGGCCGAGGCGCATGGCGTCGAGCCGGGGCAGATCGCCAAGACCATCTGCCTGCGCGTCGGTGACCGGGTCATGCTGGTCGTCGCCCGCGGCGACGCGCGCATCGACAATCGCAAGGCGCGCGATGCATTCGGCGGCAAGCCGCGCATGCTCGATGCCGAGCAGGTGGCCGAAATCACTGGCCATCCGATTGGCGGCGTCTGCCCCTTCGGCCTCGCCTCGCCGTTGCCGGTCTATTGCGACGTATCGCTGCGCGCCCACGATCAGGTCGTGCCAGCGGCCGGCGCAACCAATGCAGCGGTGAAAATAGGCGTCGAGCGCATGGCAGCGCTGACCGGCGCCGAATGGTGCGACATCTGTCAGGATGAGCTAGGCCCCGGGCACCGCGCTCTTGGTCGATAGGTCGTAGAAATCAAGCAGCATCGCCAGCCCAACTCCGCAGGCGGTGAAGATGAGGCCGGCGATGAAGATGCGGGTGGCGCGCTCATAGACGCGTCGCTGTAGAGACGTTGTGTCGAGCAGCAACCGCAACGCTCGTATCTGCAAGGCAATGCCTATCAAAATCGGCACGACGGCTGCCAGGTGATAGATTTCCCAAGGGAGCGGGTTGGCGGCCCAATGCGTGATGAAGCCCAGCGAGAAAGCCAGTAGAATGCCGACGGTGGTGATCGAGCCGTTGCGGAAATCCGTCTCAATCTGCTCTGCCTTGGGTTCGTGCTCGTCCAAGCGTCCCTCTCCCTCTGGCGCCTTCAGCGCCAGACTAAGCTGTCGAAAAAACCCTGTACATCCCTCGCTTGAACCGGTTGCGGTGCCGGGTTCAATTTTGCAACCCAGACAGCTGAAAAGGGGCAGTGGGTGCCCCTTTTCCCTTGCCTGAAACGGTTCACTTCCCCTCAAAGCCGGCAGCGGTGACGGTAGCGCCTCAGCCCATGCCGGTGATATGGCGCAGCCAGAAGGCGAGCGCGATGAAGCCGATGATGGTGGTGACGCCGGTCCAGTCGACGCTGGCGCTCTTCAGATCCTTGATCAGCTTCACCAGGAGAATCCAGGCCACGACGACGACCAGGGCAATGACGACAAGTCTGATCATGCGATACCCTCGCCCATGCGATTGCACCTTCAATCAATATAGGAAGCGAATTGGCCGTTTTTCAGGATGCCCGCGCCGGCAGCTCCGGCGGGCTTATGGGAAACCAAAAACAGAGTTTTGTCTTTACTGGCGCAACAAATATGCTAACCGGAGCGCCGTGCCCTTGTAGCTCAGCTGGTAGAGCAGCGGTTTTGTAAACCGAAGGTCGGCGGTTCGATTCCGTCCGGGGGCACCAGCAAACCGCTTCTTGTGAGAACCTCCCACGGTCGGTCGAAATCTGCTCATCCCCGATTTCCACAGGCCGGGGCCGTAGCACATCAGCTTCAACGCATATATCCCTGAATGGGAACCACAGGTATTCCCCAGTGGGAAACCCTAGGTATTCCCTAGTGGGAACAGAGGAGCCTCCGTTGGAGCAAAAACGTACGATCGCCCCCTTTATTGGCGGCATGTATGGTGGTCTTGCTGCCCTCGCGTTGGCGTTCGGTTTCCGCTTCCTGGTGGTTCCCGATCCTGATCCAACCTCGCAAACAACGATAATCCTTTCAGGACTGGCCTTTTCGGTTTGTTTCAGCCTGGCCTTCCTTCGCGAGCATAGACGCCAAATCGCTGCTGCCAGGGAATTTCTAAGCCGCCCAAGATCGTACTAATCCTCCTGCCACGCGAAGCCCTTCGGATCACGTCTGGGCATCAAAAAAATTCGATCGAACCAACTGATGCAGCAGCGCAGGCGGACCGGCCGGCAACCCTGCCCTCCCGGCCACTTAATGCCATTCGATTAAAATGCACCTGTGTATATTAGCAATCGCTCAATTTAGCGCGTCGACAATGTCCGGGCGGCGGGTAAAATCAAATGGGTGATGTCATGCGAAGCGACTTCGCCGCTGCGCGCGAGCTCTTGGAGTGCGCCCAAAACCGGCTCTGCGGCATGGATGAAACGAGCCAACGCGTCAGCGAGGCGCTGGACTCCCTGATCGAGGAAATAGCCATCGCGGAATTCCGCAAGGCGCCACTGACCGTCGTGCCGTTTCCGCGCGCACGGCCCAGGCATGCTCGGTAAAATTGCCGGTCGTGCCCCGGGGAGGCAACTATCTCTCTCGGGATTGCTTGGCGCGCTGGCCCCTTACGCTTTTTGGGGCACATGCTTTAAATAGATTTCGCGAAAGCTGCGGCACTGGGATCTTTTGCCTGTGATGTGCCGGTGTTCTGAAACTGCGAGCTGATCCATGTCACGCTGTGGAGATGTCTACGAGAACAAGGTGACCGGCGAATATGCAGTGATCCTGCGCGGCACCGAAGACCGTGGCGAAGGGCCTGGCATCGTTTATTTAACCGCTCGGCCGGGGGCCGCGGTGGTAGGCGAGCACTTCCACCCGAACATGATTGAACGTTTTACCGTCTTCAGCGGCCGGCTCGATGCCTGCATCGCCGGGAAGACTTTCTCTCTGGGACCTGGGCAATCCGCCACGGCCGAGGCAGGCGTTGCACATGATTGGTGGAACAGCAGCAAAACCGACGAGGCGCAGATCCTGATCGAAATCCAACGGGCTCACGGTGCGGACCACATTGACCCGAACCGTTTCGAACTGCTGATCGGCATGCTCTTCGGCCTGGCCAATGCTGGCAAGGTGGATAAGAAAGGCAGACCTTCACCGCTTCAAGCGGCGGTCATCGCCAGGGAATTTGCCGATGTGATCGTCTTCACGCGGCCGTCACCGGCGATCCAGCGGGCGGCGTTGGGGCTTCTGGTGCCGCTTGCCAACCTGCTTGGCTATCGGGCGATCGATCCCAGCTACTGCAAACCGCACGCACATATCACCCCGGCCCTCGAAATCCTCGCGCTGGCAGGCCTTTCGGGTGCGTGATTTCGATGTCGCAAATTGGGCAACACTCGCTTTCACAGTTTGCAAGGTCCTTGGGTGGAGCCGGCGCTTCTTGGCCCCTCACGACGTGGTTTGGGTGAGAGGCCTCCTTCCAATCGCTGCCACCAGAATCCGGTTCTGCCTTCGTATCGCCGCGCGCAACTCCGCGATCCTCGCCTCGTCGCGTTTCACGAACTCGATGAACATCATGTTCATGTTGTTGAAGATCAGTTCGCCGAGCGCCGGCCCGTCTGTATCGGGGCGCACCAAGCCGATAGCGACCGGACGGCAATTCCCGTGGCGGAGCACTGACTGACGGGACCACCGCCCCGCCGTCTCCCCGAAAAACGTCCGTTAGTCGGCTTAGGATTTCGTCAGTTTGGCGTATTCCTTGGATACCTTGTCTCCGGCTTTCAGCCTCTTCAACTCGCCTTGGTAATAATCATCCTTCTTGGGTTTGGAGCCATCATAGTGAGTGGACCATAGCGTCCAGATCTTCTTTCCGTCCTTGTACCACTGCCAGCAATCGGACGCTTTACCGGTATCGGCCGACTTGATCGACTTCCAGGCAACTTTCATGCAATTCCGATTTGAAGAAACACTCCAACTGCCTGAAAAAGTAACCTTCCCCTTTGTATTGTAACCGATGACACTTCCATCCGGAGCAAAGAAAGCGCGAGCGTCGTCCCAGACAGCGGACTTTCCTGAATAGACGGCACGCACTTCATCCGCCGACATAGGTTTGGCGGTCTTGGGCAAATTGTCGGCCGATGCGGCCGATACCTGCGCTGCCAGACTCAAGACCAAAATAGGGAATACTGCCGAACGAATTCGTCTCATAACGCTACTCCCCTCCATTGATTGTTGTTCGGTATTTCCGTAGCGCCATTACTTTAGATCTTTCTAAACAATGGTCAACCAGTTAGGCCTGAGCAACGGCTCTCAGCCCGCAAGGGGCAAGGCCCAATGGGCGCCAAATAGCGGCATGCTACCGTGCTAACGGATACGAGAGCCAAATCTATGCAGCGTGCGCAGAGGTGCGTCCAGCGGACCTGAAATCCATCAGCAGACCTTCTCAAACCCCAATCGCTGCCACCAGAATGCGGTTCTGCCGGCGTATCGCCGCGCGCAGTTCCGCAATCCTGGCCTTGTCGCGCTTCACGAACTCGATGAACATCATGTTCATGTTGTTGAACACCAGCTCGCCCAGGGCCTGCCCGTCGATATCGCGGCGCACCAGGTCGATCGCCTGCAGTCTCGCGATCAGCGCGCGGATCTGTTCGGTCAGTGCCCGGTCGAGCGCGGTGTAGGCCTGGCCGAACGGGCTGTCGGGCAGCTGCGTCGAGATCGCCATCGCCTGCCGCCACATCTCCTTGCTGAGGTAGTGCAGCGAATGCTCGATATAGATGCCGAGCAGCGTGTCGAGCGCGTCCCCGACATTGGCCGGTGGATTGGCGACGACGCCCTGCCCGGCATTGAGCAC
The DNA here is from genome assembly GCF_055811195.1 of Mesorhizobium sp. WSM4823. Classification (NCBI taxonomy): domain Bacteria; kingdom Pseudomonadati; phylum Pseudomonadota; class Alphaproteobacteria; order Hyphomicrobiales; family Phyllobacteriaceae; genus Mesorhizobium; species Mesorhizobium sp. WSM4823. The sequence continues at coordinate 16,461 of NZ_JBVVQL010000013.1, forward strand.
CTCGTTGACCTCCATCGAAACGATGGCGCCCAGGATATCGCCCTTGTTCTGGTAGTAATTGTAGATCGTGCCGACCGACACCTCGGCCTGCGCCGCGATCGTCTCGATCTTGGCGCCTTCATAGCCGGCGTCGCGGAAAAGCGCCGCCGCCGCCTCGATGATACGACGGTGCCGGTCCGCCTTTTGCCTTGCCCGCAATCCACTCATATCGGCTATTTGCCATAAAAACAGAATTGACTCAATTTTAGAATTGGTTCAATTTTTTGCCAGAAGCCAAAAAGGCAAGGGAGAACACTCGATGTCCATCAATTCCACGTCCGTTTTGAAAACCCATCTGCGCGCCGCTACTGCAGCCGCAGCCCTTCTGCTCGCGACAGGCGCACAGGCTGCGGATCTCAACGCGCTGATCTGGTGCGATCATGCCGACCCGGCGCTGCTGCAGCCCTTTGAGGAGGCCAATGGCGTCAAGGTCAATGTCAAGGAATTCGAGGGCACCGGCGCCGGCATGGCGATCGTCGAACAGTCGCAGCCCGGCGACTGGGATGTGATGGTGATCGACAGCATCGACATACCGCGCGGCGTCGAAAAGGGCCTGTTCGAACCTCTGCCGGAAGACAAGCTGCCCTTCGCCGACCTCTTTCCGCAGGTGAAGATGGACAGCTCCACCGTGGTCGACGGCAAGCGCTACGGCATTACCGAAAAATTCGGCTACAACACGATCGGCTATAACAAGACCAAGGTCGATCCGGCCGACATGCAGTCGATGACTGCGCTGACCGGCGACAAGTACAAGGGCAAGATCGCCATCTATGACTATTACCTGCCGGTCATCGGCATGGCAGCACTGGCGATCGGCAAGAAGACTGCCGAGCTGACCGAAGCCGACCTTCCCGCCATCAAGGAAGAGCTGCTCAAGATGAAGGCCAATGCCAAGCTGGTCGGCGAAGTGACCGCCAGCCAGACGGCGCTGGCGACCGGCGAGGTCGACATACTGGTCGGCGGCGGCGAATGGGTGACGGCCGGGCTGGCCAAGGAGAACCCTGCCCTCGACTTCTCCATTCCTAAAGAAGGTGCTGTGCTGTGGTCGCAGTCGCTCGCCATGTTCAAGGACTCGGAGAACAAGGACATGGCGCTGAAGTTCATCCAGTACATTATGAGCCCCGAAGGCCAGGCGCGGCTTGCCACCTCCGCCTGCTATTGGGGCATGCCGGCGAATGCCAAGGCGGCGCTGAGCGACGAGCAGAAGAAGATCCTGCGCTTCGATGAGCAGCCGGATTTCCTCGCCCGCGCCCAGCCCTACCCGGCGCCGAACGCCGATCTCGACAAGAAGATGCAGGACGTCTGGACCGAAATGCTGCAGGCGCAGTGACCGGTAGCCGGTCGTGAACTCTGCCACGAACAGCGGGCCTGCCCTGCCTCGGGCGGGCTGCGCCCTGCCCTGGGCGCTGGTCACGCCGGCGCTCGGCTGGACGCTGCTGTTCTTCGTCCTGCCTTTCCTGGCCATGGCGTTGTCCAGCCTGACGGCACATGACGGCGGCGGCTTCACGCTCGCCAACTACAGCCAGTTCTTTGCCAATCCGGCCTATTGGCAGGCGATGGTGAACTCGCTGCAGGTCACCGCAATTGTCACAGTGGTTTCGGTGCTGCCCGCCTACCCCTTCGCCTGGATCCTAGCCGAACAGGTGCCGGAGCGCTGGCAGCGGCTGGCGCTGATGCTGGCCGTGCTGCCGTTCTGGACTTCCTATGTGGTGCGTTCTTACTCCTGGCTTCTGGTGTTGGCGCAGAACGGCGTGATCAACGGCGCGTTGACCGGCTCCGGCCTGTTCAGCGAGCCGGTGCAGCTCGCCAACACACGGCTGGCCACAATCATCGGCTTCGTGCATTTCTTCGTCATGCTTTTGACGTTGACGATCTTCGCCAATCTGAAGCAGCTCAGCCCGAGCTACCGCAAGGCCGCCGCCGATCTCGGCGCCGGGCCGGTGCGGACGTTCCTGCATGTCGTCCTGCCGTTGACCTTGCCCGGCATCATGGTCGGCGCCTTCCTCACCTTCGTGCTGTGCATCGGCGATTACATCACGCCGCAGATTCTGGGCGGCAACAACGAGCTTTTGATGCCGCAGCTGGTGATGATGCAGATCGGCCGGCGCGGCGACTTTCCGCTCGCCTCGGCGCTGTCGATCATCCTGATGGCGGTCGTCACTATCGCCTATCTCGCCTGCGCCCGCTGGCTGAAGATCGAGCGGGCCTGAGATGCACGCTCTCATCCGCATCGCCTCCGGTCTCTACGCCGTCGCCATCTATGGCTTCATCTTCCTGCCGGTGGTCGTGCTGGTACTGTTTTCGTTGCAGGCGACGTCGTTTCCGATCCCACCCTTCACCGGGCCGTCGCTGCGCTGGTACGACGCCGTGCTCGCCGACACGCGGCTGACCTCGGCACTAATCAATTCGCTTCTAGTGGCCGCCCTCTCCTCAGCTGCCGCGGTCACGTTGGGATTTCTCTCTGCCTGGGGCTTTGCACGCTTCGCCTTGCCGGCCTCGCCCCTGCTGCGCGGTCTGATCACGCTGCCGCTGACAGTGAGCTATCTCATCATCGGCATGGGGCTGCTGGTGCTGTTCAACTGGGCCGGCGTGCCAAAATCGCTGCTTGCCGCCGGCATCGGCCATGTCGTGATCAACCTGCCGCTGTGCTTTGCCATTATCTACAGCCAGATGGGTGACCACCAGATCAACATCGAACGTGCAGCGCGCGATCTCGGCGCGCCCGAATGGAAGGTGCTGCTGCTGATCACGGTGCCTGTCATGGCGCCGGCGATCTTCGCCGGTTTCTTCCTGTCGATGACCTTTTCCTGGGACGAGTTCGTGATCTCGTTCCTGCTGACGCGCTTCGACACCACGCTGCCCGTCGAGATCTGGAACCTGCTGCGCTCAGGCCTCAATCCCAAGACCAACGCCGTCGGCTCGCTGGTCTTCGCCGTCTCCATCGTGCTGGTGGTATTGTTCGAACTGATGCCGTTGCGGAGGAAGCCGGCATGACCGTGCCTTTGGTTGATATCCGTGCCGTCTCGCATCGTTTCGGCCAGCACATAGTGCTGAAGAATGTGTCGCTGCAAATCGAGCCGGGCAGCTACACCATCCTGCTCGGGCCGTCGGGCTCCGGCAAGACGACTCTTTTGTCCATTCTCGGCGGCTTCGTCACACCAAGCGAAGGCAAGGTGCTGATCCGCGGCGAGGACTGCACCGCCGTGCCGCCCGCCAAACGCCCGACGACGACGGTGTTCCAGGACTACGCGCTGTTTCCGCATATGAGCGTCGGCGGCAATGTCGGCTTCGGCCTGCGCATGCAAGGCGTCGAGGCCGCGACACGGGTCGCGCGGGCGCGCGAAGTACTGGCGCTGGTCGGTCTGGCCACTGCCTTCGACAAGAAGCCGCACCAATTATCCGGCGGCCAGCGGCAGCGCGTCGCATTGGCGCGGGCGCTGGTGATCGAGCCGGCGGTGCTCCTGCTCGACGAACCGCTCGGCGCGCTCGATCTAAAGTTGCGCCGGCAGATGCAGGACGAGCTGAAGGCGATCCAGAAGCGCGTCGGCACTGCCTTCATCCATGTCACCCACGACCAGGAAGAAGCGATGGCGCTGGCCGACCATTGCGTGGTGATGAATGATGGCCGCATCGAGGACGAAGGACCGCCCGAGCGCGTCTATGCGCGGCCGGCAACGCGGTTTTCCGCGACCTTCATGGGCGAAAGCACGCTGATTTCGGGAGCGGTGACTGCGGCGAAGGACGGAACAATCACCGTCGCAACGCAGACTGGATCGTTCTCGCTGCCCGGCACATTGCCGGCCGGGACGGCCGTCGCCCTCGCCATTCGTCCGGAGCATCTCGTTTTCGGCGCGGCCGGCGGCGCGGTAAGGCTCGGCACGGCCACGGTGAGCGACGTGGTGTTTCAAGGCAGCTTCAAGCGCGTGCTTGCTGTCTCCGAGAAAGACCCTGCGGTGCACTTCATCGCCAAAGTCCCTGCCGCATCAGCCGTTCAGCCGGGCGAAATCATTGCGGTCTCGTGCGACACTGGCGACATCATCCTTCTGGCGGGTTGAGCCATGGGCACGCTTCCAGTCATCGACGCCCCGCAATGGTACGAAACCATCCGCATGAGCGATGGCGTGACGTTGATTCACGAACCATGGATAAAACCGTTCTTCCGCTGCAATATCTGGCATGTGCGCGGCCGCGACCGCGATCTTCTGTTCGATACCGGCCTCGGCCATTTTAGTCTCAGGCGCCACGTGCCGCTGGTGAGCGAGCGCAAGCTCATTTGCGTGGCCAGCCACACGCATTTCGACCATATCGGCTGCCACCACGAATTTTCGGACCGCGGCGTTCATCGGGCCGAAGCAGAAATCCTCGCCGATCCGCGCAATGAATGGACGGTCGCCGACCGCTATGCGACCGACGCAATGTTTGAAGGCCTGCCGGAGGGCTGGGATGCGGCGCGCTACCGGATCCTGCCGGCGCCGGCCGGCCGCCTGCTTGGAGAAGGCGATGTTGTCGATCTCGGTGATCGTGCCTTCGAGGTGATCCACACGCCGGGCCATTCACCGGGCGGCATCGCGCTCTACGAGAGGAAGACCGGCATCCTGCTTTCCGGCGACATCGTCTATGACGGCCCGCTGATCGACGATGTCTATCATTCAGCCATCGACGACTATGTCGCCACGCTGCTCAGCATGCGCGACCTTGATGTCTCAGTCGTCCACGGTGGTCATTTCCCGAGCTTCGGCAAGGTGCGCTATCGCCAGCTTATCGACGAGTATCTCGCACAGAAGCGGCAGGCCGGCTGCCATCTGCTGCAGGCGCGATAGGCATCGGCTTCTCGTAGGACGGCTTGCCCGGTGCCTAGCGAATTCACAAAGCCCTTTGAGGGCACGGTGTGCCGGCGGCGTCGCCGCAGCGTGAAGCCGTAGGCTGGGGTCTTAAACTCGTCTCTTCGGACTGGCGCACCAGTTGGGCAAAGGCAAGCGCAAAGCTTCCCAGCATCAGGACGATGATAATCAGGCGTGTTATCGGCAATAGATCGGTCCGACTGGCTAGCCCCGCGCCACCCATCCACTGCCGGCTAACATGATCGATCCCGCTTTACGAGAGTTTAATCCCCGTCTTAACCATCACATTCGCCTGTCACTCGACACGATGCGCGAGAACCCGACCGGCGCGCTTCACGGCGCTGTGTCGAGGGGCAGCACTTGCCTCCTTTGCAGATTTGCCCGCCCATGCTAACCCGGCGCTGGCGCGGCCCCAGCAACCGGTCGCCATCAGCCGGTCGCCACCAACCTTCGCCATTGGGGAGCCATGAGCAAAGCCGCCAACCGTTTCGCCTTCGTCTCGTCCGGCACCGCCGACGCCAATGCGGCGCTGGAGAGCCTGTCGGCGCGCTATGGCCAGGCATCCATCGAAAATGCAGAGATCGTCGTCGCCCTCGGCGGCGATGGCTTCCTGTTGCAGACTTTGCGCGAGACGATGAGCACGGGAAAAAAAGTCTACGGTATGAACCGTGGCACCATCGGATTCCTGATGAACGAGTACCGCGCCAGTGGGTTGACGGGGCGCATTGCGGCAGCCGTTGCCGAAACGATCCGTCCCTTGGAGATGCAGGCGGTGACGGCAGAAGGCGAAACGATTTCGGCGCTAGCGATCAATGAGGTTGCGCTGTGGCGCCAATCCTACCAGACGGCCAAGATCCGTATCACCGTGGACGAGCAGATGCGGCTGGAGGAATTGAACTGTGACGGCGTGATGATCGCGACGCCGGCCGGTTCGACCGCCTACAATCTGTCCGCGCACGGGCCGATTCTGCCGCTCGACGCGCCACTGCTGGCGCTGACCCCGGTCAGTCCGTTCCGCCCGCGCCGCTGGCGCGGCGCGCTGCTCTCCAACAAGGCGATCGTTCGTTTCGACATTCTGGAGCCGGAAAAGCGGCCGGTGAACGCCGCCGCCGACCACACCGAGGTGAAGGCCGTAACCTCGGTCACGGTACGGGAATCGCCAACGGCGACAGCCACGCTGCTGTTCGATCCCAACCACTCTTGGAACGAGCGTATTCTCGCCGAACAGTTCCGCTATTGAACCGGCATAGTGACAGACAGCCCGATTAAGCATCGGGATTAAGGTTACGACTTCACAATCGTGCCATTCCGCGCCCGTTTCTGTTGACAAATCGTGGGCTTGCGCCTACCTGCAATACCAATCTTGCAGGCGCGCGGCGCTTGCCGCGACTGCTTATGTTGCGCCCCCGAACCAGCCAAAGACAGCCAAACTTGTCCTCAGACGCCCAGATCGCTCAAGAAGCGTTGACCTTCGCAGACCTCGGCCTGTCGCCGAAGGTCCTTTCCGCAGTTACCGATGCCGGTTACACCGAACCGACGCCGATCCAGGCTGGCGCCATTCCGCACGCCTTGCTCGGCAAGGATGTTCTGGGCATCGCCCAAACCGGCACCGGCAAGACGGCCTCGTTCGTGCTGCCGATGCTCACCCGCCTAGAAAAAGGCCGGGCCCGGGCCCGCATGCCGCGTACGCTGATCTTGGAACCGACACGCGAGCTTGCCGCGCAGGTCGAGGAAAACTTCGTCAAATACGGCAAGAACCATAAGCTCAACATCGCACTGTTGATCGGCGGCGTGTCCTTCGACGAGCAGGACAAGAAGCTGGAGCGCGGCGCCGACGTGCTGATCGCGACGCCTGGCCGCCTGCTCGACCACCGCGAGCGCGGAAAGCTTCTGCTCAACGGGGTCGAGATCCTCGTCATCGATGAGGCCGACCGCATGCTCGACATGGGCTTCATTCCCGACATCGAGCGTATCTGCGAGATGATCCCGTTCACGAGACAGACGCTGTTCTTCTCGGCGACGATGCCGCCTGAGATCACCAAACTCACCGAAAAATTCCTGCACGCGCCGGTGCGCGTCGAGGTTTCGAAGGCCGCATCCGCGGCGACCAACATCATCCAGCGGCTGGTGAAATCCGGCTCGAAGCCCTGGGACAAGCGCGAGACGCTGCGCAATCTGATGAAGGCCGAGGATGCCGAGCTGAAGAACGCCATCATCTTCTGCAACCGCAAGATCGAGGTTTCGGAGCTTTTCCGTTCGCTGCTGAAATATGATTTCGACGCCGGCGCGCTGCATGGCGACATGGATCAGCGCGCGCGCATGCAGATGCTGGCCAATTTCCGTGACGGCAAATTGCGCTACCTCGTTGCGTCGGACGTTGCGGCCCGCGGCCTCGACATTCCCGATGTCAGTCACGTTTTCAATTACGATGTGCCCATCCATGCCGAGGATTATGTCCACCGCATCGGCCGCACCGGCCGCGCTGGCCGCTCGGGCAAATCCTTCACCATCGCCACCAAGTCCGACACGAAATACATCGACGCGATCGAACGGCTGATCGGCAACAAGATCGAGTGGCATGATGGCGATCTGTCGACGGTCGTCGCCAGCGAAAGCGGAGAGGACGACGCTCCCCGCCGTGGCCGCGGCGCGCCGCGCCGTGCCGGCCGCAAGGACGGCGACCGCAAGGACAGGGGCGAACGCAAACCGCGCGAACGCCACGCCAGGCAAAGCGAAGATGCAGCACCGGATACCATGGGCGAGCCATTGGTGGCCGAGACCGCGGTCGCCGATGCCGGCGAGCGGCGCGCGCGTAAGGAAGCGATCCGCTCGGAAAATACCGAGCGCCAAGCTTCACCCGAACGCCAAGTTTCATCTGACCGCCAAGCTTCACCCGAACGCCAAGCTTCATCTGAGCGCCAAGCTTCACCCGAACGCAAGGCTTCGTCCGATCGCAATCGCAACGAACAGCGTGCGCCGGAACGTGGCGATACCAGGCCGCAGCGCGACGGCAACCGCCCTGCCCGCAATCGCCAGGAAGACAATGACGCGACCGTCGGCTTTGGCGACGACATGCCCGCTTTCATGCGCATCGTGGCCAAGGTCTGACCACACAAGAAATTCTCAAATGCCAACGAAAACGGCCCCTTGCGGGGTCGTTTTCGTGTCTGACATTTGCTTTGCTCTGGCGTAGTCCGAAAGCTGATCTCGACGTCCTGGTTCCAGGCGCGGTCAGCCGCGCTCCCTCGCCTTATCTGTGGCTACAGGTTTTTAAATTCCAGGCGGGACGGCAACATATCCAGAAAGGCGCGAACTTTGGCTGAAGATGATCTGCCTTCCGGCCACACGGCATGCATCGGTACCAGCACCGGCTCGAAGTCGCTTAAAACCACCTCTAGGCGGCCGTCATCCACCAACTGCCTTATCTGCCAAAGGGGCGAGTAGCCCAAACCCAATCCGTGAACTGCGGCTGCATAGATCGGTGCCATCAAATTGGATCGAAAACTGCCAGCCACTTTCACCGCCCGGGGTTTCCCCTCGATCTGAAACATCCATTCACCCGGACGCTGGTCGGAGGTTCGAACAATGCAACTGTGCTTGCTAAGGTCAAAGGGATGCGTTGGTCGGCCACGGCGTTCAAGGTAGGAAGGCGAGCCGAACACGACGCGCCGCAACGCGCCCAAGCGTCTGGCTCGCAAGCTGGAATCCGGCAAATTGCCGATCCGTATCGCGAGATCGAGGCCATCGGCACCTAGATCTACAAACCCATCGGCAAGTTGGAGGTCAACCTCGACCCGCGGATACATCTGCATGTAGTCGGCTATGACAGGTACAACGAAATCCGGGCCGAACAGAACTGGCGCGCTCACGCGCAGGATGCCTGATGGTTCTGAACGTTGGTTGGCGGCTTGAAGCCTCGCGTCGTTTATTTCGTCGATCGCGGGTTTGATGCGGTGGAAAAACACCAATCCGGCTTCGCTTGGTGTCGAACGGCGCGTCGTCCGCTGTACAAGCTCGACCCCGACGGATTCCTCCAGCGTCGCCAAGGACCGGCTGATCGATTGCAGTGAGCGGCTCAGCCGGCGTGCGGCGGCCGTCAAGCTTCCATGCTCGACGACTGCCATGAAAGCTTCAAAATCATCTATCCGGCTCATGATGTCCGTTTCTCTCGAAAATCGAGAGAAACTATCGCAAGTCCAAACAATTGTAACGCTGTTCGCGAGTTTTTATTTCCCTAGAAGGAATCCCGATAAGGGCAAGCTTCGGTCGAAGGGAATGGTCATGCGAGCACTCAATCCAACCGTTCTGGTCGTGGGCGCAACAGGCCGATTTGCCGGATTGATCGTGCCTCAACTTATCCGCCGCAATGCCAGCGTTCGAGCATTCATTCGCGACCCCGCGAACGCCGAAAAGGCCCGGAGGCTCGGGGCATCCGAGGTCGTGACCGGAGATTTGCGCAACCCTCAGAGCCTCGAAAATGCCGTCGAGGGCGTCGACGGCATCTTTCACATCGGACCGGCTTTTGCCCCCGATGAAGCAGCCATGGGTGTTGCCATGGTCGAGGCTGCAGCACGAGCATGCGTTCGAAAATTCGTCTTCTCGTCGGTCATCCAGCCGACCAATACGAGGCTAAAAAACCATGCGAGCAAGGTGCCGGTCGAGGATGCTCTCTATTCGACGAACATGGAATACACCATTCTGCATCCCGCCAATTTCATGCAGAACATCGCAGCAGCCTGGCCATCCGTCGTTAGGGACGGCGTCTTCTCGGAACCGTTTCCAAAGACGGCAAAGCTGGCGCGTGTCGATTACCGCGATGTCGCCGAAGTGGCAGCGATCGCATTGACCGAAGCGCGGTTGTCCTACGGGACGCTCGAGCTGTGCGCTGGTATGCATAGCCGGGAAGAGATCGTTTCAATGATGAGCGAGGAGCTTGGCCGCCCGATCTCTGCTGGGGAGCCGACCTTTGGCGAGTGGGCAGCGAATGCCCGCCTTCCCTACGACGACCGCCAATTGCAGCTGCTGGCTAAAGTCCATGACCACTACGCCAAATACGGCCTGGGCGGAAACACTCTGACGTTGCGCGCCGTCTTGGGCCGCGAGCCGCGTTCGCTACGAAGCTTTATCCGAGAACTGGCCCTGCAAACGGCACAGAACGCCTGATCGCGCTCACGCATTTTCCGACTGGGAGACTTCCATGCAAGCGTCACCGCAAAAGAAGACGTTGAAGCTGAGAAAACTGCCACCTTCCTACAGTGCTGTGGTCATGCCGTTCGTTCTTTCAATCCTCATGACCTGCATCATCTCGGCGGTTTCGACGGCGATCGGCACGGGCTGGACTAACGATTTCGTAGCGACCCGGTCATACGCATGGGGCGTATCATGGCTTGTTGCGTTTCCGAGCCTGCTGATTGTCCTTCCGATCGTGCGTCGGATCGTTGCGGCAATTGTCGATCAGCCGGTCCGACCCTAATCCTAACAGAAACGGCCCCTTGCGGGGCCGTCTTCATGTTGGATGCCGGCTTGCTCAGGTGAGCGGTGAAAGCTGGATCTCGACGCGACGGTTCTGGGCACGGCCGTCGGCCGTTGCGTTGGAAGCGATCGGACGCGTCTTGCCGAAGCCGGTGACGGCGAAGCGGCGGGAATCGACGCCCTGCCCGGACAGGTAGTTGGCGACCGCCAGCGCGCGGCGTTGCGACAGGTCGAAATTGTGTTGGTCGCCACCGGTCGAGTCGGTGTGGCCGAACACGTCGACCGTGGTCTGCCGGAACTTGTTCAGCACAAGTGCGACCGAATTCAACACCTGATAGAAGCCGGGCTTCACCGCGTCCTGGTCGACGTTGAAGGTGATGTCGGACGGCATGTTGAGGATGATCTGGTCGCCGGTGCGGGTAACGCTGACGCCGGAGCCCTGAAGCTGCCGGCGCAGTTCGGCCTCGTTCTGGTCCATGGTGGCGCCGATGGCGCCGCCGGCGAGCGCGCCGACGCCAGCCCCGATCAGCGCATTACGGCGATCGTTGCCTCCGGCAAGCAGGCCGAGCCCGGCGCCTGCTAGCGCACCGATGCCGGCCCCGGCCGCAGTATTGGAAACCTTCTGCTCTCCGGTATACGGATCGGTGGTGGTGCAGGCGCTCACGAGTACAGCCGTCGCCACGGCGACGAGCACAGTCTTTTTCATTGGGTAGTCCCTCTTCAAACCGTGGCTACGCCGACGGCGCGCCATATCAGCCCTTCCGGGCTCGTTGTAACATGAAATGCGGCGAAAAGCGGAACAGGAAAAGCGGCTGGCTATGGCTTTTCCCGGTCAATTCCACAGCCACGATGTTGCGCGATTTCGATCGGCTACCAGAGATTCTTGCCGTCGATGACAACGACCTCGATCTGGCCGAGGTCGAAGTCGTCGAACAGGCGCGAGTTCACGCTGATCTTCGGGTTGTCGAAGTTCGGCTTGCCGGTCGACCAGTCCGGGGTTTCGGTGAACGTGCCGCAGCCGCAGGTGGCGCAGAAGCCGTGTTTGATGGTTTTCGACCCCCACCGGTAGAACGAGACATTCTTGAGCGGGCTGGTGAGCTTGAATTGCGACGGCGTATAGTAGGCCCACAACGAGCCGCGCTTCGAGCAGAAGGAGCAGGTGCATTGCGTCACCGTTTGCGGCGCCTCCGAAACCTCGAATGTCGTCGCTTTGCAGTGACAGCTTGCCTTTATGGTCATGAACGACTTCCTCACGATTGCCTGCCGCCTGCACGACAAGGCAACATAAAGAGACGCTTCTGACAACCGTCTGTCAGCAGGCCCGCTTGCCTGCGTCAGACGCTTAGCGCTTCAATCTTTTTTGATGCAAGCCGTCATCCCAAAACCGCTGCGCACCCTCGGGTCAGGCCCGTGGGCAAGCTTTTGGGGCGACATGCACTAAAACGATGACGGCGGCACGAAAAGGCAGATGGTCTTTCCATCATTGGCGCCGGCAACCGAGCACCAGTGATATTCGCCATCGGGCGAGTTCTTGATCCGTGTGTCGGTGTAGGCCACGACCTCGCCTGTCCCCCTGATGACGTAGCCCTCCGGACGCTCGCTGATCGACGTCTGCGAGACCGCGCGGCAATCATAGCCCGAGCAGCAGGAGAAAGGGTAACTCCAGCCTTGCGGCTTCGCCGCGGTCGGCTTGGCGTCATGCGCCAGAGCGGGCGCTGCAAATGTCGTGATGGCGGCTGTCATAGCCACCACCGCGATGATTGAATTCAGGAAGCGGCGCGCCGTGTTGACGGCTGAGGCCGGTCGGGTTGTGAAAGCAGGCATGGGCGCAATTCCTATCGACGGTTGTCAAGCGTTTCGCTTGCCCGTTCCCGGAACGTGTCTTCCCAGTGGCCGGATCGTCAGGTCGCAGATACGCCGCGTCCGGCCATAAATGCTTTTTCTCCCCCCAGCCCTTGAATGCTGGGCTGATTCCTTGGTTGGCGCAAGAAATTGCTGTGCAAACCGAGCGCCGACATCTGCGGCCGGAATCAGCCTGCCGGGTTGGCGAGGCTAACCTCGTCAACCCGGCAGATGGGATCGCAAATAACGGAATTCGGCTCGCAGTGGTTCCGGGCTGACCGCCGGCAGGCATGCGACATCCAACCTGGAGATGATAATCGTTCTGGAAAATTCGATGAAAAACAAAGCCATAAGCAACCGCTCAATTCGAGTGAGAGCCTGTTACTCTAGCGTGATGTTGCTGCTGCTTTGATGCTTAAAGCGTGTCGCGTTTGAACGGATTCATGCAACGCGCTTTAAGCCCTTTGTTTCTATGCATATCGTTACCCCAAAACCGCTGCGCACTTTTGGGCGACATGCGTTAGGAGCTTCAGTCGATATCGGCAACCATTTCGCCGGCGCCGCCCTCGATGCGCTGCGACAGCGAGGCCTCCATGAAATCGTCGAGGTCGCCGTCCAGCACGCTCGACGGGCTTGTGCTCTCGACACCTGTGCGCAGGTCCTTCACCAACTGGTAGGGCTGTAGAACGTAGGAGCGGATCTGGTGGCCCCAGCCGATATCGCTCTTCGACGCTTCGGTGGCGTTCGCCACCGCCTCGCGCTTCTTCAGTTCTTCCTCGTAGAGCCGCGAGCGCAGCATCTCCCAAGCTTTCGCCTTGTTCTTGTGCTGGGAGCGCTCGGCTTGGCAGGCGACCGCAATGCCGGTGGCGAGATGGGTGATGCGGACCGCCGAATCGGTGGTGTTGACGTGCTGGCCTCCCGACCCGGACGACCGATAGGTGTCGATGCGGACATCCGATTCGGATACGTCGATCTCGATCGTATCGTCGATCACAGGATAGACCCAGACGCTGGCGAAGGACGTGTGACGGCGCGCATTGCTGTCATAGGGCGAAATACGCACGAGACGGTGGACGCCGGATTCCGTCTTCAGCCAACCATAGGCATTGTGGCCCTTGATCAGCAGCGTAGCGGATTTGATGCCGGCCTCTTCGCCGTCATGGACTTCCAGCACCTCGACCTTGAAGCGGCGCCGCTCGGCCCAACGCGTGTACATGCGCAGAAGCATCGAGGCCCAGTCCTGGCTTTCGGTGCCGCCGGCGCCGGCATGGACTTCGAGATAGCTGTCGTTGGCGTCCGCCTCGCCAGAAAGCAGCGTCTCGATCTGGCGCGCCTTTGCCTCGCCGCGCATCGAGCGGATCGCCGCTTCCGCCTCGGCGACGACGCTCTCGTCGCCCTCCTCCTGGCCAAGCTCGATCAGACCGATATTGTCTTCCAGGGCCTGGGTGAGGCCTTTGACCGCGGCGATCCCGTCCTCGAGCCCCTGGCGCTCACGCATCAGCTTCTGCGCCTCCAGCGGCTCGTTCCAGAGGCTCGAATCCTCGGCTCGCACGTTCAGGTATTCAAGCCGCTTTATAGCTTGATCCCAGTCAAAGATGCCTCCTCAGCAGGGTTATCGCCTGCCTGATCTCATCGACAATATTCTGCGTTTCCGCGCGCATGGCTGGCCGTTCTGTCCCGTTCTGAAATGATGCCCGTTAACTGAAAATAGCGCTCGGGGTTGGCGCGATACATAGGGACGGCACTGCCGCCTGTAAAGCGGAATGGCCGGCTAGACCATGATCGCGAAAAGCGAAAATCGGTTTTCCGAAAAGATCATGGTCAGACAAGAAGAGGTCCGGCCCAACCGCATGTTCCGGCTGTCAATAGAGCCCGCCACCGCCGGACTGGATAGCCTGGTTGGCCTGAGGCGAAAGCGATCCGCCGGAGGCCTTGGAGCTGTCCGCATCCATGCCGATCACCCAATAGCTGTCGGCGGGGCCGGTCCCCGGCTTGAACGCTTCGATAAAAGCACCGGCGTCGCCTGAGTTGGCCCGCATGCCGGTCTTGCGATTGATGGCGATCAGCTTCATGCCTTCGGGGACCTTGAAATCGACATTGGGCGTGCCGTCCAGCGCCACCCGCATGACGTCCTTGAAGATCGGCGCGGCGAGGCCGCCGCCAGTGGCGCCTTTGCCAAGACCTTTCGGCTGATCGTAGCCCATATAAAGGCCAACGACGAGATTGGGCGTGTAGCCGATGAACCAGGTATCCTTCTCGTCGTTGGTCGTTCCGGTCTTGCCGGCGATGTGGCGGCCGAGTTCGGCGACGGTGGCGCCGGTACCGCGCTCGACGACGCCCACCATCATCGAGGTGATCTGATAGGCAGTCATCGGGTCGAGCACCTGCTCGGAATTGTCGACCAGTTCCGGCTCAGGCTGGTTCTGCCATTCGGCCGCGTTGCAATTTTCGCAGCCGCGTTCGTCCTGCCTGTACACCGTCTTGCCGTAGCGATCCTGGATGCGGTCGATCAGCGTTGGTTTGATCGACTTGCCGCCGTTGGCCATGATCGAATAGGCCGACACCATCCGCATCACGGTGGTTTCGCCCGACCCCAGCGCCATCGGCAGATATTGCGCAAGACGATCATAGACGCCGAAGCGCTCGGCATATTCGGCGACCAGCTTCATGCCCATGTCGTTGGCAAGGCGTACAGTCATCAGATTGCGCGACCTCTCGATGCCGGACCGCAAGGTCGCTGGGCCTGCTGTCCTTCCATCGTAGTTCTTCGGCGTCCAGGTCGTGTTGCCGCTCTTGATGGTGATCGGGCCATCCATGATCACCGAAGCTGGCGTATAGCCATTGTCGAGGGCGGCCGCATAGACGATCGGCTTGAACGACGAACCCGGCTGCCGCATGGCCTGGGTGGCACGGTTGAATTCGGACTGCGAATAGGAGAACCCGCCGACCATGGCCAGAACGCGGCCGGTATGCGGATCCATGGCGATCAGGCCGCCTTCCACTTCGGGGACCTGGCGCAGGGCATAGGCCCCATCCGCATCCTCTTTCTTCTGCACGAAGATGACGTCCCCCGGCTTCAGCACATCCGCCGGCGAGCTGGCCTTGACGGTCCTGCCGTCGACCACATGACGCATGGCGAAGCGCATGTCCTCCTTGCTGACCGTGCCTTCGATGCGATCCTTGGCGAGTTCGCCCGAGACCTCCCGGGTCGGCTGAAGGCCGATGGACAGGCCGTTCGCCGAGCTGTCGAGCACTACGGCGAGCGACCATTCCGGCACGTCCTCCAGTCGCTTGACCTCGCCCAAGGGCACGCCCCAGTCGCCGGATACATTGATCGACGTCACCGGTCCGCGGTAACCGCGCAGCGTGTCGAACTTCATCAGGCCGTTCTGCATGGCTTTGCGGGCGATGAGCTGCATCTTGGGATCGAGCGTCGTACGGACGGACAGGCCGCCCTCGTAGAGCGCATTCTCGCCGTAGCGGGTGCTGATCTGGCGACGCACTTCCTCGGTGAAGTATTCGCCGGCGAACAGATAGGTGCCGGTGCGGCGCGGCGTGACACCAAGCGGCTCGGCCTTGGCCTTGTCGCCTTCCTCACGCGTGACGTAGCCGTTGTCGACCATCTGGTCGATGACCCAGTTGCGGCGCTCGATGGCACGGTCGGCATATTTGAAGGGGTGATAGTTGGAGGGTCCCTTCGGCAAAGCCGCCAGATAGGCCGCCTCCGCCACGGTGAGTTCATTCACCGCCTTGTCGAAATAGGTAAGTGCCGCGCCGGCGACACCGTAAGCGCCAAGCCCGAAGAAAATCTCGTTGAGGTAGAGCTCGAGAATGCGGTCCTTCGAATAGGCCTGCTCGATACGGAAGGCGAGGATCATCTCCTTGATCTTGCGCTCGTAGGTCTGGTCCGAGGACAGCAGGAAGTTTTTCGCCACCTGCTGGGTGATCGTCGAGGCGCCGACCTGGCGCTTGCCCGAGCCGAAATTCTGCAGATTGACCATGATTGCGCGGCCAAGGCCGGTCATATCGATGCCAGGATGATTGTAGAAGTTCTTGTCCTCGGCAGACAGGAAGGCCGCCTTGACACGATCCGGCACCGCCTGGATCGGCAAATACAGGCGCCGCTCGCGCGCATATTCGGCCATCAGCGCACCATCGGACGCGTGGATGCGGGTCGTCACCGGCGGTTCATATTTGGCCAGGACCTCATAGTCGGGCAGATCCTTCGACAAATGGCTGATATAGATCGCCACGCCCGCCGCGACCAAAAGGGCCAACGCCGTGCCGATGCCGAAAAAATAGCCAATGAGACGAATCATGCCCGCTCCAGTCCTTGGTTCGGGAATCTCCTAAACGAAGCCGCCTTTCGCGCAAGCTTTCGAGCCGATCCCGACCGGTAATCAAAAACCCATGTCGCTACCATGTGGGTAAAATACGGCAGCATGCGATTTCGGCTTCGAATGGAGGAAATAAAAGCGCCGGGTGTTGTCGTCGTGCAACGCTGCCTGTGGTTGCGAGCGACGGCGCGCATCTCAGCCTCCGGTTCCTGCTCCGGTCCTGGCTGAAGCGAACAGAGCGATGGCATTGGTTATGCTCTGCGCTGCCTTGCCGCGCCAATCCGGGCTGAGCAGTTGCGCCTCGTCCTTGGCGTTCGAGAGATAGCCGAGTTCGACCAGCACGGAGGGGACATCCGGCGCCTTCAACACCTTGAAGCTGGCCGAACGCTGCGGATTGTTGATCAGGCCGACGCTGGTGGAAAGCTGGCCTACCAAAGTGTGGGCGAAACTCATCGAGAAACTGTGCGTCTCGCGGCGGATCAGGTCGATCAGGATGTCGGTCACTTCCTTGTTGTCGTCCTTGATTTCCATGCCTGCGAATTGGTCGGAGAGGTTTTCACGGTCGGCAAGCGCCTGCGCCTCGGGATCGGAAGCCTTATCGGAGACCGTGTAGACGGTTGCGCCGCGAATGCCCTTGACCCTGATCGTGTCGGCATGGATCGAAATGAGCAGATCGGCCTCGTGCTGGCGGGCGATGCGCACGCGATCGTCCAGCCGCAGGAATTGGTCCGTCTCGCGCGTCAGGAACACGTCGTATTTGTCGGCTGCCGCAAGCCTGGCGCGCAGTTCGTTGGCGAAGGCGAGCGTGACGTCCTTCTCGACCGTGCCGTTCAGACCCTCGGCGCCGCCGTCAATGCCGCCATGACCTGGATCGATGACGACGGTGAAGCGATGGCCTGGATTGGAGACCGGCCCGGTGCCGATCCTGCCGCCCTTGTCGGAGGAAACCGTCGAGCCCGTGGTCAGCGCCTGATTGGCAAGAGCAGCGTCGAATTCCCGCGCCGACGCCGCCGACATCTCGATGGCGATGCGGTAACCGATGCCGTCTTCATTCTTGAGCACGTCGAGCCTGTCGACGGCGAACGGCCCCTTGCCGGTGAGAATCAGCCGCGATACCCCCTCGCTGAGATCGCCGTAGCGCACGCCTCTGACCAAGCCGCGCGCCTTCAGATCTTTGGCATTGATGGCAAATTTCGTGTTTGGCAGGTCGATGACCAGACGGTGGGGACCGCGCAGCAGGAACCATTTGACGTCGGGCTCACGGTCGAAATTCATAACGATGCGCATCTTGGTGGCGTCGCCCGCCATTTTGTAGCTCGTCGCAGCAAGCGGCGCTTCGGCAGCAAAGGAAACCGGCGAAAGGGCCATGCAAGCGATAAGCAGCAACAGCAGACAAGCAACGGGGAAGCAGGCGTAGAAGAAAATGCCTCCGGCACGACTGTCCTTGCGCGTGAAGACTGCCAGTCCCATCTTTATTCCAGTCGCTCCGGTTTGGCGCCAGGCGCCCAATCTTGCTTGTCGGAGTGTCGGCGTCTTGTCGAAATGCCGGTTAGGCCGCGAACTCGATTAACGATTGGTATCCAGAGAAGGTTAACCAAGCCTTTTCATCCAAAGGCTTAAAGCGTGCTTCCGTTACGGAACTGCTTTTTGCCGGCATCGGAAATCGGGGTTGCCTTCCAACCCGCCAAATCATAAAAGCGATGGTGGATCACTGCAATCCTGGAACCGTCCTTCTCCGCAGCTTCCTGCTACAGGTCAGATGAACGACGGCTCCTTTCGCTTCAGGCGAAAAAGGCATCAGGTGATCGCGACGAATTTCGCAGGCGCGAGCCCGTGGCGGGGGAAACGCCTGCGTAAGGAAAACGGCCGGGATTGTCCCGCGCCGGCTCTGTACGAGCAAACAAGCTGGTCCGGTTTTCCCGGGCTTTGGTTCAAAAAGGTTCTGCTGGTTACGATGGCTTCAAGCGCAATCATGGAAAGGTCCGCAGCAAACCGCGCCATTATGGCTGCGGGCGGCACCGTCATGGCGCTCAGGCCGCGGCCGGCGGACGTTCAATTGCCCGGCACCCATGTTCATCCACACTCACAGCGGCGGGCTTTGCCCCGCAAGCTGCGGCTGACGGCTGCCGGGGGGAAACGAAATAATGCCCAACAAGATGCTGATAGACGCCTCCCACCCGGAGGAAACACGTGTTGTCGTCGTTCGCGGTAACCGTATTGAAGAATTCGACTTTGAATCCCAGGACAAGAAGCAGCTCAAAGGAAATATCTATCTCGCCCGCGTAACCCGCGTCGAACCCTCGCTTCAGGCAGCCTTTGTCGAGTATGGCGGCAACCGTCACGGTTTCCTCGCCTTCAGTGAAATTCATCCCGATTACTACCAGATTCCGGTCGCCGACCGTCAGGCGCTGCTGCGCGCGGAAGCGCAGGAGGCCGAAGACGAGGACGACGAGGACGGCGAAGGCGACGACCGCCAGAGCCGCGATCGCGGCCGGCGCGGACGCCGGCGCGGCGGCAAGAGCCGCGACCGCGGCGAACACAAGCGTGATGCAGGTGCGGCCGACGACGATTCTGCCGGTTCTGCCGATTCCCCCGATTCCAATGAGAGCGGCGAACTCAACGAGAACGGCGGCGATGCGCTCGCGGAGAGCGGCGATGCCGTTTCCGAAAATGTGAACACGGCATCCGAGACTTCTGAACATCGCGAGGATATCGCCAGTCACAGTGAAGCCAGCCATAGTGAGGCGCACCATGATGAGACGTCTCATGATGAGACTGGGCCTTCCGAAGGCGGTCCAAATTCCATCGCCGCCAGCATTGAAGCGGATGTGATTTCCGAAGCCGTGCCGCAGGCGGACTCGGTCGGCGAAGCCACGTCCACCGACAACGATCGCGGCATGCTGGAAGAGGTGCATTCCTCGCATTCGGACGACCACGAGGTCGAATCGGTCGGCGCCGAGGATGCGCTGGAAGAAGCGCGCAACCGCCGCAAGCCGGTGCGCCGCCAATACAAGATCCAGGAAGTGATCAAGCGCCGGCAGATCCTTCTGGTGCAGGTCGTCAAGGAAGAGCGCGGCAACAAGGGTGCGGCGCTCACCACGTACCTGTCGCTTGCCGGCCGCTATTCGGTGCTGATGCCCAACACGGCGCGCGGCGGCGGCATTTCGCGCAAGATCACCAACGCACAGGACCGCAAGCGCCTGAAAGAGGTCGTCGCCGACCTCGAAGTGCCGCAGGGCATGGGTGTCATCCTGCGTACGGCCGGCGAAAGCCGCACCAAGGCCGAGATCAAGCGCGACTATGAATACCTGATGCGGCTTTGGGAAAACGTCCGCAATCTGACGCTGCAGTCCACGGCCCCTGCCCTGGTCTACGAGGAAGGCAGCCTGATCAAGCGCTCGGTGCGCGACCTCTACAACAAGGACATCGACGAGATCCTGGTCTCCGGCGAAGAAGGCTATCGCGAGGCCAAGGACTTCATGCGCATGCTGATGCCGAGCCATGCCAAGGTGGTGCAGCCGTTCCGCGACACCACGCCGATCTTCGTGCGCAACGGCATCGAGGCGCAGCTCGACCGCATGCTGCAGCCGCAGGTGACGCTGAAGAGCGGCGGCTACATCATCATCAACCAGACCGAAGCGCTGGTCGCCATCGACGTCAATTCGGGCCGCTCCACCAAGGAGCACTCGATCGAGGACACAGCGCTTCACACCAATCTGGAGGCGGCCGAGGAAGTCGCGCGGCAGCTGAGGCTACGCGATCTCGCCGGCCTGATCGTCATCGACTTCATCGACATGGAGGAGAACCGCAACAATCGCTCCGTCGAGAAGCGGCTGAAGGATCACCTCAAGAACGATCGCGCCCGCATCCAGGTCGGCCGCATCTCGCATTTCGGCCTGATGGAGATGTCGCGCCAGCGCATCCGTGCCAGCGTGCTAGAATCGACCATGAAGCCTTGCCCGCATTGCGGCGGCACCGGCCATGTCAGGTCCGATTCGTCTGTCGCGCTGATGGTGGTGCGGGCGATCGAGGAATTCCTGCTCAAGGATTCGCGCAGCCACATCACGGTGCGGACGCCGGCCGCGACCGCGCTCTATGTGCTCAACCACAAGCGCGGCACGCTGGTGGAACTCGAAAGCCGGTTCGGCCTGACTATCACCGTCGAAGCCGACGATACGGTCGGCGCCCAGCACTATGCGATCTTCCGCGGCGCGCTGGCGGAAAAGCCTGAAGGCTTCGTCGAGATGCGCACCTTGCCCGCCTATGTCGAGCCGGAAGAGCCTGCAGACGAAATCGTCATCGACGAGGAGGACGAGACTGTTGCACTGGCGGAGCAACCGCGCCACGCCCAGCAGCCGCAGCAGCCGCAGCAGCCGAGGCCAAGCGAGGATGGCGAAGGCCGCGACCGCAAGCGCCGCAAGCGCCGCAGACGGCGCGGCGGCAAGGATCGCGATCGTGAGCACGGCGCACCCGTGGACGGCACGTCCGTCTCGACCACTGCCGATGGCGTCTCCGAGGCAGCAAACGATGAAGGCGCCGAAGCGGCCGACGAAGAGCAGGTCGGCGTCACCGAGGCCGTGGAAGCGTCGGATGACGGTCAAGAGCCTGATGAAGGTCGGGGGCCGGATGACGGTCAGGGCAAGAAGCGCCGGCGCGGCAAGCGCGGCGGTAAGCGCAATCGCCGTGAAGATGGCGAAGGCGAGATCGAGGCAGGCACTGCCGAGGCGGCCGATGGCCGCGCAAGCGAAGTCCCGGACGCTGTGGCCGTCTCCAGCGAGCCGCTAGCCGCAACGCCGGTTGAAGAACCGGCGGATCTTGCTCCGGCCAACGACGACGTGCCGACCGCTGAGAAGCCGAAGAAGCCACGCCGCGCCGCCAAGCCGAAGAAGGCTGCGGCGGACGTCGTCGCCGAGGCGCCGCCTGCCGAGCCGGAAGCCTCCGCCGAGGCTCCCGCACCTGTTTTGGAGGAAACAGCCGTGGCCGCCCTCGACGAAAAGCCGAAGGTCCGCCCATCGCGACGCAAGCCTGTACCGGTAGATGCTCCCGTTGAGCCTATCGTGTCCTCGACCGTTGCCGATGAGGCAAAGACCGAGGACAAGCCGAAGCGTGCCGGCTGGTGGCAGAAGAAAGGTTTCTTTTAAGCTTTTCAGCTAGTTAACCTGATCTTTTAATCAAATGATCCCGCGCTGTTCAAAGACGGCGCGGGATTTTTCTTGTCCGGCGTTTCCGTGAACCGGTGAACCGCTCTACGGCGCGAAGACCGACCAATTCATCATCTTCGCCAGCCGTTCCAGCGCGACCGAGCCCAGCCTGGAATTGCCGTTGGCGTTGAGGCCGGGGGACCATACGGCAAGTGACGCCACGCCCGGCACGATCGCCAAGATGCCGCCGCCGACGCCGCTCTTGCCGGGAATGCCGACGCGGAACGCGAAATCACCTGAGCCGTCATAGTGACCGCAGGTCAGCATCATCGCGCCAATGCGGCGGGCGCGCTCGGCCGATACGACGGAATGGCCGGTCGCTGGGTTCTTACCGCCATTGGCGAGGAAGCGGCCGGCCACAGCCAATTGCCGGCAGCTCATGGCGATGGCGCAATGGTGGAAATAGACGCCCAGCGCCAGATCCGGCGCGTGGTTGAGATTGCCGAATGATTTCATGTAGTTGGCAAGCGCCAAATTGCGAAAGCCGGTAGCGCGTTCCGAAGCGGCGACCTCGCGGTCGATGATAATGGTCTCGTCGTCGGCCAGGAACTGGACGAAGCGCAGGATCTCGCCGATCGCCTCGCGCGGCTGATGGCCGGCGAGCAGAATGTCGGAAATGACGATGGCGCCGGCATTGATGAATGGATTGCGCGGAATGCCGTTCTCATGCTCGAGCTGGACGATCGAGTTGAATGGGTTGCCCGAAGGCTCGCGTCCGACGCGCTGCCACAGCGCATCGCCGACATTGCCGAGCGCCAAAGTCAGCGTGAACACCTTGGAAATGCTCTGGATCGAAAACGGCTCATCGGCGTCACCCGCCACCAGCATGCGACCGTCATTGGTCACGGCGGCAATGCCGAACTTCTTCGGGTCGACCTTGCCGAGTTGCGGAATGTAGGTCGCGACGTCGCCGCGATCCGTGCGCTCCGCCATCTCAGCGGCAATTTCGGTCAAAGCCTGTTCGAGTTCCGGCATTCGCGCTACTTCAGCCAGCGTTCGATGCGCATCATCGCCTCGGCCATCTCATCGTGGCTGCCGGCATAGGAAAAGCGCATGGTTCGATGGCCTTGAAGCGGATCGAAGTCACGGCCGGGGGTCGCCGCGACATGCGCCTCAGCCAGCATCTTGCGCGCGAAGGCCATGCTGTCGTTGGTGTGCCTGGTGACATCGCAGAAGGCGTAGAAGGCGCCGTCCATCGGTGCGGCCAGCGTAAAGCCGAGTTCGGGCAGCCGTTTCATCAAAAGCTCGCGATTCCAGGCGTAGCGCGCCTTCACCGCCTCCAATTCCTGCTTAGCCTTAAACGCCTCGATCGCGGCGATCTGGGACAGTTCCGGCGGCGAGATGTAAAGGCTCTGGGCGATGCGCTCGACCGGCCGCACCAATTGTTCCGGCAGCACCATCCAGCCGATGCGCCAACCGGTCATGCAGTAATATTTCGAGAAGGAATTGATCACCGTCACATCGGGGTCGTAGGCAAGCGCCGTGGTGTCCGGCGCAGCGTAAGCCAGCCGGTGATAGATCTCGTCGGAGATCACGGCGATGCCGAGTTCTTTCGCGGTCGTCACCAGCGCCGACAGCTCGTCGGCCGGTATGATCGCGCCGGTCGGGTTGGCCGGGCTGGCGAACAACACGCCCTTCAGCTGCTTTTCGCGATGCGCGGCTTTCAGATGTCCGGCGTGGAGATAGGCATCACCGTTGAGCTCGATCTCGACGATCTCGATGCCGAGCGCCGCCATGATATTGCGATAGGCCGGATAGCCGGGTGCGGCGATGGCGACACGGTCGCCTGGATCAAACATCGCCAGAAAGGCCAGGTTGAAGGCGGCCGACGACCCGGTGGTGACGGCGATCCGGCTTGGCGATACGTCAAGCCCGTAGTGGTCGGCATAATGCTGCGCGATCGCCTCGCGCAGGCCCGCAAGGCCCAACGCATCGGTGTAGCCGATGCACCCCATTTTCAATGCGTTCCTCGCCGCTTCCCTGACACCGGCCGGCGCCGGATCGGACGGCTGGCCTACGGCCATGGAAACAACCGGTACGCCCCTGGCCTTTAGCCGATTCGCTTCCGCCAGAATGTCCATGGCGTGGAACGGCTCGACTTCGCCGCGACGCGAAAGCGATACAACCATTTGACCTCATTCCTTGTCAGCCCCTGGGGTCGGCCCTTTGGGGGTTGACCTTGCCGGCTGCCGGCGCCGAGCTTTGGTGTCCAGCGCCGCACAAATGCCCGATTGATGTGAGGATCACAAGTTCAGTAAAGTTTCAGCGCCGACTTTTCATCCTTCGCCCGCTCGTCTACCAGTGGACCTGCCATGTTGAGCCGACCCAAATCGACGATTGCCAGGGCAGCGCGCGTCTTCGCCACGTTTTCGCTTGCCGCGACCGTCGCTGTGACCAGCACGGTCAGCGCCTTCGCGCAAAACGTGCCGGTGGTGCGAGATGCCGAGATCGAAGCGCTGGTGCGCGACTATGCGCGGCCGATCTTCAGGGCCGCGGGCCTGCCGGAAGACGGCGTCGACATCGTGCTGGTCAACGACCAGAGTTTCAACGCCTTCGTTGCCGGGCCTCGCCTGTTCATCAACACCGGCGCCCTGATGTCGGCGGAGACACCCAACGAGATCATCGGCGTCATCGCCCACGAAGCCGGCCACATTGCCGGCGGGCACCAGCAGAAATTGCGCAACCAGCTCGAACGCGCCAAGACGATGGCCATCATCGCGACCCTGCTTGGCGCCGGTGCCATCGTCGCCGGCGCCACCTCCAAAAGCCGAGGCCTTGCCGGCGCCGGCATGGGAGTTGCGGCTGGCGGCGGCGAGATGGCGCAGCGCAGTATTCTCGCCTATCAGCGCACCGAAGAAATGACCGCCGACCGCTCGGCGATAACCTATCTCAATGCCACAGGCCAGTCCGGCATGGGCATGCTGAAGACCTTCGGTCGCTTCCAGAGTGCGCTCTCGCTGTCGGGAGCGCAGGTCGATCCCTACCGGATCAGCCATCCGCTGCCGCGGGAACGCATCGCCAATCTCGAAGTGCTGGTCAAGCAGAGCCCCTATGTCGACAAGGTCGATCCGCCGGCATTGCAGCAGCGGCACGACATGATGCGCATCAAGATCGCCGCCTACATGGAAGGTCAGGCCGCCGCATCGCGGCTGATGCGCAAGAATCCGGGCAGCCTCGCCTCGCAATATGGCGATGCGCAAACGGCCTATCTCTACGGCAATCTGGCCAAGGCGCTGGCCAAGACCAACGCGCTGATCAAGGCACAGCCGAAGAACCCCTATTTCCAGGAGTTGCGCGGCGACATCTTGATGAAGGCGAACAAGCCGAGGGATGCCGCCGAAGCCTTCGCCAAGGCGGTCAGCCTCGATCCGGCGCGATCCGGGCTGCTGCCGGTCTCCTACGGCCAGGCGCTGATGGCCGTCGGCACGCCCGATTCCCTGGAGAAAGCGGTAGTCCAAATCAACAAGGGCCTGGGTCGCGACCGGGAAAACGCCGTAGGGTACCGCTATCTGGCGCAGGCCTATGGCGAGCTCGGCAAAATCCCGGCCGCGGACCTTGCGACCGCCGAAGGCCATTTCTATTCCGGCGCCTACAAGGATGCCAAAATCTTCGCAATGCGTGCGCAGATGAAAATGAGACGCGGCGAGCCGGGCTGGATCCGCGCTCAGGACATCATAAACTACGCACCGTCAGGCAAGAAAAAGTGAACATTCCGGCCGTGCGCGGCGACATATAGTGGACCAATCGGGTCAGACCAATTGGGCCGGAACCAGGCGAAGGATTTAGGGACCATGAACAAGGGAATTCTGCTGGGCACCACCGGAGTGGCGGTCGCTCTCGCCATGCTGGGTTTCGGGTTCGTGACCGGAAGCCCGCAGACGGCAAACGCCGATACCGCGCAGATCGCCCAGGCGGCGCCCGCCGACACCAAGATCGACCGGGCCGAAGTCGAAGGCATTATCCGCGACTATCTCCTGAAGAACCCGGAAGTGCTGTTGGAGGCTCAGGAAGCGCTCGAGGCCAAGCAGAAGGAGGCGCAGCGCGTCGCCAGTCTCGCCATCATCCAAAATGCCAAGGACCAGATCTTCAACTCGGCCTTCGACGGCGTCGTCGGCAATCCGAACGGCAAGGTCACCATCGTCGAGTTCTACGATTACAATTGCGGCTACTGCAAACGCGCCATGGAGGACATGCAGACGCTGACGACAGCCGATTCGGACCTGCGCTTCGTGCTCAAGGAGTTCCCGATCCTCGGCCCGGATTCGCAGAAGGCGAGCGTCGTCTCGATGGCCTTCCACCTGATGATGCCGGAGAAATACGGAGCGTTCCACAACGCGCTGCTCGGCGCCCAGGGACGCGCCACCGAAGCGGCGGCCATCAAGGTAGCGCTTTCGCTCGGCGCCGACGAAGCGACGCTGCGCGAGAAGATGAAGGACCCGTCGATCGCCGAGGCCCTCACCAAGACCTATGACCTTGCCAACAAGCTGGGCATCACCGGAACGCCCTCCTATGTGGTCGGCAACGAGGTGGTGTTCGGGGCGCTCGGGCAGGAAGTGCTGGCGGAGAAGATCGAGGCGGCCAAGGCTGCACTCTGATCGACCGCTGGGTTTTCGGCGCAGGCCATTTTCCGCCTGTTGTGGACAGCGAAAGAACCCACTTGCGCTCTTTTCGCAGGCGTCTAAGCCCATTATAGAGGCCCAGTGCGCCGGCTGATGCCGGTGCTGATGTGGTGGATTTGAAGTTCCTGCTCCTTTCGTGGCACCAGCGTTCAGGAACTTCAAATCCACCACATCACAAATGTATAAATTGCCAGTGTGGCTAGCCACACTGGGAAAGGTCGGCATTTTGAAAACGGTTTTCGTCTTGAACGGTCCCAACCTCAACGCGCTCGGCAAGCGCGAGCCGGGCATCTATGGCGGCAAGACGCTTGCCGCGATCGCCGACGATTGCAAACAGGCAGGCGCGACACTTGGGCTCGAGATCGATTTCCGTCAGTCGAACCATGAGGGCGACCTCGTCGACTGGATCCAGGAAGCCGCCGACAAGGCTGTCGGCATCGTCATCAATCCAGGCGCCTACAGCCACACCTCGATCGCAATTTACGATGCCATCCGCTCCATTGCGCCATTGCCCGTCGTCGAAGTTCATCTCTCCAACATCCATGCACGGGAATCATTTCGCCACGTCTCCATGGTCTCGCCGGTCGCCGTCGGCGTGATCTGCGGGTTCGGGCCGCTCGGCTACACGCTGGCGCTGCAGGCGCTGGCCGCACGCCTATGACCGGCCAACAAACAGAAGGCTCGAAAATGTCGATAAAGAAGAACGGTGTTGACCAGCAGCTTATTCGCGATCTGGCGGGCATTCTGAACGACACCAACCTCACCGAGATCGAGGTCGAGCTGGGCGACTTGAAGGTGCGCGTGTCGCGACAGGCGCCGGCCGTCCATGCAGTCGCCGCACCGCAGCCCGCCTATGCACCGCCGGCAGCGCAGCCGGCGGCCGCAACCGCTCCGGCAGCGGCCGAGATATCCAAGAACGCGGTCGCCTCGCCCATGGTCGGCACCGCCTATCTGGCGCCGTCGCCCGACGCCAAGGCGTTCATCGAGGTCGGCCAGCAGGTCAAGGAAGGCCAGACGCTGCTGATCATTGAAGCGATGAAGACGATGAACCAGATCCCCTCGCCCCGCGCCGGCACGGTGACGGCGATCCTGTTCGAGGATGCGCAGCCGGTCGAATATGGCATGCCGCTCGTCGTGATCGAATAGAGCCGGGAACAGCCGAAACATGTTCCAGAAAATCCTCATCGCCAATCGCGGCGAAATCGCACTGAGGGTGCTGCGCGCCTGCAAGGAGCTCGGCATCCAGACCGTAGTGGTGCATTCGACCGCCGATGCCGATGCCATGCATGTCCGGCTCGCCGACGAGAGCGTCTGCATCGGGCCGCCGCCGTCGCGCGACAGCTATCTCAACATCCACCAGATCGTCGCAGCCTGCGAGATCACCGGCGCCGACGCTGTGCATCCAGGCTACGGCTTCCTGTCGGAGAATGCCAAATTCGCCGATATCCTCGCCGCCCACAACATCACCTTCATCGGCCCGTCCGGCGACCACATCCGCATCATGGGCGACAAGATCGAGGCCAAGCGCACCGCAAAGCGTCTTGGCATTCCGGTGGTGCCCGGCTCCGACGGCGCGGTCACCGAGGAAAAGGAAGCCAGACGCATCGCCGCCGAGATCGGCTATCCCGTGATCATCAAGGCGTCGGCCGGCGGCGGCGGACGCGGCATGAAGGTGGCGCGCAGCGAAGCCGATCTTGAAGTCGCGCTGCAGACAGCGCGCTCGGAAGCCGGGGCCGCTTTTGGCGACGACGCCGTCTACATCGAGAAATATCTCGAAAAGCCGCGCCACATCGAGGTGCAGGTGTTCGGCGACGGCGCCGGCCGCGGCGTGCATTTCGGCGAACGCGACTGTTCGCTGCAGCGCCGTCACCAGAAGGTCTGGGAAGAAGCGCCCTCGCCGGCGCTCAATGCCGAGGAGCGTGCGCATATCGGCGGCGTCTGCGCCAAGGCGATCGCCGATCTCGGCTACTCCGGCGCCGGCACCATCGAATTCCTCTACGAGAACGGCGAATTCTACTTCATCGAGATGAACACGCGCCTGCAGGTCGAGCATCCGGTGACGGAGGCGATCACCGGCATCGACCTCGTGCATGAGCAGATCCGCGTCGCCTCGGGCGGCGGGCTTTCGGTGCGCCAGGAAGATATCCGCTTTCAGGGCCACGCCATCGAATGCCGCATCAATGCCGAGGATCCGCGTACCTTCACCCCGTCACCCGGCACGATCACCCATTTCCACACGCCGGGCGGCCTCGGCATCCGCGTCGATTCCGGCGTCTATTCCGGCTACAAGATCCCGCCTTATTACGACAGCCTGATCGGCAAGCTGATCGTGCATGGCCGCAACCGGGTCGAATGCATGATGCGGCTGCGGCGGGCGCTTGACGAATTCGTCGTCGACGGCATCAAGACGACGCTGCCGCTGTTCCGTGATCTCGTCGGCAATGCCGATATCGCCAATGGCGAGTATGACATCCACTGGCTGGAAAAATATCTGGCCAAAGAGGATTAGGTCGCGAACTTATAGATTATGATGCCGCGATGACCCGTCCTTACGCGCCAGGCTATCGCATCCCGACCGACCTGTTGCTCAAGGCCTACGCCTCGGGCGTCTTTCCGATGGCCGAAAGTGCCACCGATCCCGAAGTGTTCTGGGTGCGGCCGGAGACGCGCGGCATCATCCCGCTCGATGGTTTTCACACACCAAGGAGCCTGAGCAAGGCGATCAGGAAAAAGCAGTTCGACATCCGTTTCGATTTCGACTTCGAGGCGACCATCGATGGCTGCGCCGAGAGGCGCGAAGAACGCCGGTCGACCTGGATCAATGCACCGATCCGCGAGGCCTATGTCGAGCTTCATCGGATGGGTCATTGCCATTCGGTCGAAGCCTGGCGCGAGGACCGGCTGGTCGGCGGCCTCTATGGCGTGTCGCTCGGCCGGGTGTTCTTCGGCGAAAGCATGTTCGCCAGGGAAACCGACGCGTCGAAGATCTGCCTTGTGCATCTGGTCGAGCGCCTGAAGGAACGCCACTTTGCGCTGCTCGACACGCAGTTCACCACTGACCACCTCAAACGCTTCGGGGCGGTCGACGTCCCCAGGGGCAAGTACGAGAAGATGCTGGCTGACGCGCTGAAGGGCGAAGCGGTCTTCTTTCCCTGACGACCCGTCTTTCCCTGACGACCGTCCAGTCAGTCTTTTGCCGCAACTTCCAGCGGCGTCTGTGCATGGAACATCATCTTCCAGCCATTGACGCGATGGACATAGCCGGTGCTGACCAGCGCCGCATAAGGCTCGCCATTCTCGCGAGTGGCGTGGGCCTCATAGGTCAGCATGACAATGTCGCTGCCCGGCTCGATGATGCCCTTGAGGTCGATGTCGAGATCGCGCCAGCGGTTCGGGTCCGTCGCGGTTTCGGCCAGATCGGCGTTGCTCATCGCCTGCGCCATCTGTGGGAACGCCACCAGGCATTCGGTGTCGGCATTGGCTTTGAAATAGGCTGCGTCGCCGGTCCAGAACCCTTTTTCGAGTTCGAGAAGTTCGCCTTTGTTGGCCATCATCGGAACGTCCTCCGCACGTGCCCTAACGCGCGGCTGGCAGGGCAGTTCCGAAAGGACGCAGCGCTCTAATTGGTTTTGGCGGCGTCGGGTGCCGGCACGTCCGACTTCTGCTTGCAGCCCTTCAGCCAGACGTCGTAGACGGCGTGCTCGACGGCATTGAGGCCGGGACTTTCGGCAAACATCCAGCCGGTGAAGATGCGGCGGATCTTGCGATCCAGCGTGATTTCGTCGACTTCGACGAAGGAATCGGTCTTCGGCTCTTCGGTTTGCGGCCGCGAATAGCAGATGCGCGGCGTTACCTGCAAAGCACCGAACTGCACCGTCTCGTCGATATAGACATCGAAGGTGATGATGCGGCCGGTGATCTTGTCGATGCCGGCAAATTCGGCGACGGGATTGGTGATGCGTTCTGGTGCCGCCGGCGTCGCCGGCGCCACGGTCGCATCCGGTTCCACTGTCGCATCCGGGTCCACTGGCGCCTCCGGCTCCATCGGCGCCCCCGGTTCCATTGGCGGCTCCAGTTCCATCGGTGCCCCCGGTTCCACTGGCGCCTCCAGCGTCTGTGCGGCGGCGATGGCGCAAGCGACAAAAGCGGCGACCACCGTCAGTCCGCCCATCGAAATTCGGCTGAAAATGCTCATGCAAGGATCCGGTGGTTTGCGCCCGGGGTGATTCTGTCGCGCCCAAGGCTAGTCGCTGCTGTCAGATCGACAAGCAGCTAAACGCCAATTGTGGCGATAAAGGACCGAACCGCGCCTGGCGAGCAGTTACGACCCCGGCGTCCAGGCGTCGTAATCGCCGGTCACCTGCGGGCGGTGCTGATTGCTGAGTATGGAGCCCTTGGGGCGATAGGCCGCGGCACTTCCGGTGAGGTTCGGCTGATGCGGCTTCTGCCAGTCGCGTGGCTTGTAGGTGTCGCTCGGCGGCGCGGCATCGACGCGGTGATGCATCCAGCCATGCCAGCCGGGCGGAATCATCGAGGCTTCCGAATAGTCGCGATAGATGACCCAGCGGCGGGTGCGGCCTTCGGAATCGACGCCGCCCTCGTAATAGACGTTGCCAGCCTCGTCCTGCCCGACTTCCTTGCCATGCCGCCAGGTATGGAAGCGCGTTCCCAGCGTCTGGCTGTTCCACCATGTGAAAAACTGCAGAAGGAAAGTCTTCATCCAAATCCTCGTGACAAGCTCTCGCGGCGGCGACACCTGTTTCCTGCTTATGGCGTCAGGCCCGCGCCAAGGCAAGAGTTTTGCCGCACCAGCCGCTCAAATGGTTGTCAGAACCCGATGCAGGCCTTTGCGCTGCCGAGGGTGCCTTGCCAAGACTGCCTCGTCTTTCTAAAGCTCTGCGCGTCCTATGCAGGTACCAGCCTGATTGACGGTTGAGGGAGGTAAAGATGGCCCCGGACGCATCCGACCCTGAGCTGCGGATCAGTGCCAGCTCCATCCGCCTGCGCAAGGGCGGCGTGCCGGTCGTCTGCCTCACCGCCTATACCTACCCCGTCGCTCGCCTGCTCGATGATCATGTCGACCTGCTTCTGGTCGGCGACAGCGTCGCCATGGTTCTCCACGGCCACGAGACGACGCTGGGCGCCTCGCTGGAGATGATGATCGCCCATGGCCAAGCCGTAATGCGCGGTTCCGCCAAGGCCTGCGTGGTGGTCGACATGCCCGCCGGAAGCTATGAGGATTCGGCTGCGCAGGCCATCGCTTCGGCTCGGCGGATCGTCGGAGAAACCGGTTGCCAGGCCATCAAGCTGGAAGGCGGCGTCACAGTTGCCCGGCAGATCGCGACGATCGTCGCTGCCGGCATTCCGGTCATGGGACATATCGGCTTGCAGCCGCAATCGGTGGAAAGCGATGGCGGGTACAGGATCAAGGGTCGGACGCAGGAGAATGTGGCGGCGCTTTATCGCGACGCCGAAGCGGTCGAGAAGGCCGGCGCGTTTTCGGTGGTCATCGAGGGCACCGTCGAGACCGTCGCCGCCGACCTCACCCGGCACATTTCCATTCCAGCCATCGGCATCGGCGCCAGCGGCAACTGCGACGGCCAGATTCTGGTCATCGACGACATGGTCGGCCTGACCGTCGACCGCGTGCCGAAATTCGTCAAGCAATATGCCGACCTGCGCAGTGTCATATCCCGGGCGGCAGCCAGCTATGCAGCGGAGGTGCGAAGCCGGACTTTTCCCGGCCCAAACCACGTCTTTTCCGCCGCAGCCGACAAGAACAAAGCATGAGCCGGCCTCGCGTCGTCGACAGCGTCGCCGCCCTTCGCGGGCAAATCCGCGACTGGCGCCGCGATGGCCTCAGCGTTGCCATGGTGCCGACCATGGGTGCGTTGCATGACGGCCATATCTCGCTGGTGGAGATCGCGCTGGCAAAGGCCGATCGCTGCGTTGTCTCGATCTTCATCAACCCGACGCAGTTCGCGCCGAGCGAAGACCTCGACAAATATCCGCGCCAGCTCGCCCGCGACCTCGACCGACTGGGCGAGGCCGGCGCACAGCTCGCCTTCACCCCTGATGTCGCGGAGATGTATCCGGCCGGCTTCGCCACAAAGATTTCGGTTGGCGGACCAGCCGCTGGGCTGGAATCGGATTTCCGGCCGACCTTCTTCGACGGCGTCGCGACGGTCGTGGCAAAGCTCTTCCTGCAGGCGTCGCCCGACTGCGCGGTCTTCGGTGAAAAGGACTACCAGCAGCTTTGCGTTGTCAGGCAGCTCTGCCGTGACCTCGATTTGCCGGTGGAAATCGTCGGCGCGCCAACGGTACGCGACGCGCATGGCCTCGCCATGTCGTCACGCAACGCCTATCTCGGCGAATCCGAGCTCGAGGTGGCGCGCCAGCTCAACCTCATTTTGCGCCGGGCAGCAGTGGCACTTGTGGAAGGCAGCGACGAAGGCAGCGCAACCGCCGAGGCCAGCCACGCGCTTGTCGAGGCCGGTTTCGACAAAGTCGACTATGTCGCGGCGCGCGAGAATCTGACCCTCGCCCCGTGGCGGCCAAACCGCGACGGCCGCCTGCTCGCAGCCGCTTGGCTGGGCAAGACTCGGCTGATCGACAATGTGGAAGTTCCCCCACCTAAAGCGCGACGCGACTAAGGGATTCGCGGCCTCATTTCCAAAATCTGCAGCACCAGGCCGGCTTCGTTACAATTCGGCCAAAATCATGGTGCGGTCCTGCGCGCTCCAGGAGCGCTGCATCAGCTCGGCTGGAATGACAATGATTTCTGGCGCGGATCCTCAATCTTGATACCGGCACATGTCGAGCGGCTGCTCCCCTATCTGTTCCTGCTTGCATTGATCTGCATTGCGGTCGCCTTCCGGCCGCTCCTGCCTGTCGATGAAACACGATATCTCGGCGTCACCTGGGAGATGTATCTGAGCGGGCGGATCTTCGTTCCGACGATGAATTTCGCGCCCTATCTGCAAAAGCCGCCGCTGCTGTTCTGGCTTATCGATCTGGCCTGGAACATTTTCGGCGCAAGCCGGATTGCGGCGATGCTCGTTATCTTCGTTTCGTCGTCGCTCGTCATCTGGCTGACGACGCGGCTGGCAAAAACCCTCTTTCCCGAACGCAACGACATTGTAAGCCGAGTCCCTTGGCTGGTCGCGGGAAGCATCATCTTCGTCGTTTATTCGACACTGATCCTGTTCGACATGCTGCTGACGGTCTTCGTGCTCGCCGCGCTTTTGTCGTTGCTTGCCTTTGCCAGGAGCGGCAACCGCCGGCACGCGGTCCTAGCGGGATTGTTCATCGGACTGGGTGTTTTGACGAAAGGTCCGGTGGTGCTCATCCATGTCGGCGCCCCCATCCTGCTCTATCCGCTCTGGCGCGATCGGCAAGTCGGGCTGGCGACGCCGAAATTCTTCGCCGGGGCGGGTCTGGCAATTCTCGCTGCATTGATCCCAGTGGCGATCTGGTTGGTGCCTGCGACGATCCTGACGAAAGGCGACTTCGTCTACGACCTTGTCTGGAACCAGTCGGCCGGGCGTGTCACCGGCAATCTGCACAACTCCCACGGCCGGCCGTTCTATTTCTATGTCGTGCTGATGCCGATCATGCTTTTACCGTGGATCTTCATACCCGAAACATGGCGGCTGAAGCTGGGCGCCCGCATACGTGGCTTGATCGACACGAGATCGCCGGACCTGCGCGCGTTGCGCCTGCTGTCGTTCTCGTTCGTCGCGGTTTTACTGGTTTTCAGCGCGATATCCGGCAAGCAGCCTCACTATATGGTGCCGGTGTTGCCATTTGTGGCCATCCTGTTCGGGTATTTCATGGCGGAGATCCCACTAATGCGGCTCAGAAACTCGGCCTTCGCCCTGCTTGCCATTTTCGGCGCCGGCCATGCCGTAGCATCAGCGACCGTTTTCAAGCGCGAGGACCTCATGCCGCTGGCCAACTTCATCGACGCGCGAAAGGATGCGGACTGGGCTGTCGCCTTCGATTACCAGGACGAGGTCGGCTTCCTTGCCCGGTTCCAGAAGCCGTTTGAGAGCACCGACAATCCCGAGGAATGGCTTCGCTCCCATCCTGGCGGCTATGTCGTCGACAAATCCAAGGACCCTTTGATGTCGGAGCAAGCTGCTTTCCGTGCTCGCGTGGAACGGGGCTATCTTGTCGTCCTCAAGGGAGGACATTGACGGCGTGGCTACCGCAATCGACCGGCGCTGCCAGTGAAACGCAACCGACTGCGACGTGGGCGGCAGAGAAATCTATCCGATCGTCTTCTCGAAAATCAGCGCCGGCAACCCTGAACCACCACCGCAGTCGGCGGTGGTTCCGGCGGGCAAAAACCCTTTCGAGCGGTAGAAGGCAACGGCCGGAGCGTTTGCCTCTTCCACTTCGACACGCAGCGTTCGCGCCTCCGGAAAGCTGGCTTCGACCTCTTCCAGCAACGCCTGGCCGATGCCTTGCCTCTGGCAGGCCGGATGCACGTACAGCTGGTTCAGCATGACGATTTTCGCATCCGTGGTGGCTGCGGCAAAAGCCATGCCGCCGATCCGCTTGCCGTCGTCCGCGACCAGGAATTCGGAATTCGGCCGCGTCAGCCGCGCCCTGAGCGAGGCGATCGAATGCCATTCATCAGTGATCTCGGTGACTTTGTCAGCACCATAGATGCTGTCATAGGTGGCGTGCCAGGTTTCGACCAGCAACGCGCGGACCGCGGCAAGATCGCGCTCGCCAGCGGTGCGGACGAACATCATTCTATTCGATCCCGAGCTTGGCCTTGACGAGGTCGTTGACCGCCTGCGGGTTAGCCTTGCCGCCTGTCGCCTTCATCACCTGGCCGACGAACCAGCCGGCCATGGTCGGCTTGGCGCGCGCCTGTTCGACCTTGTCCGGATTGGCCGATATCACCTCGTCGACCGCCCTCTCGATGGCGCCGGTGTCCGTGACCTGCTTCATGCCGCGGCTTTCGACCAGCTGGCGCGGATCGCCACCCTCATTCCAGACGATCTCGAACAGGTCCTTGGCGATCTTGCCGGAGATGGTGCCCTCCTTGATCAGGTCGATGACCGCGCCGAGCTGATCGGGCGAAACCGGAGCATTTTCAATACCCTTTCCGGCCTTGTTCAACGCACCGAGCAGATCGTTGATGACCCAATTGGCGGCGAGCTTGCCGTCGCGACCAGCGGCCACCTTCTCGAAATAGTCGGCGACCGCCTTTTCCGAAACCAGGATCGAGGCGTCATAGGTCGACAAGCCAAGCGAGGAGATCAGCCGCGCTTTCTTGGCGTCGGGCAGTTCAGGCAGATCCTTTGCCAGCGCATCGACATAGGCCTGGTCGAATTCCAGCGGCAGAAGGTCGGGATCCGGGAAATAGCGATAATCGTGCGCTTCTTCCTTGGAACGCATCGAGCGCGTCTCGCCCTTGTTGGGGTCGAACAGCCGCGTTTCCTGGTCGATCTTGCCGCCGTCCTCCAGGATGGCGATCTGGCGGCGGGCCTCGTAGTCGATGGCCTGGCCGATGAAGCGGATCGAGTTGACGTTCTTGATCTCGCAGCGCGTGCCGAATTCGCCGCCGGGCCTGCGCACCGAAACGTTGACGTCGGCGCGCAGCGACCCCTCGTCCATATTGCCGTCGCAAGTGCCGAGATAGCGCACGATGGTGCGCAGCTTGGTCACATAGGCCTTGGCCTCGTCGGCGGAGCGCATGTCGGGCTTGGAGACGATCTCCATCAGCGCCACGCCGGAGCGGTTGAGATCGACGTAGGACATGGTCGCATGCTGGTCGTGCATCGACTTGCCGGCGTCCTGCTCCAGATGCAGGCGCTCGATGCCGACCTCGATATCTTCGAATTCGCCCCGCCGGTCCGGGCCGACGGAGACAATCACCTTGCCCTCGCCAACGATCGGCTGCTTGAACTGCGATATCTGATATCCCTGCGGCAGATCGGGATAGAAATAGTTTTTCCGGTCGAAGACCGACTTGTGGTTGATCTCGGCCTTCAGCCCGAGGCCGGTGCGGATCGCCTGCTTGACGCATTCCTCGTTGATCACAGGCAGCATGCCCGGCATCGCCGCATCGACCAGGCTGACATTGGCGTTCGGCGGCGCGCCGAAAGCCGTCGAGGCGCCGGAGAACAGCTTTGCCTCCGAAGTCACCTGCGCGTGGACCTCAAGTCCGATGATGATCTCCCAATCACCGGTGGCGCCTG
This sequence comes from Mesorhizobium sp. WSM4823, assembly GCF_055811195.1. Taxonomy (NCBI): domain Bacteria; kingdom Pseudomonadati; phylum Pseudomonadota; class Alphaproteobacteria; order Hyphomicrobiales; family Phyllobacteriaceae; genus Mesorhizobium; species Mesorhizobium sp. WSM4823. Next base: position 53,029 of record NZ_JBVVQL010000013.1, read on the forward strand.
ATATCAGGCGCTTGGCGTCGGGCGTGCGGGTATCGATGAGGGTCATAGCGGCCTGCGATTAGCGACGTGAATTCCACGTTTAAAGTGAAGGTCATTCGCTAGTGCAAACCGTTCCGCGAGACAAGCGCAAAGCCGCGGGCTGTCGGTAGCTAATCAAGTTGTCCGGTTTTGGTAGCACATCACTTGTCCGCTTCAGGTTGCGTCGAAGCGGTTCACGCGGCTTGCCTGATGGGCCAAGTGTCTTGGATTGCGGCGCCATTGGGCATGTATCGTGCAATGCTTCGCGGCGGCGGCATTTTTTGTTTCCCGGGAATATTTCGCGCACTGAACAGCGCGTCCTGCATCTGCTTGCGCAGGGCGGGCGCATCGAAATCGAAAAGAACGAGAAGAAGCGGATCGCTTCCGTCAAATGCCTGACCCGCGATGGCTGGCACTATCCTGGCGTCGATCTCGATCTGTTTCGCAAACTGAAGCGGAAGAGAGCGGTCTCCTCGGCGGGTGGCGGACCTTACCGCATTACCCGACGCGGGCTCGAACTCGTCCGTGCCGAACTCGACAACAGGTGATGGGCAAGTCCGCCGGCCGGTATCGCGGTCGGCGGTTCCTTGCCGACGATCTCAGGCCGTCGCGATGTAGGCCCTGATCTCCGCGGCCTCGCGCTCGACATCCTCAATGCGCCGCTTGACCACGTCGCCAATGGAGACGATGCCGTCGAGCAGGCCGTCCTTTTCCACCGGCAGATGGCGGAAACGGCCGCTGGTCATGATCTCCATGACCTCGTTGACGGTGTGGTTCTCATTGCAGATCTTCACCTTGGGCGTCATTGCCGAACGTACCGCAATGTCCAGTGCGGCGGCTCCTTCCCTGGCGAGGACCCGCACGACGTCGCGCTCGGAAAGAATGCCGACGATCTTGTGATCGCCATTGGTGATGACCAGCGCACCGATCCTGTGCTCGGCCAGGATGCGAATGGCCTCGCTCAGCTTTTCGTTCGGCCCGAGCGTCAACACGTCATGGCCTTTCTGCTCGAGAATTGCCTTAACAGTCATGGCGTCCTCCTCAGTTTTACTTGCCGGTTCCTGCCCTGACCGGCTTTCCTTCTGCGCATGAACCCCGAAAATCAGCCTCGATTGTCGGAAAGGATCATGCGCCGCAAATCAAAGTTCTACAGCGTCCTTGCGCCCAAGAGGACACGCGGCCCTGTGGGAAACATCGTGCGCCGCGATCGATTGCATTTCAAGTGCGGCGTCTCAATGCGCATCGCATGTCGTTGTCCCAAAACCGCTACGCACTTTTGGGCGACATGCTTCAGGCCGTGGACTCTTCCGCCTGCCGCCGCCGATCGAAGGCGCGCAGGCCGAAGAAGCCGGCGACAAAACCGCCAATATGCGCCTCCCAGGCGATCTGGCTGTCGATGCCAGGCGCAAAGGCAACGAGGCCGGTAACGAGATTGATCACCATCCAGATGGCGAGAAAAGTCATGACTCCGCGCGAGCGGAACACTGCCGCCATTGGCATTGGCGCGCCGGCGAAGGCGGCTTTGCCGGACGAGCGGTCGATGCGGAAACCAAAGCGGGCAGCTGCCCCCATCATTCCGGAAATCGCTCCCGATGCGCCGACCAGCGGTGCCTGGCCGAGCGGATGCACGGCCCAGAACAGCACCACCGCCGCCAGCCCCGTCGCCGCGAAGAACAGGCTGAACCGAAGCGCACCGAAGCGGTTTGCCAACGGCGAACCGAACGCCGCCAGCCAGACCATGTTGATGGCAAGGTGAGCAAAGCCGCCATGCAGGAAGGCATAGGTGAAGGGGCTCGAAAACGCATAGAAGTCGAGGTCGAAGCGACCGGAATAGCGGATCGGAATGAAAGCGGTCCGGATCAGCAGGGAGAAATCCTGGTCATCGGTAAGCCAGTAGAACCGGATCAGGTGAACGACGACGCAGAGCCCGATAATCGCCAGAACAATGGGCGGCATGTTGAATACCGGCTCGCGCCGTTCCGGCTCGCGGCCGACTGGCCCGCCCTCGTCCTGTTCGGTTCCCGATGGGCTTTCTGGTTCGCTCATATGGCTAGCACTCGGTCCTGCTTCGACTTGGCGAGCATCTAGGCCATGGCCAACCGAATCACAAAGGGCGAATCGACGCGAGAACGAAATGGGCGCGAATCAAAAAGAAGCCGTCCAAGGTTGCCCTTGAACGGCTGGTCGAGCCCCCGTGCTCCCCAAACTCTTGACTGAAATGCTGCCGATCGCTGCAAAACGACCGTTTCTGGAGTGTTTTTAGCGTGCCACGGGCTTGAGCGAGGTGCAACGTAAACCACTTGTTAACCTTAACGGCCCCGACCCGTGAACAAGTGTTAACGATGCTGGCACGCATCCTGCTCCGCAACGCATGTAGGTCATCGGAGGGCGCCCTTCTGTTCACCGATGGGACATCAGACGACAGATTGCGCGGAGCAGCATAGCATGAACCAGAACGGATCGATCACGCTGTTCCATTATTGGAACCGGCTGCGTGGTGGGCGCCCTGCCCCGAAGCGTTCGGAAATCGAACCAGCCGACATCAAGTCGCTGCTGGCCGACACATTTATCCTGGAAAAGGATACGCGCGGCGAAGCGGTATTCCGGCTTGCCGGCACCAGGCTTTGCGCGGTCTATGGCCGTGAACTCAAAGGCTTTTCCTTCCCGTCGCTGTGGCGCGAGAAGGACCAGCGGCTTGTCTCAAAACTGATCCACGGCGTCCTCGACCAGAAATCCGTGGTGCTCATCACCTATGAAGGTTTCAGCCGCAACGAGCGTTCCGGCAAATTCGAGCTGCTTGCCCTGCCGCTCGACGGCGGCGTCGAAAATCCGCGCTGCCTCGGCGTGATAAGCGCCGCTGAAAAGCCCTTCTGGCTGGGTGCGGATCCAATCGCCGACGCCTTGATCGATTCGATCCGCGTCGTTGATCCGGAGAACGAACCGATGCTCCTGAAGAACCGGCCGGCCATCGACGTTCCCTCGCTTGTCCCGTCGGAACTCGATCCGCCTGAAACGATTTCGGCGCTGGGCCAGGCGCGCCGCATCCGCCATCTGGTCGTGTTCGACGGCGGCCGCGAGGAATAATCCCGAACGCTAAAGTAGCGGCGACCGACTTTCCCCTTTGTTAACCTGACTCGCTATAGTTTTCCGTTGAGGTTCCTTGCATCAACGCGTGGAATGCCAGACGGGGTGTAGGCGTCATGAGGTCAGCGGCGGTCGACACCGCGCCGTCCCAAGCTGAAAGGCGTAACTTTCAGCGCGTCGGCGTGAAGATCTATGGGCGCTTCATGCTGGAGGATCGCACCGAACATCCGTGCCAGGTGGTCGACATGTCACCGGGCGATGTCGCGCTTCGCACCGAACGCATCGGCATGCCGGGCGAGAAAGTCATCGCCTATATCGACCACATCGGCCGCATCGAAGGCGTCGTCACCCGCATCTTGCAGGATGGCTTTGCGATGACCGTCATCGCGTCGGAACGCAAGAAGGACAAGCTTGCCGCGCAGTTGACCTGGCTTGCCAACAAGCACGAGCTCGATCTGCCGGAAGATCGCCGTCATGAGCGCGTGGCGCCGCGCAACCCGACCAGCGTGCTTCAGCTCGCCGATGGGCGCGAGTACCAATGCCGCATCATCGACCTGTCGCTTTCGGGCGCGGCGGTCGAGATCGACGTTAAGCCGGCAATCGGCATTCAGGTCACGCTGGGCACCATGCACGGACAGGTGGTGCGCCATTTCGAGGACGGCGTGGCCATCGAGTTCGCCGTCATCCAGCGGCCCGAAACACTCGATTCCGAATTCAACGCATCCGGAACCTGACAGACGACAGATTGCGCAGTCGAACCGGCCCATTTCCAGGGCAATCGATTTAGACAAATGATGGCGTCCGATCCGTATAAAGGCGATCGATTGTCAATGTCGGCGCCCTCCTCATCTGGCTGCCGCCATCTTCTCCCCGTAAATGGGGAGAAGGACGCCTTCATTGAAAATTTCGCCAATCATCAGCGTTTCTGGGAGAGCGCCAAGGTTGCGACCAGCCCCTTCTCCCCGTTTACGGGGAGAAGATGCCGGCAGGCAGATGAGGGGCAGCGCAAGCCTGAGCGATTGCCCGGCCATTTCAGACGGATTTTTGTCGACCCGACGCGGCTCCGCTGAAACGCGTCAACAATCTTGTACTGAAATGACTCAAATTTTATGTTTATTCTATTGGCGTTTTACTTAATATCTACTTCGAGCTTTTGCGTCGAATAAATCCAATCGTGTCATTGTCTCCTCAAACGGGGAGACTGGACGATGAAGAAGACGAGGGGCAAGCTGTTGCTCTTGGCAATGGCGATGCAGCTTACCGCCTGGGGAACGGCGTACGCAGCGGGACCTGCCTTCATGCACACCGGCAGCCGCACCACACAGCCGGTCGGCCATTACGAATTCTGCCAGAAGCTTCCGCAGGAATGCAATCAGCGCACGCCGAAGCAGGCGCCGGTAGAGCTGACCCGCAAATTGTGGGCGAAGATCGTCAGCATCAACAATTCGGTCAACACCCGGATCATGCCGCGCACCGACATGGAACTGTGGGGCAAGGAAGAAGTCTGGTCCTATCCCAACAGCGGCTTCGGCGACTGCGAGGACTATGCGCTGGAAAAGCGCCGCGCGTTGATGAACATCGGCATACCGGCCGGCGACCTGCTGATGACGGTTGCGCGCCAGCCGAATGGAGACGGCCACGCGGTGCTGACCGTGCGCACCAGCCTCGGAGAGTTCATCCTCGACAATCTAGAGACCAAGGTGCTGTCCTGGACCAACACCGACTACACCTACCTGAAGCGCCAATCGAGCCAGAATTCGGGCGCTTGGGTAACGATCAACGACGGCCGCTCCGACGCGGTCGCCAGCGTCCGCTAAGGACGCGACGCAAAAACCCGGTCGAGTCCCCACCCCTGTCTCTTATACACATATCCGAGCCCACGAGACGTAGAGGAATGGGGGGTGGGGGGGGGTGGGGGGGTA
>NZ_JBVVQL010000013.1:58062-194266 GCF_055811195.1 Mesorhizobium sp. WSM4823
CCCCCCGCCCGCCCCCCCGGGGCCGCCCGCGCCCGAAAGGCCCGCCACCAAAACCCCGGGCCCCGCCCCCACCCCCCCCGCCCCCAACGACCGGGTTTTAGGAGCCGGCCCCGTCCCCGGGCCGGCTCCACCTTTCTGACCGTCTTAGTCCGGCAGGCCCGCCTTGCGAAGGCCTTCGATATATCTGCTGCGATCGTCAGGCCGATGAAACGGCGGCAGCACCTCGGCGAGATTCGACAGCCGCAACGTAGGATCGAGTTCGCGCAGGCGAGCCATCATCTTCTCGGCTTCCGAAAGCCGACCGGCTAAGACGTAACTTGCCGTCGCCACACGCGTCGCACTCGCGTAGTTTGGTTGCGAACGCAAAGATCTTTTCGCCCACTCAGCAGCATCGTTGTAGCGCCCGGCACAAAAGTGAGCGAGCGCGGTGCAAAATTCCCAAACAAAAAAGCGAGGATCGAACGGACTGAGGCGCATTGCCTGCGCGGCGCGCTCGACCGCTTTCTCCGGCTCACCTAAGCACGCTTGAACCCAGGCGCTGTAACCCCACGCCGCAGCCAAGTTCGGGTTCAGGCCAAGCGCACGTTCGATGCAAGCCGCGCTTTCCTCCACATCGCCGCCTACATAGCCGAGCACGTATCCGCCGTACGATAGGGCAATTGCATCGTCCCATCCAAGTTCGATCGCTCTCTTTGCCAGTCGGGTCGCCTCGGCAGTCTCTTCTAAGCGATCGATCATCCAGCGGTTGCTCTTTCGCGCCGCATAGCAGCGCGCCGCCCGGGCATAGGCGGCAGCGAACACCGGGTCACAGCCGATCGCCTTCATGAAGAACCGCAGAGCGTTATCCATGGTTTCCTTGGTGTTGACCGCTCGGTCGTGGGACGCCAACCCGCGCAGATAATAGTCGTAGGCGTTGAGGTCCTCAGTCGGCTTGCGCTTGGCGCGCTCAATTTCCGCCTCCTCGACCTTTGGAGTGATCGCGCCGACTATGCTCGAGGCGATCTGGTCCTGAAAATCAAAAACCTCGGCTAGAGTACCTTCAAAACGGTCAGCCCACAGGTGGAGGCCGCTCGAAGCGTCGAGGAGTTGTCCGGTGATGCGCAGGCGCTCACCCGCTTTCCGCACACTTCCCTCGACGATATAGCGGACGCCCAACTCCAGCCCGATCTGCTTGATGTCGACAGCCCGTTCCCTGTACGTGAAGCTCGAGTTCCGGGCGATGACGAACAAATGACGGAATTGAGCCAGGACGGTGATAATATCCTCGACAATGCCATCGGCAAAATAGTCCTGCGTTGGATCGCCGCTCAGATTTTGAAACGGCAACACTGCCACCGACGGTCGATCATCGTGTCTCGTCGGGACTGCCAGCACAGGCGCCGGCGCCGCAACGCCAGAGCTTGGCCCCGGCTGCTGATGTCCAGTTCGTTCGCGGGACTGTAACGAAGCCGCCAGTGAGCTCGTCTGCGCCTCCGGCTCGGCATCCAGCTGCTTTTTCAGAACAGTCCGACAGAGCTCGAACTGGCGCAAGGCGGCGTTTTCGTGGCCGCGATGAGCATGGATCCGGATCAGCGCCCGATGCGCTGCCTCCGCGGTAGGATCCGAGGCAAGCAATCTCTCGGCGAGCCCTTCGCAGGCAGTCTCTTCAGCCGAACCGGGTATGGGCAGCGCAAGGCTCAGCCGATCGACCAACTGCAACGCCTTGCGCTGATACCTGTTCAGATAGGGTCCAAACCACTCATCCAGTTCCTCAGGAATGGCTTCCCCGGCAAGTACGCCACCGCGGTAGAGATCGGCGGCGAAGGCGAGATCGGCCGCTCGGCCCTCCTCCAGTTTCCGGTCGAAGATCGAAATGTCCGCTTCATCCGGATCGGCAATCAGCGCGACGGCTTGCTGATCCCCATCGATGTAGATGGTGGCATCTTTGCTGGTCGGGAACGAGCGCCTGATATCGACCAGCGCTTGCCGCAAACTATTGCGGGCTTGACCATTACCTCGTCCCGGCCAAAAGGCTTCGGAGAGCTGCTCGCGACGATGGCCGCGGCGGCCCGCCAGCACCAAGGCGGCAAAAAGAAGCGAAGTCTTGCGCGTGGCGAAACGGACGGGCCGGCGCTCCGGAGAAGTAACCTCGAGGCCGCCCAACAATCTGATGCGCAAAGATCGTCTCCAGACTTTGATCGCCCCGGCAGAATAGCATTTCGGTAGATGGATTTAACACCGATTTAACGGCGGCTCGTCGGGCTTTTCCGTTTTTTCACGCACAACCGAACAGCCCGAAAACACCGGCGTGACACGCTCCCATCCGCAAATCTCGAAATGGGAGACTAAAAATGGCTCACACTGAAACTCGCGCGTCGAAAAGACAATTGTTTGTATCCGGCCTGAAAAGTGTAGCAATCGCCGCCTTAAGGGATTGGTGGCGGAACGTCGCAAGACGCAGGGCACTAGCCGAGTTGACGCCCGATCAACTGAACGACATCGGTCATCCGGAAGTCCATCGACCCGTGCTCAACATCAAGGCAGGTCTGATCACGAACTTGATGTCGATGCGGTAAATTCAGCGCACCACTGCGCAGCGTATCCGCGACCGACCGCTATGCCTTCTTCAGCCCCGCCTTGAAGCGTTTGCCGTTGGCGACGTAGTGCGCGGCCGAAGCGCGCAGCCCGGCTACCGCGGCATCGTCCAGTTCCCGCACCAAACGCGCGGGCGAGCCGATGATCAGCGAATTGTCGGGAAATTCCTTGCCTTCCGTGACCACGGCGCCGGCTCCGACCAGCGAATTCTTACCGATTTTCGCGCCGTTCAGCACGATCGCGCCCATGCCGATCAGGCTGTTGTCGCCGATCGTGCAGCCATGCAGCAAGGCCCGATGGCCGATCGTGCAGCCTTGCCCGATGGTCAGGGGAAAACCGACATCGGTGTGCATGACCGTGTGCTCCTGCACATTGGTGTCGGCGCCGATGACGATCGGCTCGTTGTCGCCGCGGATGACAACCCCGAACCAGAAGCCGGCGTTTCGGCCGACCCTGATATCGCCGATCAGGGTGGCGTCGGGTGCGATCCAGTTGCTGTCCGCGTCCTCGAAACCGGGTGCCTTTCCGTCGATCGCATAGAGCGGCATTTGCGTCTCCCGAATCGTCTCACACTAAACGTTCGCAGAGCCTAGGAGCATGCCCGCCCTGGACGCAATGTCGATCAGCACGACGCCCAGTGCCAAGGCCCAGAGCGTCGCGGTGCAACCGCAAGAGATCAGCGCCGGTGCCGAAATGCGCCCCCGCCGCCAAGCGTCGAGGGCCTCGTTGGCGAACATCAAGGGCCCGGCGCATGCCGTCGCGGCCAACGAGCGCAGCATATGCCTTGGCGAAACATAGGGTTCGGCAAAGGCAAGCTTGCGGCCTGATATCAGCTCCATTGCCGATCCGACCAGGCCGCACGCCGTCAGCCCAACCATAAAAGCGAAGAGTGTGTGTTCGACCGGACCCATCTTTACCTTCCATTTACCATGAAATCGCACAGTCATGTCGACAGGCGCGTTGCAAGAGCCGTGCCGCGCCACATGTGCCGCTCAAGGACACCCAAGAAGACATCTTGGGACAGGCGGCCGATACTGGGGATCGCGATGAAGCAGGCAGCCACCGCCGACGGTCCGCAACTCACCGTCGTCGATTCCAAGCTTATGAAGCGGGTGTTCTACGTGTTCGCGGCGCTGGCAGTGCTTTCGGTGGCGATCAGCCTTGGCGGCAAATGGTTCGGCCGCTCGATCGCCATGGCCGGGTATACCGACGACACGACGATTTACGAGGTCGTGATCGGCAACAATGTCATCGCAGCGCCGGCTAATGTCATACGCTTCGACCAGGCCCGGCGCGACGGCATCGCCTCGCGCCTCGACCTCTATCTGCGCTATCCCGAGATGGACGGCTACAGCGAGGCCGCCCGCGACGATTTCAACAACACCGGACTTCGCAAGAACATCATCTTCCTCTCGCTCGAACGGCAGATAATGTCGCGCGACATGAGCGGCCGCTTCGCGCCGATCTACAGCGCACTGATCGCCCAACCCGGCACATCAGGCCCAGGCGGCACGACGCTCTACGGCTTCACTGAAAAATCAGGCTATCTCAACGAGGTGCTGGCGGTTGGCAATCGCCGGGGCAAGGACCCATTCGTGGCCCGCTGCCTGAGCGGGCCGAGTGCTGCGCAATCGCTGGCGCCCTGCGAACGCGACATCCTGGTCGGCGACAAGCTCAGCCTCACCTACCGTTTTCCCAAGGAATTTCTGGTGGACTGGCAGACGCTCGACGCAGCCATCGCCGCCGAGGCTATGCGTATGCTGAAGACCGGGCGCTAACACGTTGTGTCTGAAGGGATTATGCGACTCGCTTTGGGGCCAATCGCAAACGGCGGAGATTGGCGAAAACGCCTCTCCTTTCGTCATCCTCGGGCGGAGTGGGAGCGAAGCGAACCGCGAAGACCCGAGGATCCATTCCGTGACTTTCGAGCGCCGAAGCGATGCAGAATATGCAGTGCCAGAGCGGCCTTGCCAGGACTGCCTTCCTTATCTTGCAGCGAAGCGGCGGATGACAGTTCTTGACCGCTGCATTCTGCGGCCGATGTCACGGCATGGATCCCAGGGTCTGCGCTCCGCTCGCGTTCGCTTCGCCCTAGGATGACGAAGGCATGGTGGCCTGCCGCCAACGCAAATTCCAGGCTCAAGCCAGGTCGATGTCGAGGATGGCCATCGAGAAATTATAGTCGCCGTCGTCCTCGTCCTTGAAGACGATGCCGAGGAATTCGTCGCCGACATAGACCTCGGCCGAATCGTCTTTGCGCGGCCGTGCCTTCACTTCAAGCTTGGGGTTCTGGAAGACGCGCTTGAAATAGGCGTCCAGCTTTCTGATTTCGTCCGGCTTCAAAAGTCTTCTCCGATCGTCGGTCTTGCTCGTTTGAACGCGCTTCTGGCACGTCGACAATGGCGATGTAAAGGCAAGCCGGCGAGAGAACCAGACGCCACCCGGCGCATACAACCGGAATTCAGCCGTACGTCCGAGCGCCTTGGCCTCAGATATCGAAACTGACGACGTGGTCCATCGTCTGCGACGGCAAAAGCTGGTCCATCTGCCGCGAAGGCTGGTCGCAGCCGGTCTCGCCGACGACGCGGGCCGGCACGCCGGCAACCGTTTTGTTGTGCGGCACCGGCGACAGCACCACCGAACCTGCCGCGATCTTCGAGCAATGGCCGATCTCGATATTGCCGAGGATCTTGGCGCCGGCGCCGATCAGCACGCCGTAGCGGATCTTGGGATGGCGATCGCCGCCGGCCTTGCCGGTGCCGCCCAGCGTCACGCCGTGCAGGATCGACACATCGTCCTCGATCACCGCCGTCTGGCCGACGACGAGGCCGGTGGCGTGGTCGAGGAAGATGCCTTTGCCGATGCGGGCGGCCGGGTTGATGTCGGTCTGGAACACCGAGGACGACCGGCTCTGCAGGTAGAGCGCGAAGTCCTGGCGGCCCTGGTTCCACAGCCAATGCGCCAGCCGGTGGGTCTGGATGGCATGAAAACCCTTGAAATAGAGTACCGGCATGATGAAGCGGTCGCAGGCCGGATCGCGGTCATAATAGGCCTGGATGTCGACGCGCACCGTCGACGCCCAGTCCTTGTCGTCGGCTGCCATCGCCTTGAATGTCTGTCGGATGAGGTCGGAACCGATATCCTGATGGGCAAGCCGCTCGGCCAGACGATGGATGACCGCTTCCTCCAGGCTTTCCTGGTTGAGGATGGTCGAATAGAGAAACGCCGCCAGCAGCGGATCGCGATTGACCGCCTCCATCGCTTCGTCGCGGATCGAGCGCCAGATCGGGTCGATCGGCTTCACCATGGTGGGGCGGGCAATCGTAACGCTGTTCATCTATGGTCTCCGGCCATCTACCGTCTCCGGCTTGGCGGCTTGCCTGTTCTCCGGCCGCACATATAAACAAAATTATAGCACGGTTGAACTCAATTTTCCTTAGTGCTTTGTCAAATGGATTTGGTTCACGGAAATTCAAGCGGCCATGGAAAACGAACCCTTGATCGACGAGCCGCTGAAGCGCGAGCTTTCCGCGCTCTACCGGGCCGAGAGCCGCCACTATCATAGCCTTGCCCATATCGAGGCGATGCTGACGCTGGCCGGCCAGTATCGGGCATCCCTGCACGACCCAGAGGCGGTCGAGGCGGCGATCTGGTTCCACGACGCCATCTATGACAGCCGGGCCAAGGACAACGAAGCCAAGAGTGCCGCCCTTGCCGAGAAAAAGCTTGCCGGTCGCACAGATGCGGAGCGCCTCGGCCGCATCACGGCGATGATCGCCGCCACCGCCACGCATGAATTGCCGCACTTTGACGACGACAATGCCGTCCGCGACGCAGCGCTGTTCCTCGACATGGACCTCGCGATCCTGGGTGCGACGCCTGACGCCTTCGATGCCTATGAACAGGCGGTTCGCCGCGAATATGGCTGGGTGGAAGAGCCGATGTGGCGTGCCGGCCGCAGTGCTGTTCTGAAGAGTTTCCTCGCCCGCCCGCATATTTTTCACACCGAAGAATTCCGGCATCGGCTCGAACCGCAAGCCAGGCAAAACGTGGCGCGGTCGGTCGAAGCGTTAGAGGCATAACAGGTTCTAGTCCGGAAACGTCTCCATGCGCTGCGCATAGACCTTGAAGCCGGCACGCCTGTAGACCGATTGCGCGCTGGGATGGTCGTGGGTGTCGGTGTGCAGCCAGAGTTTTTCGGGCCTATGCGACCAGACAGCGCGTAGCGATTGGTCAAGCAAGTAGGGTCCAAGCCTACGGCCCTGGAAAGCGGGAATCAGCCCAAAATGGGTCAGTTCGACGACCGGTTGGCCAACGCCTGTAAATTCACACAGGCCGGCGGCCCTCGCCGTCGACGCGCAAAACGTGAATATGCGTCGACGAGCTGGCGAGAAGGTCTTCGAGGTCGCTTGAAGACATACGCAGCCGCTGGTCCCATTGCACAGACTGGCCAACGGCGCGGTAGAGGCTGATGTAATCGGCGATGCCAAGCGTTTCACGCGTAACCGTCGCGTGTAATGCCGGGGCGGGAAAAGCGTCGCTGGACGGCGGCTCCGTCATCTCCAGATAGGTGACGAGAAGGTCGACCATGGCAACTCGCGCAAGGTTTGAGAACTGAGACTTGCGGCCTGGCTAGATCGGCGCCGGATCATGCGCGGCGGCCACTCGTTCAGAGTGGATTTTCGGCATAGAACTCCAGCACCCGCTGCTTGAAGGTCTTGTCGCCGACGGCCAGCATGTGGTCGCGGCCGTCGATGTGAAATGCCCTAGCGTTCGGCATCAAGACGGCCAGTTCGTCGGGCGAGCCGGCGATGTCGTCCTTGGTTCCCACGGCAATCAAGGTCGGCTGCGCAATGCGCGCGACATCGCCCTCGCTCATTGACGCTCGGGAACCGACGATGCAGACCGCGAGCGCCCGCCGGTCGCTTCGGGTCTGGTCGGCGAAAGCGCGAAACGATCGGCCGCGTGCATGGCTGATCGTGCTCGGGTCCTCGGCCAGCAGCGCATCGGCGATCGGATCCCAATCGCCGACGCCATCGACAAGGCCGATACCAAGGCCGCCGAACACCAGTGTCGCCACCTTGTCCGGGTCGGAAAGCGCCAGGAACGCCGACACCCGCGCGCCCATCGAATAACCCATGACATGGGCGCGTTCGATGCCGAGATGGTCGAGCAGCGCCTCAGCGTCGGACGCCATCCGGTCCGGCGTATAGGCGACCTCGTCATAACTTTTCGACGAGGCGCCATGGCCGCGATTGTCGAAGGCGATGGCGCGGTAGCCTGCATCGTTCAACGTCTTGAACCAGCCGGGCGACACCCAATTGACGTAATGGCTCGAGGCAAAGCCGTGGATCATGAGCACCGGATCGCCCTGCCCCGATGCCGGCTGGCGATCGAGGAAGGCGAGGTCAAAACCGTCATGGGAGAAAAACTGCATCTGCGACGGATCCTGCGCGTTCAATTGTGCGCAGTGCCGATTGCCGGGTGACGCAACAAATCGCCGTCCTCCATACCGCTCCTGGCGGCGGTGCCCGCCTTGAGCTCGAGCACGAAGCGAACCGGCTCGCCGGCCGAGATCATCGCCTCGGATTGCGGCTCGCCTTGCTTGATCGCCCGGATCTTGCCGTCCTGACCGACAAAGATCAGGTCGAGCGGCATCGGCGTGTTCCTCATCCAGAAACTCGCATCCCGAGGTTCCTCGAACACGAACAACATGCCATGATCGTCAGCCATGTCCTCGCGAAACATCAGGCCGGCCTCGCGCTCGGCGGAGGTGTCGGCGATTTCGATTGAGAAGGAGCGTTCGCCGCCTTTCGTCACCGCGACCAGCGGCTGCGAGTCGACGGCAAGCACCATCGCCCGGCTGTCTGCCAAAGCCGGTTGCTGCGAATGGAAGAAAGCGCCTGTGGCGACGATAAAGGCAATCGCAGCGCAGACTACGCCCGTTGTCAGCCAGTTCCTGTGAGTCATCCAAAATCCTCGGCCGGAAATCGTCCTAGACCATGAGCCCGCGATGCGACCTAGTGCGAGGCCGGCAAGGTACCCATATCCGGGTGAATTTCGGCAGCCATAAGGCCTTTGTCGCCACGTCCGAAGCGGACAAGCACGACCTGCCCCGGCCTGAGTTCGGTAATGCCGTAGCGGCGCAGCGTCTCCATGTGGACGAAAATGTCCTCGGTGCCCTCGCCCCGGGTCAGGAAACCGAACCCTTTGGTGCGGTTGAACCATTTCACCAGCGCCCGCTCCAGTCCGCTTTCCGGCGTCACCGAGACATGGGTGCGCTGCTCCTGCATCTCCGCCGGATGGACCGCTGTGGTGAGATCCATGGAGAGCACACGGAACGCCTGCAATCCACGCTCACCGTGCTTGACGAGACAGACGACGCGCGCGCCTTCCAATGCGGTTTGGAAACCGTCCTTTCGAAGACACGTCACATGGAGGAGAATATCGCCGGAAGCGCCGTCATCGGGAAGAATGAAACCGTAACCCTTGGCCACGTCGAACCATTTGATGGCGCCGGCAATCTCGACAAGATCGGCCGCGTCGTCGCTCTCGTCCCTTCGCAAGGCGTTACCGATTCCGTCCCGCCCCATGAAAGAGGCCTTTTCCCCCATAAGAACGCCCCCTTTTTCCAAGAATACCGCAACTGATTCTTGACGTTAGATTAACACTGCCGCTTCCGGTCTGTGCAAGACCTGACGTGCCTTTTTTCACGGTTGATTGCAGGAATACCGGATTTGTCGTTTGCCGGCGCCACCGGCTATCGGCAATTGCCCTTTGGCGGGGTGGCCCTTATGTTCCGCCGCACCGCAACATTTTTCGAGGAAAATCACATGCGCTACCTCCACACCATGGTCCGTGTCGCCGACATCGATGCATCGCTCGATTTCTACTGCAACAAGCTTGGCCTCAAGGAAGTGCGCCGCCACGAAAACGAACAGGGGCGCTTCACGCTGATCTTCCTCGCCGCTTCCGAAGACGAGCAAAGTGCCGTCGCCGACAAGGCGCCGCTGATCGAGCTTACCTACAATTGGGATCCTGAAGACTACAAGGGCGGCCGCAATTTCGGCCACCTCGCCTACGAGGTCGATGACATCTATGCTACCTGCCAGCAGCTGATGGACAAGGGCGTCACCATCAACCGGCCGCCGCGCGACGGCAACATGGCCTTCGTCAAATCGCCGGACGGCATCTCGATCGAGCTTTTGCAAAAAGGCCCTGCAAAGGCCAAGGCCGAGCCTTGGGCCTCGATGCCGAATACCGGAAGCTGGTAGCCAATCACATTATTGGAAAGAATCCATTCATGCCGACCAGCCATGTCGATGTCGCCACCGAACATGCGAGCCGCTATCTGCAGCAGCTCTGCAAACACTGGGCGCACAAGTTTCCCGTTGAGTTCGACCCGAACCACGGGA
This sequence comes from Mesorhizobium sp. WSM4823, assembly GCF_055811195.1. Taxonomy (NCBI): domain Bacteria; kingdom Pseudomonadati; phylum Pseudomonadota; class Alphaproteobacteria; order Hyphomicrobiales; family Phyllobacteriaceae; genus Mesorhizobium; species Mesorhizobium sp. WSM4823. The sequence continues at coordinate 68,052 of NZ_JBVVQL010000013.1, forward strand.
CGATCGATCTCTCACTCGGCCGCACGGTTCTGGACGCCGATGCGGCAGCGCTCCACATCGCGGTAAGCGCCGACGAAGCCGGCTCGCTGGAGCGCCTGGAAACGGTCGTCGCCGACCACATCAAACGCTTCGCTTTCCGCGAAGAGCTGACATTCGACTGGAAGCGGGCGCCGGCAGCGTAGACGGCCTCCTTCAGCCGCCTCGTTCAGCCGCCTTGGCCGGCCATCTCCAGCAGCGCCAGCACCGTGCGCCAGTTGCGCGCGGTGCCGGGCACTTTCAGCGTGCGCGGGATGAGATTGGCAAACACCGATTTGCCGAGACCTTCCGGTGCATGCAGGTAAAGCACGTCGCCCTTGATCTCGAAGCTTTCAGGGCCGATGCATTTCTCTGAAAGACGGGCCGTCTCCTCAGGTGTCGGCGTGCGCTCCAGCGCATAGGCGTGAAGCCTGGTCGGCTCTCCGGCGATCTCCGGATAAGGGTTTTCAGCCGCCAGCCGCTCGAGCCAACCGAGATCGCGCACCATAATGCGCGAATAAAACCCCCATTTCTTCTCGAAGGCTGCTTCCAGCTGTCTGGTCAGCGTGGCCGCATCACCCTTTGCCGAGCGGAACACGACGTTGCCGCTCTGCACATAGGTGGCGACGTCGCGAAAGCCGAGCTCCGCGAAGAACGACCGGAGTTCGGCCATCTTGACGATGCGGTTGCCGCCGACATTGATGCCGGAAAATAGCGCGACGAAGGTTTTCGCCCGGGCATTCATATTTGGTCACTCATAGTCGGGCGCTCATATGATGAACCCGGCCAGCGTCTCGTTGTCGGTGATGTCCTGATATTGGACGCCCTCGGCCTCGAAATTCGCGTTGAGCAGCTCGAAATTGCGGCGGTCCTTGGTTTCGATGCCGATCAGCACCGAGCCGAAATTGCGCGCCGATTTCTTCAGATATTCGAAGCGGGCGATGTCGTCGTCAGGTCCCAGCAATTCGAGGAAGTCGCGCAGCGCCCCCGGCCGCTGGGGAAAGCGGATTATGAAGTATTTCTTCAGCCCCTCAAAACGCAGCGCCCTTTCCTTCACATCCGGCAGCCGCTCGAAATCGAAATTACCGCCCGAAACCACCGCCACGATGGTCTTGCCTCTGATTTCCTTCTTCGAAAAGTCCTTGAGCGCGTCGATCGCCAGCGCGCCGGCCGGTTCCAGCACCACGCCTTCGACATTCAGCATCTCGATCATCGTCGCGCAGAGCCGGTTTTCCGGGATCAGCCGCACGGCCTCAGTGGCAAACGACCTGAGATGCCGCAACGGTTCGCGGCCGATCTCGGCCACCGCCGCGCCATCGACGAAATTGTCGACCTTGGCGAGCTTGATGCGCTTGCCGGTGGCAAGGCTCTCGCGCAGGCTCGGCGCGCCGGCCGGCTCGCAGAAAACGAAGCGCATATCGCGGTGCTGGTCGGCGAAATAATGCGTGACGCCAGCGGCCAGGCCACCGCCGCCGACCGGCAGCATGATGATATCAGGCATGCGGGCGCCCGGCATCTGGCCTGATATCTCGTAGGCGACGGTCGCCTGCCCTTCGATGATGTCCTTATGATCGAACGGCGGCACCATGTGCGCGCCGGCGCTTTCGGTGAATTCGAAGGCGGCGCGGTAGCAGTCGTCGAAAAAGTCGCCAACCAGCCTGATCTCGACGAACTCGCCGCCGAACAGCCGCGTCTTGTCGATCTTCTGCTGTGGCGTCGTCACCGGCATGAACACCACGCCCTTTCTGCCGAAATGACGGCAGACGAAGGCAAAGCCCTGCGCATGATTGCCGGCGGAAGCGCAGACGAACAGCTCGGCATCGTTGCCGGCGTCGAGCGCCTTGCGGAAGAAGTTGAAGGCACCCCTGATCTTGTAGGAGCGCACCGGCGAGAGGTCCTCGCGTTTCAGCAGCACCCGCGCTCCCGTCTTCTTCGACAAATAGTCGTTTTCCTGCAGCGGCGTCTCCGGGAAAATCTGGCGGATCGCGGCAGCGGCGGCAGCGACGCGGGAGGAAAAACTATTCATGGCAAGATCACCCCGAATCGCATGTCGTCTGGGAACGCAGCGCGCATTGGCTTGCCGCGACGCGATGGTCACAAACCTAGCACACGGCGCGTGCGTTTGATCAGGGCAATCGCTCAGACAAAGAAGCCTCCAACTGATGTTGGAATGACCAATTTTCGATGTCGGCGCCGCCCCTCATGCCTGCCGCCGTTCTGGCTTTCGCGCAACAGTGCGATGGCCGTCGCCAGACGCTGAGCGCAATTCGGCTGGACATGACTTACTTCTGCCGCACTTCGACTGTCCGGGAGGGTTTGCGGAGGTTGGATAGGCCTTTCGGCCGGAGTGGAATTTCAGAGTTGAAGAAGATTTGTATCATTGCGCTTGCCTTGCTTGTCGCCGGTTGCGGCGGCCGGCAAACCGAGGAACTGCTCGGCAGCGCCATTGTTTCTGCGCCGGTGACGGAAATTGCCGGCAACCACTCGATCTTCATCGCCACGACGCGCAAGCGCTCCGACGACCCCAGCAAGGTCTTCGACCGCGAACGCTCGGCCACGCTGAACTATGCCCGCGTCAACGTCACCGTGCCGGGAAGCCACGAAACGGGCCGGATCGAGCGGCGCTCGCGCGGCAAGTCGAACGATCCGGCCAAATACTTCATGGCCTCCGAAGTCGTCGGCTACGACACCGCGCCGCAATTCTCCAGCGCGCTCAGCGCCGACATCGCAGCGCGCGGCGGCCGCGTCATGGTCTTCGTCCATGGCTACAACACCGGCTTCGACGCCGCGGTCTACCGCGTCACCCAGATCGCCCATGATTCCGGTTATCCCGGCACACCGGTGCTGTTTTCCTGGGCGTCGGGCGCCAAGACCAGGGACTATGTCTACGACAGGGAGAGCGCCAGTGCTGCCCGCGACCAACTGGAAGTGACGCTGAGGATGCTTGCCCAGACCGGCGCGCGACGCATCGACATCGTCGCCCATTCGCTGGGAACCTGGGTCACCATGGAAGCGCTGCGCCAGCTCGCCATCAACGGCGACCGCGATCTCGGCGGCAAACTCGGCGACGTGGTGCTGGCCTCGCCCGACATCGATGTCGACGTGTTCAAGAGCCAGATGCGCCGCTACGGCAAGCCGAACAAGCCCTTCATCCTGCTCCTGTCCGACGACGACCGGGCGCTGCGGCTCTCCGGCCTGATCGCCGGCTCGCGGCCGCGCGTCGGCGACTACACGGACGCGGCCGACCTTGCCGACTATGGCGTGAGCGTCGTCGATCTCTCCAGCGTCAAGGGATCGGATCGCTTCAACCACACCAAGTTCGCCGACAACCCCGAACTGGTGAAGATGATCGGTCAGCGGCTGCGCGAGGATGACGGATTTGCCAGCGACCGCGAGGTGACCGATCGTATTCACCTGCTCGGACAGTAGGTGCGTTCGACGGTCAGTTCCGGAGGCTTTCGTCGTGCATGTTCGCGATTGCGGTGCCATCGGATCACTTTCAACTGGACCAGGTCGGCCTCTGGCTTTATCGAAATAGCGAGCGACGTCACCGGGTTGACGTCCCCCTCGCGGGAGCCTGCGTGATCGTGCGTTCGAAGATTTTTCTCGTCGTTGCGTTTGCGCTCGCTGTTACGGGCTGCGCCGGCCGGAAGACACACGACCTTCTCAACGTGACCACTGTGACGGTGCCTGCCTCCGACATAGCGGCCACGCATGAGATCTTCGTCGCCACCACCCGCGAGAAAGCGACGAAAGATCCACGGCAGGTGTTCGATGGCAATCGCTCGCTGACCACCAGCTTTGCCCGGGTCGAGGTGACGGTTCCGAAGATCCATCAGCTCGGTGCAATCGAGCGCGTCAAAGGGTCCGCGAACAGCAATCCAGCGAAGGATTTCACCGCGACGAATGTCGCCTTCTACGAAGACGCCCCGCAATTCGCCAAAGCGGTCGGCGCCGACATCGCCATGCGCGGCAACCGCGCGCTGGTTTTCGTGCACGGCTTCAACAACGGTTTCGACGACGGCGTCTACCGGCTGACGCAAATCGCGCACGACACGAAGTATCCCGGCACACCGGTGCTGTTCTCATGGGCATCGAGCGGCAAGACCACGGGCTACATCTACGACAAGGAAAGCGCCAACGCCGCGCGCGACGATCTCGAACAGACGCTGCGCATGCTGGCCAAGACGAAGGTCAAGAGCATCGACATCATCGCCCACTCGATGGGCACATGGGTGACGATGGAGGCGCTGCGCCAGCTTGCCATCACCGGCGACCGCGATCTCGGCGACAAGCTGGGCTATGTCATTCTTGCCTCGCCCGACATCGATGTCGACGTGTTCAAGAAGCAGATGATCCGCTACGGCAAGCCCGACAAGCCGTTCGCCATCCTGCTTTCTGGCGACGATCGCGCCCTCAGGCTCTCCTCCCTGATCTCCGGCGACAAGCCGCGCGTCGGCGACTATGGCGATGCGGCCGACCTCGCCAGCTATGGCGTCTCGGTGGTCGACCTGACCAAGACGAAAGGCGGCGACCGGCTGAACCACGCCAAATTCGCCGACAATCCGATCCTGGTGCAGTTGCTCGGCGATCGGCTGCGCGCCCCGGCCGGTCTGGCGTCCGAAGAGACCGCCCCGGCCCAGATCGACAATCTCGGCCAAGGCATCGGCAAGGCCGTCGGCTCCGTTGCCGAGATCGTCATCACCACCCCGTTCAGGGTGCTGACCATCGCCACCGGCGGGTGAGCGGCCCGGCTCGCCCTTGGTCGATGTCAAACGAACAGATCGACCTTCTGGAAGGTCGTCACGTCGATCAAGCCGACATCGGAAATCCTCAGTTCCGGGATGACGACCAGCGCGAGCAGCGAGTGCTGCATGTAGGCGTTGTTCAGCGAACAGCCCATCTCGCGCATCGCCTCGGTCAGCTTGTCGGCCTTGGCGGCGACGATTTCGGCGCGCTCGTCCGACATCAGCCCGGCGATCGGCATTTCGACCAGCGCCAGTTCTTTGCCCTTTGAAAACAGCACGACTCCACCGCCGACCTCGCCCAGCCGGTTGACCGCCAGTGCCATGTCCTGCTTGGAGGTGCCGACGACGATGATGTGGTGCGCATCATGCGCCACGCTGGAGGCCATGGCGCAGTCGGCCATATAGCCGAAGCCGGAGACGAAGGCGTTGGTGACGCCGCCGGTGCCTCGGTGACGCTCGACCAGCGCGATCTGGCAGACGTCGTTGCGGCGGTCCATAGCGATCAGCCCGTCTTCCACCGGTAGATCGGCCTCGAGCGCGCGCGTCGGCGCCTGGTTTTCGATCACGCCGATGACCCGCACCCTGACCTCGTTGGCGCCCGTGGGCGCCACGATGTCGAAATCCCCTGCCTTGAGCTTCTTGCCGAGCTTGACGGTATTCTTCGCCGTCTTCGGATAGTCATAGGCTGGAATATCGATTTCGAGCTTGCCGCCCTTGGCCAGCCTGACGCCGCGACCATAGACCTCGTCGATAGTCATCGCGGCCAGATCGGAAACGATCAGCAGATCAGCGAGCCGTCCCGGCGCGATCGAACCAATCTCGCGCTCCAGCCTGAAATGCTGGGCGGTGTTGAGCGTCGCCATCTGGATCGCCGTCACCGGCTTCAATCCCTGGCTGATGGCGTGCCGGACCACCCTGTCCATATGGCCTTCATGGACAAGTGTGCCGGAATGACTGTCGTCGGTGCACAAGATGAAATTGCGCGGATCGAGCCCGCTCTCCGTCACCGCCTTGATCTGCGCGGCGACGTCATACCAGGCCGAGCCTAGCCTGAGCATCGCCTTCATGCCCTGGCGGACGCGGGCGATGGCGTCCTCGGCACGCGTGCCTTCGTGATCGTCCTCGGGGCCGCCGGCGACATAGCCGTGGAACGGCAGGCCGAGATCGCGCGAGGCGTAGTGGCCGCCGACGGTCTTGCCCGCCCTCGCCGTCGCGGCGATCTCACCTGACATCACCGGATCGTTTGCCGCGACGCCGGGAAAATTCATCACTTCACCGAGCCCGATAATGTTGTCCCAGCTCATCGCCTCGGCAACGTCGGCGACCGTCAGCTCGGCGCCGGCATGCTCCAGCCCCGGCGCGGAGGGCACGCAGGATGGCATCTGCACAAGCACGTTGATCGGCATGGCGACGGCCTCGTCATGCATCAGCCGCACACCCGGCAGGCCGAGCACATTGGCGATCTCGTGCGGGTCGATGAACATCGAAGTGGTGCCGTGCGGGATGACGGCACGGCAGAATTCCGTCACCGTCACCATGCCGCTCTCGACATGCATATGCGCGTCGCAAAGGCCCGGCACCAGATAGCGCCCGCCGGCATCGACCACCTTGGTGCCCTGCCCGATGGCGTGGCCGGCATTCGGCCCGCAATAGGCGAAGCGGCCGCCAGCGATGGCGATATCGGTGCCGGCGATGATCTCGCCGGAATGAACGTTGACCCATCGCCCGTTGCGGATGACGAGATCGGCAGGCTTCCTGCCCATCGCCACGTCGACCAGATGCGTCGCCATCTCGGTCCAAGGTTTGGGTTTCGTCGCATTCGCGGTCTTGGCCATGGGAGATTCCTGTTTTCTCGACTGTGCCAAGCCGCGGGGATTTTGACCAGCGAGATCAGCGGATTGCTTGAGCGCTCTTCGGCTTTCACATCGACCGTGATTTCGCGTCTCGTTTGCGAAACTCGAGGCTCGTGTCGCGATTCGAGCGCGCGATCCATTGCTTTTTGACGGCAGTTATGCTAGTAATTCGGCGATGGTGCTGATTTGCGCCAAACACCCGCCCGCCTGAGGCGGGTTTTTTGTTTTCGGCGCCGTCCATGGCTATTGCACCAGCCGGAAATGCGATTCCGGTTGCGGCAAATCAGCTTCCTCTCGTTGGCTGATCTTTGAATCGACGTTAGGTGCTTTCTACCATAGCTGAACGCCCGAACGCATCGTCCGAACGGGGGATGCGCTTCGCGACAGACCTCGGCCTGGGAAGCCGCCTCAGCTATCCTCCCGCTGTTCCCTGTCGCGGCAGTTGAGAAGGTCGACCAGATCGTCGGCCTCTTCGATCGGCATGTCGATCAAGGGAACGCCCACCTCGACAACCGGCAGGCCAGTGAACACATCGATGATGTCCCAGGTGCCTTCAGGTGTCTTCTCGATATCGTAGCGTTGAGCCATGGAGCCATAAGGTATGAGAGGTTTAGCACGTTTGCCCAATTATCGCTCGTTTGGGCTCCGGCATTGCGTAAATGGTTCCCGTCCGGTCTGATCAAGTGCCTCGAGCAACGCGGCAAGAGCGCCGGGCAATCGCCGGTCGACAGCCAGATTTAGCACGTTGTGCAAATGCCGGCGATTGTCTTCGGAACGGATCAATTGCCGTACGGCTTTGGCAACAGACTTCCCTTGTCCTGTGTCAAACTCTGCCATGTTCGGGGTTCCAGTACTTCAGCCCGAAACTCAGCCGTCACGAAATGGTTCCAGCGATCTTGTTTGAATTTCAGTGGGTGACTGGCCCACGCAGGCGAGCGGATTGCCGCTGGCTGGGTGGCGGCAGCTACGCTGTCGGTTCGGTCAGGGTGCTGGCCCCGCCAACGACGGCCAGCAAAGCGGGTTTTTGTTCCATATCTCAGCGATGGCAGAAGATGGCTTGACGGCCTTTGGCTGGCGTCTGAAAAGGACTGCCTGCGGACGTGGCGGAATTGGTAGACGCAAGGGACTTAAAATCCCTCGATCTCTGATCGTACGGGTTCGATTCCCGTCGTCCGCACCACTCCAAGCTGCGGCACTTCCAAGCAATGGAGAACCTCTGGGGAACGCCCCTGTTGCGGCGACCGGCGCGCGATGTGTCGCAACCACCGGCTACTGTAGAGCGTCTCCCAGGAGGCCTGCGCCCTTACTTGATGTAAACGAGCACGTAGCGGTTGTTGTAGGGCTGGTAATATTTCGTACCGCATTTCCAGACGACGATGCCGCCGCTGTAGGTGGTCTTTACACATCCTTTGGGCAGAGTGTTGATGTAGATGGTTGTCCTCTGGATGACGATTGTCTTTGCCTCCGCCGCGCCGACGAAGCGGAATCCCGAGACGCCGTCCAAGCCGTTGCCGGCCACTGACGAGAGCGCCAGCATGCCGCAAACGGCGACTGCGCGAGCGAACGAACTGCGGTTGATCATGGACTTTCCCCTTTTTTCTCTTTTTTCTTTCCCCTGCTGCCGCTACGTCAGCCTATCAGCAATGCGCAAGGGCCTCAACGGACCTGAAATCAGTCTCTCTCTGATCCCAAGGGTTCGATTGCCGTCCGCACCATTTTGGCTCAGGCGCCGGTAACAGACCAGCAGAGCAACATTCAAGACCAGGAGAAACGCCTTCGCGCCAACGCGTTTCAGCCGGCCGGCCTGCTGGCGCGCGCTCTCGCGAAGTCATGGCCCATGCACGGGTCAAGCCCGGATCGGGTTCAGCTTCAGATGCTGGATCAGGATGATCGTCTTGGCGTCGATGATGCGGCCGTCGGCAATGCCGGCCAAAGCCTCATCGAGCGGCATTTCCAGAACCTCGATGTCCTCGCCTTCTGACGGCGCGCCACCGCCGTCGGAGATGCGGTCGGCCGGCGAATAGCGCGCGACGAAGAACCAAAGCCGCTCGGTCACGCTGCCAGGGCTCATATAGGGTGCAAACAGCCGTTCGACGTCCTTCAGCCGGTAACCGAGTTCCTCTTCCGCCTCCTTGCGGATGCAGGTTTCCGGATCGTGTTCATCGAGCAGGCCGGCACAGGCCTCGATCAGCGGCTCACGGTGGCCGGTGACGTAGGCGGGGTAGCGGAACTGCCGCACGAGCAGAACTGTCGAGCGCTCGGGGTCGTAAGGCAGTATCACCGCCCCGTCGCCGCGATCGTAGGTCTGGCGGATCTGCGTCTCCCATTGCCCGTCGCGCCGGCGATAATCGAGGACGGTCTTTTTCAGGACGGCCCAGTCGTCGGAAAGGACTTCCTCCGAACGGATGCGAATGCGGTCTTCCATGGTCAACTCCGTGCTGCCGGCGCGAGGACTACAGCGCCGCGCGTCCTCCAGGGCGCGCAAAGGACGCTGTAGCACTTTGATCTTGCGCATGGCCTCTGCGCAATCCCGACAACAGTTGGTCCAGAAGCGCGCTTCACTGCCTCGTGTATGGCGCAGGCGCAATCCATTGCCTAAATAGCGACAACCCCTCCCGGAGTTTTCTGATGACCATATCGCTTTTCCAGCCGATCACGCTTGACGGCCTCACCTTTCCCAATCGCATCGCGATCGCGCCGATGTGCCAGTATTCCGCCGATGACGGTTCGGCCAGCGACTGGCACCTTTACCACTGGATGAACCTGGCGATGTCGGGTGCCGGCATGGTCACCGTCGAGATGACCGACGTCGAGCGGCGCGGCCGCATCTCGCATGGCTGCCTCGGCCTTTATTCCGAAGACAACGAAGCAGCCGCCCGGCGCGCGCTGGATGCCGCAAAGCGCGTCGCCGCTCCAGGCACCAAATTCGGCACGCAGCTTGCCCATGCCGGCCGCAAGGCCTCCAACCAGAAACCTTGGGAAGGCGGCGGACCGCTGGAGGCCGATCAGGACCCGTGGCCGATCGTGTCTGCCTCGGCAATCGCTTACGATACGGGCTGGCAGGTGCCGCGCGCGCTGGAGGACGAGGAGATCCTGCAGATCATCGAACGTTTCGCCGAGGCGGCAAGACGGGCCGAACGGGCCGGCTTCGACTTCATCGAATTGCACGCAGCACACGGCTATCTGATCTTTCAGTTCCTGTCGCCGCTTTCCAACCAGCGCACCGACCGCTGGGGCGGTTCGCTGGAGAACCGCATGCGTTTTGTCGTCGAGATCGCCAAGGCGGTGAGAAAGGCCGCTCCCAACCTGATGCTCGGAGCGCGTCTGTCGGTCAAGGAATGGGTCGATGGCGGCTTCGACGTCGAGGATGCGATCGAAGTGACCAAGGCGCTGAAGGCGGAGGGCGTCGCCTATCTCTGCTGCTCGAGCGGCGGTAATTCGCCCTTGCAGAAGCTGCCGACAGGCCCAGGCTACCAGGTGCATCTGGCGGAAGCCGTGCGCAAGGGCGCCGGCATCCCGACGCGGGCGGTCGGCCTGATCGACGACCCGAAACAGGCCGAGGCGATCATTGCCGAGGGCCGTGCCGACATGGTGGCCCTGGCCCGCGCCTTCCTCGCCGACCCGCGCTGGGGCTGGCGCGCCGCGGCCACCTTCGGCGAGAGTATCCACCCGGCGCCGCAGCTTGCCCGCTCGGTGACGACGATGCAGCACTGGATGAAGGCGGCGGGCTGACCGGCCCGCTTCCACTGGCTGAACGGCAGCGCTTGCGACCTTACGCCGGGATCAGCGTAAGTGTTGCAACCAAATCGGCCGCTCCGCGTTGGCGGCGATGATGGACAGCAAGCCTTTTGAAAAGCCGGTCGTGGTCGAACTCGGCCATGTCGGCAAATACCGTGAAATCCGCAGCACCCAGGAAGCGGCGGAGTGCCTGATGACGGTATGGCCGCTCAATCGCGGTCCTCGGCATCGCGATGCTCTCGACACTTGCCTAAAAGTGCTGGAAGGTTATCGTTCGACAGCGGACGCGCGCCGGGCATTGGTCGAAGCCGCGAAGGAATCGGACGTGCTGGTTCCCGAAGAGAAATTGCCCGACGGCAGGCTGCCCGAAGACAGACTGCATTGAGCAGACGGGGCTTTTGAACCGGAGGACTTCATGGCGAAGCTGACCTACAAGATCGTCGAGCATGACGGGGGCTGGGCCTACAAGGTCGGCTCGACATTTTCGGAAACGTTCCCTACCCACGAAGATGCGCTGCGCGCCGCCGAGATCGCTTCGGCCGAACAGCAGGTCGCCGGCACCACCGACGGCATCCAATATGAGGACGCCGACGGCAAATGGCACGACGAGCTTGCCGATGGCCGGGACCGGCCGCAAACCGAAGTTTCCGATTAGACTGGTGTCGTTGCTGATGGCTTGTCGCACCTCCGGTTTAAGAGCTGGGGCTTGGCAAGCCATTCTCTTGCTATGATCCCTGATATGGCGAATTTCAGTCCCGCCGGGAACGCTGATGGTCAGGAGCGACGAAGGAGAGCGCTTGCCAGGCAGTCGCTTTACAGGCAGGCTTGGTAGCGCTACCGTTTCAGCATCGCGCGTGACCAGGGAGGAGCTTGGGAGCGGCGCGGGCCGGTTAAGAAAGCGGTTTCCTTCGAAGACGTCGCAGGAAGCATTCGGGAGGAAATCGATGGCGTCTGTCGCGATTGGCGATGTTTACAAATCATTCGGCACCGTCGAGATTCTCCACGGCGTCAGCGTGGATATAGACGACGGCGAGTTCGTCACGCTGGTCGGGCCTTCGGGCTGCGGAAAATCGACGCTTCTCAGAATGATCGCCGGTCTGGAAAAGATCTCGCGCGGCCAGATTGCGATCGGCGATCGTGTCGTCAACAACGTTGCGCCAAAAGAACGCGACGTCGCCATGGTCTTCCAGAACTACGCGCTCTACCCGCATATGACGGTCGCCGAGAACATGGCGTTCTCGCTCATGCTCAAGGGCGTTTCGAAAGCCGAAAGCGGTGCCAGCGTTCAGCGCGCCGCTGAAATCCTGGGGCTGGTGCCGCTGCTGGCGCGCTATCCCCGACAGCTTTCCGGCGGCCAGCGCCAGCGCGTCGCCATGGGTCGGGCGATCGTGCGCGATCCCCAGGTCTTCCTGTTCGACGAGCCGCTGTCCAATCTCGACGCCAAGCTCAGGGTGCAGATGCGCGCCGAGATCAAGGAACTGCACCAGCGCCTGAAGACCACCACGGTCTATGTCACCCACGACCAGATCGAGGCCATGACCATGGCCGACAAGATCGTGGTCATGCATGACGGCATCGTCGAGCAGATCGGGCCGCCGCTGGAACTCTATGACAGGCCGGATAATCTCTTCGTCGCCAGTTTCATCGGCTCGCCCGCCATGAACATGCTCAAGGGCGAAGTCACGTCAGATGGCGGCTCACCATCGTTTCGCGGCTCCGGCGGGGTTTCGGTCCCCTTGGCCACAGCGCTTTCCATTGGAAATGGCGAGCCGGTGGTGCTGGGAATACGGCCCGAGCATTTGCGGCTATCTGGCGACCAGGGCATTCCGGTCACCGTCGCGGTGGTCGAGCCGAGCGGATCGGAAGTGCAGGTCATCGGCCGGACAGAAGGCGGCGAAGAGATCGTCGCCAATTTCCGGGAGCGCCATTCCTTCACGCCGGGCGAAACCATACGGCTCACTGCCGAGCCGGGCCTCATCCATCTCTTCCACGGCGAAACCGGAAAGCGGTTCAAGACGCGCAGCGAACAGTAAGACACCCACGGCAACGAATAACAGGAGGAAACGAGCATGAAATTCACCAGACGTGACGTGATCCGCACCAGCGCCGGCGCCGCGGCGGGTATCTTGGGAAGCCGGTTCGCCGGATCTGCCGCCTTTGCCCAGGAAGGGCTGACGTACAAGCCTGAGGAAGGCGCAAAGCTGCGGATGCTGCGTTGGTCACCCTTCGTGCAGGGCGATGAGGATCAATGGCTGGCCAACACCAAGCGGTTCACCGAGGCGACAGGCGTCGAGGTCCGCGTTGACAAGGAAAGCTGGGAGGACATTCGCCCCAAGGCGGCGGTTGCCGCCAATGTCGGCTCCGGTCCAGACCTGATGATGGTCTGGTTCGACGACCCACATCAGTACCCCGACAAGCTGCACGATGTGACGGAACTGGGTGAGTATCTGGGCTCGAAATACGGCGGCTGGCACGACGGACCAAAGCAATATGCGACGCGGGAAGGGAAATTCATCGGCCTGCCTCTGGCCACCATCGGCAATGCCATCGTCTATCGGGAGAGCTGGGTGAAGGAAGCCGGCTTCTCGGAGTTTCCGAAAGACACCGCAGGCTTCCTCGAGCTTTGCAAGGCCTTGCAGGCGAAAGGGCATCCGGCCGGCTTCACGCACGGCCACGGCGTCGGCGACGGCAACAATTACGCTCACTGGTTGCTGTGGAGCCACGGCGGCCAGATGGTCGACAAGAGCGGAAAGGTGACGATCAACAGCCCCGAGACGCTGAAGGCGATCGAATACGCACAGGAGCTCTACAAGACCTTCATTCCCGGCACCGAAAGCTGGCTCGACGTGAACAACAACCGCGCCTTCCTGGCCGGCGAACTCAGTGTCATCGCCAATGGCATTTCCGCGTACAACACCGCCAAGATCAACAAGGACAATGATCCGAAGCTGGCTGAAATCGCCAAGGATATCCGCACGACCAACCTGCCGATCGGCCCTGTCGGGAAATCCGTCGAGTTGTTCCAGGTGACATCGGCCGTCATCTTCGACTACACGCCCTATCCCAACGCGGCCAAGGCCTATCTGCAGTTCATGTTCGAGGAACCGCAGATGACGCAGTGGGTCACCTCCTCGGCCGGCTACTGCTGCCAGACACTCAAGGCCTTCGACAACAACCCTGTGTGGACGGCCGACCCGAACAACGCCGCCTACGCCAAGGCCTCAGCGACGCTGCGTCCCAATGGCTTTGCCGGGCCGCTCGGCTACGCCTCGGCGGCGACCATGGCCGATTATGTCCTGGTCGACATGTTCGCCAAGGCCGTGACCGGCCAGGCCACGCCCCAGGAGGCGATGGAAGAGGCGGAGAAGCGCGCAAACCGCTACTATCGCGTTTGATCGCAGCCCAGCCGGGCAGCCGCGACCGCGCTGCCCGGCTGGCCCCGCAATTGCGTGGCGGCCGCTCAGGCCGCGATGTCACCTGACCTCATGAGGAGCCCGTCGCATGGCCGTATCGTCCGCTGCCGTTCAGCCGCGTCCGTCGATCCTGTCTCGCCTGATCGAAAGCCGGAACGCGCTTGGCTTCGGCTTCATGCTGCCGGCGGCGGCGCTGCTGCTGGTCTTCCTGACCTATCCGCTCGGACTTGGCGTCTGGCTCGGCTTTACCGATACCCGCATCGGCCGTCCCGGTATCTTCATCGGCACGGAAAACTACCAATATCTGTGGGATGACGCCGTCTTCTGGCTCTCCGTCTTCAACACGCTGCTCTACACGATAAGCGCGTCCATCCTAAAGTTCGTACTCGGCCTCTGGCTGGCGCTCATCCTCAATCAAAATCTTCCGTTCAAATCGTTCTTCCGCGCCATCGTCCTGCTGCCGTGGGTGGTGCCGACGGTGCTGTCGGCCATCGCCTTCTGGTGGATCTACGATTCGCAGTTCTCCATTCTGTCCTGGGCGCTCATGGAAATGGGCCTGATCGACCATCGCATCAATTTCCTCGGCGATCCGGAGAACGCGCGCGCTTCGGTCATCGCTGCCAATGTGTGGCGCGGCATTCCGTTCGTAGCCATAACACTGCTTGCCGGCTTGCAGACGATTCCCCAGTCGCTCTACGAAGCCGCCACGCTCGACGGCGCCAGCCGCTGGCAATTGTTCCGTTATGTGACGCTGCCGCTGCTGACGCCGATCATCGCCATCACCATGACGTTTTCGGTGCTGTTCACCTTCACCGATTTCCAGCTGATCTATGTGCTGACCCGCGGCGGACCGGTGAATGCCACCCATCTGATGGCGACGCTGTCGTTTCAGCGCGGCATTTCCGGAGGCCAGCTTGGCGAGGGCGCCGCAATCGCGGTCGCGATGATCCCATTCCTGCTTGCGGCGATCCTGTTCAGCTATTTCGGTTTGCAACGCCGCAAATGGCAGCAGGGCGGCGGAGACTGACATGGCTGAGATCAAGAGCGCTGCGACCAGGAAGACGAAACGTCCCGAACTCGACGAAGGCGGCATGGGCTACCTTCAGAGCCTGCCGCGGCGCGTGGTGACGGTCTATCTGCCGCTGCTGGTGTTCGTCATCGTGCTGTTGTTCCCGTTTTACTGGATGACGATCACCGCGGTTAAGCCCAATCTCGAAATGACCGACTATGCCAATTTCAACCCGTTCTGGGTCGTGCATCCGACATTCGAGCACATCCGCTATCTCTTGTTCGACACGTCCTATCCGGGCTGGCTGCTCAACACGATCATCATCTCGACCGCCGCCACATTCCTGTCGCTGCTGGCTGCGGTGTTCGCGGCCTATGCGATCGAGCGGCTGCGGTTTTCGGGGGCGCGGCAGGTCGGCCTCGCGGTCTTCCTTGCCTATCTCGTACCGCCCTCGATCCTGTTCATCCCGCTGTCGGTGATGGTGTTCAACCTTGGGCTTTACGATACGCCTTTCGCGCTCATCCTCACCTACCCGACCTTCCTGGTGCCGTTCTGCACGTGGCTGCTGATGGGTTACTTCCGCTCCATCCCGTTCGAACTGGAAGAATGCGCGCTCATTGACGGGGCGAGCCGGTGGCAGATCCTCACCAAGATCGTGCTGCCGCTATCGGTGCCCGGCCTGATTTCCGCCGGCATATTCGCCTTCACCCTGTCATGGAACGAATTCATCTATGCGCTGACGTTCATCCAGTCGTCCGAAAACAAGACCGTGCCGGTCGGCGTGCTGACGGAACTTGTCCGCTCCGACGTCTATGAATGGGGAGCGCTGATGGCCGGAGCCCTGATCGGCTCGCTGCCGGTGGTCGTGCTTTATTCGTTCTTCGTCGAGCACTACGTCTCCTCGATGACCGGTGCGGTGAAGGAATAACGCCCGCCGCAAACGCGCGGTCGCGATGCGTCGCGCACCATCACCTCGGGTGCCGGTCATGCTGCAGGGCTGTGGCAGCCAGCGCAATCGCTTCAGGCAAAAGCGGGCGCTCGACCGGCCATTTGTGGAATCGGCGCCCGGCAGACAATGAAAGGCCGCGCCGACACCAACGCCAATCGTCCAACAATTCGATGTGGATCAGATCACTGAATCGGTCCAGCGGACGATGTCCCTGGCCGCATCGCCGAACGCGCTGTCGAGGGCGCCGATATAGGCCTGATTGCCGCTGCCAGAAACGGGCGCGGTCGCGGTGAAGCTCTTGGAGGCCCGCACCTCGCCGTTGCGGTCGTTCAATATCCGCACGAACAGGTCGACCTCGGCCTGTTCGCCCCCCTCGACCCGGACTTCGAAGGAACGGATCTCGACGATCACCTGATAGTCGATCGCCAGCCCCTCGCCCGGCTTGCCGACACCGGCGAAGCTGCCCGAGCGCTGGAATGTCTCGGCCAGCCGCGCCTGCACGATCAGCGGCAGCCGATCGGCCCATTGCGCACCCTTGAGGTACTGGATCGAGCGTGCGGACGGCTTGATGACGATGTTCTGGCTGTCCAGCGCCTTGAGCGCGGAGGGCTGGGCGATGAGAATCTGGCGGCGGCTGTGACCACGCGCATCGAGCGGCGGTGCGGAGAGTTCGAATGTGTCCAGAGGCGCCGGCCCACCGCCAGGCAACGCCGCGCACCCTGCCAGCGAAAGCGCAAGCAATGCCGCACCCGCTTTGAGCCCGCCCGATCTGACCCCGCCCAATTTAAGCACGACCGACTTCACATGCGATCCCCGTTGTCCCCGAATCGTATGAGCAATCCGCACTCGCAGCGTGTTTGCCTGCTGTTCTTGGGGCGGGCGAAAGCCGAAGTCAACGCCGCACCCTGCCGTCGAACTGCCGAACCTCGCCTTCGCCGCCCGACAGGATCCGCTGCGGATTGCGGCTGAGATCCGTCACTGCCTCTTCGATACGGGTGATCGAACGGCGGCTGTCCTGGACCAGGGCTTCAACATTCTGCAGGCCCTGACCGGAGAATCGCGCCAGATTGTCGGTGATGGTGCCGAGGCGGGCGTTCAGCGTGTCGGCGACCTGCTTGAACGATCTCAGCGTATTCCTGGCATCCGCTATCATGCCGTCGGCCTGGCCTGAGCCGAGCAGTGTATCGACCTTGGCGAGGATGCCGTCGACACGCACCGAAGCGTCATTGAGGCGCCCGGCGAGTTGATGTGCATCCTTGATCGTCTGGTCGATGTCGTCGGCCCGGTTGGCGAATTTACTGGTCACCTTGGCAATATCGGCTGCAGCCTCGTTGGCGTTCTCACTGGCCTTCTGGATGTTGGCCAGCGCGGTGCGAACCTGTGCCGGATCGATGCCGTCGAGAACGCCGTCGACCTTGGCGAGCGTGCCTTGCGTTCTTTGGGCGAAATCGTTGATCGATCCTACCGCCGTGTCGACATTCCTGACGACCCTGTCGAACTGTTTCGAGGTTTCCTTCAGGTTCGTGGTCACCGTATCGACGTTGGCGACGATGCTTTTGATCTGGTCCTTGTCGACGGCGTTGAGCAGCCCTTCCGCCGCTTTCAACGTGCCGTCGAGCTTGCCTGAGACGCCCCTCAACTCGTCCGACAGCGAGCTGACGCTGGCGAGGAATTTGTCGATGCCGTCGGAATTCTTCGCCAGCGCATCAGAGAAGGTCTGCACGTTGTTGACAGTCTGCGTCAGCGGCCCGCGAACGTCCTTGGTGAAGCCTTCGAGCTGGGTAAGAACCGTATCGGCGCGGGTGAAGATGTTCTGCGCCGTCTGCAAGAGGTTGGTGACCGCCGACGGATTGGCGACGATCTCGGCGACTTTGCCCTCCGCTTCCGCCTGGTCGAGAAGCTTCGCTTCCTTGGGGTCGGCGCCCTTGAGTTCGATATTGGCCTGCCCAGTGAGGCCGGCAAGGCCGATATCGGCCTGCGTCGATTTGGTGATCGGCGTCATGCGGTCTATCTCGGTGTCGGCGATTGCCGCGGTCGGATTGTCGACGTCGATATAGACGCGCCTGACATCCCCAACCCTGACGCCGTTGAACAGTACGAAACTGCCGCGGCCAAGGCCGGAAGCCGATCCCGGAATGCGCACCCGCAGCATTGCCGTCTCACCTCTGTCGCCGATCGCGGCCGTCCAATAGACGAACGCAAAGGCTGCCAGGATCGCGGCTAGCGTGAAAATGCCGACAATAACGTAGTTGGCTCTGGTTTCCATTTACCCACTTATGGCTATGCGCGCGCCGCAAGATCAAGTTGCCGCGCACGTTTTCCGCGGAAATAGGATTTCACCCAGGGTTCCTCGCTTTTGAGCATGTCGTCGATCGTGCCTTCGACCAGCACTTTCTTGTTGCCGAGCACGGCGACCCGGTCGCAAGCGGTGAACAGCGTGTCGAGATCGTGCGTGACCATGTACACGGTAAGATCCATGGTATCGCGCAGCTTGACGACCAGTTCGTCGAACTCGGCCGCGCTGATCGGATCGAGGCCGGACGTCGGTTCGTCCAGGAACACGATGTCGGGGTCGAGTGCCAGCGCGCGCGCCAGCGCCGCACGCTTGATCATGCCGCCGGAAAGCTCGGACGGGAATTTCTGCGCCGCATCCGGCGGCAATCCGACCAATTCGACCTTGAGCATCGCCAGCTCGTCCATCAGCTTTCTGGGCAGATCGAGATATTCGCGCATCGGCACCTGCACGTTTTCGAGAACCGTGAGCGCCGAAAACAGGGCGCCGTGCTGAAAAAGCACGCCAAGGCGCATGTCGATGCGAAGACGCTCCGTCTCGCTCGCCTTTTCGACATCGACGCCAAACAGCTTGATCGTTCCCGACTGCTTGTGCACCAGGCCGAGGATGGTGCGCAGGAGAACCGATTTGCCGGCACCGGAGGCGCCGACAAAGCCGAGGATCTCCCCGCGCCTGATATCGAGCGACAATCTGTCGAGAATGACCTTGTCGTCGAAGGACACGGTGATGTCATGCGCGGAAAGCACGATCTCGTCTTCGTCGGCCCCTTCCGCCACCCCAGTCGCCTTTGTGCTGCCTTGCGTCGCCATTTCAGAACTCGATCGCCGCGTAGAACATCGCGAAAAGCCCATCGAGGATGATGACCACGAAGATCGACTTC
Organism: Mesorhizobium sp. WSM4823; assembly: GCF_055811195.1. NCBI lineage: Bacteria > Pseudomonadati > Pseudomonadota > Alphaproteobacteria > Hyphomicrobiales > Phyllobacteriaceae > Mesorhizobium > Mesorhizobium sp. WSM4823. The sequence continues at coordinate 86,950 of NZ_JBVVQL010000013.1, forward strand.
ACCACCGAAGCGGTCACGTGCTGTCCCAGCGATTCGGCGCTGCCGCCAACCTTCATCCCTTCGACCGAGGCGATCGTGCCGATGATCATGGCCATGAACGGCGCCTTGATCAGCCCGGCAAAAATGGTGCTGAGATCGATGGCGACGCGCAACCTGTCGATGAACGCGGCAGGCGCTATGTCGGAGTAGAGCCACGCCGCCGCGATGCCGCCGCCAAGTGCGGCGAAATTGGCGATGATCGTCAGGCAAGGCAGTGCGATCACCAGCGCGACCAGCCGCGGAAACACCAGCACGCCGATCGGATTGAGCCCGATGACCTTCAGCGCGTCGACCTCCTCGCGCATCTTCATCGAGCCGATTTCCGCTGTGATGGCGCTGCCTGAGCGGCCGGCGATCATGATCGCGGTCATCAGCACGCCGAGTTCGCGCAGGATCAGCACGCCGACCAGATCGACGACGAAGATATCGGCGCCGAAATAGCTGAGCTGATAGGCGCCTTGCTGGGCCACGATCGCGCCGACGATGGCCGACATCAGCACCACCACCGGAATGGCGCCGACGCCCATGCGATCGATCTGGTTGAAGATCGCCGCTGGATTGACCGCATGGCCGCGGCCAAGCTTCATCTGCGAGCCGCGTATCGTGGCGCCCAATATGTTCATCGAGGACAGGAAATCGTCGCGCATCTCATAGACGCGCCGGCCAACCGCCTCGAGCGCACGAATGATGATGTTGGGCGGCTTCGCGCCGCCAGTTTCGGGTTCGCGCCGAACCGCGTCGCTGACGGCGCCGAGCAGGATCGAGGCAATCTCGCTTTGCCCTTGCAGCCTGATCTCGACGCCTTTCTTTTCGAAGGCGCTGACCAGGCGGTCGATCAGCCAGGCCCCCGCGGTATCCATCTTCTCGATATGCGAGAGGTCAAGCGCCAGCGTCTTGAAACCGCTGCGCTTCTCGATCTTGCGCATCTCGGCGTCGACCAGCGTCACGGTGCGGGTCGTCCAGTTTCCGGAGAAGGCACAGCCCAGAACGTCGCCCTCCTCACCGACCGCAACGCGCGGCTGGTGGTCGGCTTCCTTGACGGTCTTGCCGCTTGCGAAGCGTTTGCGGATGGTCAACATGGCGTCCTGTTTAGCCTGACGGAACCCACCTGTCGATTTGCCGACAAGCTCGTTGTCGCACAGCCGGAGCAGAAAAATATGGCGCGTGTCATTTCGGTCGAGGCCGAGCGCTTTCCCATCGCCGGCACCTTCACCATTTCGCGCGGCTCGAAGACCGAAGCCGAGGTGATTGCGTGCACGATCAGCCAAGCCGAACATACAGGCCGCGGCGAATGCGTTCCCTACAAGCGCTATGGCGAAACGATGGACGGCGTCCGCGATGCAATCGAGGCGATGCGGCAGCAGATTGAAGGCGGCATCAGCCGGGCCGCGCTGCTCGACGCCATGCCGGCAGGTGCTGCGCGCAACGCCATCGACTGCGCGCTATGGGACTTGGAGGCTAAGATCACAGGCAAGCCGGTCGCCTCCAGCATCTGCGCGGCTCCGTCGAAGATGCTCGAGACCGCCTACACGCTGTCGCTCGGCGAGCCCGAAGCGATGGCCGAACAGGCCCGCGCCAACGCCCGGCGCCCGCTGCTCAAGGTCAAGATCGGCGGCGACAACGATATGGCCCGTATCCGTGCCGTCACTGAGGCGGCACCGCAAAGCCGCTTCATCCTCGACGCCAATGAGGGCTGGACGGACGATAACGTCGTGGAAAACCTCGCCTTTGCCGCCGAGCACGGCATCGCGTTGATCGAACAGCCGCTGCCTGCGGGCCGTGACGGCATCCTTCGCCACATCGCGCATCCTGTGCCGATCTGTGCAGACGAAAGCGTCCATGAGGTGAAGGACCTGGAAGCGCTTGTCGGCCTCTATGACACCGTCAACATCAAGCTCGACAAGTCGGGCGGCTTGACCGCAGCCCTTGCCCTTCGCGATCGCGCCCGCGAACTGGGTCTTGGCATCATGGTCGGCTGCATGGTCGGCACCTCATTGGCGATGGCGCCGGCCGTGCTCTTGGCCCAGGATGCCGATTTCGTCGATCTGGACGGTCCGCTGCTGCTCGCCCGCGACCGTGTTCCCGGTCTCGTCTACGAGGGTTCGCTGGTGTCACCGCCTGATACGACGCTGTGGGGCTGAACGCGCCGCAAGTCCGATCAGCGCCAAGCCGATCAAGGCGATCGGGATCATGGCGAAGAACCCGTCCACGCCGAAGCGATCGTAAAGCGGGCCTGAAAGGAGCGTCACCACAGCCGTGAAAAAGCCGTTGGAGAAATAGGCGATGCCTTGCGCGGCCCCGGTGCGCTCTTCCGAGACCGTCTCGCCGATCATCTTCTGCAAGCCGATCAGAACCAGCGCCACGGACACCGCGTGCAGCGTCTGGACTGCGAAAAACCCGGCAACGCCGAGACCGAGCGGCCAGATCAAGGGGAAGGCAATCCAGCGCACGATTGCGCCGATCCCGGCCATTACCATGATCGACACGACCGAGAAGGAGCCAAAAACGCGAGTGAAGATCATGAACATGCAGATCTCGGCCACCACTCCCCATCCCCAAAGCAGGCCGACGACCTGATCGCCGATGCCGATCGATTTCCAGTAGATCGACACGAAACCGTAGAGAAACGCGTGGCTGGCGGTAATGACGCCGACGCCGATGGAGAAATACAGGAAATAGGGGTTGAGGAGTTTGGGTGCCGACTGCTGGATGTCGGCCGCCGAAAGCGGCGACGCACGGCGGGGACGGCCAAGCCGCGGCGCGATCAGTCCGACGACAAGTGCGGCGCCAAACGCCACGAAGATGATCACCGGAACAGCCTGGGCGCCGGTCGCCGCCAGGATGAAACCGCCCGCCAGATTTGCGCATAGATAAGAGATCGACCCCCATTTGCGCATGCTTGCGTAGTTGGAGCCGAAGCGGCGCACCCCCGACAGCGCCAGCGAATCGGCGATCGGCGAATGCGGCGTCCAGACCACGGCGAGCGCCAGCGAAACGGCCAGCACGATGGCGTAGGTGGGCGTCAGGAAATAACCGGCCGACAGCGCCAGCGACGCGGCCATCAGCGCGACATAGACATGGGCGCGGTCGCTCGCCCTATCGGCCAGTGCCGTAAGCAATGGCGTCGTCACCACACGCAGGAACATTGGTGCCGCGAGAATCACCGCTATCTGCTCGGCATCAAAGCCCTTTGCCTGCAGCCACAGCGGAAAGTATGGCAAATGCGTCCCGAGCGGCACGAAAAGCGTGAAGAAAATCAGGCCCATGCGCAGCTCGAAATGACGCGGCTTGACGAGCTGTTCGGGTGAAAGCGGCGGCAGGGAGGACATCAGCAGGCAATCCGTCGGCGCGGCGTTCGGCCGAGTCGGCCTGCAGCGCAGGCCAATTCCATATCATGCTGAAAAAGTCCGCGGAACCGCTTGGACTAATCGATTAGAGCGCGATGAGACCGGGTTTGATTCAGGCCGCCTGGACTGCCCTGCCCTTGATGTCCATCGGCACCAGCACTTCGCCGCCGACCGGAGCCTCCGGCAGGACGTGCGCCCAGTGCAGGATCTCCATCTGGCCGTTAAAATGCTCGACCACCGCGGTGCAGCTCTCCACCCAGTCGCCGGTGTTGATGTATTGCACATCCTCGTAGTTTTCGATCGCGGCATGGTGGATGTGACCGCAGATCACGCCGTCGACATGCGAGCGGCGCGCTTCCTCGGTCAGCATGGTCTGGAACGATCCGATGAAATTCACCGCCTTTTTGACGTTAACCTTGGCCCAGGACGAAAACGACCAATAAGGCAGGCCAAGCAGTTGGCGAAGCCGCGTCACCACGCGGTTGACGAGAATGGCCGCGTCATAGGCGTAGTCGCCAAGATAGGCGAGCCAGCGCGCATTGTGGACGACAGTATCGAACTGATCGCCATGAATGACCAGCAAGCGCCTGCCGTCGGCGGTCTCGTGAATGGCACGGTCGGCGACGACGATGCCGCCGAAATGCACGCCCTGGAACTGGCGCGCGAACTCGTCGTGATTGCCGGCGATGTAGGTGATGCTGGCGCCCTTGCGCGCCTTGCGCAGCAATTTCTGCACGACATCGTTGTGGCTCTGAGGCCAGTGCCAGCTCCGTCTCAGCCGCCAGCCGTCGACGATGTCGCCGACGAGATAGATGATATCGGCGTCGTGATGGCGCAGGAAATCTATCAGGAACTCGGCTTTCGCCGCCTTCGATCCGAGATGGACGTCGGAGATGAACATGCTGCGGAAAGTGCGGGGCTCTGCGCCAGGCATGGGATTCTCACCGTTGCTTTCGCGCTGGCTATGCCCCGATTCATGCAACAACCGTATGACGGTTGCGATTGGTCCAGCCAAAGGGCTAGTTTGCCGCGCAAATCAGAGGAGAAATCGCCATGGATCTCGGTATACGCGGAAAAAAGGCCATTGTCTGTGCTTCGAGCAAGGGCCTTGGGCGCGGCTGCGCCATGGCGCTGGCCGAAGCCGGCTGCGATCTGGTCGTCAACGGGCGCAACGCCGACCAGCTGGCAATGACCGCCGCCGAACTGCGCGAAAGATTTGGCGTCAAGGTGACCGGCATCGTCGGCGACGTCTCCAAGCCCGAGGTGCAGAAGGCGCTGCTTGCCGCCTGTCCCGATCCCGATATCCTCGTCAACAACAATGGCGGACCGCCGTTTCGCGATTTCCGCGAGCTCGACCGCGCAAAGATCCTCGAAGGTGTCACCCAGAACATGGTGACCCCGGTCGAGCTGGTTCAGGCCGTGATCGACGGCATGGCCGAGCGCGGCTTCGGCCGCATCGTCAACATCACGTCGCTGTCGGTCTATGTTCCCATTCCCGGCCTCGATCTGTCGTCCGGCGCGCGCGCCGGCCTGACTTCGTTCCTTGCCGGTGTCGCGCGGACCGTGATCGACCGCAATGTGACGATCAACAACATGCTGCCGGGCAAACTCGACACCGACCGGCTGCGCCCCCCGCACGAAGCCGGCACTCCCGAAGATCCGGCGGCCGCCGCGGCGCGAAAGACCCAAGCAGCAGCCAACGTTCCGGCTAAGCGGCTCGGCACGTCGGAGGAATTCGGCCAGATCTGCGCCTTCCTGTGCTCGGTTCATGCCGGCTATCTGACCGGGCAGAACATACCGGTGGACGGCGGCGCCTATGTCAGCGCGTTCTAGTGCCTAACGGCTGGTACCCGCTGGGGCCCCGATGGCCCCTTCCCCACTGGCCGCCACTACAGTTCATAGGCCCATTCGGCCGGCACGAAGCGATAGGCTTGGCCGTCGCGCGCGACATGTCCGAAACCGGGGAACGGCAAATGCATTCCTGCGATCAGCATCCGGTCGGCAGCGACCCGGTCGAACGTCCGCTTGCGCGTTTCGGCGGCCAGTTTGGAATCGACATCGAACGCGATGCTCCAGTCCGGGCGCGCGAACTGATAAGTCGCCATGTGCACAACATCGCCCCAAATGAACAGGGCGTCGCCGTCCGATTCGACGATGAAGCCGGCATGGCCCGGCGTGTGGCCGGGCAACGGCACTGTGCTGATGGAGCCGACCGCCTCGCGCTCGCCGTCGACTTGCCGCAGGCGGTCCGCATAAGCGGCGGCAGCCCGGCGTGCCCCGATAAAGAACGGCTTTGCCTCGTCCGGCGCTTGGTTCATGTTCGCGTCGTCGTGCCAGAAGGCGTAGTCAGTGGCGGTGACGACGAGCTCCGCATTGGGAAACAGCGCCTCGCCGGCGGAGGTCAGAACCCCGTTGATATGGTCGGGATGCATGTGGGTGATCAGCAAAGTGTCGATTTGGTCGGGAGCAACGCCGGCAGCCTGCAAAGCCGCGGGAAGATGGCCGAGCGCCGGACCCCTGCCGTCCGACATACCGGCGTCGATGAGCACCAGCCGGTCTCCAAGATTGACGAGATAGGCATTGACGGGCGTGCGCCGGGGTCCGGGCTTGTTGAAGCTGGCCTCCGCTAGACGCCCCGCCTCGACGTCAACGAGGCCGATGAAAAGCTCCGATTTAATGTCGATATAGCCGTCCAGCAGCGCCGTGACCTCGATCGAACCCACCTTGCGGCGCAGCGCGCCAACGGTTGGGGCATTAGCCAGTGGCGCCCGGGCCAGTGCCGGAACGGAGGCGCCGGCTAGAAAGACGCCGCCGGCTAGGCCGGCACTGGCGAGGAAATGGCGGCGGGAAAGCGTCATGGCATCATCTCCGGTTGGGATCATAGCGCTGCGGGCAGAGCGAGGGCGGGTCTACTTCATAGGTTCAGCTTTTTGAACTTGCCGGTTTCTTATATCGGCTATTACTCTTGCTTATTAATCACGACGGGAGTTGCCATCATGGACCGCTTGACCGAACTGGCCAGCTTCGTACGCGTCTGCGATTCCGCCAGCTTCTCGGCGGCAGCGCGCGAGTTGGGCTTGAGCCAGCCGGCCGTCAGCCAGCAGATCCGAGCGCTGGAAAAGCGTTTAGGCGTCCGGCTCTTTGACCGTACGACCCGCTATGTTTCGCCGACGGAAGCCGGCCGGCGTTATCTGGAGCGAGCCCGCGACATCATGGAGCGCATCGGGGACGCGGACCGCAGCGTCGGCTGCCTCGAATCGAAGATGTGCGGGCGCCTTGCCGTCGGTGCGCCGGCCAGCTTCGGTGCCGGTGTGCTCGGCAACTATCTAATCGAGTTCAAGCGCACCTATCCGGAACTGATGCTCGACGTGGCGCTGACCGACAGCTTCGTCGACGTGATCGCGGAGAGGCTCGATGTCGTTATCCGAATGGGGACCATCGATGATGATCGGCTGATCGTGCGCAAATTGGGTGTAATGGAGCGACGTCTCGCGGCAACGCCGGGCTATCTCGACCGGATGGGCCGGCCGCGGCGCCCAGAGGATCTTGCCGGGCATGACTACCTGCATTACGCCCACATCACGACCCGCGATATCGTGCCGCTCACCGGCCCAGGCGGCGAAAAGGCCGAGGTGCGGATCCGGCCCACCATGTGCTCCAACAATTCACTCCTTAACCAGCAGGCACTGCTGTTTGGCATCGGCATCGGCCTCGGGCACAAGGTGATACTCGACCCGCTCGTCGCCCAAGGGCGGCTCGAATATGTGCTGCCGGACTGGCACTACGCACCGCATCACGTGCATGCGGTCTATCCATCGAACCGCTTCATTCCGTTGAAGGTCAGGCGGTTCGTTGCTGGCTTCGCCGACCACCTCGCCGCGATGGGTGCGTTCATCGATGACGAAAAAAGCGTGCACACCCAGGAAAGGGCGCCGGCCTAGAGCGGGATGCGTTCAAATTGAACCGAGCATCCCGCTCTATCTATTTGTTTTGGCCGCATTTCTGCGACGCCAAGTGATTCCACTTGGCTGCAAAATGCTCCAGTGAAGTCTGGCGTTTGTACGCGCAGGGAAATGGCGGAGGCGAGAGAGTCGCGATGTGGCGCGGCGGAGATAGGCGTAGCCCCGCAACCGCGCGGTGAGTAACTGTCGGGCGGACGGTGGCCGCAAAGCCTGGAGGCGGTCGGCCTACACCGTTGCGGCTGCTGCTCCCGCAGGACACATAAACGACCCTTCATGGCTCATTCCTCCGGGCGACCGAGAAACCGCTTCACAGCGTCAAGAAACACCCCCCGTCCCGCGGCCTCGCGGTCGAGATGCACGAAGTGCGTGGCTTCAGGGATGTCCAGACGTTCCGCTTTTGGTGCTTCGTCTGCGATTGTCTTCGCATCCTGCGGCCGGCTCCAGAAATCCCGTCCGGAACGGACGACAAGCACGGGCATGGTGAGCGCCGCCGCCGACCATTGCCGGCGATCGAACGCCAGTTCGAAGCTGTCAGCCATGGCGCCGCTCGGTGACCGGAAACTCGGCGGCTGGCGCCTCGATGCGATCTCGTCGGAGGCGAGTGCCGCGTCACCATAGGCAGTAGTGACCGCGGGATCGCGCCACTGAGCCTTGTCCGCGACCGGGATGCTGTCGTCCCAGGCGGTGAATAGGCTCGCACGTGTGTTCAGCCGATAACCGCCGAACGCCTGGACGTTGAACGTCCCAGGCCGGTCGGGATTTTCAAGCGGCGAACCGGTGCCAAGGGTGGGATGCCGGTCTGAGCCTCCATACAGGGTGTTGTAGAGGATGAGCCGATCAACCGTCTGCGGGAACCGGCTGGCATAGGCGCCGGCCCAATGTCCGCCGGTGGCCCAGCCGACAAGGCTGACCCTTGAAACGTCGCTCCATTTCGCGATGGCGTCGACCGCTGCGGAAATGTCCGCCACGACATCTTCGGTGCGCATCAGGGGAGCGGACTGGTCCGGCGGCCTGTTCATCGCCGCAGGGCGGCTCGATGCGCCGTAGCCGCGAAGGTCCAGGACATAGACATGGTGCCCGTCCGCCGCGAGGTCGGCGGCAAGCGACCCACCCGCAACAGGCAGATCGAAGGACGCTACACCGGGCACGCGTGCGCCATGGATGAGGAGGACGGCAGAGTTAGCTTCGGGAGCGACCCCAGGGCGGCGCACCTCCCGGACGAAGAGGCGCTCGCCGGTCCGAAGTTCGACGAACCGGTCGGCCCGGACGAGATCCGGCTTTCCTGCCGGTACTGGAGCGGCGGTCATCATGGCTGCTGTGAGCACGAGGGGGACGGCGAAGTGGGACATCATGACATCTCCGGGGACAATTGCGTTCCGCAAAGACTGTCAGCTATTTCATATCTTATCGATGACGTTTTTGATGGTTTTTGATACCGTCAAGATATGGAACTTCGGCACTTGCGACATTTCCTCGCTGTCGCAGAGGAATTGCATATGGGACGTGCCGCACTGCGGCTGGCCATGGCGCAGCCTCCGCTTAGCCAATCGATCGGACGTCTTGAGAAGGAACTCGGCGTCAAACTGTTCGAACGGGCCAACCGCCGCATAACCTTGACGCGCGCGGGCTTGGCCTTCGTGGACGAGGCCCGGGCATCCGTGCGGCACGCCGATTCGGCGCTTCACGTCGCCCGCGCAGCGCATGACGGCGAAGCCGGCGAGATCAGGATCGGCTTCGTGTCGGCGGCCCTCTACGAGCATCTGCCGCATCTCCTGTCCCGGCTTCGCGAGAAATATCCTGATATCCACCCAAAGCTCATCGAGATGTCCACCAATGAGCAGATTGCCGCGTTGTCGTTGAGTGAGATCGACATCGGGTTCGTGCATCCACCGCTCGGGACCGACGAACGTCTCGACGTCTATGACTATCCTGCTGAAGATCTCGTCGCCGTCCTGCCTGATGACCGGCAGACACACGCGGTGACGCTGGCGGACATTGCCCACCATGGGCTCATCACGTTTCCGGCGGCACAAGGCCCGGCGCTCCATGCCCGCATCATGGACGGGTTTACCAAGGCTGGCCTCAACGTTCGGATCGTCCAGGAGGCAACGCGGGCCCTGACCATGCTCTCGCTCGTGTCCGCCGGCTTGGGCGCGGCGCTGCTGCCACGATCGACACTGCGTCTCGTGTTCGAGGGCGTCCGGTATGCATCGATCGCCGACGCATCGCTGCCAGCGTGGCCACTTGCCGTGATTGCGAAACGGCGGCCACGGCCGACCGTTGTCGATAGCGTCTGGAAACTGCTTGAGGTTCAGACGTGACTTGACCGCCCGCGATCCGAGACACCCGATCGCGCATTGCGCTCGACGAGACACGCACCGGCCGTGACAATGAAGGTAAGCGTTTCGGTGCAACAGACTGACATAGATGTGTTTTTTACGGCCCGTTCGCCTAATTGGCGGTTGCGTCATTTGGCATCGTGAAAAACCAACGCTGCATGCTAAAAGGCTTCACGGCAGGATCGCAGGGAGGCCAGTATGGAAGGCGAAAGCAAAAAAGCAGCCCGGTCGGACCTCGACGAAGCCGCCCTTTATTTTCACAAGCACCCAAGGCCTGGAAAGCTTGAAATCCAGGCAACGAAGCCACTCGGCAACCAGCGCGACCTGGCGCTTGCCTACTCGCCCGGCGTCGCTGCGCCCTGTCTGGAAATCCGCGACAATCCGGCAACCGCCGCCGACTACACGGCGCGAGCCAATCTGGTTGGTGTCGTTTCCAACGGTTCGGCAGTGCTCGGCCTCGGCAATATCGGCCCGCTGGCCTCCAAGCCGGTGATGGAAGGCAAGGCGGTGCTGTTCAAGAAGTTCGCCGGCATCGACGTCTTCGACATCGAGATCGACGCGCCTGACATCGAGCGCATGGTCGAGACGATCTCGGCGCTGGAGCCGACCTTCGGCGGCATCAACCTCGAAGACATCAAGGCGCCCGAATGTTTCGAGGTCGAGGAGCGGCTGAAGGCCCGCATGGCCATACCGGTCTTCCACGACGACCAGCACGGCACCGCGATCATCGTCGCCGCCGCGGTGCTCAATGGGCTCGAATTTGCCGGCAAGACGATCTCAGACATCAAGATCGTCACCTCCGGCGCCGGGGCAGCTGCCCTTGCCTGCCTTAACTTGCTGGTTTTGCTCGGCGCGCGCGTCGAAAACATCTGGGTCACCGACCGTTTCGGCGTCGCCTACAAAGGCCGCGTCGACGAGATGGACCGCTGGAAAGACCCCTATGTGAAAGACACCGAGGCGCGCACGCTGGCCGATGTGCTGCCGGGCGCCGACGTGTTCCTGGGTCTTTCGGCCGCCGGCGTGCTGAAACCGGAATTGCTCCATCATATGGCCCCTAAGCCGCTGATCCTGGCGCTGGCCAATCCCAATCCCGAGATCATGCCGGAAGCGGCACGGGCAGCGCGACCCGACGCGATGATCTGCACCGGCCGTTCCGATTTCCCCAATCAGGTCAACAACGTACTCTGTTTTCCTTACATTTTCCGTGGCGCGCTGGACTGCGGCGCCAGCGCCATCAACGAAGAGATGAAGATGGCGGCCGTGCGGGCGATTGCGGCCCTTGCCCGCGAAGAGCCGTCGGATGTCGCCGCCCGCGCCTATTCCGGCGAAACGCCGATCTTTGGGCCTGATTTCCTGATCCCCTCGCCCTTCGATCCCAGGCTGATCCTGCGCATCGCGCCGGCCGTCGCCAAGGCCGCCTGCGATACCGGCGTCGCGACACGGCCGATTACCGACTTCGCCGCTTATATCGACACGCTGAACCGCTTCGTCTTCCGCTCAGGCCTGGTCATGAAGCCGGTGTTCACGATGGCCAAGACGTCGAATGCCAAGCGCGTCATCTATGCCGACGGCGAGGACGAGCGCGTGCTGCGCGCCGCGCAGGTGGTGCTGGAGGAAGGCATCGCCGAGCCGATCCTGATCGGCCGCCCGCATGTCATCGAGGTCAGGCTGAAACGCTACGGTCTGCGCATCAAGCCCGGCGTCGATTTCGGCCTGATCAATCCCGAGGACGATCCCCGCTATCGCCACTATGTCGATCTTTTGATCGAACTCGCTGGCCGGCGCGGCGTGACGACGGAGGCCGCGCGCACCATGGTGCGCACCGACAACACGGTGATCGCAGCCCTTGCCCTCAAGCGTGGCGACGCCGACGCCATGGTCTGCGGCCTGGAGGGGCGTTTCGAGCGGCATTTGCGCAACGTCACCCTGATCATCGGGCCGCGCGCCGGGATCAGGGATCACGATTTGTCGACGCTTTCGATGCTGATCTCGCAGCGCGGCATCATTTTCCTCACCGACACCCATGTCACCGTCGATCCGACGGCCGAGGAGATCGCCGAGATGACGGTGCTGGCGGCTGAAGAAATCCAGCGCTTCGGCATCGAGCCCAAGGCGGCCCTGCTGTCGCATTCGGATTTCGGCTCACGCGACTCGCCAAGCGCGCTCAAGATGCGGCAGGCTGCGGCGATCCTGGCACGCATCGCGCCGGACCTGCAATGCGACGGCGAGATGCATGCCGACTCGGCCCTGTCCGAGCAATTGCGCCAGCGCGTCTATCCGCATTCGCGGCTGAAGGGCGAAGCCAATCTGCTGGTCTTCCCCAACCTCGATTCGGCGAACATCACGCTCACAGCACTGCGCACGATGATGGACGCGCTGCATGTCGGCCCGATCCTGCTCGGCACCGACAGGCCGGCGCATATATTGACGCCATCGGTGACGTCGCGCGGTGTCGTCAACATGACGGCGCTCGCGGTGGTTGAAGCCGCCCACAAGGCGCAGGCGGTCGTAAATCTGGGCTAAAGCAGCCGTTCGCGGTAGGCTAAGCAAACAGCAGCCGCAGATGCGGTAGATTCGCGACGGACGGATAAACGGAGTTCTGGGCGAATGATGGGCGGAGGGTGGAAGCTGACGCGTGCCGCGGCGCTGCTCGCCGCCTTCGCATTATCAAGCTTTGCCGTCACTCAGCCGCAGGCCGCCTCCCGTGTTTGCCGCCAGCTGGAGGCCGACCTCGCGGCCGCTGCGCGTGGCGGCGGCGGCAAGCCGGTGCTGCTCAGGAAATATGACGACGCAATCGTGCGGCAGCGTGAGCAGATTGCAAAGGCAAGCCGCCAGGCCAACAGCGCCGGCTGCGGCTTTTCGCTGTTCGAACGCAATCGAAACGCCTGCGCCGCACTCGACGCCACGCTTGGCCGCATGAACGCCAATCTCGATGCCCTGCAGGCGAAGCGCGCGCAGCTCGCCGGCGGCGGCTCGCGCCGCGATCGCGCCCGCATATTGGCCTCGCTCGACGCCAATGGCTGCCGCGACGGTGTCGTGCCTTCAAAGCGTGCGCCTGTCTTGGAAGCGAACCGTGAAAACGGAAATCTGCTCGATCGGCTTTTGGGCGACGCCAGAAGTCAGCCCGAGGCGCTGGATGAGCCGAGCGATCCCAATAAACAACGCGGTATCCGCGCCGTGATCAATCGGCCAGACGGCATGGACCTGCCACGTCTTGACGGCGAATTCCGCACAATGTGCGTGCGCACCTGCGACGGCTATTTCTTCCCGATGTCGAACGCCGCCTCGCTGGGCGATTTCGAGCGCGACCAGAAGAACTGCGATTCGAGTTGCCCCGGTACCGAGATGCAGGTGTTTTATACGCGCGGCATTGGCGACGATTCGGTGGACATGACGTCTGCGGTAACCGGCAGGCCCTATAGCGAACTGCCGACCGCCTATCTCTACAAGCAGCCCGAAATCTCACGTCCACCGACCTGCGGCTGCAACGCCGCAAAGAATTTCGAGATCATTGCCGGCAATCCGCCAACCCCGGAACAGACTGACTCCGATGGAGAGACCACGTCGTTTTTTCCGGCGCCTGTCGCCAGACCTGATCCAGGCGCCGACCCCGAGACTTTGGTCAAGCCCTTGCCGACGACCTTGCCGCCGCCGGAACAGCGCAAGGTCAGGGCCGTCGGGCCAGCGTTCCTTCCCGACCCAGCAGCGGCAACAGATCCGCTAGCTCCGGCCCCGAAGGCTGTCCGGTAAGTGCCAGTCTGAGCGGCATGAACAGCGCCTTGCCCTTGCGGCCGGTCGCTTCCCTGATCCTGCCCGTCCACTCCTTCCAGACCGACCCATCCCACGGATCTTCCGGCAACAGGTCGAACGCCTGGCGAAGGAAATCGCGGTCGACATCGGAAAAGTCCGGCTGCTCCTGCAGGCCGTCGCGAAGTGTGCGCCACCAGATTGCTGCATCGGCCAGCCTGTCGAGATTGCCGCGCACTGCCAGCCAGAAGGGCTCGGCCTGTTCGCCTGATATGCCGAACACGATCAGCCGGTCGCGCGCCTCGGAAAACGGCATATGGTGCAGCAGCGTGCGGTTGAGTACGAAAAGCTCGTCCGGATCGAATTTGGCGGCGGATTTCGACGCCGCGGCCGGATCGAAGCGCCGTGCAAGTTCGGCCATGTCAGGCACCGCCACGACATTTTCCGAGGTACCGACAAACACGGCCAGCGAAGCGACGGCCATCGGCTCGATGCCGGTCTCGCGCAGGCTTTCGATGGACAGCGCGCCGGTCCGCTTCGACAGGCCCTCGCCCGATGCGGTGGTCAACAGGTTGTGGTGGCCGAACACCGGCGGCTCGGCACCCAGCGCCTGGAACAGGGCGATCTGCACGCCCGTATTGGTGACGTGGTCGTCGCCGCGGATGATATGGCTGACTGACATTTCGATGTCGTCGACCACCGAAGGCAAAGTGTAGAGATAGGTGCCGTCCTCGCGCAGTAGAACCGGGTCGGAAAGCGACGCAAGGTCGACAGTTTCTTCACCGCGAACCAGGTCCTTCCAGTGGATTTCGGTGCGTTCCGGCGCCAAGGGATCACTGGTGAAATTGGGCAGGAGAAAGCGCCAGTGCGGCCGGCGGCCATCGGCCTGGTATTCGGCGACCTGCTCCGACGTCAGCGTCAATGCCTCCCTGCCATAGACCGGCGGCAGGCCGCGCGTGCGGCGCACCTTGCGCCTGAGATCGAGCTCTTCCGGGGTTTCGTAGCAGGCATAGAGCAGGCGCGCCGCCTTCAATTTCTCCATCGCCGCATCGTAGATCTCGAAGCGCCGTGACTGATATTCGGTGGCATCAGGAAAGATGCCCAGCCAATGCAGGTCGTAGAGAATGGCGTCGGAGAATTCCTGCGTCGAGCGCGCGACATCGGTGTCGTCGAAGCGCTGGATGAAGCGGCCCTTGTTGTTCAAGGCGAACAGCCAGTTGAACAGCGCGGTGCGCGCATTGCCGATGTGAATACGGCCGGTCGGGGATGGGGCGAAACGGACGGTAACTGTCATGAACGGGGCGTACCGGATGATTTTCGTATTGACAAGACACGCCCCCGCGCCTGGCGGCAGACATAGAACATGACGAAGGCGATGAAAAGGCTGGAGCGCCGCGCGTCCATCAAGACGCGCAGCACTCCGTCAGATCACCAGTCCCTTAGTCAATTCGAGCGCCTGGCGCTCGAACAGCCGGCGGTAGATGCCGCCTTGCAGCCGGATCAGCTGATCATGCGACCCCTCTTCGACGATGCGGCCGCGGTCGAACACCAGAAGCCTGTCCAGCGCCCGCACCGTCGAAAGCCGGTGCGCGATGACCAGCGTCGTGCGGCCGACCATCAACCGCTCCATCGCCTGCTGGATCAGCACCTCCGATTCCGAGTCGAGGCTCGACGTCGCCTCGTCCAGAATGAGGATCCGCGCATCGGCAAGGAAAGCACGTGCGATCGCCACGCGCTGGCGCTCGCCGCCCGATAGCTTCACGCCGCGCTCTCCGACCAGCGTGCCGTAACCCTTCGGCAGGTCGACGATGAAGTCGTGCGCACTGGCCAGCCGCGCGGCATGCTCGATCTCGGCTTGCGTGGCGCTCGGCCGGGCATAGGCGATGTTTTCGGCCAGCGACCGGTGGAACAGGATCGGCTCCTGCTGGACGATGGCGATCTGCCCGCGCAGCGACGCCTGCGCCACCCCGGCAATATCCTGGCTGTCGATCCGGATCGTTCCCGCGTTCACGTCGTAAAGGCGCTGGATCAGCTTGACGAAGGTCGTCTTGCCCGAGCCCGAATGGCCGACCAGCCCGACGCGTTCGCCCGGCGCGATATCCACCGAAAAGTCACGATAGAGCGGCAGGCGGTGGCTGCCATAATGGAAGGTGACGTTGTCGAAGCTGATGCGGCCGTCGGTGATGCGGATCGGCTTGGCGCCCGGCGCATCCTCGATGCCGAGCGGCTCGGACTGGAAGTCGACCAGTTCCTCCATGTCGTTGATCGAGCGCTGCAGATTGCGGATATGCGTACCAATATCGCGCAAATAGCCCTGCAGCACGAAGAACGAGGTCAACACGAAGGTGACATCGCCGGCGCTCGCCTGCCCCCACGTCCACAAAAGCAAGGAGAAGCCGATCACCGCTGTTCTCAGAAGCAGCAGCATCACCCCTTGCGTGGTGCCGTTGACGGTGCCACGCACCCAGGTGCGGCGCGTGCGGGCGCGCCATCTGGCGACGACTTTGGCAAGGCGCGTTTCCTCGCGTTCCTCGGCGCCAAAGCCCTTGACCACCGCGTTGCAGCTCACCGCATCGGCCAGCGAACCGCCCAGGCGCGTGTCCCACGCGTTGGCAAGCCTTGCCGCCGGCGCGACATAGCCGAGCGACAGCATCGCGGTCACTGCGATGAACAGCACCGAGCCTGCGGCAACGACGGCACCCATCAGCGGCCAGAACCAGCCGAGCAGCAGCGTCGAGCCGACGAGCATGACGAGCGACGGCAGCAGCGCAATCAGGATCGTGTCGTTGAGCAGGTCGAGCGCCCACATGCCACGGGTTATCTTGCGCACGGTCGATCCGGCGAAGCTGTTGGCGTGCCAGTCGGTGGAAAACCGTTGAACGCGGTGGAAGGCGTCGGCGGCAATGTCGGCCATCATCTTCAGCGTCAGGTCAGTGATGCCCATGAAGGCGAGGTTGCGCAGCACGACGCCCGCGAGCGCCAGCGCCACCAGCATGGAAAACGCCGCCATCGCTGCGTTCCACGCGATCTCATCGGCCGTCGCACTGCTGGCGACGGCATCGACCAATCGCCCCGAATAGAGCGGCGTCAGCACGTCGGCCGAGGTCGACAGCAAGAACGTGCCCATGATGAGCGAAAGCCGCCACGGCTGACGCCGCCAATGGCTGAGCGTGAAGCCAAGAACGCTGCGAAAGGCGCCCGCGCGTAAATCTATCTGAAAACGAGCCATGATGTCATTCGGGCGCAAACGAGCCCGGTCCCGGTAGGTCGAAAATTGAAAAAACCCGCGTTGGGCAACTGGCGCCCGGGAATGCGGAGGTTCGGCATATTTGGCGGCTCGCCCCAATAAGGGCGGCGACCGGCATCGACGAACGCCTGTTGTCAGATGGGCTCGGCCGTGAAGGTGAAAACCTTCCGGCGCGCCGTCTGAGACCTAGGCTTCGCGGCCTCGCATAACGATGTCAAATCCTGCCATTCGGTCCTCCCATTAGAGCGACGTGCGTCCATTTGGACGCACAAAGTACGCTCTAACTTTGAATCTGCGCATCGTGCTTTCCGAAAATCGATGCCGATTTTCGGGCCGATGCGTAGGAATCGCGGAAAGGCGTTTATAGAGACGCCTCACCGCCACGCCAAGCCAGCGAGCGACCGAAAGCACATCTGGTCTAACCAGTGAGACCATTTTGCAACAATCGCGGGTTGTACGCTCGCTCAGGCTGCCGCGATGCGGTCGAGACGCATGTAGCGACCATCGGTGGACGGCCTGAAGCCGAGTTTCTCGTAGACCGCATGGGCATCGTTGGTCGACAGGCTCCAGTGGGTGACTGTCTTGCAATCCGGATGATCGATAAGCGCCTGGACAAGCCGTGTACCAAGGCCTCGCCCGCGATGTTCCGGCCAGATGATGATATCGGCCAGATAGGCAAACACCGTGCGGTCGGTGATCGCCCGGCCGAAGCCGATTTGCTTGCCGTCGAGATAAGCCGCGACGCAAAGCGAATTGGCAAAGGCGCGGCGGTGGAGTTCGTCGCTGCGCCCGCTGCCCCAGTAGCTTGCCATCAACAGGTCGGAGGTCGCCCGGAAGTCGATCCGCGACACGTCGAAGCTGATTTCACAATCAGGCATGGCTGCGGTGTTGATCATTCTGGACAGCCGTCGTCTATCCGCCATCCCTGAACCGGTTGGTGATGGGATAGCGGCGGTCGCGGCCGAAATTCTTTTTGGTGATCTTCACGCCGGGCGCCGCCTGCCGGCGCTTGTATTCGGCGATATAGAGCAGGTGCTCGATGCGCGTCACCGTCGCCCGGTCGTGGCCACGGGCAACGATCTCGTCGACACCCATCTCGTTCTCGACCAGACACTCCAAGATGTCGTCCAGCACCGGATAGGGCGGCAGCGAATCCTGGTCCGTCTGGTTCTCGCGCAGTTCCGCCGACGGTGCCTTGTCGATGATGTTGTTCGGGATCACCTCGCCGGAAGGGCCCAGTGCGCCCGGCGGCACGTGTGTATTGCGCCAGCGCGACAGTGCGTAGACCTGCATCTTGTAGAGGTCCTTGATCGGGTTGAAGCCACCATTCATGTCGCCATAGAGCGTGGCGTAGCCAACCGACATCTCGCTCTTGTTGCCGGTGGTGACGACCATCGAGCCGAATTTGTTGGAGATCGCCATCAAAATGGTGCCGCGCGCGCGGCTCTGCAGGTTTTCCTCGGTGATGCCTTCCTTGGTGCCCTCGAAAAGCTGCGTCAGCGCATGCAGGAATCCCTCGACCGGCTCGAAGATTGGCACGATGTCGTAGCGGCAGCCGAGCGCACGGGCGCAATCCTCGGCGTCCTTGAGCGAGTCCTTCGAAGTGTAGCGGTAGGGCATCATCACGGCGCGCAGCCGTTCCTCGCCAAGCGCATCGACGGCAAGTGCGGCGCAGATCGCCGAATCGATGCCGCCAGAAAGGCCGAGCACCACATTCTTGAAGCCGTTCTTGTTGACGTAGTCGCGCAGGCCCAGCATGCAGGCGCGGTAATCGGCCTCCTCCTTTTCCGGGATTTTCGACATCGGTCCTTCGGAGCAGACCCAGCCCTCGGAATTATTTCCATTTTGCAGGCCTGCGACGGTCCGGTTCCGCTTCCAGGTGGTGACGTTGACCGTCTCCTCGAACTGGCTCATCTGGAAGGCCAGCGTCTTGTCGGCGCCGATGGCAAACGACGCACCGTCGAAGATCAGTTCGTCCTGGCCGCCAAGCTGGTTGGCGTAGATGATCGGCAATCCGCATTCGATAACCTGTCGAATGACGATCTGGTGGCGAACGTCGACCTTGCCGCGATAGTAGGGCGAGCCGTTCGGCACCAGCAGGATTTCAGCGCCACTTTCGGCCAGCGTCTCGCAGATGCCGACATCGCCCCATATGTCCTCGCAAATCGGAATTCCCAGACGCACGCCGCGGAAATTGACCGGCCCCTGCATTTCAGGACCGGCCTGGAAGACGCGCTTCTCGTCGAATTCGCCGTAGTTCGGCAAATCGAGCTTATAGCGCTCGGCAAGGATCTTGCCGCCATCGGCAACGATGATCGAATTGTGCGTGCCGCTCTTGCGCTTCAGCGGCGTGCCGATGATGACGCCCGGCCCGCCATCAGCGGTATCGCCGGCGAAATCCTGCGCCGCTCGCTCGCAGGCCTTCAGGAATGCAGGCTTTAGCACCAGATCCTCCGGCGGATAGCCTGCGAGGAAAAGCTCGGTGAACAGCACGAGGTCGGCGCCCTGGCGAGCGGCATCCGCCCTCGCCTCGCGCGCCTTGGCGAGATTGCCGGCGACGTCGCCCACCGTCGGATTGAGCTGGGCAACGGCGATGCGCAATATGTCGGAAGCGGTCTTGTCGGTCATGCCTGCTGACTTAGCGCGACAGAATTCGCCGGGCAATGGCGTTTGCTTGGACCACCCCAGACCGAATGACACATGTCATTCGTGTCAGACCGAATGACACATGTTGATCGTGTCGGACCGATCGGCACGTCGTTCTGTCCTATTCACCCATGTATTCGCGCAGCGCTTCCGGCGAATGGTTCTCGCCGATCGACATCGCCAGAATGCGCGAAATGTGCCGACGCGGCAGACTGGTTTGCGCCGCCCAGGCATTGATCAGGGTCTGGATCTTATCGAGATCCCTCTTCGAGGTCGGGTTTTCGGCGATGTCCAGGCCGGCGTCGCGAAGTGCGGCCGCCATGTCGCTTGAGACAATGAAAGCATCCCACTCCAGCCACCTCAGAAAATACTGGCCGGTGTTGCCGCCGAGCCGGCTGCCATGCTTGCCGAGATAGGCCATCAGACCGACCTGGTCGTCGGCAGGCCAGGCGGCGAGGAATTCGCCGAAGCCGCCATGCTCCTTCGACACCCGCTCGACGAAGGCCGCGTTGTCGCGAACGGATTTGATCTTCTGCGGGTTGCGCACGATACGCTGGTCGAACGCCAGGTCGTGCCAGAAATCGTCCGGCTGGAACAGCAGCCGCTTCGGCTCGAAGCGGAGGAATGCCTCTTCGAAACCAGGCCATTTCTGCTCGATGACGCGCCAGACGAAACCAGCGGCGAAAACACGCTCGGCCATGGTCGAGAGGATGCGGTCGTCGGTAACTTCAGCGACCGCGGCACTATCGGGCATAGGCCCCAGCAGCGATGCCAGTGCCGCTTCCCCGCCCTTGCGTTTGGCCGCGCGGGCGCGGATTTTTTGAAAATCCATCATTGTTTCCTCACCTTATCGCGTCAATCTACCACTTCCCGTGCGAACCGGCAGCCTCTAGGTCTATCGCGGACGCTGACGACGGAGGCGACAATGAACAAGACGATCGAAGAGCTGGCAAACCGCTGGCTAAAGCGAAGGCCAGACGGGTTAAGTGCGCTTGAGAGCCAGGTGCTGAAATCAACGCTAGAACGCACCACGATCGCGAAGGACACCAACAAGGCCGTCGCTTTTCACCAGACGTTTGGCGACCGCCTCGCCGACAGCATCGCCCGGATCGGTGGCTCGTGGTCCTTCATTGTTGGCTTCATCGCCTTCCTGATCCTGTGGACATCAGGCAATGTCTGGCTTTTGTCGCGCGGCGCCTTCGATCCCTATCCCTTCATCTTCCTCAACCTCATCCTCTCCATGGTCGCTGCGCTGCAGGCGCCGGTGATCATGATGGCGCAAAACCGCCAGGCCGAGCGCGACCGCATCGACGCCGCCCACGACTACGAGGTCAATCTCAAGGCCGAGATCGAGATCATGGCGCTGCATGAGAAGCTGGACGAACTGCGCCACAGCCAGATCGTCGGCATGCGCGACGAGATCGCGCAGCTGGCCGAACAGGTGAAGCGGATCGACGAGATTCTGTCGAAGCAGCGGACGCGTCCATGACGGATGCCATCCATAATCTCATAGAGCAATATGGGCTGATTGCCGTCTTTCTGGGCTGTATCGCCGAGGGCGAAAGTGCCGCCCTGCTTGGCGGTTTTTTCGCGCATCAGCATGTCTTCGTCCTGTGGCAGGCGTTTCTGGCGGCCGCCATCGGCGCCTTTGTCGGCGACACCTTCTTTTTCACCCTTGGCCGAAGCTTCTCCGACCATCCGCTCGTGGTCAAATTGAGGAGCCGGCCGGGCTTCAGCCACGCCTATCGTCTTGTCTCCAGTCATCCCGACATTTTCGTGCTGTCGAACCGCTTTATCTATGGCCTGCGCCTGGTCGGCGGCATCGCGGCCGGATTGTCCGGCATTGCCGTGGCGCGCTTTGTCGTCCTCAACGCCATTTCATCGATCATCTGGGCCGCATTGTTCGGCACCATTGGCTATGTCTTCGGGCTGGGCGCGGAGCGCATCGTCGGGCAGGCGCTGGCCCGTCACGAGCGACTGCTGATCGCTCTGGCGATTGGCTTGGCAGCGGCCGCCCTCGCCTGGTTCGTCGCTCACCATGTCGCCAAGAAAGAACGCAGCAAAGAAATATGAGGCTCAGTCGATGCCGAGCGCCCGGTCGCCACGGTCGAGGATCAGCGGAATGATCAGGTCTTCCTCATCGGCAAGATGCCGGGTCAGCATGGCGATCAGCCGGCTGTTCTCGTCGGCATAGGTATCGGCGGCAAAGCGCTGCTTGTCCTCGCTGTCCTGAAGCGTGCGGATGAAGGCGTTCGCCGTCTCGGCATTGCGCTCCAGCCCCTCATGGATCGTGTGATGATCGGCATCGAGAATCTCGAAGCCGCGCTTCAGCCTTGTCTCCGCCTTGGCGAAGGCCGGAAAATAGTGCTGATCCTCGACATTGTGGTGGCCGTCGAGATTCCCGAGAAAATGATTGAGGCGCGGCGCAAACCACCGCGCGAACTCCGGCGCCGTCAGCCTGCCCTCGCGATAATCGCCAATGCCGTTGGTCAGCATGCCGCCGAGCTCGCGGAACATGTCGTGCCGCTGCAGCCACATATTGGCGATGCCGTGAATGTTGGAATGCGCCTGCCAGACCTCTCGTGGATATTTCTCAATCAGCCAGCGCAAATCATCCGGCAGGCCTGCCCGCTCGAGCAACAAAAAATCGGCGGCTTCCGACATGACGGTCTCCTTTGGTAACCGTCATGTAGTGTCTGAAGTGTCAGATCGGTAGGCCTAAGATTCGCTCGATGATGGCGATGCCCCAGACGCCGGCAACGATCACCACCGAAATCAGCACCGCCAGCGAACCGCAGTCCTTGGCGAGCTGGATATCGACGTTGAACTCCCGGCTGAATGCATCGCATGCCGCCTCGATGCCGGTGTTCAGCACTTCGACCATGATCAGAAGCAGCACCGCGCCGATCAGCAGCGCGTAGCCGCGCCATGACACCGAAACAAACCAGCCGAGCGGCAGCGCCAGCACGAGCAGCATCAGCTCCTGCTGGAAGGCTTTTTCGCTGGCGGCCAATTTCTGAAACGCCCGCACCGAATTGAAGAAAGCATCGATCAGCCGCTGCATACCAAACCTTTCCGAATCACCGGCAGGGGATAGCGCAATGGCCGGATCAAGGGAATAAGGCGATGGCTGCAAAAATCATTCGTCGGCGACCTTGATCGACGGGGCCGACCTTTCGAACTGGGGCAGCGCATCGTCGATCGAATAATAGTCTCCCTTGTCGCCGACGAAGATATGGCTTTGGCCGGAGAGGCCGGACGGCCTGTCGAAGGAGCCGGCCATGATCGAAATCGAGTCCAGTTCGCCATGCTTCCAGAACAGCAGCGAACCGCAGGTGCTGCAAAACCCGCGCTTGGCTACATCGGAAGCACCATACCAGGTGAGCGCATCCTTCCCTTCGATATCGATGTCGGCGTCCTTGGCAGCTGTTGCGGCCACGAAATGCCCGGTCTGCTTACGGCACTGTGAACAATGGCAATAGACGACACCGCGCAGCGGACCCCGCGTCCTGAAGCGCACAGCTCCGCACAGGCATGATCCGCTGTGATTGTCATCCATCTCGGCCTCCAACGAAATCGCCATCCCAATTGCCATCCATGGCATCGGCATCGTTGTCAGGATTCCTGTTTTGCAGCGACTGTGCCCAAGCAAATGCGACATTCGGCGGGCATGTTCGGCCCTGCGGCTATGAATTGCGCTGGGAACGCGGGCGCTGACCGGATCCTGGTGGGGGTGATTCCGGTCGCCTGTCTTTCGCGTAATTCCCTAGGCCGAAACTTCCCGGCAATGGCAGCTATGCGACGGCCTTCGCCACCATGTCCGGATGCTGGCCGATCACCCGCACATAGGCGATGGCGAAATCAGGCGCGGTCGCCCGCGCCTGCTCCCAATCGCGCAGCGTTCCAACAGGAACCCGGAAGCGGCTGGCGAACTCGGACTGCGATAGGCCAAGCCCAGTCCTCGTCTTGCGGATCAGGCGCGCGCGCTGGCCTCGATCCAGCGCTTCGGCCGTCACGTCGAAATCTTCGGCGTCGGCCGGGTCAGCGGGCAGCGTGATATGCTCTTTCTTCACCCTTGTTGCTCCTTCTCACCGAGATAAAACGGGGCAGGTCGCATCGTCAAACAAAAACGCCGGTGAACAGCTTATCCCCGACGGTCCCGACCACTTTGAACCGCTCCTCGCCGTCGATCTCGCGGATTGAGGGTACAATCAGGTGGTCGTGGTCTTCGAAAATCCGATCGCCAAAGGCCAGCGGCAGCTTGTGCTTCTCGCGCCCTTGGCGGCGTCGAACCTGTCTTGCGTCATAGGGGCATGACCATACGGGATTTCAGTATGGAGCGCAAACCTTATTCGCTTGTAAGCTGTCGCGGGTTTTAGGCGTTTCAGATCGTCGTCGGTCTGGCCGACATTGAAGTCGATTAAAACGGCAGTTCTGCACCCGATTTTTGCAACGTCGCATAAATCAGACTTGCGACGTGCTCCAAGGACCGCAACGCGTCCTAACCGGCATTCCACCTCGGGGCACCAAGTGTCGGATTGCCGTCACTCGCCAAAACGACGTCAGCCCACGCTTAACCGGCGTGCGTAGCGCAGCAGCGTTACGCCGGATTTCTCCGGCGCTTCTTTGGTCGTGAATTCCGTTGGCGGCTGAAATCAGCCGTTCACGGCCTGCTTGTGCTGGATCGGGTGGCTCTTCTTGAGCAGGTCCGAGACCAGGAACGCCAGCTCGATCGCCTGGTCGGCATTGAGGCGCGGGTCGCAATGGGTGTGGTAGCGATCCTGCAGTTCCTCGGCGGTGATGGCGCGGGCGCCACCGGTGCATTCCGTGACGTTCTTGCCGGTCATCTCGACATGGATGCCGCCCGGATGCGTGCCTTCGGCGCGGTGCACCTCGAAGAAGGTCTGCACTTCCTTCAGGATGCGGTCGAACGGCCGCGTCTTGTAGCCGGCGGCCTCGATGGTGTTGCCGTGCATCGGGTCGGACGACCACACCACGTTGTGGCCCTCCTTCTGCACCGCCCGCACCAGCTTCGGCAAATGCTCGGCGACCTTGTCGGAACCGAAGCGCGCGATCAACGTCAGCCGGCCGGGCTCATTCTCCGGGTTGAGCAGGTCGATGAGCTGCAACAGGCCATCCGGCGTCAGCGATGGGCCGCATTTCAGGCCAAGCGGGTTCTTGATGCCACGGCAGTACTCGACATGGGCATGATCGAGCTGGCGGGTGCGATCGCCGATCCAGATCATATGGCCTGATGTGGCGTACCAGTCGCCTGAAGTCGAATCGATGCGGGTCAGCGCCTCCTCATAGCCGAGCAGCAGCGCCTCGTGGCTGGTGTAGAAATCGGTCTCGCGCAGCGCGTAGTTGGTCTCCGAGGTGATGCCGACGGCCTTCATGAAGTCCATTGTTTCGGTGATGCGGTTGGCGAGCGCACCGTATTTCTCGCCCTGCGGGCTGTCCGAAACGAAGCCAAGCATCCATTGATGCACGTTCTCCAGGCTGGCGTAGCCGCCCTGAGCGAAGGCGCGCAACAGGTTGAGCGTCGCTGCCGACTGGCGGTAGGCCATCTCCTGGCGTGCGGGATCGGGAATGCGCGACTTTGCGTCGAACTCGATGCCGTTGATGATGTCGCCGCGATAGCTGGGCAGCGTCACGCCACCCTTGGTCTCGTTGTCGGACGAGCGCGGCTTGGCGAACTGGCCTGCGACACGACCGACCTTCACCACCGGCTGCGCGCCGGCGAAAGTCAGCACCACGGACATCTGCAGGAAGACGCGGAAGAAGTCGCGGATGTTGTCCGCGCCATGTTCGGCGAAACTCTCGGCGCAATCGCCACCCTGGAGAAGGAATGCGTCACCGGCAGCGACGGTCGCAAGCTGCTTCTTCAGCTTGCGCGCCTCACCTGCAAAAACCAGCGGCGGAAAGGTGGCGAGCTGGGCTTCCGTGTTCTTCAGCGCGCCTAGATCCGGATAGGCAGGAACCTGCTGGATCGGCTTTGCTCTCCACGAATTCGGCGACCATTTCGTCATCGTTGCACCCAACGCTCTTTCCAGCGGGTGCTATCGCCCGCCATTCGCCCCAATATGGGATCGCGGCTCCATACACGAAGCCGATTTCCTATTCTAGACCGGATTTGGACGTGTGGCGAATGGCGTGGCGCGTCAAAACGGCCGGCGTAGTCATTGGCTAAAGTACCAGCAACGCCTTGCTACGCAGCCTTCTCCACCAACCGAGCCAATTGCGTCATGACGACGGCGGATCCTGCCAGCCGCTTTTCAGGTGTTGGCCAGTCGCGAACGAAAACGACGCTGTGATCCGGCCGGATCTTGGCCAGCGAGCCCTGCTCTCCGATAAACCCAACCAGTCCGACGGGGTTCGAGAACTCCCGCTTGCGGAAGTGAATTACGACGCCTTTTGGCCCTGCGTCGAGCTTTTCGACATTGGCCTTGCGGCAGAGCGCCTTGATGAAGACGATCTTCAAGAGATGCTTCACCTCCTCCGGCAGCGGGCCGAAGCGGTCGATCAGCTCGGCGCCGAATGCATCGATCTCCTCGGTGTTTTCGAGGTCGCCGAGGCGGCGATAGAGCGCCAGCCGCAGCTGCAGGTCCGGAACATAGCTCTCCGGGATCATCACCGCTGTGCCGACGGCGATTTGCGGCGACCAGCCGCCATCCTGCACCTCGCCGGAATCCTTCACCTCGGCGACGGCCTCTTCCAGCATCTGCTGGTAGAGTTCGAAGCCGACCTCCTTGATATGGCCAGACTGCTCTTCGCCGAGAAGATTGCCGGCGCCGCGGATGTCGAGATCGTGGCTGGCAAGCTGGAAGCCTGCGCCCAGCGTGTCCAGCGACTGCAGCACCTTCAGCCGGCGCTCGGCGGTGTCGGTCAGCTTGCGGTTGGCCGGCAGCGTGAACAACGCATAGGCACGCACCTTCGAGCGGCCGACGCGGCCGCGCAGCTGGTAGAGCTGCGACAGGCCGAACATATCGGCGCGATGCACAATCAGCGTGTTGGCGGTCGGGATATCGAGGCCGGATTCGACGATGGTGGTCGACAGCAGCACGTCGTACTGGCCGTCGTAGAAGGCATTCATGATATCGTCGAGCTCGCCGGGCGGCATCTGGCCGTGAGCAACAGCTACTTTCAGCTCAGGCACGGATTCACGAAGGAAATCATGAATTTCCGAGAGATCACTGATGCGCGGCACGACGTAGAAGGAATGACCGCCGCGGTAGCGCTCGCGCAGCAGGGTCTCGCGGATGACCAGCGGGTCGAACGGCGAGATAAAGGTGCGCACCGCCAGGCGGTCGACCGGCGGCGTGGCGATCAGCGACAGTTCGCGCACGCCGGTCAATGCCAGCTGCAGCGTGCGCGGGATCGGCGTCGCCGACAGCGTCAGTACGTGCACGTCGCTCTTCAGGTCCTTCAGCCGTTCCTTGTGCTTGACGCCAAAGTGCTGTTCCTCGTCGATGATCAACAGGCCGAGATTCTTGAACGAGATCGAGGCGCCGAGCAGCGCGTGAGTGCCGACGACGATATCGACCGTGCCCTCGGCGATGCCCCTCTTCGTTTCCGCCAGCTCCTTGGCGCCGACCAGCCGCGAAGCTTGGGCAACGCGGATCGGCAGGCCGGAGAAACGCTGCGAAAAGGTCTTGAAGTGCTGGCGCGACAAGAGCGTCGTCGGTACCACCACCGCGACCTGGAACCCTTCCATCGCCGCGATGAAGGCGGCGCGAAGGGCGACCTCCGTCTTGCCGAAGCCGACATCTCCGCAGATCAGCCGATCCATCGGCTTTCCAGCGCCCAGATCGTCCATGACCGAATCGATCGCCGTCTGCTGGTCGTCGGTTTCCTCATAAGGAAAGCGCGCGGCGAACTCGCCATAGAGGCCATCCGCCGGCACTAGCGAAGGAGCAGCGCGCATCTGCCGCTCTGCGGCGATGCGGATCAGCTGCCCGGCCATGTCGAGCAGCCGCCGCTTCAGCCGCGCCTTGCGCGACTGCCAGGCGCCGCCGCCAAGCTTGTCCAATGTCGCTTCGGCTGTGTCAGAGCCATAGCGCGACAGAAGTTCGATGTTCTCGACCGGCAGGAACAGCCGGTCGTCCCCGGCATAATGGATTTCGAGGCAATCATGCGGCGCACCGACCGCCTCGATGGTGCGCAGCCCGATGAAGCGGCCAATGCCATGGTCGGTATGGACGACGATGTCGCCGGAGGACAACGCCGAGGCCTCGGCGATGAAGTCGGAAGGACGCTTCTTGCGCTTCGAGCGGCGGATAAGCCGGTCGCCCAGAATGTCCTGCTCGGCAACGACGATCAGTTTCTCGGTCTCGAAGCCGGATTCGAGCGGCAGCACGGCAAGTGCCGCCTGCCCCGGTTCGAGCTTTTCCGCCTCGGCCAGCGTGGCGACCGGCTTGAGATTGCCGAGATGATGTTCCGCCAGGATTTGGCCGAGCCGGTCGAGCGAACCTTCGGTCCAGCCGGCGATGATGACGCGGCGGCGGGCGGCGCGCTCATCGGCAATGTGTTTTACGACGACATCGAAGACGTTGATGTTGGGGTCGGCGCGCTCCTCGACAAAGCTGCGGCCATGCCGCGCGCCGGCATGGAAGACTTTTTTCGCTCCGGTGTCGGGCGCGTCGAACGGCGTGAAGTCGATCGCTTCGCGCGGCCCAAGTGAGGCGGTGAGGTTTTCGGGCGACAGATAAAGCAGGTCCGGCGGCACCGGCTTGTAGGGCACGGCGTCCTTCAGCGCGCCGTCCGCTTGCTTCCTGCGCGCCTCATAATGATCGAGGATCAGCGTATGGCGCTCGGTCAGCGCCTCATGCGCCAGATGGTCGAACACGACAGGCGTATCCGGCAGATAGTCGAACACCGTCTCCAGCCGCTCGTAGAAGAACGGCAGCCAATGCTCCATGCCGGCGAAACGCCGTCCCTCGCTGACCGCCGCATAGAGCCCGTCGTCGCGCGAGGGCGCGCCAAAGGCTTCGATGTAGCTGCGGCGGAAACGGCTGATGGTTTCCGGCGTCAGTGCCACTTCACTCATCGCCTGCAGCGCCATCGACTTGCGCTGGCCGGTGGTGCGCTGCGTGGCGGCGTCGAAGACGCGGATCGATTCCAGCGTGTCGCCGAAGAAATCGAGCCGCAGCGCTTCGCTCCAGCCGGGTGCGAACAAGTCGAGAATGCCGCCGCGCACCGCGAATTCGCCGACGCCGCGTACCGTCGGCACCCGTTCGAAGCCTGATATCTCCAGCCGCGATACCAGTGCGTTCATGTCGATCTGGTTGCCGGGTTTGGCGTGAAAGGTCTGCGCCTCGACGAGGCTTGCCGGCGGAATGCGCTGCAGCAGCGCATTGGCGGTGGTCAGAACGACGGCGCGGTGCGGTTTTTTCGCCAGCGCAATCATCGCGGTGAGCGCGTCGAGCCGCCGTGCAGCGGCATCCGAGCCGGGCGAGACACGGTCGTAGGGCAGACAATCCCAAGCCGGCAGTTCGAGCACCGGCAGGCCGGGTGCTGCGAATGAAAGCGCCTCGACGATCGAGGGCAGTCGCTGGCCGTCGCGCGCCACGAACAGCACCGGCCGGTCGGGCGCGATCTCATGCGCAGCCTGCACCAGCGCAAAGGCTTCATAGCCGTCGGCGACGCCGTCGACGATGAACTGGCCAGCACGGCCCTCGGGCAGACCGATAGTGGGAATCAGGCTCATGGAATCACGCGTTCAGAATGTCATCGCCTGGCGCGACGCCAGGATTTTTTGCAGGACGGCACAGTCGATATCGGGCGGGACGGGGCGTTCGCCTGTGACCACGGCCAGGAATTCGGTATCGGGAATGTCGAGGAGCCTCTCATATTGGTCGAGTTCGTCGCCGGTCAAGGCGCCGATCTCGACGTCGGCGAAACTTCCGAGAATGAGGTCCATTTCACGCATGCCGCGATGCCAGGATCGAAACAGAAGCTTGCGGCGGCGGACGTCGAGCCCCTCGCTGGATCGTCTTGTTCCTGTCATTGTCCCGCATCCTTGCCTGAAGCGGCGCATATAGCGTGGATAGACGGCGGTGTCAGCCTTTGCGCTGCGGCCGTCGCGACATAAGCTGACATCATGCGCCCTTCCCTCCTCGATCCGCTGTTTGTCCCGATCATCTCGCTTGCCGGCGTTGGGCCGAAGGTCGGTGCACTGATCGAGAAGGTGGTGCCGGCCGATCTTGGCGATCGAGCTGCGCGCGCCGGCGACCTTCTGTTCGTGCTGCCCCACACTGTGATCGATCGCCGCAACCGGCCGGGTATCGCCGGTTCGGCCGAAGGCGCGATCGTCACTCTCGATGTGCGCATCGACCGCCACCAGCCGCCGCCGCGCGGCAACAGATCGGTGCCGTACCGGGTCTACGCCCATGACGACACCGGAGAGATCGCGCTGACCTTCTTCCATGCGCACGCCGCCTATCTCGAGAAGGCGATGCCCGAAGGTGAGCATGTCGTCGTCTCCGGGCGCATGGAATGGTTCAACGGCAGACCGACCATGGTTCATCCCGACCACATCGCGCTGGCCAGCGACGCGGAAAACCTGCCGCTGGTCGAACCGGTTTATCCGCTCACTGCCGGGCTTTCGGGAAAAGTGCTGCGCCGGGCGATCGGCCAGGCACTCGCCCGTTTGCCGGTGCTGCCGGAATGGCAAGACGACGCATTTATGCGCCGCCAGAGCTTTCCTGCTTTCGGCGACGCGCTCGCCCGCATCCACAATCCCGCCGACCCGATCGACGTATCCGTCGACGGCGCAGCCTGGCGGCGTCTCGCCTATGACGAGTTTCTGGCAGGCCAGGTGTCGCTGGCGCTGGTACGGGCAAAAGTCCGCCGCCTGTCCGGCAGGCCGCTCATTGGCGACGGCCGCATCGTCGAAAAGCTGCGCAAAGCCCTGCCCTATTCACTGACTACCAGCCAGGAATTCCCCCTGGCCGAAATCAACGCCGATCTCGGTGACCCCGAACGCATGCTGCGCCTACTGCAGGGAGATGTCGGCTCGGGGAAGACGGTTGTCGCGCTGCTCGCCATGGGGCGCGCCGTCGAGGCGGGCGGCCAGGCGGCATTGATGGCGCCGACCGAAATCCTGGCGCGCCAGCATCTTGCGACGATTGCACCTTTGGCGGAACAAGCGGGCTTGCGCATTGCCATCCTCACCGGTCGCGAAAAGGGCCGCGAGCGCACCGAGACGCTGGCAGGCCTGGCCAGTGGCGAAATCGACATCGTCGTCGGCACCCACGCCCTGTTCCAGGAAACGGTGATATTCCACGACCTCGTCTTCGCCGTCATCGACGAACAGCACCGTTTTGGCGTCCACCAGCGGCTTGCCATCACCGCGAAGGGCGATGCGCCCGATATGCTGGTGATGACGGCGACGCCGATCCCGCGCACGCTGGTGCTGACCGCTTTCGGCGATATGGATGTTTCGAAGCTGACCGAAAAACCGGCCGGGCGCCAGCCGATCCGCACCGTCACCCTGCCGCTAGAACGGCTCGACGAACTGGTCGGGCGCATGCGCGACGCCGTCGCCGACGGCCAGAAGATCTACTGGATCTGTCCACTGGTCGAGGAGTCCGAAGAGATCAAGCTGATGTCGGCAGAGGATCGTTTTGCTTCGCTGAAGCCTTTGTTCGGCGAACAGATCGGCCTGGTGCACGGGCGCATGAAGGGCGCCGACAAGGACGAGGCGATGCGCGCCTTCAAGGCCGGGGAGACACGCATCCTGATCGCCACCACGGTCATCGAGGTCGGCGTCGATGTGCCGGATGCGACGATCATGGTCATCGAGCATGCCGAGCGTTTCGGCCTCTCCCAGCTGCACCAGTTGCGCGGCCGGGTCGGGCGCGGCGAAAAACCGTCCTCCTGCGTGCTGCTCTACAAGGACCCACTCGGCGAGACGGCAACGCGCCGGTTGTCGGTGATGCGCGAGACCGAGGACGGCTTCCGCATCGCCGAGGAGGATCTGAAGCTGCGCGGCGAAGGCGAGCTGCTGGGCACCCGCCAGTCCGGCACGCCGGGCTTCCAGGTGGCGCGCATCGAGGCGCATGCCGACCTGCTCGAAGCCGCCCGCGACGACGCACGGCTGATCCTGTCGCGCGATCCCGAGCTGCAATCCGAACGCGGCGCAGCCCTTCGCATGCTGCTTTATTTGTTCGGCCGCGACGAAGCGGTGCGGCTCTTGCGCGCCGGCTGAGGCCCGACACCCACCGGCGGATTGGCGATCTGAACGCCGATCTGCTTGCCGTTCAACGTCACCATTTTCGTCTTGACCTCCGGTGCGACCAGCCCGGCCGAGACGATCAGTTTGGCACCATCTTCGATGGTCATATCGAGCAGCACGACATCGGATTTCGGCACATACATCAGGAAACCGGTGGTCGGGTTGGGCGTGCACGGCATGAACACCGCTATCAGCGGGTTGCCTTCCTGGTCGAGCTTCTGGTTGATCTCGGTTTCCTTCTCGCTGGCGACGAAGACCAGCGACCAGACGCCTTTGCGCGGGTATTCGACCAGCCCGACCTGGCGGAACATGTCGCCCTTGTTCGACAGCACGGTTTCGAAGATCTGCTTCAGCGAGCCGTAGATGCCACGCACCAGCGGCATGCGGCCGAGCAGCCGCTCGCCGAAGTTGACGATGGCGCGGCCGACGATGTTGGCGGTCAGGAAACCGATCAGGGTGATCAGGACCAAAGCGACGATCAGTCCGAATCCCGGAACCGGCGCCGGCAGATAGCTATCGGGGTTGTAGCGCGCCGGAATATAGGGTTTCACCCAGGAATCGACCCAGCCGATGAATGACCAGGCGATGTAGGCGGTGATCGCCAGCGGCGCGCAGACGACAAAGCCTGTCAGGAAATAATTCCGCAGCCGGGTCATGCCTGAAGTTCTGGGAGCATCCGACATGGTTCACCGCAGCGCTGATTGCGGCGCACATTAGTTAACCGCGTTCGGCTTTGGAACTGCGAATTTTTTAAACCACGCTTACTCCACAGTCACTGATTTCGCCAGGTTGCGCGGCTGGTCGACGTCGGTACCCATGAATACCGCGGTGAAATAGGCAAGCATCTGGATCGGCAGCGCGTAGATGATCGGTGAGATGATTTCCGGCACATCCGGCAGCACGATCGTTTCCATCGTCTTCACCGTGGCGTGCGCGGCGCCCTTGCTGTCGGTGATCAGGATGATCTTGCCGCCGCGCGCCGCCACTTCCTGCATGTTCGATACGGTTTTTTCGAAGATGCGGTCATGCGGGGCAATGACGATGACAGGCATGTTCTCGTCGATCAGCGCGATCGGCCCATGCTTCAATTCGCCGGCGGCATAGCCCTCGGCGTGAATGTAGGAGATTTCCTTGAGCTTCAGCGCGCCTTCCATGGCCAGCGGGAAATTGGTATCGCGGCCGAGATAAAGCACGTTCTTGTAGTGGGCGAGGTCGCGCGCGACCTTTTCGATCTGCTCGTCGAGCTTCAGGACCTGATTGGCATAGCGCGGCGCTTCAGACAGCGCGCGCACCAGGGCCTTCTCCTGTTCATGCGAAATCGTTCCGCGCGCCACGCCGGCCCGCACGGCAAGCGAAGCCAGCACCGAAAGCTGACAGGTGAAGGCCTTGGTCGAGGCGACGCCGATCTCCGGCCCGGCTAGAGTCGGCAGGATGACGTCGGATTCGCGCGCCATCGTCGATTCGCGGACATTGACGACCGCGCCGATTTTCATGCCCGCTTTGCGGCAATAGCGCAGGGACGCCAGCGTGTCGGCGGTCTCGCCCGATTGCGAGATGAAGAACGCAGCGTCGGTCTTCGACAGCGGCATTTCACGGTAGCGGAATTCGGAAGCGACATCGATGTCGACCGGCAACCGCGCATAGCGTTCGAACCAGTATTTGGAGATCAGGCCGGCCAGATAGGCGGTGCCGCAGGCCGAAATCGCCAGCCGGTCGATTTTGGCGAAATCGAACGGCAGGTCGAGCGGCTTCGAGACACCGCTGACAAAATCCACGTAATGCGCCAGCGTGTGCGAAATCACTTCGGGCTGTTCATGGATTTCCTTCTCCATGAAATGGCGCCGATTGCCCTTGTCGACCATGAAACTGGTGCTGAGCGACTGCTGGCGCTTGCGGTCGACCTTGTTGCCGTCCATGTCGAAGATGGCGACCTCGTTGCGGCGCACAACCGCCCAGTCGCCGTCCTCCAGGTAGGTGATCGAATTGGTGAACGGGGCAAGCGCGATGGCGTCGGAGCCCAGAAACATCTCGCCCTCACCATGACCGACGGCCAGCGGCGGGCCGTTGCGCGCGCCGACGATCAAATCCTCGTCGCCCTTAAACATGATGGCCAGCGCAAAGGCGCCTTCCAGCCGCTTCAGTGCCTGGTGGGCGGCCTCGACCGGCTTCAGGCCCCTGGCCAGTTCGCGCGCCACCAGATGAGCGACGACCTCGGTGTCGGTCTGCGATGAAAACTTGTAGCCGTCGCGCATCAGCTCGTCGCGCAATTCGGCGAAATTCTCGATGATGCCGTTGTGGACGATGGCGACGCCGTCGGAAAAATGCGGATGCGCGTTGGTTTCGTTCGGCACGCCATGCGTTGCCCAGCGCGTGTGGCCGATGCCGATCGTGCCGTCGAGTGGTTCGTCCTTCAGCCGGCGCTCGAGATTGACCAGCTTGCCCTCGGCGCGGCGGCGCCCAAGCTTGCCATGCTCGATTGTGGCGACACCGGCGGAATCGTAGCCGCGATATTCGAGCCTTTTCAGCGCATCGACGATGAGTGGCGCGACCGGCGAGTGACCGACAATTCCGACAATACCGCACATAGACGTTTGCCCCCGATTCCGGCATGAAACCCAGCGCCATTAGAGACGGCCGGGCTGCCGCGAAAATCACATTGCGTTTCGTCCCGTATCAGCCGGAACTGCTCTTGCACACATGCACCATGCCAGAGCGCCCTTGCAATCCGGTTACCGCAATCGCTCGGTTTTTCCGTACGCGCATCCTACCGCGCGCAGCGGTTCCCGAAATCCGTCAAAGACATGATGCAGTCGTCGCGGCTAGGCTTTTTTCCGGGCCGCCGCGGCCGAAGCAAAACGCTCGCGCAATTCCTTGCCCTTACCGGCCAGCGTCCTCTGGCGGGCGCGGCCGAAGGCCAGCGCGTCGTCGGGGACGCTTTCGGTGATCACGCTTCCCGAAGCGATGTAGCCGCCCTTGCCGATTGCAACAGGCGCCACCAGCGAGGAGTTCGAGCCGATGAAAGCGCCCTCGCCGATGTCGGTGAAGAACTTCGAATAGCCGTCATAATTGCAGGTGATGGTTCCAGCGCCGATGTTGGCGCCGGCGCCAACACGGGCATCGCCTATATAGGTCAGGTGGTTGACCTTGGCGCCTTCCTCGATCGTCGCCCCTTTGACCTCGCAGAAATTGCCGACCTTGGCCTTCTGCTTGAGATCGGCACCCGGCCGCAGTCGCGCATACGGGCCGACATCGCAGTTCGAGGCGATGGTGGCGCCTTCAATATGGCTGAAAGCATGGATCTTGGCGCCCGTGGCGATCTTCACACCTGGTCCGAACCAGACATTGGGTTCGACGATAGTGTCGGCGCCGATCTCAGTGTCGTGGGAAAAGAACACGGTTTCGGGCGCGATCAGCGTGACGCCGGAGAGCATGGCCTCACGCCGCCGGCGCTGCTGCCAGATGCCTTCAGCTTCGGCGAGTTCGGCGCGGTTGTTGATGCCGAGCACGTTCTCGAAGCTGGCTTCCGTGGCAACCACATCAAAACCCAGCCCGCCGGCGATCTCGACGATGTCGGTGAGGTAATATTCGCCCTTGGCGTTGTTGCTGCCGACTTGATCAAGCAGCTGCAGCGCATGCTTGCCCGCAACCGCCATCAGCCCGCCATTGCAGAAGGTGATTTTCTTCTCCTCGTCGGTGCAGTCCTTCTCCTCGCGGATGGCGACGAGCTTGCCGCCTTTTTCGATCAGCCGGCCATAGCCGGAAGGATTTGACGTGCGGAAGCCGACCACAACGACGGCAGCACCTTCGGCCAGCTTCAAGCGCGCAGCAGTCAGCACCTCCGGTTCGATCAACGGCGTATCGCCGAACATCACCAGGATGTCGTCGTAACCCTTTGATATCGCGTCACGAGCAGCCAGAACGGCATGTCCGGTGCCGAGGCGTTTTTCCTGGACGAAGGTCTCCGCCTTCGGCGCGAACTTTTGCGTGGCCTTGCGCATCTCTTCCGCGCCATGGCCGATCACCAGTGCCTGATCGCCCGCTCCGGCGGCCTCGGCAGCTCTCACGACATGGGCGACCATCGGCAGGCCGGCGATTGTGTGCAGCACTTTCGGCACGGCGCTCTTCATGCGCGTGCCTTCGCCGGCGGCGAGGATGACGGACAGGCAGGTTCTCTGGCTCATGGAATGGCAACCATATGAAAAGGGTTGGGAATCAACGCATGTCTAGCATTGGCGCCATGCTGCACCAATGCGGTTAAATTCCGGTGAGACGGCAGAGCAGCTGACTCTTAATCAGCGGGTCCACGGCTCAGGAGCTCTACCCCAACTGCCCCAGCACAGGGAAATTTTCCAGCAGCCAATAGGACGCGGCCTGGACGCCGCCGGTCAGGAAAAAGACGCCGGCGACGACCAGCAGCGCGCCCATTGCCTTTTCGACACGGCCGAGATGGACGCGGAATTTGGAGAGGAAGCGCATGAAAGCGCCGGAAAACAGCGCCGCGATCAGGAACGGAATGCCGAGGCCGAGCGAATAGGCGGCAAGCAGAGCCGCGCCCTCGCCCACCGTCTCGCGGCCGCCGGCCAGCGTCAGGATCGGTCCCAGAACCGGTCCGATGCAGGGTGTCCAGCCGAAGGCGAAAGCCAGTCCCATGACGTAGGCGGCAACGATACTGGCCGGCTTGCCCTGCGACTGGAAACGCGCCTCGCGCGACAGCAGCGGGATGCGCAATATGCCGAGGAAATTCAACCCCATTAGGATGATCAGCACGCCCGCAGCCATCGCCAGCGGTTCCTGCCAGACGCGCAGCAACCGGCCGATGGTCGAGGCGCCGGCGCCCAACGCCACGAAGACGGTGGAGAAGCCGAGAACGAAGGCGATCGAGGCATAAAGCAGCGCTCTGCGCGCGTCGGCCTTGGCCGTTACGCCGGCATTGCCACGGAAATCATCGACCGACACACCGGCCATATAGCAGAGATAGGGCGGCACCAGCGGCAGCACGCAAGGCGACAGGAACGAGATCGCCCCCGCCCCGACCGCGCTGACATAGCCGATATCCAATGCCATTTCCCGAAACTCCAACCGTAGCGGCGCCGATATAGCGGCGCACGAGCTTGTCCGCCAATCACCATTGCGTGGCAAGTTGCCGCCCTGCATCGAGGAAGAAACGGCACACCAGGCGCGTTGATGCAACGAGGCCGCGACTTTCCGCGCGCTTCTCGATCATATCAGGGAGAACCTCATGAAATCGATCACAGTCGGGCTGACGCTGCTTTTGCTTGGCACCGCCGCCTCTTATGCCGCGGAAGCGTGGAAGGAAGCCGATATCGGCGGCACCAAGATCTACACCGATGCCAACGGCATGACCCTTTATACCTACGACAAGGACGAGACGGGCAAGTCGAACTGCTACGACAAATGCGCCACCAATTGGCCGCCGCTGAAAGCCGAGGCCGATGCCAAGGCCGAGGGCGAATGGACGATCGTCGACCGCACCGACGGCATCAAGATGTGGGCCTATGAGGGCAAGCCGCTCTACACGTTCATCAAGGACAAGAAGGCCGGCGATGTGACCGGCGATGGCGTCGGCGGCGTCTGGCACATAGCCAAGGCCGACTAAGCCCCGAACCTGCATCCCCGCCTGACCGGCGGGAAATCGCTGGCTGCGTGTATCCCCGCAGGCTTCCGGCGGCCAGCTTCTTGCACTGTCCTGCTGAGCATTCTAGCCCACTCGCGGCGCCAGTATCGCCCACCCGACCGAGCATCATGCCGGATGTCTCTCCGGCTGGGGCTGGCGCATGATCGATGTTTCTCTTATATCCGCGGAGGAATTTGTCCCGTACTCCCGGATTCATTGCCGGCTGTCCAACGATAGGCAGCCCGCTCCCTTATCCGAGATTGCGGATATCACATGACTCGCACTTGGGTTGTGCACTCAATGCAGGACTGCATTTTGGGCGCTTCCCCTTGACCGGATGCAAAAGCCCGGCCATGTGAGCGACAATTGTACGAGATTTCGTCGCGCGCAGCGGAATTCTTCTGCCGCACCACAGCTGATATGAGACCTCATGGACGTCGTCGTCGTCGAATCGCCGGCCAAAGCGAAGACAATCAACAAGTACCTCGGAAAGAACTATAAGGTCCTGGCCTCGTTCGGTCACGTCCGCGATCTGCCGGCCAAGGATGGCTCGGTGCGTCCGGACGAGGATTTTGCCATGTCCTGGGCTGTCGACACTGCCTCGGGCAAACGTCTTGCCGACATCGCCAAGGCGGTCAAGGATGCCGACGGGCTGATCCTCGCCACCGACCCGGATCGCGAGGGTGAAGCCATTTCCTGGCATGTTCTGGAAGTGTTGAAGCAGAAGCGCGCGCTGAAGGACAAGCCGGTCAGCCGCGTCGTCTTCAACGCCATCACCAAATCATCGGTGCTGGAAGCGATGGCCAATCCGCGCCAGATCGATGCGCCGCTGGTCGATGCCTATCTCGCCCGCCGTGCGCTCGACTATCTCGTCGGCTTCACCCTGTCGCCCGTCCTGTGGCGCAAGCTGCCGGGCGCCCGTTCCGCCGGCCGCGTCCAGTCGGTGGCATTGCGCCTCGTCTGCGACCGCGAATTGGAGATCGAGCGCTTCATTCGCGAGGAATACTGGCAGATATCAGCTCTCCTCGGCACGCCGCGCAAGGAAAATTTCGAGGCGCGGCTGACCGCCTTCGACCGCAAGAAGCTGCAAAAGCTCGACATTTCCAACAAGGCGCAGGCCGACGACATCAAGGCGATGCTGGAAGGCGCGACCTTCAAGGCGCTCTCGGTCGAAGCCAAGCCGACCAAGCGCAATCCGGGCCCGCCCTTCACCACCTCGACGCTGCAGCAGGCGGCCTCCTCGCGTCTCGGCTTTTCGGCCACCCGCACAATGCAGGTGGCGCAGCGGCTCTATGAAGGCATGGACATCGGCGGCGAGACCACCGGCCTGATCACCTATATGCGAACCGACGGCGTACAGATGGCGCCCGAGGCGATATCGGCCGCGCGCGATGCGATCGCCAAGGAGTTCGGCCCAAAATATCTGCCCGAGAAGCCGCGCCAATACACGACCAAGGCCAAGAACGCCCAGGAGGCGCACGAAGCAATCCGCCCGACCGATTTCATGCGCACGCCCGCTTCGGTCAGGCAATATCTCGATGCCGATCAGGCACGGCTCTACGAGATCGTGTGGAAACGCGCCATCGCCAGCCAGATGCAGCCGGCCGAGATCGAGCGCACTACGGCCGAGATCGAGGCGGTCAACGGCGCCCGCACCGCGGAGTTGCGCGCCATCGGTTCAGTCATTCGCTTCGACGGCTTCATTGCCGCCTACACTGACCAGAAGGACGAGGATTCGGAAGACGAGGAAGACCGCCGTCTGCCTGAGATCCGCGCCGGCGAACAGCTCGCCCGCGAGGCGATCAACGCCACCCAGCACACCACCGAGCCGCCACCGCGCTATTCGGAAGCCTCGCTGATCAAGAAGCTGGAAGAGCTCGGCATCGGCCGTCCCTCGACCTACACGGCGATCCTGAAGACGCTCGAGGACCGCGACTACGTCAGCATGGACAAGCGCAAGCTGTTGCCCCAGGCCAAGGGCCGGCTGCTGTCGGCCTTTCTCGAAAGCTTTTTCGAGCGCTATGTCGAATATGATTTCACCGCTTCACTCGAGGAAAAACTCGACGAGATTTCCGACGGCAAGCTCGCCTGGAAGGACGTGCTGCGCGATTTCTGGAAGGATTTTTCGGGCGCCGTCGCCGACATCAAGGAATTGCGCGTCACCGACGTGCTCGACGCGCTCAACGAAGAACTGGCGCCGCTGGTGTTTCCCGCGCGGGAAGACGGTTCGAACCCTCGCATCTGTCCGAAATGCGGCTCCGGCAATTTGTCGCTGAAGCTCGGCAAGTTTGGCGCCTTTGTCGGCTGTTCCAACTACCCTGAATGCTCGTTCACCCGTCAGCTTGGAGACGCCGCCAACCCCAATGGCGAAAACGGCAATGGCGAGGACGGCATCAAGGTGTTGGGCAAGGACCCCTACACGGCGGAGGAAATCACGCTGCGCAGCGGTCGTTTCGGCCCCTATATCCAGCGCGGCGATGGCAAGGAAGCCAAGCGCTCCAGCCTGCCAAAGGGCTGGACCGCCGATTCGATCGACCACGAAAAGGCCCTCGCCCTGCTGTCGCTACCGCGCGACGTCGGCAAGCATCCGGAATCCGGCAAGATGATCTCGGCCGGACTGGGGCGCTACGGTCCGTTCGTGCTGCACGACGGCACCTATGCCAATCTCGACAGTATCGAGGATGTGTTCTCGATCGGTCTCAACCGCGCCGTTTCGGTCATCGCCGAGAAACAGTTGAAGGGTCCGGGCGGCCGCAATGGCGGCACGCCCGCCGCCTTGAAGGAACTTGGCGAGCATCCGGCGGGCGGCGGCAAGATCGTCGTGCGTGACGGCAAATACGGGCCCTATGTTAATTTCGGCAAAGTCAATGCGACGCTGCCGAAGGGCAAGGACCCGCAGTCGGTGACGATCGAGGACGCGGTGGCGCTGATTGCCGAGAAGGAAGCCAAGGGTGGCAATGGCGGCAGAAAGCCCTTCCGCAAGGCGGCCGCACCTGCCAAAAAGCCTGCGGCAGCCAAAAAACCGACGGCCAAGAAAGCGGCCAACAAAAAGGGATAGGACATCGTGGCGCGCAGGATCACCGGACGAAGCCGCGGCGACCCGCGCACCGCCGATACCCGCGCCAAGGTGAAAGACGACTACCGGCCGTCCCGTGACGAAATCCTGCGTTACATCGCCGAAAATCCGGATCGCTCCGGCAAACGCGACATCGCCAAGGCGTTCGCGCTGCGCGGCGAGGACCGTATCTGGCTGAAGGATATTTTGCGCGACCTGCAGGACGAGGGCCTGCTGACCAAGGAGCGCAAGCGGCTGGCCCGTGTCGGCGCCCTGCCCCATGTCGCCGTGCTCGACATTTTTGGCCGCGACGCCGACGGCGTGCTGCTGGCGCACCCGACCGAAGCCGTGGGCAATGGCGAGCCCCCTGTCATAGCGATCCGGATGTCGCGTGGCGGCGGCGGCCCGACACCGGGCATTGGCGACCGCGTGTTAGCCAAAACCTTTCCAACCGATGACGCGACGGGCCCTTCCTATACCGGGCGGGTGATGAAGATCTTCGAGAGGCGCGCCGAAGCCGTTCTCGGCGTCTTCCGCGTGCTGCAGGACGGTACCTTCCGCATCGAGCCTGTCGAAAGACGCCAGCCGGAGCTGGTCGTCGACAAGGAATTCCAGAACGGCGCCAAGAACGGCGATCTGGTCGAGGTTGAGCCGGCGCGGGCCTCCCGCTACGGCCTGCCCAGAGCCAAGGTGCTGGCGGTTCTGGGCTCATTGACCAGCGAAAAGGCGGTCTCGATGATCGCCATCCACGCCCATGACATTCCGCATATTTTCCCGGCAGACGTCATCGCCGAGGCCGAGGCAGTCAAACCGGCGTCGCTGGCCGGCCGGGACGACTGGCGCGACCTGCCGCTGGTCACCATCGATCCGGCCGACGCCAAGGACCATGACGA
Source organism: Mesorhizobium sp. WSM4823 (assembly GCF_055811195.1). Classification (NCBI taxonomy): domain Bacteria; kingdom Pseudomonadati; phylum Pseudomonadota; class Alphaproteobacteria; order Hyphomicrobiales; family Phyllobacteriaceae; genus Mesorhizobium; species Mesorhizobium sp. WSM4823. The sequence goes on from NZ_JBVVQL010000013.1 coordinate 128,095, forward strand.
TGCGGTGTTCGCCACGCCGGATACGGACGAGAAGAACCCCGGCGGTGTGATCGTTACCGTGGCGATTGCCGATGTCGCAGCCTATGTGCGTTATGGCACTGCGCTCGATCGCGAGGCGCTGAAGCGGGGCAATTCGGTCTATTTCCCGGATCGCGTCGTGCCGATGCTGCCGGAGCGCATCTCCAATGACCTTTGTTCGCTGCGCGAAGGCCAGGACCGCCCGGCGCTGGCGGTCCGCATGACCTTCTCGGCCGATGGCCGCAAGCTCAGGCATTCGTTCCACCGCGTCATGATGAAATCGGCGGCGAAACTCGCCTATCCACAGGCGCAAGCGGCGATCGACGGCGCGCCGGACGACAAGACCGGCCCGATCCTCGACACGGTGCTGAAGCCGCTGTGGGATGCCTACGGCGTCGTGAAGCGCGGCCGTGACACGCGCCAGCCGTTGGAGCTCGACCTGCCGGAGCGGAAAATCCTGCTCAAGGAGGACGGCACTGTCGATCGAGTGATCGTGCCGGAGCGGCTCGACGCGCACAAGCTGATCGAAGAGTTCATGATCCAGGCCAATGTCGCGGCTGCCGAGACGCTGGAGGCGAAACGGCAGGCGCTGGTCTATCGCATTCATGACGCGCCTTCGCTCGCCAAGCAGGAATCGCTGCGCGAATTCCTGCAGACGCTGGGCCTGTCGCTGGCCCGCGGCGCGCAGATGCGGCCTAACCAGTTCAACGGCATCCTGGATCGCGTCCGCGGCGCCGACCATGAGGGGCTGGTCAACGAGGTGGTGCTGCGCTCGCAGATGCAGGCCGAGTACTCGCCCAGCAACATTGGCCATTTCGGTCTCAATCTGAAGCGCTACGCGCATTTCACCTCGCCGATCCGCAGATATGCCGACTTGATCGTGCATCGCGGGCTGATTGCCGCGCTCGGCTTCGGTGCGGGCGGACTGACGCAGGACGAGGCGGAGCGGCTGGAAGAAGTTTCCGCGCTGATCTCGGCCACCGAGCGCCGTGCCATGGCCGCAGAGCGCGACACGGTCGACCGGCTGATCGCCGCCTATTTGGCCGAGCGTGTCGACGAGCGTTTCGACGCGCGCATTTCGGGCGTCACCAAATCGGGACTATTTGTCCAATTGCCGCAGTATGGCGCAGATGGTTTCATCCCGGTGTCAAGTCTGGACGGCGATTACTATATATACGACGAAACTGCCCGATCGCTTTTCGGAGAACGCACCGGCAAGGGCTATCAGCTTGCCGACCGCGTCGAGGTTCGCCTGATCGAGGTGGCGCCTATGGCCGGCGCGATGCGTTTCGAGATGCTGACCGACCCAAAGCCGCTGCCCGGCTCTGTCAGGTCGTTTCACAAGGCCAAAGGTCGCGCCCGGGCGTCGCAATCGCGTCCAGGCTCGCGCGGCAGGAGACGGTAATGCCAAGCGAACTGAAAATGAACCAACAGGTTTTCGGCGGCGAACATCACTCGGGCCGGGTCGCCCGCCCGTTATGGACGGCGATGAAGCGTGGCGCGCTTGGCCGCTGCCCGCATTGCGGCGAAGGAAAGCTGTTTCGCGCTTTCGTCAAGACCGTCGACAAATGCGATCGCTGCGGCGAGGAGCTTCATCACCACCGCGCCGACGACCTGCCTGCCTATCTGGTGGTGGTCATCGTTGGCCACATCGTACTGGGCGCGTTTATGGGCGTCGAAGCGACCTCCACCTTATCCACCTGGCAGCACATCGCTATCTGGGTGCCGTTGACCATCCTCATGGCAGTCGTCTTGCTGCAGCCGGTCAAGGGCGCCGTCATAGGCCTGCAATGGGCGTTCTATATGCATGGCTTCGGCGGGGAAGAAGATCTGATCGAGTCGCATCCCGAGGCTTGAAACCGAGGCTGGCGCAATCGGCATGGCTGGACGCCACTTTCGCATCGGAGAAGATTCCGCTAGGTCGTGCGCATGGACGGTATGACCAAGGCGGAAGTCGACAAGGTCGAGCGGATCGCGCTCGACGCCAAGCCCATACGCCCGCGCGACGCCGCGACGCTGATCCTGCTTGACCGCAAGGGCGACGAGTTCCTGGTGTTGATGGGCCGGCGCCACGCCCGTCATGCCTTCATGCCGGGGAAATTCGTCTTTCCTGGTGGCCGCACCGATCCTGCCGACAGCCGAATCCCCGTCGCCACCGCGTTGCACCCCGAGGAACAAACGAGGCTGACCGCCGGCGTTGGCCGCATCAGTCCGGCCCGCGCCCGCGCCATCGCCCTGTCGGCGATCCGCGAGACCTATGAGGAGGCAGGCCTGTTGATCGGCCGGAAAGGCGCCTTCGCGACGAGCAGGCGCGATTGGCAAGGGTTTGCCGAACACAGCGTAAAACCTTCTCTGGAAGCGCTGCGCTTCATCGCGCGTGCCATCACGCCGCCGAACCGCGTGCGGCGCTTCGACACGCGCTTCTTCAGCGCCTGGCGCGAAGACGTCGCCGTGGAACTGCCGGACGGCGGCCCGACCAACGAGCTGGAGGAACTGGTCTGGCTGCCGCTCGCCAAGGCCAGGCAGGCCGATATCCCCGATATCACCAGGGCGATCCTCGAAGAGCTGGAGAAGCGGCTCGTCGACGATCCGCTGCTGCGCCCCGGCGGTTCCGTGCCGTTCTACCGGCTTGTCCGCAATCGCTTCGTCCGCGAAATTCTGTAAAGCATAGAGCATTCACATCCCATGACGGTCGATACCCAGCAAGAGGTCGAGGAACGCGTACACTGGCTGCCGATGATCGCCGCGATCTCGTCGATCAGCGTCGTTGGCATTGCCATCGGCCTCGGCATGCCGCTGCTCAGCGTCATCCTCGAAACGCGCGGCCATTCCGCGTCGATGATCGGCTTCAACACCGCTGTCGCCGGGTTCGCCTCGATCGCCGGCGCACCGCTCGCCACCCCGCTCGCCATGCGATTCGGCGTCGCCTGGACGATGCTGGCCATGATCGCCACGGGAGTGCTGGCCTTTGTCGGCTTCCATTTCGCGCCGGACTTCTGGATGTGGTTCCCGCTGCGCATCCTGCTGCACATCGCGCTGACGGTGCTGTTCATCCTGTCGGAATTCTGGATCAGCACCTCGGCGCCGCCGCACCGGCGCGGCCTGGTCCTCGGTATCTATGCCACCGTGCTGTCGCTCGGCTTTGCCGCCGGGCCATGGCTGTTCTCCCGTCTCGGAAGCACCGGCTTCCTGCCCTTCGGCGTCATCATGGCACTGGTGACGCTGGCCGCCATTCCGGTTCTGGCGGCACGCAACGAGAGCCCGACGATCGTCTCCAATGGCGAGACCAGCAATTTTCTGCGCTACATCTGGTTGGTGCCGACGGCGACCGCCGCGGTGCTGGTGTTCGGCGCGGTCGAGACCGGCGGCTTTGCGCTGTTCCCGATATATGGCAGCCGCATCGGTTACTCCGAGGCCGACGCCGCCCTCCTGCTCACCATGATCGGTCTCGGCAACGTGCTGTTGCAGATCCCGCTCGGCATGATCAGCGACCGTGTCAGCGACCGCCGTTATCTGCTTCTGGCTTGCGCAACCATCGGGCTTGCCGGCACCATCTTCATGCCCCACTTCGCGCAGAACTGGCACCTGATGGCGGCGCTTCTGTTCGTCTGGGGCGGCGTGGTCGCTGCGATGTACACGATCGGCCTCGCCCATCTCGGCTCGCAGCTTTCCGGCCACGAACTGGCCTCCGCCAACGCCGCCTTCGTGCTTTGCTACGGCGTCGGCATGGTGCTTGGCCCGCAAGCGATCGGCATCGGCATGGACCTTTTCGGCCCCTCGGGCTTCGGCTGGGCGCTCGGCGTGTTCTTCGCCTTCTATATCGCGCTGGTCGGCATCAGGCTCGTCCGAAAAATCCTTTAGAAAGGGCCGATCGATGCCTCGTGGCGAGAGGCTGCTGACATAACCGTGTCAGCAGCACTTGGATAGATTGTCAGCACCACCACCACTACGCTGAGGATGCCATCATGATCGACTCCGGGTTTGAAACGATATCGGTACGGATGGAATTGCTGCTGCTTGTGACCTTTCAAGCGCCGGCCTCCGATGTCGACCGCATCATGGAAGCGGTGGTCGCTATCGCGCCGCTCACCATGGGCAAATACGACAGCAATGCCTACCAGTCGGCGCACGGCATCGAGCGCTACCGGCCGCTCGAAGGCGCGGCCGCCGGCGCCGAGACGGAATTGCGCCGACGGCATGGCACGGTGGAAGTGTCGTTCGAGCTGCCCGACGACCAGGCATCGGCTGCCCGTATTGTCGAAGCGATATTCCAGGCCCACAGCTATCAGGAGCCGGTGATCCGCATTCAACCGATCCTTGCCAGCCGCTCCAAGGGATTGGACGACCGCTCGAACCCGAACCGCTGGTGGAACACCACGGGAGATTGGAAGAAGGTGGCTCCGCCGGTTAGGGAAGACGCATAGTCAGGAACGTTGCCGGCTGATATTCTGGTGCGGCACGTAAGAGACTGCGCCGAAGCCTCGCGGGGTTGACTTTCCGGGCGCGTACTTTATGTGTCGCGCCAAGTTTCCCGCGTCCGGGTGTTTTCCCGTGCTCCAGCGGCCAAAACTCCACGAACATAACGGACGAACAACATGGCCAAAGCCGCAAACATCAAGATCAAGCTTCTGTCGACCGCCGACACCGGTTTCTTCTACGTGACCAGCAAAAACAGCCGCACCAAGACGGACAAGCTGTCGTTCCGCAAATACGATCCGGTCGCCAAGAAGCATGTCGAGTTCAAGGAAACCAAGATCAAGTAATCTGGTTTCTTGCTCTCAAGCCAAAACGCCGCCCCCTGTGGGCGGCGTTTTTGTTTCAAGGCTTCGAAAAGTCCGATATTTCCAAGGCTTAGCGCAGAGTCTCGATGTCTTTTCGGAAAGAGGGGGCCGGTCGGCGTTTGGCAGCGGTACGAGGAGGCCACTATGTGCCAGCGCCGGCCGGCCGACCCCACGGACCCAGGAGATGCGGCGGACCTGAATCATGGGGTATTCTTCGGATCGACCCGGCGATCTACCCTCGCGCCGGTTCCGTCATTGGTCTGCACATTTGCGCAACAGCCTGTGAAAATCAACAATTTCTTAACCAAGCCCGCGAATCGCTTGCGTTAAGGTAAATTCGTAACCCTGTCGCACCGACTGGATAATCGGCGCTAAGCCGCCTTGGCGACGACGCGATTGCGACCGGCGCTCTTGGCTTCGTAAAGCGCGAGATCTGCGCGTTTCATCAGCCCGGCAACCGAGTCCAAGCCCTTCAGCACCGAAGAGACGCCGACGCTGACGGTAACCTCGATTGTCTTGCCATCGTGACCGACTGCAAACGGCATCTGGGCGATTTCAGCGCGAATGCGCTCCGCTACCTTTTCGGCGACTGCGCCGTCCGTGTCCGGCATCACCACCACGAACTCCTCGCCACCGAAGCGGCAGGCGAGATCGATGCCGCGCACATTCTTGCGCAGCCGTCGCGCGAATTCGCGCAGCACCTCGTCCCCGCCGTCGTGACCATGCGCGTCGTTGATGGTCTTGAAGCGGTCGAGATCGGTGATCATCACCGACAGCGGCCGCCGCCGCGCCACGGCGCGGTCGAACAACGTCTGCAGATGGCTGTCCAGGTAACGGCGATTGTGCAATCCCGTCAGGGCATCGGTCACCGCCATCTCGATGGTCTGGGTAACGCTGGCGCGCAGCTGGTCGTTGTAGCGCTTGCGGCGCACCTGAGTGCGCAGCCGAGCCGTCAGCTCCTGCTGGTCGATCGGCCGCATCAGATAGTCGTTGATGCCGAGTTCGAGGCCGCGGATGATACGCCCCTCCTCACCCTCCTGCGCCAGAAGGATGATCGGCAGGAAACGAGTACGATCGAGCGAACGCAGCTGCGAGCAGAGCCTGAGCGGATCGAAGTCCGCAAAGGCCGTCGAGATCATCACGCATTCATAGGACGTCTCGGCCGCCTGGAAGAAGCCGGCATGTGGATCTGTGGCAATGTCCAGATCGGCGCTGCCGCGCAGCATTTTCTGGATGCGCTCGATGGAGGGCTTGCGCTCGTCGATCAGCAGAACCTTCGGCGTGGTGTCTGCCGATGCGAAGTTGCGGCTCAACAGCTCCTCGATACCGATATTGCGCGTGGTCGAAGCGCGCAGGCGCAGCTCGTCGGTCAACGTCTTCAGCCTGACCAGGCTTTTGACGCGGGTCATCAATTGCAGATCATTGACCGGCTTGGTCAGAAAATCGTCGGCACCGGCCTCGAGGCCGCGCACCCGGTCCGAAACCTGGTCAAGCGCCGTGATCATCACGACGGGGATGTGCGACGTCGCCGGATCGCTCTTCAGCCGCCGGCAGACCTCGAACCCGTCTATGTCGGGCATCATCACGTCGAGCAGTACGACATCAACCTTGCCGTTTTCGCAGGTCTCGATCGCGTCCAGCCCGTTGGTGGCGGTCAGCACCTCGAAATATTCGGCAAGCAGCCGGACCTCGAGCAGCCTCACATTGGCAGGGATATCGTCGACGACGAGGATCCGCGCAGTCATCTCATGAAGCTCCGGCTCGGCTGGAAGGACGCATCAGGCATCGCCCAGGTAAGATTTGATGGTTTCGATGAAACGCGGCACCGAGATCGGCTTGGAAATATAGGCTTCGCAGCCACCCTGGCGGATGCGTTCCTCATCGCCCTTCATTGCGAATGCCGTGACGGCAATGACCGGTATGACATGGAGGTCGTCGTCCTCCTTCAGCCATTTGGTCACCTCCAGCCCCGACACTTCGGGCAGCTGGATGTCCATCAAAATGAGGTCCGGCCTGTGCAGTCGCGCCAAATCCAGCGCTTCCAGGCCGTTGCGCGTGCGCACCGTCTCGTAACCGCTCGCTTCGATGAGGTCCCGGAAGAGCTTCATGTTGAGCTCATTGTCCTCGACGATCATGACCTTCTTAGGCATCGATTTCCCGTCCCGGCCCGCCTTCCGCTCGAAGGTTGCCGTCATGCGCCCTCGCCGGCACGCATCAAACTCTGCTCGACTCTACGGCAATATAATTGACGAAACGGAAACCGCTGCCGGAAAAGCTCCGGATTTCGCCTCGAGCACCGCATTGCAGAGGCAGATGGCTTGCCGCAGGCGACGCTTGCGATTACTGCCAAAAGAGACTCATTCCACCGCACAAGAAGGTAGTGATGGCAAACGCAGCGTCAATGCGCGAGGAAGCGGAAACCATTGCCGTGAAGGCCTTGGGCTTCGTCGCCGCCGATCCGGAACTTCTGCCCCGTTTCCTGGCGATCACCGGCATCGAGGCGCATTCCATCCGCCAGGCAGCCGGCGAGCCGGGATTCCTGGCCGGCGTGCTGCAGTTCATCCTCGCTCATGAGCCGACGCTCATGCGGTTCGCCGAGGAAACCGGCACGCCGCCGGCTTCCGTCGGCAAGGCGTTGCGGGCGCTGCCGCTTGGCGACGATAATCATGAGCATTCCATATGAGCGACGATCCCGAAACTGCGCGTCAAATCGAGGAATTGGCCGCCGACGACCGGCCGCTGCTGGTGCTTGATGTCGACGATGTCGTGCTCGAATTCATCCGGCCGTTTCCGCATTTTCTTCAAGCACGCGGCTTCGGCTTGACCTTTGCCTCCTTCCGCCTGACCGGCAACATCGCCGAACAGGCGAGCGGCCGGTTGGTCGAGCAGGCGGAGGTGACCGCACTTCTGGACGAGTTCTTCCATGCGCAGGCCGATTGGCAAAGCATAACCGACGGCGCCGCCGAGGCGCTCACGACACTCGGCGATCGCGCCGAGATCGTCATGCTGACGGCCATGCCACACAAGCATCGCGCGGTTCGCCGCGCCCATCTCGACACCCTCGGGCTAACCTATCCGCTCTTGACCACCGAAATGGCAAAGGGTCCAGCGGTGGCCAAGCTGCGTGGCAACAAGGACCGGCCGGTCGCCTTCGTCGACGACCAGCCGAACAATCTGGTATCGGCACGCAATTCGGTCGCCGATGCCCATCTCTTCCATCTGATGGCCGACAATTCGATGCGCACCTTCCTGCCACCGATGCCCGACGACATCGTTGTCGTCGAGGACTGGCGCGAAGCCGCGCCGAAGATCGCAGCAGCGCTCGGATTTTGATCGAGCGCTCAGGGCTGGAGCTTCACTCCGCCGTTGTCGCCCGGGGAGCATCGCTTGGGTCAGTAGGGAGAGCGCCCAGGGCGGCATCGGCCGGCTTCAACATCGCGCCGTTGACTGTGATCGAGCCGTCAGCCTTGCCGTTGATGACCCATTCAAGCCGGCCATCGGGCAGCTTCTTGGCAAGCCCTTGGGCGGCGAGCGCGAAGGGGAAAGCTTGTGCCGCTTCGGATTCCGATTTTGCTGCCACCTTCAAGCTTTCGATGATCTTGTCGTAACCGGCCACGTCCACGGTTAAATTGGCGTCAGGCTTGCTGCCGGGAAACGTCATCTCGCCCTCCAGCGCAATTTCCGTGTTGCCATTCTTGAATATGCTGTGGTCGACGATGAATTTTGGCGCCTTGGCCATGAAATCGGCCTTGATCCGTTCGCCGAACTCCGCCGGCAGCGGCGGGTTCCTGTTGAGATCGAATGTCTCGATCGCCTTTCTAGCCATGCTGTCGAGATCGATGTTGGCGCCGCCGAATTTCAGATCGAGTTCGGTTGGAAGCAGTTTGGCGACCCAGCCCGGTACGACATAGGGGAAGCTTAACCCAGAGGCCTTGATTGCATAATCGAACCTGCCGTTCTGGGCGATGCCATCAGCCCCGAACGCGGTGCTCAATTGCGCTGCGCCAAAATTGCCGGCGTACGTTTCAACGGTAAAGTTCTTGAACGTGTAAGCTCCGTCGATCCGTTCCCACAACGGCAATGCGGCGAGCAGAAGAGTCTTGAGCTCTGCCTGATCGGCTTTCAGTTGAGCCTCGTCTTCGTGGGCCACCCCAAACGCCAAGAGGTCCAGAAACGGCTTTGTCCGCACGGCTTTGGCAGTTACATCCACCACGAGCTCCGATGTCTTCACACCTCCAATAGCCCGGTTATCAATTTTGACGGTTTCACCGAAGTCGGCCATCGCCTGCGTCAAACTGAGATCGACACCGCCATTCATCGACTTGCTGGCGACAAACTTCGAAGAGCTCGAGCCGGCGCTCAAATCCGTTACTTGCCTGGGCATGATCGACGTCATCGTCATGCCCGTCATCGAACTGGCCCCACTGGTAAACGCCGCCAGTTCGGGATCATAGACGCCCGTGAACTTGCCATCCGTGATAGTGATTTGCGCCTTTGCCGGGCCATCCGGATTGTTCACCTCGAATGACCCGTTGGTCGAAAAATCCGAGGAGACATCCCAGCCGCCATCGCCACGCGGTTTGACCAGCAGCGTGTAAGGCGGGAAATCGAAGGTCGGTAGATCCTGCTTCGGCAGCTTCGCCACAAGCGCCTTCAAATCGAAGGTGATCTTATAGGCGTCGCCATCGGCCGAAACCGTCAGGATGCCTTTGTCGATCGCCTGCTTGCCGACGTAGCGAGACAGGTCTTCGGACAATTGCTTCGCACCTTGACTGTCGACGGTCTGGCCTGAAGCTGGCGCACTCAATGCGAGAAGGAAAACCAATGGCAGGGCACGATTCACGCGAATTCTCCGTTTGACCCAGAAAGGACGCTTCGCCCGGCTGGTATGAAGTTACGAATGCAACGATAGGATGAGATTACAAAACCGCCAAATCGGTGCACCTCGATCAAAGCACCAGCCGCATCAGCGGCCTGCCGGCCTTGCGCTCGACCAACCTCTCGAAACCGGCTTTTTCGAAGACCCGCGACGAGCCGACGAACAGCCCGATCGAACGCGAATCCTTCGACAGGTCGATCGGACACGCCTCGACCAGCCGCGCGCCGTTCTGGCGCGCAAATGCGATACCGCCTTCGACCAGGCGATGACTGACGCCCCTGCCGCGCGCCTTGACGCGGATGAAGAAGCAGGAAATCGCCCAGACGCACGGATCCGTAGCGTCAGCGGGATCGACCGGTGCCGATCCCCTGCCCTTGTTGTTCCATTCGGGCACGTCAGCGCGCGGGCCGATCTGCATCCAGCCGACTGCCTTGCCATCTTCGAACGCCAGCAGGCCGGGCGGCGGCCCGGCCTCGATGCGCGCCTTGATGTGATCCTTGTTGCGCTCCCGGTCGCTGGCGCGGCGCGCTGCTGGCGACAGCCGGAAATGTGTGCACCAGCAGCCGTAGCAGGCACCTTGCTTACCGAAAAGATCTTCGAAATCCGCCCAAAGCTCGGGCACCAGTGGCGCTATGGTCGTATTCATGAGCTCTCTCCCGGCCTGCCGCTTGTCGTGGCGTCCGTCCTGACGTACCATTGCATTTGTTCTCTTTATGTTCGCAGCGATGGCGGCCTCTGTCAACAATCCCGATCACGGTTTTTGCCGCGACTGCCTGAGCTTCCAGCGCAGCGAGGCACGGCGCTGCGAACGCTGCGGCAGCCCACGGCTAGCCCGCCATCCGGAGCTCTACCGGCTGCATCTTGCCCATATCGATTGCGACGCGTTTTACGCGGCGGTCGAGAAGCGCGACAACCCGGCCCTGAAAGACCGGCCGTTGATCATCGGCGGCGGCAAGCGCGGCGTCGTATCCACCGCTTGCTACATCGCCCGCATCCACGGGGTGCGCTCGGCAATGCCGATGTTCAAAGCGCTCGAAGCCTGTCCGGAGGCGGTCGTCATCCCGCCGAACATGGAAAAATATGCGCGCGTCGGCCGCGAGGTGCGCGCCATGATGCAGGCGCTGACGCCGTTGGTCGAACCGATATCCATCGATGAGGCATTCCTCGACCTTGCCGGCACTGAGCGCCTGCACGGCTTGCCACCTGCGGTGGTGCTGGCACGCTTCGCGCTCGGAGTGGAGAAGGAGATCGGCATCACCGTTTCAGCAGGGCTTTCCTACTGCAAGTTCCTGGCCAAGGTGGCGTCGGATTTCCGCAAGCCGCGCGGCTTTTCGGTAATCGGCGAGGCCGAGGCATCTGGCTTTCTGGCCGAGCAGCCGGTGACGCTGATCTGGGGTGTGGGAAAAGCCTTTGCCGCCACGCTTGAACGGGACGGCATCCGGATGATTGGCCAGTTGCAGCGCATGGAGCGCAGTGACCTGATGCGCCGCTACGGCGTGATGGGCGACCGGCTCTATCATCTTTCACGCGGCGAGGACGAACGCCGCGTCCATCCCGACCAGGACGCAAAAAGCGTCTCGGCGGAGACCACCTTCGACACCGACATCGCTTCCCTGGATGAATTGGTTTCGGTGCTGAGAGCGCTGTCGGAAAAGGTTTCGGGACGGCTGAAGAAATCCGGCATTGCCGGGGGCACCGTCGTGCTGAAGCTGAAGACCCAGGATTTCAAGACCCGTACGCGCAACCGCCAGCTTGCCGACCCGACACGGCTGGCCGACCGCATTTTTTCGGCCGGGCTCGAGCTGCTGCGCAAGGAGGCGAACGGCACAAGATACCGGCTGCTCGGTATCGGTGTCGCCGACCTCTCGAATGACGAAAAGGCCGATCCGCCTGACCTCGTCGACATCCAGTCACGCAAGCGCGCCATGGCCGAAGGCGCCATCGACACGCTGCGCGACAAATTCGGCCGCAGCGCGGTCGAGACCGGCTACACCTTCGGCAAGGGCCGCAACGCCCACCCGCCCGAGCCGATCGAGGAGTGAGCATGATCCCGAAAAGTGGAATCCGGTTTTCGGAAAAGATCATGCTCAAACAAGAAAGATAGACCCTACCCGTCAGGTGCGCGTCAAATCGATCCGGCTGGTCATCACGCGCTCGCCGGTTTTCGGGTCGACGTCGATAACGGTCAGCCGCATGCCGTCCTCGCCGTTCTTTTCGACGGTCATCTGCGCCGTGCGATCGCCATTGACCTCCTTCGCCCAGCGGATGCCGAGATTGATGGCATTGCCCGAGCGCCTGCCGCTGAGTTGTGCTGGCCCGGTGCGGGATCCGACATAGGTTCCGGTGTACTTCGTCCCGCTGGACTTCAGGTCGGCACTGATGGCGCGCGCCACCACGACGAGACCGCGGCAGGTGCCGTCCAGCGACAATGAGTTCGATGTCGCGTCGGAATTGAAGCGGCAGGAGACGTTCACCGTCGGTGCCTCGGTGGTTACCTTGACAGTCCCCTTCCCGGTGAAATTGCCCTGGAATGAGCGGAGAAAATCGGCTTCGTCGGCGTGAGCCGCGCCGGCTGCAGCCGTCAGGCAGCCGGCAAGTGCGAATGGTGCAAGTGATTTCATCGAATCTCTCCTCGTTGAGATCGGAAACAAGGCACTTCCTTCTGGAATCAATACTGAGAATCAACGCCTGCCGCCATGGCAGGTTCCGCCTTCAACATGACTGTTTTGCAACGCGCAGCATCTGGCCCAGCCGAATGCATCGCCTTAGCGGTTGCAGTGAGAGTCCAGGCTTGCGACATAGCGCGCATGGCACCCTCACCCTCGATCCCGAAGGCCGCGTTCTGGATGGCGCTGTCGGTCGCCTCGTTTCTGGCGATGTCGGTCGCCGGCCGCGCCACGACCGCCGAGCTGAACGTTTTCCAGGTGGTGGAGCTACGCTCGGTGATCGGCTTTTTTATCCTGCTGCCGCTGGTGATGATGTCAGGCGGCTTTGCTGCGATGCGCACGAAACGACCCATCGCCCATATCGCCCGCAACGTTATTCACTATACAGGCCAGGCAGCCTGGCTTTACGCCCTGACGCTGATCCCGCTGGCCGTACTCATCTCGATCGAATTCACGACGCCGATCTGGACGGCCATTCTGGCGGTCGGCTTTCTTGGTGAAAGACTAAACCGGCCAAGACTTGCGGCGATCGTGCTCGGATTGATCGGCGTGATGATCATCGTCCGTCCGGGCGTTGGCCCGGTCGATCCGGGACATGTCATCGTGCTCGGCGCCGCGGTCTGCTTCGGTATATCAGTGGTTCTGGTCAAATCGCTGACGCGGACGGACAGCGTCGTGTGCATCATCTTCTGGATGCTGGTCATCCAGTCTGTGCTCGGTCTTGCCCCGGCGCTTTACCAATGGCGCAATCCACCGCTCGAACTATGGCCGTGGATCCTGCTGATCGGCTTCACCGGCATGTCTTCGCATTTCTGCATGGCCCGCGCGCTTGCTTATGCCGACGCGACCGTCATCTCGCCGATGGATTTTTTACGCGTGCCACTGTCGGCGCTGATCGGCTGGCTGCTCTATCAGGAGCAGATCGACGCCTTCACCGCGGGCGGCGCCTTGCTGATCCTGATGGGCAATCTGCTCAACCTGCAGAAGAAAGCCACCAAACCTGCGGAAGTGGCAGCGTCTTAGCGTTTGCTGCCAAACGTCTTTGTTTGGCGCCGGACAAAACGCGTCAAAGCAAAGAGCCAGAGGGCTGTTTTGTCTCACAAAAACCGCGCTCTAGCCTCGCGTTTCAGTCGCCTTCGTCGGGTATCTTGAGGAGATGCCCGCAGGCCTTGCAGTGGATGGCGTCGGGCTCGTGTCGTTGAAGGCCGCATTGCGGGCACGGGAAGAAGACCTTGGCGGGCCGGAAAAGCGCCTGCGCCAGCCTGACGAACAGCGATATGCCGATGATCATGGTGACGATGGCGGTGAGCTTGCCTGATATGCCCGGCAGGACGATGTCGCCGAAACCGGTCGTGGTCACGGTGGCGACGGTGAAATACAGCGCGTCGACATAGCCTTCGAGACCGGCCCCGGTGCGGAAGAAGAAGGTGTAGACGAAACCGGTGACGACAAACAGGAATGTCAGGAGATTGATGACTGCGTGGCTCGCCTCGCGCCATTTTTTGAGGCCGCGCATCTCGAAATGCCGCCACAGGGAGCCGCTGCGCGACAGCGACCACAGCCGCAATATGCGCAGGAACCCCAGATTGGCCAGCGCCGAAGGCATCAGCAGCGTCAGCAGGATGAAGGCGTCGACCCACGACGTCGGCTGTTTCATTAGGCGCAGCATGTCGTTTGAGGCAAGCAGCCGTGCGATCATGTCGGCGGCGACAAGTGCCGCGACCGAATAGTCGAGCCAGAGGAACGAAGACGACTCCTGGATCACCGGTGTGGCGATGAAGAAGGCGATGATGGCAAGGTCGATGATGATCGCCGCCAGTTGGAACCGGAAAGCGGCGGGCGTGCGCCCGTGATAAAGCTTGCGCAACGTATCGCGCAGCCGTGCCAAGGCTGAAAACTCCTGCGCTCCGTCCTTGTCTGCCGCCTTCATGACAACTGCGATAACGTTCGCTGTGACAGCCGTCCAGTGGGCAGAGCAGCGGAAGCCGCCGTTGATGGAGGACATCCGGAGAAAGAATTTTGTCTTCAATTGCAGCATCGGCCTGCGCTCGCATCGCTGTTAGCAGCGCCTCAGCGGACCCGGCAAAGCTGCCTGCTCAACAACTCCGCGTGGTGGGCGAAAAAACTTAGCGACTTGACGAAGTTTTCGCTTGCGTCAACAGCTGGTCAGGCGATAGTTAGCGACATGGCTAAGCATGACCCTGATCTATCGCTACTCTTCCATGCGCTGGCTGATCCGACCCGCCGGTCGATCCTGACCCGGCTCGCCGAAACACCTGCGCGGGTAACAGATCTGGCTGGTCCCACGGGACTGCGTCTGCCCACGGTGATGCGGCACCTTTCTGTGCTGGAGGAAGCAGGGTTGATCTCCACCTCCAAAGACGGGCGAATACGCACCTGCGCCATCGTACCCGAGGCTCTGGATCCGGTGCGGACATGGCTCGATGAACAGCGGGCCATCTGGGAAGCTCGGCTCGACCGGTTGGACGCGTTTGTAATGAATGTGATGAAGGAGCGCGCAGAATGACACAGAACCTCCCGACAAACAGTGCGACCCGCGCGGTGCCTGACGATAGGAAAGACCGCTTTGCGACGCTGACCTTCGAGCGGGACGTGGCCGCGCCGTTGGCGGCGCTGTGGGAGGCATGGACGGCCCCGGCCGCGCGGGCGATCTGGTCTGCGCCATCGCCCTCGGTCACCGTGGAGTTCTTGGAGGCCGATACCAGGGTGGGTGGGCGCGAAGTCTCGCTCTGCAAGGTAGAGGGCCATCCGGACATCCGCTGCGAGTGCGGCTGGCTGGCGTTGCAGCCGGCGCTGTGCACCGTGAACTACGAGGTAATCTCATCCGAAGGCGTGACGCAATCGGCCGCGCTGGTGACAGCCGATTTCGAAGGTGCGGACGACCGCAGCCGATTGGTCGTGACGGTGCAGCTTTCCTCGCTGGCGCAGGACATGGAGGCAGGCTATCGGGAAGGCTTCGGCGCGGGACTAGACAACCTCGCGGGCGCGGCGGAACGAACCATGGTGCTGCAGCGGGTAATTCGGGCGCCACGATCCATCGTCTGGGGGGCGTGGATGAACGCTGAAACGCTGCCGCAATGGTGGGGGCCGGAAGGCTTCTCCTGTCGAACAAAGAGGATCGACTTGCGAGCGGGCGGCGAATGGGTATTCGACATGATCGCGCCTGACGGCACGGTCTTCCCGAACCACCATCTCTATAACGAGGTCCGGCCCGAGGAGAGGATCGGCTACACGCTGCATTGGGGCGAGAACGGGCCGAAACATGCCGACGCCTGGGCCTCGTTCGAGGATCAGGACGGGGCAACGAAGGTAACGCTGGGCATGGTATTCAGCACGGCTGCCGAGTTCCAGGAGGCGAAGGGCTTCGGTGCCGTGGAACTTGGACTGCAAACTCTGGGCAAACTGGAACGCTTCGTCGGATCCCGCTGAGATATTGCGACTTCCCGTCAGCTCGAATTAGGGCCTGCGGACGAGGTCCTCATCCATGTCGCGCCTGTCCTCATCGGCAACAGCATCCCCCTCTTCGGTCAGGAGGGCATGGAGCCGATCGGGCTGGGCAAGACCGAGATCTCGAAAGCGGGGCAGATCGCCAACATGCGCTTCCGCTTCGGCGGGATAGGGCCGAAATTCACAAAGGGATAGGCCAAGAGGAGGATTCTATGAGAAAATTGATCATATGGGACATGGTGACCGTCGACGGCTTCTTCGAAGGTCCGGACAGGGACATCAGCTGGTTCGTTTTCGAAGAAGAACTCGAGAACTACATTCATGCGACCCAGGAAAAGGCCGACACGCTGATCTTCGGCCGCGTGACCTACGAGCTCATGGCAGCCTATTGGCCCTCCGAGCAGGGCTGGATCGCGGACTTCATGAACCAGATCGAGAAGGTGGTCTTCTCGCGCACGCTGAAAAGCGCCGACTGGAACAAAACGAAGCTCTTCAACGGCAATGTCGCGGAAGAAGTCTCCAAGCTGAAGACCAGGGACGGCGGAGACATCTTCGTGTTCGGCAGCGCCGACCTCACGGCGACCCTGATGGAGCACGGCCTAATCGACGAGTATCACCTCGGGATCAACCCCGTCATTCTCGGGAGAGGCACGCCGCTCTTCAAGGGCGGCCCGAACCGAATACCCTTGAAGCATCTGGAGACGAGGACGCTCAAGTCAGGTGTTGTCATCCTCCATTACGCGCCGGAGAGGAGACAATGACGATCGATCCGCTCTTGGAGCGCGGATTTGATTCCACCAAAACGCAAAGCGCTCTAGCTCACACCAGTTCCACTTCCACCACGCCTGGCACCGCGCGCATGGCCGACGCGATCTGCGGCGAGACGCGGTAACGAGTGGGCAGTTCGATCTCGACCTCGCCCTGCGCCTCATCCTTGATGACGATAATGCTCACCTGACTGTCGCCGCGTTGGGTAAGCTGCGATTGAATCGCCGACGCCGGT
Organism: Mesorhizobium sp. WSM4823; assembly: GCF_055811195.1. Classification (NCBI taxonomy): domain Bacteria; kingdom Pseudomonadati; phylum Pseudomonadota; class Alphaproteobacteria; order Hyphomicrobiales; family Phyllobacteriaceae; genus Mesorhizobium; species Mesorhizobium sp. WSM4823. The sequence continues at coordinate 144,910 of NZ_JBVVQL010000013.1, forward strand.
CGGTCATTCCTGACAAAGATGCGCAGGGCCTTCTGGATGCGGCTTGCCTCGTCTTCCAGAGATTGCACGGTCTGGATGCGCAGATTGACGCCTTCGGGTCTGTCCTCGGCCGAAACGGTGATCACCACTGAACGGCCGGGCTCGAGCAGGTCGCGATACTGAGCCAGACCTTCGGAAAACAGCACTGCTTCATACTGGCCTGACGTGTCGGAAAACTGCACGACGCCCATCTTGTTGCCGGTGCGCGTTTTGCGCTCCTGTTTGGTGGTGACGGTGCCGGCAAGCCGGCCGGCGGCAGCACCGCGTTTGACGGCCGCGGAGAACTCGGCCCAGGTCTGCACCCGCATCTTCTGCAGCGCCGCTTTGTATTCGTCCAGCGGATGCGCCGAGAGGTAGAAGCCGACCACCTGGAATTCACGGTGCAGGCGGTCGGCGGCAAGCCACGGGTCGGTCGCCGGCAGGTTGAGCGCCTGCGACTGCGCGCCGAGCGAGGCACCGAAAATGTCGTGCTGACCCGATAGTGCATTCTGCTGCGCCAGCGACGCCAGCCCCATCATCCGCTCGACGCCCGCCATCATCGCGGCGCGGTCGTGGCCGAAGCAATCGAGCGCACCGGCCATGATCAGGCTTTCGAACACCCGCTTGCCGACGATTTTCGGATCGACCCTTTCGCAGAAATCGGCGAGGTTCTTGAACGGTTTTTCACCGCGCTTGGCGACGATGTGCTCGACCGCCGCGTCGCCGACGCCCTTGAGCGCGGCCAGCGAATAGAAGATCCTGTTCTCGCCGACTTCGAAGGGGCGGAAGCTCGTCATCACCGAGGGCGCCACGACATCGATGCCGAGGCGCAGGGCATCCTGGCGGAAATCGGCGAGCTTGTCGGTGTTGCCCATGTCGAGCGTCATCGACGCGGCCAGGAACTCGACCGGATAGTGCGCCTTCAGATAGGCCGTCTGATAAGAGACGACCGCATAGGCGGCGGCATGCGACTTGTTGAAACCGTAGTCGGCGAACTTTGCCAGCAGATCGAAGATGAAGTCGGCCTGCGGCTTGCTAACGCCCCGCTCGACGGCGCCCGAGACGAAGCGCTCGCGCTGCTTGTCCATCTCGGCGCGGATCTTCTTGCCCATGGCCCGACGCAGCAAATCGGCTTCGCCCAGCGAATAGCCGGAGAGCTCCTGCGCGATCTGCATCACCTGTTCCTGGTAGACGATGACGCCTTGCGTCTCCTTCACCAGATGGTCGATCTTCGGGTGGATCGACGCCATCTCCTCTTCGCCATGCTTTCTGGCGTTGTAGGTCGGGATGTTCTCCATCGGTCCCGGCCGGTAGAGCGCGACCAGCGCGATAATGTCCTCGATGCAGTCGGGGCGCATGCCGATCAGCGCCTTGCGCATGCCTGCACTTTCCACCTGGAACACACCGACCACTTCGCCCCGCGACAGCATGGCGTAGGTATCGGGGTCGTCGAGCGGGATGTGGGCGAGATCGATCTCGATGCCGCGGCGGCGGATCAGCTTGACCGCGGTCTCCAGCACAGTCAGGGTCTTCAGGCCGAGGAAGTCGAACTTAACCAGTCCGGCCTGCTCGACATATTTCATGTTGAACTGGGTGACCGGCATGTCGGAGCGCGGATCGCGGTACATTGGCACCAGTTCCGACAAAGGTCTATCGCCGATGACGATGCCGGCGGCATGCGTCGAGGCGTGGCGGTAGAGCCCTTCCAGCTTCTGCGCCATGTCGAGGAGCGTCTGCACGATCGGCTCCCGCTCGGCCTCTTCGGCAAAGCGCGGCTCGTTGGCGATGGCGTCGGCGAGCTTGACTGGATTGGCCGGGTTCGACGGCACCATCTTGGATAGTTTGTCGACCTGGCCATAGGGCATCTGCAGCACGCGGCCGACATCGCGCAGCACCGCGCGGGCCTGCAGCGTACCGAAGGTGATGATCTGGCCGACCTGGTCGCGGCCGTATTTCTGCTGGACGTAGCGGATCACCTCCTCGCGCCGGTCCTGGCAGAAATCGATGTCGAAGTCTGGCATCGACACGCGGTCGGGGTTGAGGAAGCGCTCGAACAGCAGCGAGAAACGCAGCGGATCGATATCGGTGATGGTCGTCGAATACGCGACCAGCGAGCCGGCGCCCGAACCGCGGCCCGGCCCGACCGGAATGCCTTGCGCCTTGGCCCATTTGATGAAGTCCGCAACGATCAGGAAATAGCCGGGAAACTTCATCTTCGTGATGATGCCGAGCTCGAAATTGAGCCGTTCGCGATATTGCTCCACCGTATAGCCCGGCGTGGGGCCGTACGCGGCGAGCCGCGCTTCCAGCCCCTCATGCGCCTGGCGGCGCAGTTCGTCGGCCTCTGCCTTCAGCGCGGCGTCGTTGTCGGCGACATCGCTGCCTGTGAAACGCGGCAGAATCGGATTGCGCGTCTTCGGATAGTAGGAGCAGCGCAGCGCGATCTCGACGGTGTTGTCGATCGCCTCCGGCAGATCGGCGAACAACCTCGCCATGTCGGCCTGGCTTCTCAGAAAATTGTCGGGCGAAAGGCGCCGGCGATTGTCGACGGCGACCACCGAACCTTCGGCGATGGCGATCAGCGCGTCATGCGCCTCATAGTCGTCGCGCGACGAGAAAAACGCCTCGTTGGTGGCGACCAGCGGCAGGTCATGGCTGTATGCGAGATCGATGGACGATTGCTCGATGGCGCGATCATAACCTGAAACCCGTTCCAGCTCGACATAGAGCCGGTCGCCGAACAGCGTCTTGAGCGCCAAAAGCCGTGTCTCGGCGAGATCGCGGCGATCCTCTTTCAAGGCGTTGCCAATCGGACCACGCGGCCCGCCGCTGAGACAGATCAGGCCGTCGCAATGGCCTTGCAACATCTCGGTCGTCAGATGCACAGCCTCGCCGGGTGGCGTTTCGAGATAGACCCGGCTGACCAACCTGACCAGATTGCTGTAACCGGCCTCGGTCGCCGCGATCAAAACCACCGGCCGCATCTCCGGGCCCTGCCGCCTGCGGTCGCGCTGGCTGTCGCTGGCTTCGCCGGAAAAAGCGAGAGCGGTCTGGCAACCGATGATCGGCTGAATGCCCTCCTTCACCGCTTTTTGCGCGAATTCAAGCGCGCCAAACAGATTGTTGGTGTCGGTGACGGCGATGGCCGGCGCCTCGTCCTTGACGGCATGGGCGACGACGGTGCCGAGCTGCAAGGCGCCTTCGAGCAGGGAATACGCCGAATGCACGCGCAGATGGATGAACGGCCGCGCCGGCACTTCCGGCCTCGACGCCTTCACAAAGGCTTCGCGCTGCAACGGGTCGCGTGGAAGTGTCTCATTCGCCATGCTTTTTTAGCGCCGCTTGAAAGGACTCAGTCGATGAAGATGTATTGTCCAGCACCGGGCAATGCGAGTCCAGCTTTGCGATTCGAGGCTGCACGCTCGCGATCCATTGCTTTGTGACGGCAGTTATGCTAGGAATATATGCATGGTGCTGATTTGCGCCAACGGCCCGCCGCCGAGGCGGGTTTTGTTTACAGCCTCACGCAAATTCCATGATCACCGCATCGACAGCTAGACTGTCGCCCGGCTTCGCATTGAGTTTCGACACGGTGAGATCGCGCTCGGCGCGCAGGACGTTTTCCATCTTCATCGCCTCGACCACGGCCAGCGTCTCGCCGGCCTTGACCTCCTGCCCCTCGGCAACGGCGATCGAGACAACGAGTCCGGGCATGGGGCAGAGCAGCATCTTCGACGTGTCCGGCGCCACTTTTTCCGGCATCAGCTTTTCGAGCTCGGCGGTGCGCGGCAGCATGGCGCGTGCCGTGACCGACATGCCTTTCCAGGCGATGCCAAACCCGTTCAGGACCGGCCGGATTTGCGCCGCGATTCTTCGGTCGCCGACCGTGCCGCGCCAGACGAGATCGCCCGGCCGCCAGTCCGACACCACCGTCAGCGCCTTGCCACCATCGATCGACAGATCGAGCTCCATCGGAATGGAGATCATGCCTTCGAGAATGGAAGCCGAAAGGTACTCCTCGCCGATCTTGACCACCCAGTCGCGTTTCAGCGCACCCGAATGCGGCGCCAACCGCCCGCCAAGCCGGTCGAGCCGATCGCGGCGCAGCAATTCGACCGCGGTGGCGATCGATGCCAGAACGGCCTTTTCCTCGCTGTCAGGCACTATCGGCGCGAACCCGTCAGGATATTCCTCTGATATGAAGGCGGTCGACAGTCGGCCGTCCCGCCAGCGCGGATGCTGCATCAGCGCCGCCAGGAACGGTATGTTGTGCGCGATGCCGTCGACAACGAAGCTGTCCAGCGCCTCGGACATGGCGTCTATTGCCGCGAGCCGCGTCGGCGCCCAGGTGCACAGCTTGGCGACCATCGGGTCATAGAACATCGAAATTTCAGATCCTTCGGTGACGCCGGTATCGTTGCGGGTGATAACGTTGCCGAACTGTCCCTCTTCCGGTGGCCGGTATCTCGTCAGCCGCCCGATCGACGGCAGGAAATTGCGATACGGATCCTCGGCGTAGAGCCGGCTTTCGACCGCCCAGCCGTTCAGCTTGACGTCGCTCTGCTTGATAGCGAGCTTTTCGCCGGCAGCTATACGGATCATCTGCTCGACCAGATCGATGCCGGTGACAAGCTCGGTCACCGGGTGCTCGACCTGCAATCGCGTATTCATTTCAAGGAAATAGAAGTTCTTTTCGCTATCGACGATGAACTCCACCGTGCCGGCGCTCTGGTAGTCGACCGCCCTGGCCAGCGCCACCGACTGCTCGCCCATGGCTTTGCGGCTCTTGGCGTCGAGGAAAGGCGAAGGCGCCTCTTCGACGACCTTCTGGTTGCGGCGCTGGATCGAACATTCGCGCTCGCCGAGGTAAAGCGCGTTGCCATGCGCATCGGCCAGCACCTGGATCTCGATGTGGCGCGGATCGACCACGAACTTCTCGATGAAGACGCGGTCGTCGCCGAACGAGCTTTTGGCCTCCGACCGCGCCCGGTCGAACCCGCCGCGGACCTCGGCCTTGCTCCAGGCGATGCGCATGCCCTTGCCGCCGCCGCCGGCCGAGGCCTTGATCATCACGGGATAGCCGATCTCGCCGGCGATCTTTTCCGCATGATCGGCATTCTCGATGACGCCAAGCCAGCCGGGCACTGTGCTGACCTTGGCTGCATTGGCGAACTTCTTCGATTCGATCTTGTCGCCCATCGCCTTGATCGCTCTGGGTTTGGGGCCGATGAAGATGATGCCTTCTTTCTCCAGCGCCTCACAGAACGACGCGCGTTCGGACAGAAACCCGTAACCGGGATGGACGGCTTCAGCACCGGTCGCCTTGCAGGCGGCGATGATCTTCTCCGGCACCAGATAGCTCTGCGTGGCCGGTGAAGGCCCGATATGCAGCGCTTCGTCGGCCATCTCGACATGCACGGCGTCGCGATCGGCGTCCGAGTAGACCGCCACGGTGGCGATGCCCATTTTGCGCGCCGTCTTGATGACGCGGCAGGCGATCTCGCCGCGATTGGCGATCAGGATCTTTGTGAACATGCGGTTTTGTTCCCTCGGCTGCCTTTCTTTTATGGGCTTCGCCCGGCCGGTCAAGGCAAGTTGACGGCTATGCGGATGCAAGTCGGCCACCGCCGACCAAAAACCTGGCTACCAACTGTCAATTCGTCCCATAGTCCAGCACCTGCAGATACGCTAATGCTCGGCCCCGATTGCAGATTTGCCCTGAGAGGAGATTCCCGATGAAAACCCGTGCCGCTGTCGCTGTCGCCGCCGGAAAGCCGCTGGAGATCCTGGAGGTCGACCTCGACGGCCCGCGCGCCGGTGAGGTGCTGGTCGAGATCAAGGCGACCGGCATATGCCACACCGACGAATTCACGCTGTCTGGCGCCGATCCCGAAGGCATCTTTCCGGCGATCCTCGGCCATGAGGGGGCCGGTATCGTCGTCGATATCGGCAAGGGCGTCACCTCGGTCAAGAAGGGCGACCACGTCATCCCGCTCTACACGCCGGAATGCCGGCAGTGCCCGTCCTGCCTGTCCAGGAAGACCAATCTGTGCACCGCCATCCGTGCCACGCAGGGGCAAGGCCTGATGCCGGACGGCTCGTCGCGCTTCTCGATCGGCAAGGACAAGATCTTCCACTATATGGGCTGCTCGACCTTCTCCAACTTCACTGTGCTGCCCGAGATCGCGGTGGCCAAGGTCAATCCAGACGCGCCCTTCGACAAGATCTGCTACATCGGCTGCGGCGTCACTACGGGCATCGGCGCGGTGATCAACACGGCCAAGGTCGAGATCGGCGCCACGGCCGCCGTCTTCGGCCTCGGCGGCATCGGCCTCAACGTCATCCAGGGGCTGCGCCTTGCCGGCGCCGACATGATCATCGGCGTCGACCTCAACAACGACAAGAAGGAATGGGGCGAGAAATTCGGCATGACGCATTTCGTCAATCCGAAGGAGATCGATGGCGATATCGTGCCCTATCTCGTCAACATGACCAAGCGCGGTGCCGACCAGATCGGCGGCGCCGACTATACGTTCGACTGCACCGGCAGCACCAAGGTGATGCGCCAGGCGCTTGAGGCATCGCATCGCGGCTGGGGCAAGTCGGTGGTCATTGGCGTGGCCGGTGCCGGCCAGGAGATCTCGACGCGGCCGTTCCAGCTCGTCACCGGCCGCACCTGGATGGGTACCGCCTTCGGCGGCGCGCGCGGCCGTACCGACGTTCCGAAGATCGTCGACTGGTACATGGACCGCAAGATCGAGATCGACCCGATGATCACCCACACGCTGAAGCTCGAAGACATCAACAAGGGTTTTGATCTGATGCACGAGGGTAAGTCGATCAGGAGCGTGGTGGTTTACTGACGAGAACCACAAGCCGCTGGCATCGCGACTTGGACCGTGAGATAGCGACCGCCCACACGCGTTGGAACGAACCATGCCCGCACCCGCAATTTACGTCGACGCCGATGCCTGTCCGGTGAAGGCCGAGGTGGAGAAAGTCGCCGAACGCCATGGCGTCGTCGTCACCTTCGTCTCCAATGGCGGCCTGCGCCCGTCGCGCGATCCGATGATCCGCAACGTCGTCGTGTCCAAGGGCGCCGATGCGGCTGACGACTGGATCGTCGACAATGCCAAGCCCAACGACATCGTTGTGACATCAGATATCCCGCTTGCCGCCCGCACGGTGGCGCTCGGCGCCCATGTGCTCGGACCGACCGGGCGCCCGTTCACGCCGGAAACGATCGGCATGGCGGTGGCGATGCGCGACCTCAAGCAGCATCTGCGCGAGACCGGCGAAAGCAAGGGCTACAACGCCAGTTTCGCGCCGCAGGACCGCTCGCGCTTTCTCGGCGAGCTCGACCGCATCTTGCGGCGTGCGCTGAAATCCGCTGCGCAGAGCTAGCGCTTCGACCCCAACGGAGATCAGCGCAGCAAAACCGGGAATCGGTCTTCGGCATCACGCGCACAGTCAAAGTGCTATAATGTCCGAGTCTCAACAGACGAGCGGCGGTAAGACGGGCCGCCACCAGAGGCTGGGCCATGACGACCGAGATGTCCCTGAAGAAACCACTGCACCGCCACATGCAGTTCGCGGTATCGGCCTGCATCGGTGTGGTGGCGCTGGCGATCGCGCTGGTCTTGCGCACTCCGCTCGCCTTTTCGATCGGCGCCAACGCGTTTTTCGCCGCCTACACCATCATCGTCGTCGCTCAGATGCCGCAGCTCACCGACCGCTATCTGAGCAAGAATGCCCGCGCCACCGACCAGCCGGTGCTGGTCATCTTTGCCGTGACGCTGATCGTCGTCGCTGTCGCCATCATCTCGTTGTTTCAATTGATCAATCGCGAGGGCAGCGCGCATCCTGTCGAACTCACCTTCGCACTGCTGTCGATCCCGCTCGGCTGGTTCACCATCCACGCCATGACGGCGCTGCACTACGCCCATGTTTACTGGCTGAACGACGAAGAGACCGACCCCGGCGGCAAAGCGAAGCAGAAAAAGCCCGTCGGCGGCGTCGTGTTTGCCGGTAAGGAGCGGCCGGACGGCTGGGATTTCCTCTATTTCTCGACCACCGTCGGCATGACTTCACAAACCTCCGATACCGCGGTTTCGACCACCCAAATGCGTCGCATCGTGCTCTTGCATTCGATCGTGTCGTTCTTTTTCAATACAGTGATCGTCGCCGCCGCGGTCAACCTCGCCGTCAGTCTCGGGAGCCGGTAATGTCGGCAGGCCGTAATAATTCCGTGATCGGATGAAACATCGCTTTGGCTGGCAACGTATTGGGAGGAGAACGATCGCAAAGGCCGACTGAGCGGCCGGAAGGACGCGAAAAAATGGAATCGGTTGCCAGGAGCCAATCCACCGCCGTGCCAGATACTTCCGCGCCGCAGGAGGCGACGCTAATCTACCGGCAGTCGCGCTGGACCCGGCTAACGCACTGGCTCTGGGCCATCTCGTTGTTTTTCATGTTGCTTTCCGGCCTGCAGATCTTCAACGCCCGCCCCCAGCTCTATATCGGCAAGGAGTCGGGATTCGCCTATGACAACACCATCTTCGCCATCGGCGCCGAGAACACCGCAAACGGTCCGCGCGGCTACACCGAAATCTTCGGCAAGCGCTTCGATACGACCGGCGTGCTCGGCTGGTCGGGGCCGGCGGGTCGGGAGACGTCCCGCGCCTTCCCGTCCTGGGCGACGATCCCCTCCTATTACGACCTCGGCACCGCCCGCGTCGTCCATTTCTTCTTCGCCTGGATACTGACCACGACGCTGGTCGTCTGGTTGGTCGCCAGCCTGATCAACGGTCATCTGCGCCGCGATCTTGCTCCGCGTATCGACGATCTCAAGCGCTTGCCGCGAGACATCGTCGATCATGCCAGATTCAAGTTCCACCACAGGCGCGAGTACAACACGCTGCAGAAGATGGCCTATGGCGGCGTCATGTTCGTGCTGCTGCCGCTGATGATCATCACCGGCCTTGCCATGTCGCCGAGCATGAACGCGGTGCTGCCGTTCCTCAACGATCTGCTCGGCGGCCGGCAGACGGCGCGGACGATTCATTTCATCGTGATGCTGCTGCTCGTCGCCTTCTTCATCATCCATATGCTGATGATCTTCGCCGCCGGGCCGATCAACGAGCTGCGTTCCATCATCACCGGCTGGTACCGAACCGATCCGCCGGCGCAAGGCAGCAAGACGCCCCAGAGGAGCGCGTGAGATGGCGAAATTTGTGATCAGCCGCAGAAAATTCCTGACCTCGGCCGGCCTCGGTGTCTCCGGTATGATGCTGTCGGGTTGCGATGCCTTCGACAGCCAGCTTGGCGTCGGCGACGGGCTGCGCAGTTTCCTCGAAGGCGCCAACGGCCTGACCTGGCGCGCGCAACGCCTGCTTGCCGGCGAATCGCTGGCGCCGGAATTCACCGAAGCCGACATTCACCAGCCGCAGCGGCCGAATGGCGTCACCGCGCCGGGCGACGATGTCTACAAGGGCCTGCTCGCCAACAATTTCGCCGACTGGCGGCTCGAGGTTTCCGGCCTCGTCGAAAAGCCGCTGTCGCTGAGCCGCGAGCAATTGATGAACATGCCAAGCCGCACCCAGATCACCCGCCACGACTGCGTCGAAGGCTGGAGCTGCATCGCCAAATGGACCGGCACGCCGCTGTCGCTGGTGCTGGACCAGGCGGTGGTCAAGCCGCAGGCGCGCTACGTGATGTTCCATTGCCTCGACACGATCGACCGCAGCCTGTCCGGAGAAATCAAATATTACGGCTCGATCGACCTGATCGATGCCCGTCACCCGCAGACGATCCTGGCCTACGGCTTGAACGGCAAGCCGCTGCCCGTCGAGAACGGCGCGCCGTTGCGTGTCCGCGTCGAGCGCCAGATCGGCTACAAGATGCCGAAATACCTGCGTAAGATCGAACTGGTCGACAGTTTCGCCGCTATCGGCGGCGGCAGGGGCGGCTACTGGGAGGACAATGGCTACGACTGGTACGGCGGCATTTGACTGCAGAGCATGAACCCGAACCCGAAGGTCAGTGCAGCAAAAAGTGGGAACCGGTTTTCGGAAAGATCATGCTCAACGAAAATAGGCACGACGCTCAATAACTATCGCGAAGACTTGTCGGTAAGGTGTCGCTGGCAGGTGACAAGGTGTCGCCCACAGGCTATGGATAACGAGTCGAGGGCTCACATTGAGTCCTACCTGTTTGCGGGAGAGAGCAGCGAGAGCTGCCGCCGAAGGGGAAATCGCCCGAAATCTCTCAGGCAAAAGAACCGTAGACGGGAAAGACACTCTGGAAAGTCGGGGCTTGCCCCCGCGCCGAAGGTGTAAGCGCTGCCGACAGAGTTACGGGGCGCGAGTCTCTCAGGCTTCAGACAGAGGGGCACGGACTGGTCGCCATTCGCGGCCGATTGCGTGCGACTCTGGAGACGACATGACGGGCGACGACACCAAACACCTTCCCCTCGAAGATCTGCACGTGGCAGCCAATGCGCGCTTTGGCGCGTTCGCCGGCTGGTCGATGCCGCTGACCTATCCGGCAGGCGTGATGAAGGAGCACCTTCACACCCGCGAACATGCGGGCCTGTTCGACATCTCGCACATGAAGCTGTTCGAGATCAGTGGGCCGGGCGCCGAGTCGCTGCTCAATCGCACATGCCCGCTCGACGCCGGCGCGCTTGAGATTTCCCAGTCCAAATACACGTTCTTTCTCAATGAAGCCGCCGGCATCATCGACGATTTGATCGTTACCAGGCTCGGACAGCAACGCTTCATGGTCGTCGCCAATGCCGGCAATGCCGAAGCCGACGAAAAGCACCTGCGCGCCTTTGCCGTGGATTCTGACACAAAGGGTGGTTTTGACGTCAAAGTGGACGCACTCGATCGCGTTTTCCTGGCCATTCAGGGCCCCGAAGCCTGGGCCGCCCTGTCCCGCGTCGGCATCGAGACCGGATCGCTGTTGTTCATGCATGGCTTTGAGCCCCGCGAAAACTGGTTCATGAGCCGGTCGGGCTATACCGGCGAAGACGGTTTCGAGATCGGCCTGCCGGAAGCGGACGCGCGAAATCTCGTCGCCAGGCTGCACGAGGACGAGCGCGTGATGTGGGTTGGGCTGGCCGCCCGTGACAGCCTGCGGCTCGAAGCAGGCCTGTGCCTGCACGGACTGGACATCACGCCGGAGATCGACCCGGCCAGCGCCGGACTGATGTGGGCGATCCCAAAAGACGTTCGCGCCTCTGGCGCTTTCATCGGTGCCGATGCATTGCGTGCGATCCTGGAGCGCGGCCCGACGCAGAAACGCGTCGGCCTGAAGCCGGAAGGCCGCCAGCCGGTACGCGCCGGCGCTGCCCTTTTCGACGCCGACGACAATCCCGCCGGCCACGTCACCTCAGGCGGCTTCGGCCCTTCGGCCGGCCATCCGGTCGCCATGGGTTACGTCCAGACAGCGCTGGCCAAACCTGGAGCAAAACTCTTCGCCGACGTTCGCGGGACGAAAATCCCCATCGATATCAATCCCCTGCCCTTCACGCCGCATCGCTATCGCAAAGGATGAACCTTCTCATGGCAAAAACCTATTTTACCGAAGATCACGAATGGCTCCGCGTCGAAGGCGGTGTCGCTACCGTTGGCATCACCAACTATGCGCAGGAACAGCTCGGCGATCTCGTCTTTGTCGAATTGCCGGAGCTTGGGAAAAAGCTGGCCAAGGGCGATACCGCCGTCGTGGTCGAATCCGTCAAGGCTGCATCGGACGTCTATGCACCGGTCGACGGCGAGATCACCGAGGCAAACACCTCGCTATCGTCTGATCCGTCCCTGGTCAATTCGGCGGCGACCGGCGACGGCTGGCTGTGGAAGATGAAACTGGCCGACGAGAGCCAGCTCGAAGGTCTCCTGGATGAGGCCGCCTACAAAGCCCATATTGGTTGATAGCAGGACCAGAAGATGACTGTAGCACCCTACCCCTTCTCGGCCCGCCATATTGGCCCTGGCCTCAACGATATCAGAGCCATGCTGGCGACGATCGGCGTTCCCTCAGTCGAGACGCTGATCAGCCAGGCAGTGCCGAAATCGATCCGGCTCGACCGGCCGCTGGCCTTGCCGGCACCGGCGAGCGAAGCCGAGGCGCTGGCCGAGCTTTCGGCGACAATGGCGAGCAATACAGTTCTGAAGAGCTTCATCGGCGCCGGCTACCACGGCGTCCACGTGCCGCCGGTCATCCAGCGCAATCTGTTCGAGAACCCCGCCTGGTATACGGCTTACACGCCCTACCAGGCCGAGATCAGCCAGGGCCGGCTCGAAATGCTGTTCAATTTCCAGACGCTGGTCACCGAACTGACCGGCCTGCCGGTGGCGTCGGCCTCACTGCTCGACGAGGCGACGGCGGTAGCCGAGGCGGTTGGCATTGCGTTGCGCCATCATCGCGACAAGCGAACTAAAGTCGCGCTGGCCGGCACCCCGCATCCGCAGACGCTCGACGTCGTGCGCACCCGCGCCGAGCCGCTCGGCATCGAGGTCGACGGTGACATGATCGACGACAACACCGCCGCGTTGCTCGTCTCATGGCCTGATACGTTTGGCGTCTATGGCGACCACAGGGCGGCAATCGAGAAGGCCCGCGCCACCGGCGCGCTGGTCGTCTTCATTGCCGATCCGCTCGGCCTGACGCTGACCGAGGCACCGGGTAGGCTTGGCGCCGACATCGCTGTCGGCCCGATGCAGCGCTTTGGCGTGCCGATGGGCTTTGGTGGCCCGCACGCCGCCTATTGCGCCGTTTCCGACAGGCTGACGCGGCTGATGCCCGGCCGCCTTGTCGGCCAGTCGACCGACAGCAAAGGCCGCCCCGGCTATCGTCTCGCTTTGCAGACGCGCGAGCAGCATATCCGCCGCGACAAGGCGACCTCCAACATCTGCACCGCGCAGGCGCTGCTCGCCAACATGGCGACGGCCTATGCGATCTGGCATGGTCCCGCCGGACTGCAGGCGATTGCGGAGCGCATTCACACACTGGCCAGCCGCCTGGCAGCCGGCCTCAAGGTAGCAGGCGTTTCGGTGCTTGGCGCACGCCGCTTCGACACGGTGACGGTGGAAGTGAAGGGCAGAGCCGACGCGATCGCCGCCGCCGCCGAAAAGACCGGCCGATTGCTGCGCGTCATCGACGCTGACCACATCGGCATCAGCTTCGATGAGACCTCGACCGATGCCGATCTGGACGCGATCGCGGCGCTGTTCGGCGCTAAGGCGGGCGCCGCTGCCGGGCGCACCATGCCAGGGCAGCCACGCGGCAAGGAGTTTCTCAGTCAGCCGGTGTTCCACGAAAACCACTCGGAAACCGAGATGATGCGCTTCCTGCGCCGGCTGGCCGACAAGGACCTGGCGCTTGACCGTGCCATGATCCCGCTCGGATCCTGCACCATGAAGCTCAACGCCGCCGCCGAGATGATGCCGGTAAGCTGGCCAAGCGTCGCCAATCTGCATCCCTTCGCACCGGCAAGCCACTCGGCCGGCTACCGCGCGATGATCGACGAACTGGAAGCCTGGCTGGCGGAGATCACCGGCTTCGACGCGGCGACCCTGCAGCCCAATGCCGGCAGCCAGGGCGAATATGCCGGGCTGCTCGCCATTCGCGGCTACCACCGCTCACGCGGCGAAAGCCACCGCACGGTCTGCCTGATTCCGTCATCGGCGCATGGCACCAACCCGGCGAGTGCAGCGATGGCCGGCATGAGCGTCATCGTCGTGCGCTGCACCGAAGACGGCAACATCGACGTTGACGATCTGAAGGCCAAGGCTGCCGAGCATGCGCAGAACCTCGCGGCATTGATGTTCACCTATCCCTCGACGCATGGCGTCTTCGAGGAAGGCGCGCGTGACCTCTGCGCGTTGATCCATGAGCATGGCGGCCAGGTCTATTTCGATGGCGCCAATCTCAACGCGCTGGTCGGCCTCGCCCGGCCGGGCGACATCGGTGCCGATGTCTGCCACATGAACCTGCACAAGACCTTCTGCATCCCGCATGGCGGCGGCGGCCCCGGCGTCGGCCCGATCGGCGTCAAGGCGCATCTCAAGCCATATCTGCCCGGCCACGTCACCGAAGGCTCCGGCCATGCCGTGTCGGCCGCACCGTTCGGCAGCGCTTCGATCCTGCCGATCACCTGGATGTATATCCGCATGATGGGCGCTTCGGGCCTGAAGCAGGCAACCGAGACGGCGATCATTTCCGCCAACTACATCGCGACGCGGCTCGAGGCGCATTTCCCGGTGCTCTACAAAGGCAGGCACGGACGCGTCGCGCATGAATGCATTCTCGACACCCGCGTGCTCAAGGACAGCGCCGGAATCAGCGTCGATGATATCGCCAAGCGGCTGATCGACTACGGCTTCCACGCGCCGACCATGTCGTTTCCGGTGGCCGGCACGCTGATGGTCGAGCCGACCGAGTCCGAGCCCAAGAGCGAGCTCGATCGCTTCTGCGATGCGATGATCGCGATATCGGGCGAGGCGGGCAAGGTGGCGAAAGGCGAATGGCCCCTGGCCGACAATCCGCTGGTCAATGCGCCGCATACCGCCGCCGAGGCGCTGGCCGGCCAGTGGACCCATCCCTATTCGCGCCTAGAGGCGGCCTATCCGGCCGGCGATGCCGACACATCAGCCAAATACTGGCCGCCGGTGTCGCGTATCGACAATGTCGCCGGCGACCGCAACCTCGTCTGCTCCTGCCCGCCGCTGTCGGAATATCTGGGTGCGGCGGAATAGACCATGAAAAGTGGAATCCTGTTTTCGGGCAAGATCATGGTCTAACAAGAAGATAGAAGCCTCAATCAGGCAGAACGTAAGGCCGGCGCGTCGGCCTTGCTCGCCTTGTTCTGGGCGACGACGCGATTTCGACCGGCGCGCTTTGCCGCATAGAGTGCCGCGTCGGCTTCGGCCAGCACATCGTCGAGACTGGTGCCGCCTGTCCCGCCAAAGCCGATGCCGCCACTGACCGTGCTGCGCAATGGACCAAGCTGGGTGGCGACGACCTCCGTGCCGAAGGCGACGCTGATCTTGCTCGCAATGTCATAAGCCTTGTCTTCCGTCATCCGTGACATGACCAGCACGAATTCCTCGCCGCCCAGCCGGAAGGCGTCGATTCCGGTCCTGGCGTATTTCCTGATGACAGCGGCGAAGCGGCGCAGAACCTGATCGCCAACGGGATGACCGAATACGTCATTCGTCCGCTTGAAATGATCGAGGTCGAATATGGCCACGGCCATGAACGGGCCGAAAACCCGCTCACCGTAGAATGCCGTCAACGCCCGCCGGTTCATCAGCCCGGTCAACGGGTCGGTCATGGTCTCGGCCTTCAATTCGATCTGCGCCCGCAAATGGTGGAGCGAGAGCGTCAAAGCACCGAGCCCGGTCATGCAGGCGACCGCCACGACGGAATTCAACCGTTCGGCCCAGTTGTCGGGCGCAACGCCGAGCACCCATTGGCCCTTGACCAGAAGGACCGCGCCGCAGAGTCCGAAGGACAACGCACAGACGCCGCTCAGGGACGAAACGACCAGCAATATCCGGCTGTCATGACCACCTTTGATCCAGAACATCACCCCCATAGACAAGAGCAGCGCCGTTACCGTCGCGTAGGTGACCATGAAGCCGACGCCGTCAAACTCGAGGAACGTCGCGCCTGCGCAAACCGCCATGGCAGCCAGTGTCGGCAGAACCGCGAGCCTATAGTCGCGCATGCCGAGATATTGCATGGCCGACAGGCACAGGATGAGGAAGCCCAGGGTGAGAAGCGCCAGCATAATCTGGCAAAGCCAGGGGCTGGGATCCCTGGCATAGTGCCAAAACAAGACCACATGCACGACGAGCACAAGAATGCCGCACGCCACCGTCAGCACAAAGCGTGCGTGTGGCGTGGCGAACCAGATCGCAAACATGGTGATGCTGAGGCACGTGCCCGACAGCGCCGCCGCGAGCAGGAGCGAACTGTAATCCAACATGCGTAAGCGGCAGCCTCTTGAGGTTCCGCTGCATTCTAGGTCAGCGGCAGTGCGCTGATACCGTTTTTCGGCCAACCTTCCGGCGCAACCTTCGGACAAGGTTTACAAAGCGTCGATGCGCCAAGCTGCCGCTTGGTTGTGGAATGGTTTTGCAGTAAGAGGCTCTATCCTCGAACGTAACAGGAACCTCCGTCGCCTGCCCGCAAAAAGCGTGGCAGTATCGGGTGGTGATTCGCAGCATCGGAATCCAGGATCAGCATGGACGATAACAACGATCTTTTCGGCACTATGGGCAAGCAGCCGCAACCGGTTCGCCCAACCGCGCGCCCGGCCGACCCGCTGGTGCAGGCGGCGAAGCGCCCGGCATCCCGCGACGGCAGTGAAAGCTATAGCGCCGCCGACATCGAGGTTCTCGAAGGGCTGGAGCCGGTGCGGCGCCGGCCTGGCATGTATATTGGCGGCACCGATGACAAGGCGATGCATCATTTGTTCGCCGAAGTCATCGACAATTCGATGGACGAGGCGGTGGCAGGCCATGCGACCTTCATCGATGTCGAGCTTTCCGCCGACGGATATCTGGCCGTCACCGACAATGGTCGCGGCATTCCAGTCGATCCGCACCCGAAATTTAAGAAGCCGGCGCTCGAAGTCATCATGACGACGCTGCATTCCGGCGGCAAGTTCGACAGCAAGGTCTACGAGACTTCGGGCGGCCTGCACGGCGTCGGCGTCTCCGTCGTCAACGCGCTGTCGGACCATCTCGAGGTCGAGGTCGCACGCGGCCGCCAGCTCTACCGCCAGCGTTTTTCGCGCGGCGTTCCGGTGACCGGACTTGAGCAGCTCGGCGAGGTGCATAACCGCCGCGGCACCAAGATTCGCTTCCATCCCGACGAGCAGATCTTCGGCAAGGGCGCCGCTTTCGAGCCAGCGCGGCTCTACCGCATGACGCGCTCGAAAGCCTATCTGTTCGGCGGCGTTGAGATTCGCTGGACCTGCGACCCCTCGCTGATCAAGGAGAAGGACACGACGCCGGCCAAGGCCGAGTTCCATTTTCCAGGTGGCCTCAAGGATTATCTGAAAGCCTCACTCGGCGACGAATTCCAGGTCACTCGCGAAATCTTCGCCGGCAAGAGCGACAGGCAAGGCGGCCATGGCTCGCTCGAATGGGCGGTGACCTGGTTCGGCGGCGACGGATTTCTCAATTCCTACTGCAACACCATTCCGACCGGCGAAGGCGGCACGCACGAGGCCGGCTTCCGCAACGTCTTGACGCGAGGCTTGCGCGCCTATGCCGATCTGGTCGGCAACAAGCGTGCTTCGATCGTTACCTCGGAAGACGTCATGATCTCGGCGGCCGGCATGCTGTCGGTATTCATCCGCGAGCCGGAATTCGTCGGCCAGACCAAGGACAGGCTGGCGACGATCGAGGCGATCAGGATCGTTGAGACCGCCATCCGCGATCCCTTCGATCACTGGCTGGCCGACAACCCGCAGGAAGCCTCGAAGCTGCTCGAATGGGTGATCGCGCGTGCCGACGAACGGGTGCGCCGCCGCCAGGAAAAGGAAGTGTCGCGCAAGAGCGCTGTGCGCAAATTGCGCCTGCCCGGCAAGCTCGCCGACTGCACGCAGAATGCCGCGGCCGGCGCTGAGCTCTTCATCGTCGAGGGCGATTCCGCCGGCGGCTCGGCAAAACAGGCGCGCGACCGCGCCAGCCAGGCAGTTCTGCCGTTGCGCGGCAAGATCCTGAACGTCGCCAGCGCCGGCAACGACAAGCTTGCCGGCAACCAGCAGATCTCCGACCTGATCCAGGCGCTTGGCTGCGGCACACGCTCAAAGTACCGCGACGAGGATCTGCGCTATGACCGGGTCATCATCATGACCGACGCCGACGTCGACGGCGCCCACATCGCCTCGTTGCTGATCACCTTCTTCTATCAGGAGATGCCGAACCTGGTCCGCGGTGGCCATCTCTATCTGGCGGTGCCGCCGCTCTATTCGATCCGGCAAGGCGGCAAGGTCGCTTACGCCCGCGACGATGCGCATAAAGACGAGCTTCTGCGCACCGAATTCAACGGGCGCGGCAAGGTAGAAATCGGCCGCTTCAAGGGGCTCGGCGAAATGATGGCTGCCCAGCTCAAGGAAACCACCATGGACAAGAGGAAGCGCACGCTGCTCAGGGTCGATGTGATCGACGCCGAGACCGCGACCAAGGACGCGGTCGACGCGCTGATGGGCACCAAGCCGGAAGCCCGCTTCCGCTTCATCCAGGAACGCGCGGAATTCGCCGAGACGGAAGTGCTGGATATCTGAGCATCTTCTGCTCGGCGAGCCGCAAATGGCGACCATCACTGGGCAAGGCAATATGCCGTTGGCATCACTGAGCGAAACGAGGCGGCCGACATGCTGTAGATAGCGGCCTCATTGCGCATCATCGCCGCCGCGATCAAAGATTTTCCGGATTTCTTCGCGAAGGATAGGGCCTAAGCCGCCGCTATCGCCAGCGCGTGGCTGCGCGCGTTTTCGCGCAGTGCATCGAGATGGATCGACTTGACCAGCCCGGCCAGATCGCCTTCGGCTGACTGGCCGCCCAGTTCCTTCAGCATCAGCCAGCTGACTTCCTGAACGCCGGCCAGGCGCTTGCCATTGGCAACCTCGCGCCAGATCTTCAGCGCGCGCAGGATGATCGCATGCGTGGCCGCGGCAAGGCCGGCACTGCGGAACAGCGCCTGCAGCGCCACATCGTGCCCGCCGGCCAGCAGCGCCCTCACCCGTTGTTCGGATTGCTGGCTGAGCGCGACCAGCGCCGAGCCGAAGAAGTCGACCTTGCCATGCGCGATGGTGCGAATGATGAAGCTTGCGGTCAGGGCACCCCGCAGGCGCAGATGTTCGACGAGCGCCGCGTGCTCTTCCCGGCGCGTGCCTTCGATCAGCGTCACGGAAGCCTTGACGCAGGCGTCGCGCATGACGCGCTCGGCTCTGGCATGTCCCATCAGCGCCACCACCAGCGGCGAGCCTTTAAGGGTTTCACCAAGTTTTATCAGCAGCATATGCCGGCAGTCGGCAGGCAAACGCGCGTCAGCGATCAGCGCTTCGCGCACCAGGGACAGATGGCCATGGCGTTCGGCGATACGGCGAAAGCTGAGCGAAGCGATGTCGGCGCCGCTGTTGGCGAGCAGCGTGGCGCAGGCTTCCGGCTCGCCGATTTCGGCAATCGCCGCGGCGACCGCCATGGAGACGCGCGGACGATCCGCGATCAGTTTCTGCGTCGCCTTCTGACCGCGTGCAACGCGGTCGATCAGATCAGCATCGGTGAGCATCGGCGAACGTGCCAGCACCAGGCTTGCGACTTCCGGCTGGTCGGACGCCAGCGCGCTGATGATCTGCAGCGGCGCGTGATGGCTCATCGACAGCGCCTCCGCCATCGCTAGCCGCACCTTCGACGAGGCATCGTCGAGCAGCAGGGTCAGCGCCGCTTCAGCCCCGCAGCGGTCCTCGAAAGGCAGATCGGCATTGATGTAGGCGCGGGCCAGCGCGCTTGCCGCCGCGGCGCGCTCCGAGACCCTTGCCGTGTAAATCCATTTCAGGAAATGCGAAACAACCATGCCGTCCGCTACGCCCCTAGTCCAAGTCCGTTCTGTCCCCATGAAGACCGTAGACAGAAATGGTTTACGAACGGTTCACCATGTTTGTTAACTGGCTTGATTTGTTAACTGGCTTGCGAGCGCGCTATGCAGCGCCTATCAACCCTTAGAGCGACGTGCGTCCCTTCGGAAAGTACGCTCTGATACTTTGAATCTTCGCATCGGAGGACGATCGACCATGGCCGGGCTTTATCTGGAAGAGTTCGTCGTCGGCCATGTCTTCCGGCACACGCTGCGCAAAACCGTTACCGAAAGCGACAACATGCTGTTTTCGGTGATGACGCTGAACCCGCAGCCGCTGCACATCGATTTCGACTTCGCCGCAAAGAGCGAGTGGGGCAAGCCGCTGGTCAATTCGCTGTTCACGCTGGGCCTGATGATCGGGATTTCGGTGAACGACATCACCGTCGGCACCACCGTTGCCAATCTCGGCATGAGTGAGACAGTGTTCCCGCATCCGGTTTTCCACGGCGACACCATCCGCGTCGAGACGACGGTGGTGTCGGTGCGTGGCTCGAAATCGAAGCCGGACCGCGGCATCGTCGAGTTCGAGCACCGCGCCTACAACCAGAACGATGTGCTGGTCGCCAAATGCACGAGACAGGCAATGATGATGAAGAAAGCAGCCTGACCGATGCGCTCGCTGCTGTTCGTTCCGGGCGATTCGGAAAACAAACTGGAAAAGGCGTTTGGCGCCGGCGCAGACGTGGTCATCGTCGATCTAGAGGACTCGGTTGCGCCACAAAAAAAGGTCTTGGCGCGCGACACCGCAACACGCTTCATCACCGAACGCCGTCGTCAAATCAAGTCCGCGATTTATATACGCATCAACGATCTCTCGACCGGCCTGACCGATGACGATCTGGCTGCAGTCGTGCCGGTGAAACCCGACGGCATCATGCTGCCGAAGTCGAACAGCGGACAGGAAGTGCAGCATTTGTCGGCCAAGCTCAGGGTGCACGAGGCCGAGAACGGCGTGCCGGACGGCGGCATCAAAATTCTGCCGATCATCACCGAAACAGCCGCCGGCGTGCTGGCTGCTGCGACCTACGCAAAGGTAAGCGCGCGGCTGGCGGGCGTCACCTGGGGTGCGGAAGATCTCTCGGCCGCGATCGGTGCGCGCACGGCCCGCGACGAAAATGGCCGCTACACAGACGTGTTCCGTTTCGCCCGCACCATGACCATCCTCGCCGCAAGTGCCGCGGAAGTCGCTGCTATCGACACGGTTTTTCCCGGTTTTCGCGACATGGCTGGCTTCGAAGCCGAGTGCGCAGAAGCGGAGCGCGACGGCTTCACCGGCAAGATGGCGATCCATCCGGCGCAAGTCCCGGTCATCAACGCCGTCTTCACGCCGTCGACCGAGGCGGTGAAACACTCCATGGCGGTCGTCCAGGCATTCGAGGCGGCTGGAAATCCCGGCGTCGTCGGCATCGACGGCAAGATGTACGACCGGCCGCATCTCCGGCTCGCAGAACGGCTTCTGGCACGCGCCAGGGCGTCCGGAGTTTGGCCTGATTTAGTCTGATCGCGCGACGCCGGGCTCTTCCGACGATGGCTGCTCGCGTTCCTGCCGGGAGGCGGCTCATCCGTTCCGCGAAATTGACGGGGCGATCCAGATACCCGGAACAGCCCGATAGGCCTGCCGCTCACCATGTGCGCAGCACTGATCATGGCATTGCCCGCCGCAACGAGCCAACTGTGCCGACAGACTAGTCGGTTGGTTCTGGAGAGAGGCGGGAAAGTAGACCGCGGACCGAGAAACGCAGACCATCCGGCGCGAAGATAAGATCAGGAGGCTCTCCAAACAGACTGGTCAAAGCGGCGCGCATGTACCGTGTTCCGTATCCTACGCGCGAGGGGTCGATGACCAACGGCCCCCCCGATTCGATCCACCTCAGCGTCAACGCAGGTTCCGAGCTCGAGGTGATCTTCCATTCCAAACGAATCCGGCCTTCGGGCTGGGATAGGCCACCATACTTGATGGCGTTTGTCGCGAGTTCATGAAGGCAGAGGGCGAGGGTTGTGCCGGCCTCGCGCGAAAGCAGCACCTCAGGTCCCTCGATGATGACGCCGCTTTGCCGGTCCGAACTGTAGGGCGCAAGGATAGAATTGGCGACATCCATCAAAGGCACCGTCTCACCTCCTGCAGCAAAGACCGCAGAATGAACATTCGACAAAGCTCTCAATCGTCCTTTGAAATCTTCTGCGAGGCCGTCTGCCGAGGTTGCACCGCGCCGCGTCATCTCGAAGATGGATACGACGGTTGCCAGGATGTTTTTCACCCGATGGTTTAGCTCGTGGCGCAGCTCCGTCTCCCGCTCAAGGTAATCGCGCACGTCGCGCTGGCGGGCTCTGGTGAGGAGTGCGGACTGGATGCCGCTTATCAGTTCCAGCGCCGCCACGGGACGTTGATAGAATATCTGCCGTGAACGTGGCCAGGCGGCATTCAAGGCCGCTTGGATGCGCACCTGAGACGCCGCACGGTCGAGCAGGACTATAATGGGAATTTCCGACCAGTTCGGCTGGTGTTGAAGGAAGCTGGCGATTGTAGCGATTGCCGCTGGATCTAGGGCTTCATGCGTAACGACAAGCACTCCCGGCGATTCTGCAAGCAGATTTCCCAAGTCTGCCGTGCTGGCTGCTTTGGCCCGGACGCCGCGTTCCTGCAGCAGGGAGGCCGTGTAGGAGGCGTCCTTGCGGTAGGGCGCCAATATGAGTACCCAATCGAGTGTTCCCACACCGTTATGCTCGGTGTCGCTCACGTCTCAGGCAAAGGATTGTAAGCAACGACCGAAACACCGGAACTCGCGATGAAGAGTTCCCGGACATCGAGGTCGTGCGGGCCGTGGCGCTTCTTGACGACCGTAATATTGCGCCTTAGCCGGCCCTCATGCTCGGCCATGCGAAGAAGAAGCACCGTGTCACCGAGAAAGCTGACATCCACGTCGATCCCGACATTTTGTCCAAGCAATCCATGCTGAGCGACAATGAGCATGGTCAGCACGTCCGCACGCGCGAGATGTTTGAGAAGAGACTGGATATCGAGCACCGCTTTTTCGCGATGTGGGAGCGAATTCAGATAGCCGGTGAAGCTGTCGATCACCACAACGCGCGTATTGTTGCGGCTGACCACTTGCTGCACGATCTGGCCGAACTCGCCCGGCGAGATCTCGTTCGGGCTGAAATCGTAGATGACGAGTTGACCGTCCTTGTGGAACTGCCGCAGATCCATCCCCAAGCCCTCCGACCGGCGAAAGAATGTCTCCAGCCGCTCCTCGAACAGAAAAAGGGCAACACTCTCGCCGCGCTGAAGAGCCGCGGTGGCGTAAAGCGACGACATCGTCGACTTGCCGGTTCCGGACTGGCCAATCACGAGCGTGATCGTTCCTGACTCCTGACCTCCGCCGAACATCTCGTCGAGGGCATCCACCCCGGATTTGATCAGTTGCGGCTTGGCAACGTCGGTGGCCGAACCGGGCACAATCCTCGGGAACACGACGACGCCTTCGCCCTCGCGAATGGCCATGTCGTGATAACCGTCGGCATAGGGCACACCGCGCATCTTACTTACTTCGATGCGACGGCGTACGGCACCATAATCCTCAAGGGATTTGTCAAGCCGGATCACGCCGTGAGCGATGCCCTCTATCTCCTCGCCGTTATGATCGCCGCCGCTGGTTTGTGTGTCGAGAAGCATCGCAATAATGCCTCGTTTGGCGAGGAAAGCCTTGAAGCCAATCAGTTCGCGGCGAAACCTCGGCGTGTCGCCGGTGATCAGCCGGATTTCAAGCAGGGAGTCGTAAACCAGCCTATGTGGTTTGTGTTCTTCGATCGCGCGTTCGATCGCCTTGCGTGTCTCATCCAGCCGAAGGTCGGCGGTCTGAAAAATGGTCTGATCGGCTGCGCCACTCACGGTCTCAGAAGCTGAAAGTTCTTCGACCCGGATTCCGTCGAGCGTCCAGCCGTGTGAAGACGCAATCGCTTCGAGCTCGGAGGCGGTTTGCGAAAGACTGACATAGATGCAGCGCTCACCGGCCGCCACCCCCGCGCGCAGAAATTGCAAGGCAGTGGTTGTCTTGCCTGCGCCTGGATCGCCTTGCACGATGTAAAAATTCGAAGCTGGCAGTCCACCGCGGAGAATTTCGTCCAAGCCGGCGATACCGGAACTTACAACGGGCTGTTTCTTTCGCTCTGCCATGTTTGCCTCGTGTCCAACAGGTTGGGAACCGCAAGCCCATCGTCGGGTATCAAATGCGTTCGAAAGATGACAGCGGGCAAACCTGTCGGCCGCTTGTTGAGGCGCCTCAATTCTCTGAACTCGTTTTTCTGTAATCGGCGCGCCCGTGCAAGGCAAGTTGTCAGCTCGAATAACCTGAAAATGCGGTGTGGGCCGTCGCATCGCCGGCAGGATCCGTAACGAGCACCCTGTCGCAGTCGTTTTGCGCATTGCTCTTGAACGTCGCCGGGAACCAATGCTGCGCGATGGCATTTTGTATGGTTAAGCCAAGAAGATGGATGGGGGAATGATCCAACGGACAACCAATGTCGGCGACGAGGATCGTTATCGCACTCTCGTCCAGGCCGTCACCGACTATGCAATCCATATGCTGGATCCCTCCGGGATCGTGAACAGCTGGAACGCAGGCGCCGAGCGGTTCAAAGGCTATTTCTCCGGCGAGATCATTGGTCAGCATTTCTCACTTTTTTATACAGCTGAGGATCGGGAAAGCCGTCTGCCCGCGCAGGCACTGGAAATAGCAGCCCGCGAGGGCAAGTTCGAGAGCGAAGGCTGGCGGGTCCGCCGCGACGGGACTCGTTTCTGGGCTCATGTCGTAATTGATCCGATCCGCGACCCTAGCGGCCAATTGACCGGCTTCGCCAAAGTCACCCGCGATCTTACCGAGCGAAAGAAAGCCGAGGAGGAACTGCGCAAAAGCCAGGAGCAGTTTCAACGTCTGATTCAGGGCGTGACGGACTATGCGATCTATATGCTCGACCCTGAAGGAATAATCACGAGCTGGAACTCGGGCGCAGAGCGCATCAAAGGCTATTCGGCAGATGAAATAATCGGCAAGCACTTTTCGCAGTTCTATACGCCGGAAGATCGTGAGCGAGGCAGTCCGCAGCGTGCGCTGGAGACCGCTGCTCGTGATGGACGCGTTGAACGGGAAGGCTGGCGGGTACGCAAGGACGGCACCAGGTTCTGGTCACACGTGGTCATCGATGCAATTCGGGACGAGGACGGCAAGATCCTGGGATTTGCGAAGATCACGCGCGACATCACCGAACGCAAGAAGGCGCAGGAGTCATTGGACCAGGCGCGTGAGGCTCTCTTCCATTCACAAAAGATGGATGCGATCGGCAAGCTGACAGGCGGCGTCGCTCACGACTTCAACAATCTGCTGATGGCGGTTTTGGGTAGCCTCGCGTTGCTTCGCAAACGGCTGCCCGACGATCCACAGTTATTGCGTCTCCTCGACAATGCCGTGCTCGGCGCACAGCGGGGCGCGTCGTTGACGCAGCGCATGCTGGCTTTTGCCCGGCGGCAGCAGCTCGACCCAAAGCCTGTCGAAATCATTGGGCTGATACAGGGAATGAAGGAGTTGTTGGAGCGGTCGCTAGGCTCCAGGGCTATTATAGAGACCAAATTTCCGCTTTCGCTCAACCAGGTCATGGTTGATGAAAGCCAAATCGAACTCGCACTGCTTAATCTCTGCGTCAACGCCAGGGACGCCATGCCCGACGGTGGGACGATCTTGATCTCCGCCCGGCAGGAAAGCGCCGGCCAAAGCCAGGATGCTGGTTTGGCACCAGGGCAATACGTCTGCCTCTCAATAACTGACACCGGCGAAGGAATGGACGAGGAGACGCTTGCCCGCGCGACGGAACCGTTCTTCACCACAAAAGGCGTTGGCAAGGGAACCGGCCTGGGTCTCTCGATGGTGCATGGGATGATGGAACAGATGGGCGGGCGCCTGCTTCTCCGGAGCCGCAAGGGAGCAGGCACGACCGCGGAAATGTGGCTGCCGGTGGCTGCCACGACCTCAGATCTCGCGCGCGAGCAGGACGTCCTCAGCCAGCAAACCACCGAGGTGGCCCCTCTGCGAATCCTGGCAGTGGATGACGATGCCCTGGTGCTGTTGAATACCGCTGCCATGCTTGAGGACCTTGGGCATACGGTTGCGGAGGCGCATTCGGCAACGGCAGCGCTTCGACTGTTGGAGGAGCAGTCGTTCGATCTCGTCATAACGGACCACGCGATGCCGAAGATGACTGGCCTACAGCTGTTCGATGCAATCAAGGATAAGTGGCCGAATGTTCCCGTAATCATAGCGACAGGCTACGCTGAGCTGCCGGGTGCTCGGGAGATGAAGATTCTCAGCAAGCCGTTCACAGAGCACGAATTAGCGAGCGCGATAGCCAGCACTGCCGTTTAGCCACCAGATAACCAACTGCTGGAAGGTGAGCGAGCCGGCCTTCAAGAACCAAGTGCTTAATTCTATCCCAGCCCTAATCTCTTCCCCAGCCCTAATCTCTTCCCCAATGAGGCCGGCGCATCGAAAAGATCTCGCTGACACTGGCATAATCCATATAGCCGAGACGGCCGACATTGCCCGCCTTGACGATATCGAACAGGCCGTCGTTCAGGAACGCATCGTCGATATGCACGCCGACAACCTCGCCGGCAACGACGACAGCGCTGGTCGGCGTTCCATCCAGCGCCTTTGGCCGCAGGATTTCCGTCACCCGGCATTCGAGCGCCGCCGGCGCCGCCGCCACGCGGGGCGGCGCAACGAGGCGCGAAGGCGCCATGACGAGATCGGCATAGTCGAATTCGCTGACGCCGCGCGGCGCATCGACCGCCGTGCGGGCCATTTTTTCAGCGAGATCGCGGCTGACGTGGTTGGCGACGAACTCACCTGTCTCTTCGGCGAAGGTGGCACTGTCCTTCTCGCCTTCGGACGAGAACCAGACGATGAAGGGTCTGGTCGAAAATGCGTTGAAGAAGGAGTAGGGGGCGAGATTGACCTCGCCGGCCTTGTTCACCGTCGAGATCCAGCCGATCGGCCGCGGCGCTACGATCGCTTTGGACGGGTCATGCGGCAGCCCATGACCCTTAGCCGGCTCGTAGAACATTCAGCCCACCCAGGGTCCTGCATAATCGGCGTAGAATTTTGCCGGATCGGGCCGCGGCCGCTCCGGCGCTGGCCCTTGGTAGGAGCCGATATGGACGAAACCGACAACGCGCTCGTGCGGCGCCAGCCCCAGGATCGCCCTACCCTCCGGCACATCGGAATACCAGTTGCTGATCATGTTGGTCCCATAACCCAGCGCATTGGCTGATATCATCAGGTTCATCGCCGCCATGCCGCCCGACAGGAACATCTCCCATTGCGGGATTTTTGGGTTTTCCTTCGGGCTCGATACTACGCCGATCACCAGCGGCGCGCGCGAAAAACGCGCCAGTTCTTGGTTGCGGCGGGCCTCCGGCAGCGGCCCTTCGCGCTGTTCGGCAAGGACTGCCAACTTCTTGCCGATCTCGACGCGTGCCTCGCCCCGGTAGAGAATGAAGCGCCAAGGTTCCAGCCGGCCATGGTCCGGCACCCGCGAGGCGGCGGCAATCATCGTCGCGATGTCGGCGTCGCTGGGCGCCGGTTCCTTCAACTCCGGGATCGGCGCGGAATTTCGGGTCAGCAGAAAGTCGATGATCGGCGACGCCATAGGCGCAAGTCTCCTAGGATTTGAGCTGAAGCGCACCATCGGACATCGGGCGGCTTGGGCATTGGCGCGGCGCGCCGGACAGTAGAGCTCGAAGCAGACTCGGTCCGGACTCTTAAGCCTTGAAATTGCCACCGCCTTGGGCTTCAAAGCAAGGCATGTTTGAGGGATTCCTGCGTCTTTTCCCAATCTGGCTTGGCACCGCACTGTTCATGGTGCCGGTTTCGTCCGCCGTCGCGCAGGATGTGGACGGCCTTAGCGATCTAAAGCTTCCCGGAATTTCGAGCTATGCGTCTCCGAGCAACGAGAAATCGCTGGCACTGGGGAGCAGCGGGGCGATCACGCTGTCTGCGCAATTGACGGACAAGGGCGCCGATATCACGCGCGGCATCGTCTGGCGCGTCTTCAAGCCTGAACCGACCGGCGACGGCAAGCTGCCGATGGTCGCTTCCGCCCATGGCGGCAGCGCGGTGTTTCAGCTCGAGCCCGGCAGCTATCTGGTCCATGCCTCCTACGGCCGAGCCGGCGCAACCAAGCGCATTACCGTCGGCAAGGACGCCAAGCGCGAAAGCCTCGTGCTCGATGCCGGCGGCCTGAAGCTCGATGCCGTGCTGTCGGGCGGCGTGCGGATACCACCGAAGAAACTGCGCTTTTCGATCTATGAGGGCCAAGCCGAAGCCAATCACGATCGCGCCCTGATCATACCCGACGTCGAGCCGAACAGTGTCGTGCGGCTGAACGCGGGCGTCTACCACGTCGTCTCGACCTACGGCTCGGTGAATGCCGTCATCCGCTCCGACATCCGCGTCGAGGCCGGCAAGCTGACCGAAGCGGCGGTCGAGCATCATGCGGCGGAGATGACTATGAAGCTGGTGCGCGAGCCGGGCGGAGAGGCGATTGCCGACACGTCCTGGTCGTTGCTCAACGAATCCGGCGATCCCATCAAGGAAACCGTCGGCGCCTTTGCCTCGATGGTGCTGGCCGAGGGCGACTACACCATCATCGCCAAGAACCGCGACCGCATCTACCAGCAGGATTTGACGGTCGTGGCCGGGCAGAACAAGGAAATCGAGGTCCTCGCCACCGAGGCCTCGGCGATCGATCCCCAGGAAGGCGCCGACTAAACTATCCGAAGTGTCGTGCGGGTTTGGCGTCCAGCAGCCTATGATTTGACCGATCAGGCAGCCTTGCGCATGCGTCGCGGCAGGATTTGGCCGCGGTCGCGCGGTTCGGCGGGCGCCAGGTCGAAAACGCCACGATGGAGGCGGGCGAGCAAGGCCTTGCGGTCGCGCAGCGGCTCCAGTTCGTCCCATTCCAGCGCATCACCTACACGCACCTCGATCGATTTGCCGGACAGCCGCGCGAACTCATGGATGAGCAGTGAGATGCGCAGCGTCAGCGAAGCCTTGCCGACGAACTTCGCCACGCGTCCGTCACGCTCGGCCATGTTCATCGGTCCGCTGACCAGGTGGAACAGCCGGCCGTTCTGACCGGAAAAGTGCATCGGAATGACCGATGCCTTGGCATCCTGGACGAGACGGGCCGGGAACATCTTCCATGGCAGATCGCGCGCCCGGCCGAAACCTTTCGGCGCGGTGGCAACGCCGCCCGCCGGGAAGACGACGATGATAACGCCCTCTTTCAGCAGCCGCACCGCCTCATGACGCACCGCCATGTTGTTCTTCAACGCGTCCTTGGTCTCGGAAAAATCGATCGGCAGCGAATAGGGCTCCATCTCGCGGATCTTGAGCAGATCCTTGTGGATCATGACGCGGAACGGGCGCTGAAGCTGCTCGGCCAGCGAGAGCACCGCAATACCGTCGCCGATGCCGAATGGATGATTGGCGACGATCACCAGCGGCGTGTCGGGCAGCCTTGCCGGCGGCCATTGGCCGGCGGTCCGCACTTTGACGTCGATCAACTCCAGCATGCGGCTGAACACGCGCTCGCCGGCCGGCACCACATGGCGACGCCAAAAATCATAGAGCGCCGCGAAACGATCGCGGCCGGACAGGCCTTCGATGGAATCGATGAACCAGCGCGTCAATGCCGGCTGATGCGGACTGGCGTAGGAAAGCTCGGGGAACGGTCTTTCGCGCATCTTCAGCTTAAGCATGAAGGCTCGTTACAAGGCTGGCGTGACAAGCATATGAAAATGGCGGGGCATATGAAAACGGTGGGGCATATGAAAACGGCGGTGGATCGCTCCTCCGCCATTCGTAGATGATCTGGCTGAAACTCAGGCTGCTTGCTTGCGCCTGCGGTCGGGCGTCACCGCCTCTTCGGCAAGCATTGCCGCCGCCTGGCCAAGGCCAAGCGATTCCTGGTCGCGCGAGCCGAGCCGGCGGATGTTGACCGTCTCTTCCTCCGCCTCGCGTTTGCCGCAGACGAGGATGACCGGAACCTTGGCCAGGCTGTGCTCGCGGACCTTGTAGTTGATCTTCTCGTTGCGAAGATCGGCTTCCGCCAGCAGCCCCGCCGCCTTCAACTGCGCCACGACCTTTTGGGCGTAATCGTCGGCATCGGAGGTGATCGTCGCCACCACCACCTGCAACGGTGCGAACCACAGCGGGAAATGGCCCGAATAATTCTCGATAAGGATACCGAGGAACCGCTCCATCGAACCGCAGATAGCGCGATGCACCATAACAGGCTGCTTCTTTTCCGAATCGGAGCCGATGTAGAAGGCGCCAAAACGCTCCGGCAGGTTGAAATCAACCTGCGTGGTACCGCATTGCCAGTCGCGGCCGATGGCGTCCTTGAGCACATATTCGAACTTCGGCCCGTAGAACGTGCCCTCGCCCGGATTGACGCCCGTCTTGATCCGATTGCCCGACCGCGCCGCGATCTTGTCGAGCACGTCCTGCAGCACGCCCTCGGCATGATCCCACATCGCGTCGGTGCCGACCCGTTTTTCGGGGCGGGTCGCCAGCTTGACGGTGATTTCGTCGAAGCCGAAATCGGCATAGGTCGACAGGATCAGGTCGTTGATCTTGATGCACTCGTCGGCGAGCTGTTCCTCGGTGCAGAAGATGTGGGCATCGTCTTGGGTAAAACCGCGCACGCGCATCAGCCCGTGCAGCGCGCCGGACGGCTCGTAGCGATGTACATTGCCGAATTCCGCAAGCTTTACCGGCAGATCGCGGTAGGACTTCAGCCCGTGCTTGAATATCTGGACGTGGCCGGGGCAGTTCATCGGCTTCAGCGCAAACACCCGGTCGTCGTCGGTGTCGTCGCCAGCAACCGTCACCTTGAACATATTGTCCCGGTACCAGCCCCAGTGGCCCGACGTCTCCCACAGGCTCTTGTCGAGCACCTGCGGCGCGTTGACCTCCTGATAGCCTTGCTCGTCAAGGCGGCGGCGCATGTAGTTGACCAGGTTCTGGAACATCCTCCAGCCCTTGGCATGCCAGAAGACGACGCCCGGCCCCTCTTCCTGAAAATGAAACAGGTCCATCTCGCGGCCGAGTTTCCGGTGATCGCGCTTTTCGGCTTCCTCCAGCATCGTCTGATAGGCTTCGAGCTGTACCTGGTCTGCCCAGGCCGTGCCGTAGATGCGCGTCAGCATCGGATTGTTCGAATCGCCGCGCCAATAGGCGCCGGCCACCTTCATCAACTTGAAAGCGTTGCCGATCTGCCCGGTCGAGGCCATGTGCGGACCACGGCAGAGGTCGAACCAGTCGCCCTGCGCATAGATCTTTAGATCCTGATCCTCCGGGATAGCGTCGATTAGCTCGAGCTTGTAGCGCTCGCCCTTGTCGGCAAAGACTTTTTTCGCCTTTTCGCGCGACCAGACCTCTTTGGTGAACGGCTTGTTGCGCGCTATGATCTCGCGCATCTTCTTCTCGATCACCGGAAAATCGTCGGGCGTGAACGGCTCGTTGCGGGCAAAGTCGTAGTAGAAGCCATTCTCGATTACTGGGCCGATGGTCACCTGCGTACCCGGCCACAATTCCTGCACGGCCTCGGCCAGCACATGTGCTGCGTCGTGGCGGATGAGCTCAAGCGCGCGTGGGTCATCGCGGGTGATGATCTCGATCTTGCCGGACTTGCCGAGCGGATCTGAAAGATCGCGTACAACGCCATCGATCGAGTAGGCCACGGCCTTCTTGGCCAGCGACTTCGAGATCGATTCCGCCAGGCCGGCGCCGGTCATCGCCGCCTCGTAGTCGCGGACGGAGCCATCGGGAAATGTCAGGGAAACGGAATTCAGCATAGAGTTCTCCTATCCAGTCCCGCAAACGAGCGCGGGTGGTGAAATGCATGTGGCCCAAAAGTGCGCAGCGGTTTTAGGGCCACCGGATGCGTCCGGCGGCAGTCTTTTATGGGCAGATTCCCGTGCCGTAAAGGCGAATGGGCGATCGCTTACTCTTGTTTGATGAGATTCGGCAGTTCTTTCAGGAATACCGCCCGCGTCTTGAGGCCCTTGGGCGTGTCGGATCGTTTCGTATCGACCACCAGGCGGGCAAAGACGATCTTGCGACCATCTCTTTGCGCCCAGCCGACAAACCAGCCAAGCGAGCGTTTGACCTTGTCGGCGTCGTTGCCAAGCCTGGTGGTCCCGGTCTTGCCTTGTACGGTCCAGCCACCTGCCTGGAAGGTCGGCAAGATCGCTTCGGTCATGGCGTGGGCCTTGTCCGAAACGGGCAGTTTGCGGTCGAGCAGCCGGCGCAGGAAATCGACCTGTTCCACGGGCGATATTTTGAGGGAAGAGTTCACCCAGGACCGAGTGAGGCTATCGTTCTTACCGGCAGTGCCGGAGACATCCGAATTGCCGTAGTCGAACTTCAACACGTAGCCGGCGAAGCGCTCGCTGCCGAGCCGGCGGGTGATTTCTCGCGAAAACCACAGCACCGAGTCCCTTTCCCAGATCGTCGGGTCGACGGTTTTCTGGTCCCGCTTCACCGCATTGAACTCAGGCTTGTAGTCCCAACTCGGCCTGTGCTCGTCGATCAGGACTCCCGCGTCGTAGCCGATCAGCGCCAATGGGACCTTGAACGTCGAAGCGGGACTGAAGCGCTGGTCGCAAACGCCTTGCCGATACAGCGTTTCGCTGCTTGCAGCATCCAGGATCAGCGTGCATTCGACGTCCCTCAGCGGCGCGGATTGAGCGCGCATCGGAAAACCCAAAAACCAGGCCAGAAGGTAGAGAACCACGGCGAAGACGAATGGACGACGGTCTATCTCACGCATTTGGCAAACTCTCCTGAGGGCTGTCAGGAGCGGCTTAGCGAGGCGTCTTGTCTCGATTTTGTCTTAAATGCGCAACGTGCGGTTAAGCTTAGCAAATCGTAAAGATCCTGCCTGATTGCCCCTCCCGCCATCAGCTTTCCGGATCACTGCGCTTTTTTCCGATCCGCCAGTACCGCCAGGGCGTGAACCATAGATAGCGGTCCTCCAGTACCTCCGGCACCCGGTCGATGCCATGCGTGCCGAACGGCCCACAGCGCAGCACGCGGAAAAGCCCCATCCAGCCGCCGGCCCACAGGCCGTGGCGGGCGATCGCTTCGTGCGCGTATTCGGAACAGGTCGGCAGATGCCGGCAGGAATTGCCGACAAAACCGGACAGCGTCAGCTGGTAAAAGCGCACGAGCGACGTGCCGAGGATTCGGCCTGGCGTCTTGCGCCACGGACCCGGCCAGTTGCGCCCGCGCGGCGCCGCCAACGCGGCATGCGCATGTCGGTGCTCGTCGCTCATAGCAATCCCGGTGTTTTCTTCCTGCTGTCGATAGATGTGGACGTTGGCCGGGGAAAGCAATGTTTTCTTCGATTTTCCAGACGCTTCCGATTGGCATTTCAACGACCGCGCGGGGTCGCGCGGCCGATCGGGTGAATCGTCTGAGGCGAATCCGGTTCGGATCGCCGATTTCCATCGAATTCGGTACGCGCCGGTCTTGGCAATTGATGTCTTGTCGATTGATATTGAAAGGTCACGATCCGCACCACGTCGCCGAAAATAGTCAGGAACTCGTTCACGGCTGATCTCCTTCGACGCCGATTAGAACGCTGCTGGCCTTCGTCCTCAAACGAGTATAATTTCCTAGTTGGATAACTTGAGATTATGCGAATGAAGCGCGGACGCCTCCCTCTGACGGCTCTCAGAAGCTTCGAGGCGGCTGGCCGCCACCTGAGCTTCAGCCGCGCTGCCGAAGAGCTCTATGTTTCGCAGGCGGCGATCAGCCGCCAGATACGCGAGCTCGAAACCTTCCTGCGCCAGCCCCTGTTCTTACGCCACCATCGTAGCGTCGAACTGACCGATGCGGGCCGGCAGCTGCTTGGCCAGCTCGTCAGGAGCTTCGACGATATCGACCGACTGCTTTCGGAGTTGGCCGTCTCCCCGGCGCAGTCCGTGGTCCGTGTCAGCGTCGAGCCGTCGCTTGCATCCGTATGGCTGGTGCCGCGGCTCAACCGATTCCGCGAGTTGCGACCCGATATCGACGTTTCCCTGGAGGTCGACCCGAGATTAATAGAGTTCCGCAGCGATCAGCCCGAACTTGCCTTACGCTTCAGCGCGCACGCCACCTCATGGCCACGCAGCGAGGCCGAACAGCTTGCCTCGGTCGTCGATTCACCGGTTCTGTCGCCGGCGCTTCTTGCATCCGGCCCCGCTTTGGAAAAGCCGATCGACCTTGGTCGCTATACATTGCTGCACGAAGAAAGCCGCCAGGGCTGGGCGCGCTGGTTCGAAGCGGCCGGCGTGACCGCTGAAGCCGTGCCTGCGCGTGGCCCGATGCTGGCGGATGCTTCGCTTTCGAAGCAGGCGGCCTTGCTTGGACATGGTGTCGCGCTGGGCGATCTTTTGCAGATCGGCGCAGAACTTGCGTCCGGCGCGCTGATCAAGCCTTTCGACATCGACGTCGCGTCCGGTGCCTATTGGCTGGTGGCCAGAAGCCTGAACGACCTTTCCGAGCCGGCCCGGGCTTTTGCCGACTGGATCCGGGCGGAATTCGCTGAAAACCGGCGTTTTCTTGCAGAGGTTTAGGCCGCCTGTTCGGCGCGCTTCTTCTCGATCTGGCCGATCGCGTCGACCACCGCATCGAAAGTCAGCATGGTCGAGGCATGGCGCGCCTTATAGTCGCGCACCGGTTCGAGATATCTGAGATCGGCAAAGCGACCTTCCGGCGGCGCGCCATTTTCCTTCAGCATTTTCAGCATCGTCTCGCGAACACTGCGCAATTCATCCGCGCTGGCGCCGATGACGTGCTGCGCCATGATCGAGGACGACGCCTGGCCAAGCGCGCAGGCTTTAACGTCATGGGCGAAATCGGTGACGACGCCGTCATCCATCTTCAGATCGACGGTCACCGTCGAGCCGCACAGCTTGGAATGCGCGCGCGCGGTTGCATCGGGACGGTCGAGCCGGCCGATCCGCGCGATATTCCCGGCAAATCCCAGAATTTTCGCATTGTAGACGTCGTCGATCATATTTTTCCAATCCGTCGCCGCCGAGCGAACAGCGATTGCCGCTGATGGTCTTCCTTTCGCTCGGTACGATCATATATAATGCTGGTAGTCGGGTATGGACAAGGTAACCAAACGACCTCGTCCTGCTCAATCAGTTCACGCCGCTTACGGGCTGGA
This sequence comes from Mesorhizobium sp. WSM4823, assembly GCF_055811195.1. Lineage (NCBI taxonomy): Bacteria > Pseudomonadati > Pseudomonadota > Alphaproteobacteria > Hyphomicrobiales > Phyllobacteriaceae > Mesorhizobium > Mesorhizobium sp. WSM4823. The sequence continues at coordinate 179,866 of NZ_JBVVQL010000013.1, forward strand.
AACAGGGCACGTTTCTAACACCCGAAAGGTCGTGGTCCGTTCAACTCGTTCCTCCTGAGAGGGGAACTACGGGAGACGCCTTTATGGATGCCGTCATCAAGAAATTCATGCCCCCGTCCGCCTATCTGGAAAAACCGGTCACCGACCGGCCGACCGAAGCCGAAGCCGAGGCCGCAGTTCGCACGCTGTTGCGTTGGGCCGGCGACAATCCGGACCGGGAGGGCCTGGTCGATACGCCAAAGCGTGTGGTGAAGGCCTATCGCGAAATGTTCGGCGGCTACGACAAGTGCCCGGCCGAGGAACTCGGCCGCACCTTCGAGGAAGTCGCCGGCTATGACGACCTTGTTCTTGTCAAGGACATAACATTCCATTCGCATTGCGAGCACCACATGGTGCCGATCATCGGCAAGGCGCATGTCGGCTATTTGCCGGACGGCAAGGTTGTCGGCCTGTCCAAGATCGCACGCGTCGTCGATATCTTCGCCCAGCGCCTGCAGACCCAGGAGGCCATGACCGCCCAGATCGCAGGCGTCATACAGGATGTGCTGGCTCCGCGCGGCGTCGCCGTCATGCTCGAAGCCGAGCATATGTGCATGGCCATGCGCGGCATCCGCAAGGAGGGCTCCACCACGCTGACCTCGACCTTCACAGGCGTCTTCAAGGACACGCCCGAGGAACAGGTCCGTTTCGTCACCATGGTGCGTGGCGGCAGGGGCTAAACGATCCTCGCCGGTTGCTAGCCATGATCCCGAGAAGTGGGAACCGGTTCTCGGATTAGATCATGGCCAAACAAGAAGACAGAGCCTCGTTCATTCCGATTCAATCGGAATGGACGAGGCTCTGAATAAGGACCGCCGATGTCGGCAGTGGAATTTCCGAACGCTCCATCAGACAAGAAGGCACTGGAAGAAGGCACGGTCTTTTCGCCGCGCTTCGATTCCAATGGGCTCGTCACCGTCGTCGTCACGGATGCCGAGGACGGCATGCTGCTGATGGTCGCGCACATGAACGCCGAAGCGCTGGCGCTGACGCTTGAAACCGGCATCGCCCACTACTGGTCGCGCTCGCGCAGCGCTCTGTGGAAAAAGGGCGAAACGTCCGGGAACCTCCAGAAAGTCGTCGAGATGCTCACGGATTGTGACCAGGACGCCATATGGTTGCGCGTCAAAGTGATGGGCCACGACGCAACCTGCCACACCGGCCGACGTTCCTGCTTCTATCGGACGGTGGGACTGATCGACGGCAAAGGGACGCTTGCCAGCGACGGCAGCAAGCCGCTGTTCGATGCGAAAGAAATGTATCGAAAGCCGCATGAACCATCCAAATGAACCATTCGCCGAACTGCAACAACGTATATTCATGATTTCGATACGGCCAGCCTGTATGTTGGCCGACGGACAAGGGAGATTGTGATGCTCGAATGGGCGTCATCGCGCAACAGGCTGGACGTTCGAGAGGCCAACGGCCTGTCATCGTCCGCCGGCGCATCCGAAACGAAGCCCGCCAAGAAAACAGGCATTTCGCTGGCATTGGGCGGCGGCTGCGCGCGCGGCTGGGCCCATATCGGCGTGCTGCGGGCGCTCGACGAAGCCGGTATCGAAGTGTCGATGATCGCCGGTACCTCGATCGGCGCGCTGGTCGGTGGCTGCTACCTTGCCGGCAAACTGGATGAGCTGGAAGAATTTGCCAGAAGCCTGACCAGGCGGCGCATTTTCGGTCTTCTCGATCTCAATCTGCGTGGCAGCGGCCTGTTCGGCGGCATGAAGCTCGATGCACGGCTGCGCGAGCATATGGCCGGCGTCCGTTTCGAGGATTTACCCAAGCCTTTCGTCTGCATTGCTACGGAGATCCGCACCGGCCATGAAATCTGGCTGTCGAGCGGCTCACTGACCACGGCCATGCGCGCCTCGTACGCGCTGCCCGGGGTGTTCGAGCCGGTCACTTGCAACGGACGCGTGCTGGTCGATGGCGCCCTGGTCAATCCGGTTCCGGTCTCGGTCTGTCGGGCCTACGAACAGCCGCTCGTAGTCGCTGTGAACCTTCATTACGATCTGTTCGGCCGCGCTGCCGTCATCAAGCACAGCGCCGGCGAACTGGTCGTCGACGAAGGGCACCAGTACCAAACACGGCTCGGCATCACCGGCGTCATGATCGAGGCCTTCAACATCATCCAAGATCGTATTTCGCGAGCGCGGCTTGCCGGGGACCCACCTGACATGTCGCTGCAGCCGAAGCTCAGCCATATCGGCCTGACCGAATTCCACCGCGCCGACGAGGCTATCAGCATAGGTTATCAGGTAACGATGGCCCAGATCGGCGAGCTTGCCCGGCTGCAGGCGGTTTTGGCTTAGTTCCTCGATATAGTGACTTTGACGGCTGGCGGCTGTTGCGAACCTCGCTCAAGCCAACGCGGCGTCGACGATGCGGAACTGCACCGTGCGGTTGCCGTTCCAGTGATTGCCCGACAGTGAACCGGCGACATGCACCGGTTTGCCCCTGTTCTTGAACAGGAATTCACCGAGCGCCGTATCGACAGCGCGGAACGCGATCGCCTGGATGCGGCCGCCGCTTTCCGACTGCAACTCGGCGCGGATGTGATTGGTGCCGACCGGCCTTGCATCGGCAAGGCGATGGCGCGGCAGCGCGAAGATCGGCGCGACATGCCCGGCACCGAATGGGCCGGCTTTCTCCAGCGCATCGAGCAGGCCGAGCGTCGCGCCTTCGGCGGCCAGCGCACCGTCGATCGCCAGGCTTTCTTCGCCTTGCAGCCGAAACACGTCGGCCGCCGCTCGTTCTTCGAAGAAGGCTCTCAGCGCGCCAAGGTTCGCCCGCTCCACGGTAATGCCGGCCGCCATGCCATGGCCGCCGCCTTTGACGATCAGCCCGGCATCGGCAGCCTCGCGCACCAACCGGCCAAGGTCGAAGCCCGACACTGAACGGCCTGAACCCGTGCCGATGCCATTGGCGTTGAAGGCGATGGCAAAGGCTGGCCGGCGCGCATGGTCTTTGAGCCGCGAGGCCAGCAGGCCGACGATGCCCGGATGCCAATTGGAGCTGGCGGTAACGACGATGGCGGGCCCATTGCCGCCGGCAAGCTCGGCATCGGCCTCGACCCGTGCAGCGGCCAGCATTTCCAGCTCCATCTGCTGCCGCTCCTGATTGAGCCGGTCCAGCGTCTCGGCAATGGTGCGGGCCTCGACAGGATCGTCGGTGGCGAGCAGCCGGCTGCCGAGCGCCGCGTCGCCGATGCGCCCGCCGGCATTGATGCGCGGGCCGATCAGATAGGCCAGATGGAAGGTGCTGACCGGCTCGCCGATGCGCGAGACCCGCGCCAGCGCCGCCAGCCCTTCGTTCCTCTGCTGGCGTGCCATCTGCAGCCCCTTGACCACGAAGGCGCGGTTGACGCCGGTCAGCGGCACCACGTCGCAGACGGTCGCCAGCGCCACGAGGTCGAGCAAGCCAAGCAGGTCCGGCGGGGTTGCATCCGGCAAGCGGCCGCGCAGGACCTTCGCCGTCTGCACCAGAGCCAGGAAGACGACGCCGGCGGCGCAAAGATGGCCCTGCCCCGAAAGGTCGTCCTCGCGATTGGGATTGACGACCGCTGCCGCCGCCGGCAACGGACCGCCGAGTTGGTGATGGTCGAGCACCACGACATCGGCGCCGGCAGCCTTCGCCGCGTCGATGGAAACGGCGCTGTTGGTGCCGCAATCGACGGTAACGATCAGCGTCGCGCCGCGCGAGACGAGTTCGCGCATGGCTTCCGGATTAGGGCCGTACCCCTCGAAGATACGGTCCGGTATGTAGATCTCCGATGGCACGCAGAAATGCGTGAGAAACCGCTTGAGCAACGCCGACGAGGCCGCGCCATCGACATCGTAATCGCCGAAGATCGCGACCTTTTCCCTGGCGACGACCGCCTCGGCGATGCGGGCAGCGGCTTTGTCCATGTCGGTCAGCGACGCCGGGTTTGGCAGAAGGTCGCGGATGGTCGGATCAAGGAACCGCTCGGTCTGCTCGGCGGTCACGCCGCGCCCGGCAAGGACGCGCGCGACAATATCCGGCACGCCATAGCCTTGCGCTATGGCAAGCGCAGTCATGTCCTGCCGCTCGGTCAGCCGGTGTTCCCAGGAAACACCTGATGCCGACTGCCTGACATCGAGGAAGATACGGTTTTCGCCCGTCATATGACGCGCCGGCTGCAAAATTGTCATTTCTCACAATATGCGACGGCTCTCACAATATGCGACGGCTAAATCTGGCGAATCAGAACTTTTCCAGATCCTGGTGCCGCGCCTTGATCTCGCGCACCGTGCGCGATGACGAGCGCAGCACGATCGTGTGCGTGGTGATGGAATTGCGGCCGAACTTGACGCCGGCCAGCATGTTGCCGTCGGTTACGCCGGTTGCCGCAAACAGCACGTCGCCGCGCGCCATGTCCTGCGTGCGGTAGACCCGCTTCGGGTCGGAAATGCCCATCTTGGCCGCGCGCTCCACCTTCTGCGGCGTATCGAGGATCAGTCGACCCAGCATTTGGCCGCCCGTACAGCGCAATGCTGCCGCCGCCAGAACGCCCTCCGGGGCGCCGCCGGCGCCGAGATAGATGTCGATACCAGTCTCATCAGGGTCGGTGGTGTGGATGACGCCGGCGACATCGCCATCGCCGATCAGCCGGATAGCAGCGCCCGTGGCGCGCACGGCCTCGATCAGCCTGCCATGGCGCGGCCGGTCGAGGATACAGGCGGTGATCTCCGACACCGGCACGCCTTTGGCCTTGGCCAGGCTGGCGATATTTTCGGCCGGCGAGGCATCGATGTCGATGACGCCGTCCGCATAGCCCGGGCCGACGGCGATCTTGTCCATATAGACGTCGGGCGCAAACAGCAGGCTGCCCTTCTCCGCAATCGCGATGACGGCCAGCGCATTGGGCAGGTTCTTGGCGCAGATCGTCGTGCCTTCGAGCGGATCGAGCGCGATATCGACCGCCGGGCCTTTACCGGAGCCAACCTCTTCGCCGATATACAGCATCGGCGCCTCGTCGCGCTCGCCCTCGCCGATCACCACCGTGCCATTGATGGCGAGGCGGTTGAGCTCTTCTCGCATTGCGTCGACTGCGGCCTGGTCGGCGGCTTTTTCGTCGCCGCGTCCGCGCAACCTGGCGGCCGCGACCGCCGCACGTTCGGTAACGCGCACCAGCTCCATGGTGAGTATCCGGTCGAGGCCGGCGACGATGTTCTGGGCAACGTTCATCGGTGAAAGATCCTCGTTGGTACATTGCCTCCCGCCAGAGGCGCGCTGGTTGTGTCAAAGCTCCATGGCAACAGCAAGACCTGAGCGGCTCTTTTTTGAAAACGCAACAATATCAATCGATTGAAGGAGAAAGAGAAAATCCCTATCCCGCCCGCTCGATGCGGATCACCTGCGGCTTGTCGGTCAGATGGTCGTCCCTGGTGATGCCGTCGACGGCCTTGCGCACCGCGGCTTCTGTCGTCTCGTGGGTGACGAGGATCACCGTCTTCTGCAGTGCGGTATCCGGCCCGGCTGCATGCTGTACGATCGATTCCAGCGAAATGTCGTTGTCGGCCATGCGTTTGGCTATTGCGGCAAAGACGCCGATGCGATCGTGCACGGTCAGCCGGATGAAGTAGCCGCCGGCATGGCTGCGCATCTGCGCCTTCTTGTAAGGTCGCAACTCCTTCGCCGGCAGGCCGAAAACCGGACCGTGCTGGAAACCGGGCCGGCTCTTGGCGATATCGGCAATATCGCCGACCACCGCCGATGCGGTGGCATTGCCGCCGGCACCGGGACCGGAGAGCAACAGCTCGCCAAGGATGTCGGTTTCTATCGCCACCGCATTGGTGACGCCATGCACCTGCGCGATGACCGAGGCCGTCGGCACCATGGTTGGATGCACGCGCTGTTCGATGCCGCTCTCCGTGCGCTGTGCGACGCCAAGCAGTTTTATCCGGTAGCCGAGATCGCCGGCTGCGCGGATGTCGGCCTGACTGATGTTGGAAATGCCTTCCATGTAGATGTCGTTGGCGGCAATCTTCGTGCCGAAGGCAAGGCTGGTCAGGATCGACAGCTTGTGCGCGGTGTCGTGGCCCTCGATGTCGAAGGTCGGATCGGCCTCGGCATAGCCCAGCCGCTGCGCGTCCTTCAGGCAGGCGTCGAACGAGATGCCCTCGGCTTCCATCCGGGTCAGAATATAGTTGCAGGTGCCGTTGAGGATGCCGAAGACACGGGTAACCGAATTGCCGGCCATCGCCTCGCGCATCGTCTTGATGACCGGAATACCGCCCGCTACCGCCGCCTCGTAATTGAGCAACACGCCCTTCTTCTCGGCGGCCTCGGCCAGCGCCACGCCATGCTTGGCGAGCAGTGCCTTGTTGGCGGTGACGACGTGACGGCCGGCTTCGAGCGCCGCTTTCACCGACGATCGTGACGGTCCCTCGTCGCCGCCGATCAGCTCGACGAAGACATCGATGTCGGCGGTCTGCGCCATTCCTACCGGATCGTCGAACCACCTGGCGGCGCCGAGATCGACACCGCGGTCGCGATTGCGGTCGCGGGCCGAAACGGCCGAAACGACGATCTCGCGGCCGCATTGCCGCGTCAGTTCCGCCGCCTTGTCGCGCAGCACGCGCGCCACCGACGCGCCGACGGTGCCGAGACCGGCAATTCCAACACGCAACGCTTCAGCCATGTCCGGCGACGCCCCTCAAATATTTGGTCGATATGATATCAGACAACTCAACGATGCGCGGCGAGCGGCACCACATTGTTGGGCTGCTTGGCGCTGGAAGCCAGGAAGCGCTTGATGTTGCGCGCCGCCTGCCGGATCCGGTGCTCGTTCTCGACCAGCGCGATGCGCACATGATCGTCGCCATGCTCGCCGAAGCCGACGCCCGGCGCCACCGCCACGTCGGCGTGCTCGATCAGAAGCTTGGAGAATTCGAGCGAACCGAGATGCTTGAACGGCTCCGGGATCGGCGCCCAGGCAAACATCGACGCCGCGGGTGCGGGAACCGTCCAGCCAGCGCGGCTGAAGGCATCGACCATCACGTCGCGGCGCTTGTGGTAGATGTCGCGCACTTCGGCGATGTCGGCGCCGTCGCCGTTGAGCGCGTGCGCGGCAGCCACCTGGATCGGCGTGAAGGCACCATAGTCGAGATAGGACTTGACCCTGGTCAGCGCCGAGATCAGCCGCTCATTGCCGACGGCAAAACCCATGCGCCAGCCGGGCATGGAAAAGGTTTTCGACATCGATGTGAACTCGACCGCCACGTCGATCGCGCCCGGCACCTGCAGCACCGAGGGCGGCGGATTGCCGTCGAAATAGATTTCCGAATAGGCAAGGTCCGACAGGATGATGACGTCGTTCTTCTTGGCGAAGGCCACCACGTCCTTGTAGAAATCGAGCGAGGCGACCTGCGCCGTCGGATTCGACGGGTAATTGAGGATCAACGCCAGCGGTTTCGGGATCGAATGGCGGATGCCGCGCTCCAGCGCCGGAATGAAGCCGTCGTCCGGCTCCACCTGCAAAGAGCGGATGACGCCACCCGACATGATGAAACCGAAAGCGTGGATCGGATAAGTCGGGTTGGGGCACAGGATCACGTCGCCGGGCGCGGTGATCGCCTGCGCCATATTGGCAAAACCTTCCTTCGAGCCCAGCGTCGCCACCACTTGGGTGTCCGGATCGAGTTTCACGCCGAAACGGCGGGCATAGTAATTGGCCTGGGCCCGGCGCAGGCCCGGAATGCCGCGCGACGAGGAGTAACGATGCGTGCGCGGATCGCGCACGACCTCGCACAATTTGTCGACGATGGCCTTGGGCGTCGGCAGATCCGGATTGCCCATGCCGAGGTCGATGATGTCGGCGCCGCGCGAACGCGCACTGGCCTTCAGCCGGTTGACCTGCTCGAAGACATAGGGCGGAAGCCGGCGGACCTTGTGAAATTCTTCCATGTCAATTCCAGAGGTGGGGTCAATTCCAGAGGTGGGGTCAATTCCAGAGGTGGTTTTCGGTCGCGCGATATAACCTTATTTGCAGGTAGGGTCGAGGGCGGGATCGCAGTTGGCTCCGATCTGCTTCAGCGCATCGGCGCCGTGCTGCCTTGCCAGCGCGTTCAGCGTCGCCGGGTTCGTCACCTTGACCGCACCGCCCTTCGAGCCCTGCGCCTGCTCGTCACCCTTCAACTGGGCGAGCTTGGCAGCCTTTTCGGCGTCGGTGAATTGCTGCGCCGCCACCTGCGGCGGAATGTTCAGGTTCGGATAGGTGCCGGTGTCCTTCGGCCCGTCGGTAGCCGCGACAGGCGTGGGGCGCTCGATGTTGGTGCTCGAACAGCCGGCGACCGCCAGCAGGACGATTGCCGCGCCCAGGCGGCAAAAACGACCAGCGCCGGAAAAATCAGTGCAAGAAAAAACGCTATCGCCAATATTAATCGTCATATTGTTTCCCTAGCATCCGGCATAGAGCGCGTTGGACCCTGTCGGATGTCTCATGATAATATGTCAAGAAAACGCTTCGGGAGGAACCCCGCGCACCATGTCCAAAACACCCGATTCGGGCAAAGCGGAAGATGACCAGCCTTCGACCGTCGAGCAATATCTGGTGAAGGACCCGGAACGCTTCGCCTTGAACATGGCACGCGTGATCGAGCAGGCCGGCAAGGCGGCCTCCGCCTGGGCCGAGCCGCGGGAAAAAGGCGAGGTGCGCGACCATGTCGCCGAGCCAGTCGTCGACATGGTGAAAACCTTCTCCAAGCTCAGCGAATACTGGCTTGCCGACCCGCAGCGCGCGCTGGAGGCGCAGACGCGGCTGTTCTCCGGCTACATGACCGTCTGGGCCAACTCCATCCAGCGCCTCAGCGCCGGCGGCGAAGATGCCGAAGACGCGGTCAAGCCCGAACGCGGCGACAAGCGTTTCCAGGACCCCGAATGGGGCCGCAACGCTTTCTTCGATTTCCTCAAGCAGGCCTATCTCGTCACCTCGCGCTGGGCGGCCGAGCTGGTCGAGCACGCCGATGGCCTGGACGAGCATACCCGCCACAAGGCCAGCTTCTACGTCAAGCAGGTGTCCAACGCCATCTCGCCGTCGAATTTCATCCTGACCAATCCGGAACTGTTTCGCGAGACCATCGCCTCGAATGGCGAAAACCTGGTGCGCGGCATGAAGATGCTGGCCGAGGACATCGCCGCCGGAAAGGGCGACCTGAAACTGAGGCAGGCCGATTATTCGCCCTTCGAGATCGGCAAGAACCTGGCGACGACGCCCGGCAAGGTGGTGGGCCGCAGCGATGTCGCCGAGATCCTGCAATACGATCCGGCGACCGAGACCGTGCTCAAGCGGCCGCTGCTGATCTGCCCGCCATGGATCAACAAATTCTACATTCTCGATCTCAATCCGCAAAAATCCTTCATCCGCTGGGCGGTCGAGCAGGGCCACACCGTCTTCGTCATCTCTTGGATCAATCCGGACGAGCGGCACGGCGCCAAGAGCTGGGAGGCCTACATCCGGGAGGGCCTGCAATACGGCCTGGATACGATCGAAAAGGCGACCGGTGAAAAGGACGTTAACGCGGTCGGCTACTGCGTCGGTGGCACCCTCATGGCGGCGGCGCTGGCGCTGATGGCGCAGGAAGGCGACGACCGCATCAAATCGGCCACCTTCTTCACCACGCAGGTCGATTTCACCCATGCCGGCGACCTGAAGGTGTTCGTCGACGAGGAGCAGGTCGCGGCGGTCGAAAAGGCAATGAACGAGAAAGGCTATCTCGACGGCACCAAGATGGCGACCGCCTTCAACATGCTGCGCTCGGGCGACCTGATCTGGCCATATATCGTCAACAACTACATGCGCGGCAAGGATCCCCTGCCCTTCGACCTGCTCTACTGGAACGCCGATTCGACCCGCATGGGCGCGGCCAATCATTCCTTCTACCTGCGCAATTGCTATCTCGATAACAGACTTTCGCAAGGCATGATGGAACTGGCGGGCCGCTTAGTTTCCCTGAAGGACATCACCATCCCGGTCTACAACCTCGCCTCGAAGGAAGATCACATCGCGCCGGCGCTTTCGGTGTTCCTCGGCTCGCAATATTTCGGCGGCGAGGTCGACTACGTCATGGCGGGTTCCGGCCACATCGCCGGCGTCGTCAATCCGCCGGCGGCGCAAAAATATCATTACTGGACTGGCGGCAAGCCGGCGGGCGACTTCGACCAGTGGCTCGCCAAGGCCACCAACCATCCCGGCTCCTGGTGGCCGCACTGGCAACGCTGGATCGAAGCCAGGGACAACACCCGTGTGCCGGCCCGCAAACCCGGCAAGCACATGGAAACCCTGGGCGATGCGCCGGGCACCTATGTCAAGGTGCGTGTGTAACCTTCTGTAATGTGTGGTGAGTTGACGCGCCGGTAAAAGAGGGCGAAATGGTGTCGTCAACCCTCAAGCTCTCCCGATTCTTCTCTAGCCGTCGAATTATTTTAGGGCTTGCGGATTTGACACAGGTCTCGTTTCCGTTCGGGGACAAGGATTTATTTCGGCGAAACGTTTCGACGCCGCCAATGACTTACCGGCCGGACATCGAGGGGGAATTTTGTTTTGAAATCAGCAGGATCGCGCCTCGCGAAGGGAGAACGCCGCGCCATTGCGGCCGCGCTTTTCTCCGTGCTCCTGGCGTCCTGCACCTCGGCCAGCGACCCATCCCTGTCCGTCGGCATGCCGGGGTACAATGCCTCGGCTGCGGACACCAGCTCGGCTTCCGGCAGCCAACAGGTCGCCGCTGAATCGTCGTCGCAGATGACGACTTCACAAATGACGATGACCGCCGAGGGCGACGCAAGCCTTCCCGAGCAGGTCGCTTATGTGCCGATGGCCAAGCCTGGAATTCAGGCGGGAGCCCCCCAGGAAGGCGCCAAGTCCGATGCCGGCTTCCCTGTCACGGCGCCTGCGGGCGCCGAGGCGACTGCGGGCCAGTCGCCGCAGCCACAGGAACAGCCCGCGCAGACGGTTGAGCAGGCCGACGCGGCTACGCAGAAGGCCAACGCTGCTAGGCAGAAGACAGAAACGGCCGATGCCGGCACGGCCGCGCCGAAGTCCAAGGCCGAGGCCTCCGCGCCGGCGATGAACAATCCGGTCTATGTGACCGCCGCAGAGCCGCAGGCCTATGCGCCGAAGAAGAAGGGGTTTCTCGCCTCCTTGTTCAGCGCTACGCCCGCCTCGGCGGCACCTGCTCCGCAGGTCAACAACAGGTCGGGCGAGCAACCGGCGACCGCTCAGCCCAAGATGGAAGCGGCAAAGCCGACCATCACTTTGGCCTCGGCCAAAGCAGTTGAAAAGCCGGTGCAACTGGCTTCGATCGGCGATACCAGCCATTTTACCGACGACGCGCTGCCTGGCGTGCGCAAAACCGCGCTCTTCGAGATCAAGCGCAAGTCCGGCCTCGACGACGAGAGCGACGTCGATCTGAACGAAGATGAAGGCGGCGCCTATCAGGTGGCATCCGCTGCCGGCCTTGCCCGGCTGGCGCCCAACGGTCTTTTGAAGCAGACCGAGAATGTCGATGTTGCCTGCCTCAAGCCGTCGCTGGTCCGCGTGCTGAAGACGATCGAGGGCCACTACGGCAAGAAGATGATCGTCACCTCCGGCTACCGCGATCCGGCCCGCAATCGTCGCGCCAACGGCGCCAAGAATTCGCTGCACATGTATTGCGCCGCTACCGACATTCAGGTCCCAGGCGTCTCGAAAGCGCAACTGGCAAGCTATATCCGCAGCATGCCCGGGCGCGGCGGCGTCGGCACCTACTGCCACACCGAATCCGTTCACATCGACGTCGGCCCCGAGCGCGACTGGAACTGGCGCTGCCGCCGCCGGCGGTAGCTGGTTCCTCCTCTCGTTTATGGACGCTCGCAATGCGCCGTCTGTGGACGGCATGCATTGCCGCGCGGAACTGAGATAAATCGCCCAAAATGTGGGTTTTTGCGGCCACTGAAAAAAGTTGTCGCAGGCAGCGGCAGACGGGTTGCCGGTTTGGTGCAACGCAACTATAAGCGCTCACATCTGAGCGCGCCCATCGTCTAGCGGTCAGGACACCGCCCTTTCACGGCGGTAACAGGGGTTCGATTCCCCTTGGGCGTACCAGAACTTTCCCCCTAAATAACAGCTATTTAATCCCCACCTTGCAGGTCCGCTGCCAGAGCAGCAGGCTAACTTCCGGGTGACATGACAGGCGAATCGGAGGCGGCCAACGCTTTCGCCTCAGTCTGCTTGCCTCGTGCCCCCTTGGGCCTAGCCGGCACATTCGCCCTCATTGCAGCCAGTCTGGCATCGAGGCGCTTCTTACGAAGCGGCGCAACAAACGCCTCGTGAATAAAGTTCTCGAGCACGTCCATCATGGTGTTCAGGTCGTCGGTCGTCGGTCGCCAGCCCCTGTACGCCGATGCGCTGCCAGCATCCACTAACGTCTCCAGCCTCCGCTGATCGTCCTCGTCAACGAGGCTATCCAGCTTCTCTTTGAACGTTAGTTCCGGATCGACTCCGAGAATGAGGGACGCCTTGTCGAATACGATACGCATTCCCATGGCAGCGAGCACATTCAGTTCCCCGTCGAGTGCGGAATAAACCTCGCGCATTATCGGCCCAAAGCTCGGTCAATAACGCGAGATTGACGCCGGGTCCGTTAAACCAGTTCGGCTCAGGGCGCTTGGGCTGAGCAGGCCAGGTTGTAACCGCCTCCACGTGCTCAGTGTAGGATCCGTCGGGACCATCGTTGTAGTACAGGTCCTCGGAGTTGGTGCTCACCTTCTGCGCGAAGACATGCTCGCAGCCTCGACATCTCAGCAGATACCACTGCGTGTGCCAGTCGACGTGCTCGTCGCCGCCGCTCTCGCTGTGCCGCCCCAGAACGTCGCAATTCCGTAGGCCGTCGCACCGCGAGCACTTTGTCTTGATGAAAGTGGCCTCAGAAGTATCGGATGTCATGCAAGTAGCCCACTGCCTAGCGGACGATACTCCGACGACGAGCACCGACGCAAGTCGCGGGCCAGCCATCGGAGATCCCGAACGGCCCGGCCGTATCAGACACAGGAGGTAGAGATGGCCCCAGCGCTGCGTCTGGTCAGCCTTGGATCGCCTCGACGACAGCACGCGGGGATGCCGGACTTGAGCAGCAACTGCGGAGGGCGACCACGCTACACCAGCATGTCCGTTATTCCGTCGCAGCATTTTTGGAGAGGATAATTGATGGCCGGCACGGAGGGCGGCCCGGCCAATGTTCTTCGAGGTGAACAAAGGCCGGGCCTGATCTAATTTCCTGCCGATAGCTCGTTCAGGTCACAGCGAATGATGCTGCCATGGGAAATCGCTGGCGAGCTGCGTTTGAGCTGCGTCCCCCGTCCCATCGCTGTCGAGAGAGAGCGATCCGGTCGAGCTGTCGTAGCTGACATGGTCGGAACGGCCATGCGCAGCCGTACCAGCAGACAGAGCGTCGGATGAGCCCGCTCCCGACTTGAGGCCAGCGAAGAAGTCGTGGTTGAAGTGGGGCTTGTCCTGCAGCTTTTCCTGGAGTCCGCTGAAGTCGAAGGAGTCGCTGGCTCTGCGGCCGAACATGCTCTCGGCGCCGCCGCCCTTGCTGGCATGGGCGCCGACATTTTCATTGCCCTCGACGGTGTGGGCGAACCCGTTGCCGGCCGTTTTGTTGGCGTAAGGCCCATTTTCCAAACCGCCCGAAAAGGCTTGGCTCATCGCAGTCAACAACCGGTCGACGCTGCTGCCCTCGCTCACGCTGTCGCGGGCATGATCACCATGGGCATGAAAACCGCCATGGCTGGTCGTGTGGTGGGAAGCAGCCCAAGCAGAACTGCCATCGCTGGTGGTGGCGCCGGAAGCGGTCCCACTAGAATTGTCACTGACCGTCGGTTGGGAGGGGGCAGTCGCAGTGGGACTGCCATCGCCCGTAGTATCGTCGGAAGCGGCGTGCCCAGTAGAGCTGCTGTCGCTAGCGTCGGCAGGGACAGTCGCGCCAGATCCGTCATCGGACGCGTCGGCAGTGGCGGTCCCGGTGTTGCTGGTGTTGTGCTCGCGGAAGACGGCTTGCAGTGCCGAGGAGCTTTCAAGCGCGGTGTCGCCGTTCTGCGTTCCCCACTTGTAGGTATAGTCGAAGGCGGGTGACTGAACCAGCGCACCCCAGTGATCGATCATGGTTTCCAGCTGTTCGGCGGTGGGCATGACATGTCTTCCGCCGTCGGAAGTTTCCCAATTGCCGCCGCCAAATGCCTGGTAGACCGGAACGATGCTGCTGGTCGGGATGCCCGATTCAACCGCCGCAGCCACGGCTCTGTCGATCATGTCATAGTCGACCGTGTCCGTTCCCGTGCGCACCGGATAGGGGTCCAATCCGAA